>JAHZDG010000003.1:0-72673 GCA_019422485.1 Alistipes sp. | reverse complement strand
ATGTCTTCCACAAATTCCGGATTTCCCGGTTCAACGTCAGAGGTATACTGATCAATGATCAAGGTCTTATTATTATCAATCGGGTTGACTTTCGCGTTGGACTCCTCATCCGGTGCCATCGAGATGAAATTCTCTTTCAGTGCCATAATTTTTTGGGATTTTTAAGGTTATTTATCGTTTTCAATCGTCATAATCAATTCAGAGAGTAACAAATTCCGGGACTCCGTCCTTCATGCGGACTTCCACCGTATCGCCCGACTTGATCTGTCCGGAAATAATCAGTTTGGACAACGGGTGACGCAGTTCCTTGCGGATGATTCCGATCACCGGACGGGCGCCATATTGCGGATTGAAGCCCATCATGGCAATCTCGCGTTTCACTTCCTGCGGGATGCTCAGGCGGATATCCTGTTCTTCCAGCAGCTTGAGCAAGCCTTTCAGATGAATATCGAAGATGCGGGTCACCGTCTCTTCGGTAATCGGTGAGAAGGGAACAATCTCCGTCAGACGTCCCAGGAATTCGGGACGGAAATAGTTCTGCATGATATCCATCAGGTCGTTGTTGCGAGGGATCATGCCCTGGTTGAACGAGTCGACAATGAACTGGCTCCCGATGTTGGAGGTGAACAGAATCAAGGCATTCGAGAAGTCGCCCACACGTCCCAGACGGTCATGCAGTTTTCCTTCGTCCAGAATCTGCAAGAAGAGGTCGAAGACCGATTTATGAGCCTTTTCGATTTCGTCGAACAACACCACCGAATAGGGTTTCTGCCGGATCTTATTGACCAGCAAGCCCCCTTCTTCATAACCGACATAGCCCGGAGGCGCTCCGTACAACAAGGCCACCGAATGTTCTTCCTTGAACTCCGACATATCGAACCGGATCAACGACGATTCGTCTTCGAACAGGAAGGCGGCCAAGGCCTTCGAGAGTTCGGTTTTCCCGGTTCCGGTCGGTCCCAGGAAGAAGAAAGAGCCCATCGGCTGTCCTTTCTTGTTCAGGCCTGAACGCGATTCGAACACGGCATCGAGTACGATCTTCACGGCATGATCCTGTCCGACCACCCGTTTTTTGAGCGTCGCTTCGGCATTGATCAACCGATCCCGTTCCTTCGACTGCACTTTTCCCAGCGGAATACCGGTCTGTTTGGCCACCACGGCAAACAGATCCGAACTTTCGAGTTCCGTCCGTTTCTGCTGGCTCAACGCGGTCAACTGGTCGAGCACCTTTTGCAGATAATCGACCCGTTCACGTGCGGTAGCGATCTTGCTGAAATCGACGTCCGCATCCAACTGAGCCATCAGGATACAGCTGATCTGGCGAATCAGCTTATAATGCAGCCACTCCAGTTCCGTCATCATCTGAGCGGTCTCCATCGTATCGAGCTGCGAGGCCAACTGATTCAGTTCCGCCTGCAAAGCGGCGATATCGCCCGCCGACATGTCGTTCATGGTCTTAACCAGCGCCATCGTCCGGTCGATCAGATCGAAAGCCGAATCCGGCAGCGATTTTTCCGTCAGATAACGTTTGGCCAAACGAATGGCATCGGCCATCACCGGCTCCCCAAGGGTCAGCCGATGATAATCGACATAAGGTTGCATCGCCCCTTTCAGAATCCGCAAGCACAGATCGGCATTCGGTTCTTCGAGGGTTATTTTTTCGAGTTTGTTCACAAACTCCTTATCGGTTTCGATATTCTTGGTATAGCCGTCGATCGAAGAGGTGCACAGCAGCAACAGATCGCCCTTATTCAGCTCCTGTTTCAGAATGGACGAAGCGCCATACAAACTTCCCTGTTTATCAAACAACTTGTCGACCGACTCGATAATCAGAATGGTATTGGGCTGTTCCTTAATCTCCTGCAACAGGTTTTTGAAGCGATCTTCCACTTCACCCTTGTAGGAGGCATCCGCTCCGAGACTGGCCACATCGAGCTCATAGGCCGAAGCCTGTTCCAGGAACGAAGGCATATGCCCCTGACAAAGCTGCTGGATAAAAGCATGGATCAGCGAAGTTTTCCCCACGCCCGACTCCCCGGTAATCAACAGATTGGATTTGGTTTTACGCCCCAGGATTTCGAAAATCACCGAGATTTCATTTTCAAACCCGATCACGGGAGCCATTTTTCCGGCTTTCGCCGCCTCGATCTGGTCGATACAGTATTTCCCCAACAGGTTTTTCCCGGTTCCGACCGAAGAGGTTCCGGTTTTCCGAGCCGCATCCCCCGAAGAGGCCGCACGATCCGACAGACCGATTTTATCCTGAATTTCGCCGACCGTCAGCGGCAAGGTTTTCAACTGTTCGAACGTAAATCCGACACCCGGAGTCACCAGGGAGGCCAATACGCAAATCGGCTCACACTCGGCCAATCCGAATTTTTCCTGATACACGGAGGCTTCCTCCATGACAGCTCGGGCATCCGGAGCATAATCGAGGTCTTTCTGCGGTCTCGGAGCCCGCGGAGAGAGTTGCATTTGTATATCGGCCCACTCCTGCAGATAGTAATAATCCTTATCCAGATCGGTTTCCAGGAAATGAACCAAGCCCACACTTTTATGCAGTACGGCTTTAAACAAATGGGAGGGGTAGATCGCGTCACTACAATATTCCTCGGCGAAAGAGTTCGCAATAGCTTTGATGTCGCTCATTTTTAATCCTTTGAATACTATTCAGTCTAAAGCGTAACCTACTCCACCAAAGGTAATAAAAAAACTTTAAATACCACACAACCCCAGCGAAGAACATTGACTATGAATATCTTAAAAAAATTCTTCCCCCACCCTACTCCAAAACCTTTCTGAGCCTTCTCAACGGCCTTCCACGCCCCTTCAGGCACCGATCCATTCAAGAAATTTCACCCTCGAAATTTCTTCCCGATTCACATCTGAACACAAGATCATACACCTCAGCCTCATTCCCCGTTCAGCCAACTTCCACCACACAAAAAAACAGGGGCACTTCCCATCAAGTACCCCTGCTTTTTAAGCCACAAACAAACAGCTATGCATTATTCCAACCGTCTTTTACTCTTTCACATGAGAAAAATAGAGATTCAACAACTCACGTGCAGCCACAAACGAACTCTTCTGATCGGCCAACACCTGTTGTTCATACTCCTGCAACCGCGCTTCCACGGCCGGATTCTGATAGAAACTTTCCCGCAACGCCTCATTGATCGTTTCATACATCCAGTATTTCGACTGACGGTTACGATTGTTCTGATAGTATCCGTTCTGTTTGGTAAATTTCAAGAAATCTTCGATCCCGTTCCAAATTTCCGGCAACCCGTTGCCTTCGATCGCCGAACAGGTATACACCTGAGGTTTCCACCCCGATTCGGGCATCGGAAAGAGATTCAACGCATTGACAAAATGACTCTTGGCCAAAGCCGCACGCTGTTGGTTGCCGCTATCCGATTTGTTGATGGCGATCATATCGGCCATCTCCATAATCCCGCGCTTGATCCCCTGCAATTCATCACCGGCTCCGGCGATCTGAATCAACAGAAAGAGATCGACCATCGAATGTACTGCCGTTTCACTCTGTCCGACCCCGACCGTTTCGATGAAAATCACATCGAAGCCGGCGGCTTCACACAAAATAACGGTTTCACGGGTTTTGCGGGCCACCCCACCCAAGGACCCGGCCGAAGGGGAGGGGCGGATAAAGGCCGCAGGATTGTGCACCAGGGTTTCCATACGGGTTTTATCGCCCAGAATCGAGCCTCCGCTCCGTTCCGAACTGGGGTCGATGGCCAGCACCGAAAGTTTATGTCCGAGGTTGGTTACCAGCGTTCCGATGGCTTCGATAAAGGTTGACTTACCGGCTCCGGGAACCCCCGTAATCCCAATCCGCACCGACCGTCCGCTGTACGGCAAACAACGTTCGATGATCTCCTGAGCCTGGGCATAATGTTCCGGCAACAGGCTTTCGACCAGTGTAATGGCCTGAGACAGGATGGTAATATTTCCGGCCAAGATGCCTTCGATGTATTCATCGGTCGTCAGTTGATGACGTTTGCGCCGCTGGAAATAAGGGTTCACAATAGGCGGCTGTTCGATTCCCGCATTGACTTTCAGGGCCGTATCGTGTTCCAGCCCATGTATCTCTTCGTAGTGTTTCATAACGACATTTTGCTTACTGGAAAGGAATCAAATGTACGGATTTTCTTTCAGATTTTCCCTGGCTTTTTCACCCTGACCCGATCTTTTTCTGTTTTCTGTCGCCATCCGAATCACCTCAACCGGGAATCGCCCTTTTTCACACCTTCCAAACACGACGCTTTCCATCCTAATCTTCAAACAGCCCCTTTGTGCCGCAGGGCCCGACTCAACCCTTTCTGTACTTTCCCACGAAAATTCCTCCGATTTCGCCCGAAAACCGTAAAAAATCCTGACCTTTGCCCCATGAACCGCACCATTCTGAAACTGGCCATTCCCAACATCATCACCGGAATCACCATTCCGCTGCTGGGGATGGTAGACATTGCCGTGGTAGGTCGGCTGGGAGTCGACTACCTGATCGGGGCCCTGGCCATCGGGACCACGATCTTCAATTTCATCTACTGGAACTTCGCCTTCCTGCGCATGGGGACCTCGGGACTGGCCGCCCAGGCCTTCGGAGCCCGCAACTTTCCCGAAGCCGCAGCCGTTCTGGTTCGATCCCTGAGCGTCGCCCTGCTCGTTGCCCTGCTTCTGCTGGTCTTTCAACGCGGTGTCGGCACCCTCACCCTGGCCATGATGAAAGGCACCCCACAAACCATGCAAATGGCCGCCGAATACTTCTACGCCCGCGTATGGGCCGCCCCGGCCACCCTTTCGCTGTTTGTCTTCCAGGGCTGGTTCATCGGTCTGCAGAACTCCCGATTCCCGATGTATATCTCCATCGTTCTCAATGTACTGAACATTGCCTTCAGCCTGTGGTTCGTATTCGGGCTGAACATGGGGATGGTCGGTGTCGCCTGGGGAACCGTCGTCGCCCAATACGGTTCGCTGGGGATGGCACTCTGGCTGACCGGACGCTACTATCGCCGCATTCTGAGACACGTCGATCTGCGCAGCGCCCTCGACATGAAACCCATGATGCACTTTTTCGCCGTCAACCGGGACATTTTCCTGCGGACATTCTTTATCGTCGTCGTATATACCTTCTTCACCTCCGCCTCTTCGGGCATGGGCGACACCATGCTGGCCGTAAACACCCTGCTCATGCAGCTCTTTACGATTTTCTCCTACATGATGGACGGCTTCGCCTACGCCGCCGAATCGCTCATCGGACGGTTTGTCGGAGCACGCAACCCCTACATGATCCGACGCTACCTGAAAGCCCTGCTGGCCTGGAGCGCCGGCGTTGCGCTGTTCAACATGCTGGTCTACATCTTCTTCTGGGAAGACCTGCTAAAACTGTTCACCGAAAGCCCCGACATTCTCGCCACCGCCTCGCAATACGTCGGTTGGGTGGTAATCGTTCCGCTGCTCGGCTTCGCCCCGTTCCTGATTGACGGAGCCCTGATCGGCGCCACCGCCACCCGCATCATGCGCAACTCGGTATTCATCTCTATGGCGGCCTTTTTAGCCACCTACTACGGTTTGCTGGGATCGTTAGGCAACAATGCGCTCTGGCTGGCCTTCATGGTCTTTTTGGTTCTGCGCGGCGTACTCCAATACATCATGACCAGCGGATTGAAAAAGCTGATCTGATCTCCACCCGCCCCTTCGCTTCAAACCATACAAAAAGCGGTTGGCCACAACCAACCGCTTTTATACTTTTTCCTCATTCTGTTTAAGGGGTTACTTCTCCCCGAAAGATCAAAATATGACGACCCGCCGGATCGTTCGAAAAGAGCTGAATCGCTTTATAGATTTTACCGGCCGGCTGTTTTCGGGGATCGTACCGCACGATAACCTCCGCTTTTTGGCCCGGCATCAACGGCTTTTTCGAAAACTCCACTTTGGTACAGCTGCACGACACTTTGCTATCGATCACCAACAAGGGAGCATTCCCCTCATTCGTATAACGATACGTACGGGTTACCACCCCGCCTTGTTCCGGGATTTTCCCGGCATTCTGTTCCGTCACTTCGAAGCGCAGAGCGGGTTGAGCCGAAAGCAGGCCACTCCCCAATCCACACAACAACAGCAACCAAAATTTTTTCATACGCATCGCACTGAAGCTTTCGAACGGTCCACAGAAAATTCCCCCTCAACGGACAGGGTTTTCTACTGCATTCGGAAAATATAGGTAATGGTTCCTCGCTGAGAAATCGGCGCGTTTTCATCCACGTTGAATCGGGCCTGACGAGCCGCCCGCAACGCAGCATTCACCAACGTACTGTTCTGGGTGGTCGAACCGACCGAACGATATGCAGCATTGACGACCCGTCCCTGCTGATCGACGGTGATCTCTACCACGACACGACCCTCATCTCGCGCACCGTAATCGGGTCGGGGCAACGCCCCTACCAATGAACGTCCGGACAAGGATGCCGTCCCGCTGCCACCGGTTCCGGTGCCATTGCCATCGTGACTTCCGCCGGGATCTCCCGCCAGATTTCCCTGGTTACCGGCCCCTTTTCCTGTCCCTTCGCTGGTGGCCTTACTGCCGGCCGTGCGTCCCGGGAACAACGCCTTACGATTCACCTCACGCGGTTTCTCGGCGGGCGGCTGGGTATTCTTTTTCGGTTGAGGAGTCTCCTTCTTGGGTTCTTCTTTGGGTTTCTTTTTCTGGGTCTTGGGTTTCTGCACCGCCGGAGCCTCTTCGAAATCCTGGGTCAAAGTCTCTTCCTCACTCTGTACGGCAGGTGTCTGACGTTCGACCTGACGCGCCTCGGCAATCTCATCATTGAGCTGCATATCGCTGCCGGGGGCGGCCTCCTCCACGTTCCCGAAGTTGATCATCAACCCGTCGCTTTCTTCGGGTTTCTGATCCAACGTAAACCGAACGAACAGCATCAGCACGACCAGCAACACCGCATACACCAGCGTAGCTACCCCACCGACGATCCGTCCCTGGGTCCGGTCCTCCTGCTGATAATCCACCATCATACTTAATTGGGGCTGGTCGCCAGAATCAATTTATACTTATTGTTTTTGGCGATGTTCATCACTTTGACCACCTCGTCCACCGGCACCGTCTTGTCGCAATGCAACGACACGGTAGGATCTTCCACCCCGCCGAGTTTCGCCTGCAAGGCCGACTCCAACCGATCGAACGGAACAGGAGTCATTTCGACATAATAGTTCAGGTCACTGGTGATCGATACCGTCGTATAAGGTTTTTCCTTGAGCTGATTGGCGCTCTTGGGCAGCAACAGCTTCAAGGCATTGGGATTGATCAGCGTGGTCGAGATCAACATGAAGATCAACAGCAGGAACATCAAGTCGGTCATAGATGCCGCGCTATAAGATTTTTCGACTTTTGAGCCTCTTTTAATGGCCATAATTTCGGTTTGTTAATCGTTGAACTCTCTGTTAGGAATACACTCGGGCTATTTGTCCGTTCCGAAAGAGTCCCCCACCGGGTTCTCCGCTACGACACGGGACAAACTTCCGCAACCGGTATTCCATTAACGCATACCCATATGGGAAGATTGTTCCACCGGCTGATTCAGAATATCCATGAAGGCGATCGAGTTGGCTTCCATCTGGAAAACCAGTTTTTCGATCCGGGCCACCAGGTAGTTATAGCCGAAGTAGGCCGGAATCCCGACGATCAGACCGCCGACGGTCGTAATCATGGCGACATACATCCCGCTGGCCAGGATGCTCATATCGACCGTACCGCCGGCCTGAGCCATATTCATAAAGGCCTGCACCATCCCGATAACGGTCCCCAGGAACCCCAACATCGGGGCACCCCCGGCGATCGTCGCCAGGAACGGCAATCCGTTTTCGAGTTTCGAGACTTCCAGGTTGGCCACGTTTTCGATCGACGAGTGAACGTCGTTCAGCGGACGGCCGATACGTTCGATCCCTTTTTCGATCATGCGGGCAATCGGGCTGTCGGTATTGCGGCACAACTGGATGGCGGCGGTAATTTTGCCGTCATAGATCATGTCGCGGATGCGGTTCATAAAGTTCATATCGATCTGTGAAGCCTTGCGAATGGCCCAGAAGCGTTCGAAAAAGATGAAGATCGTCACCCCACCCAACGCCAGCAAGGGCCACATCAACCAACCCCCGGCCAGGAAAAGTTCACCCAGGCCCATGGTTTGAGCAGTTTGGGCGGTTTCGGTAGCTTCGGCTACCATCTCTGTTGTCTGCAATAATAAATTCATGAGTGTATCGGTTTTTATTCTTTATAAGCTCGGTTACTATGCTTTAACGGCAATTTGAGCACAAAAATACGTTTTTTCTACCACTTGGTATCCGATCTTTTAATAATTTGTTGAAAACTATGGAGACAAAGTCTCTTCGTCCGAAGATTTATCCCAGGCTGACGCTGCCTCCCCGCTTTTCAGGGCCTTTTCTTCCAGTTCAGAAAGTTTTTGCTGGGCCCGGGCCCGACGACGCTCTTCGCGACGACGACGCAAGTTGGCAAAGCGTTCTTTGAAAATCCGTTTGAGATCCTTGAAATTATCGAAATTCTCCCGGTAGGTGATCCCTACGCCCGTCTCCTGCATCCCCTGGTTTTCATCGAAACGGTCGATCGTCCGGGTGAAGGCACGCAACCGGAAATTACCCACCGGATCGAGTAACAGACTCAGAGTCGCATCCCCGGTCCAGGAGGTATTGGTCAGGTTATTGGCCCTTTTGTCGGTGCTGTAACTCATATCCGCCTCAAAGATCAGGCGGTCTTTGATCAATTCGCCGTAAATGGATCCCCCGACCTCATCGGCATAATAATCGTTCCCCGGCGTATACTTGGGCACAAAACTGAAACGTTCGGTCGTCAGCAGCGAACTGAGCTGATTGGTCAGGAAATCGACCCCGCCACCGGCTGCATTTCGGGTCCCGATCTTCGGGTCGTTGTCGGAATTGAAGCTCTTGGTCGCCAGCAGCCACAGGAACTGAGTCGCCATCGCCTCCTGAGAGTTGAGCGCATAAGCGACCAGACTCTGTGTTTCGACCGAAGCGTTGGGCACCTGCACATCGAACGTCAACTCCGGATCGGTCAGACGCCCCGTCATGTGGATCAGACAGTCGACCGGCACAGAGCCCCGCATGGCATCGGAACTCGACGAGGCTACCTGCAACGGGGCCAACGAGGCTTTCAGACTATATTTGGCCGTCACATCGAGCAGCGCATCCAACGGATCCCCCGTAAACTGAATCACACTCCCCCGCTGCAAGGTAAAGGTCCGGGCCACCAGGTTCTGCAACGAGAAGCGCATATTTCCTTCGGTGATATTATAGTCGCCGTTGATCGTAAACTCATCGTTGGAAGGATTGACCCCCAAGGTCAGATGTCCGTTACCCCGACCTTTCAGCACATCGCCCGTCGCCGGGTCGATCACCAACTGCACCTCCGTATTCGGCAGCACGTCGAGCCCCATCCGAATATTCATCCGGGTCGACGAGGCCGATCGTCGCGTCGCCCGCCGCTGTTGTTCCAACAGCAACTGTTTCCGCCGGCTGATCTGCACCGTATCCGCCTCCTGAACCCGACCCTGATTTCTAAAGACCACAAAATCGGCCCGCGAGATCGTACTTCCGCTACTGAGCGGCATATAGAAATGCGAGTTCCCGGCCGTAGCGGCCTGAATATCCATCGTCACCTGATTCTTGCTGCCCTGAATCATCGCCACCCCCGAAGCATACACCTTGCCGTAGAACAGGTCATTATCCTGCATGGTCGTCCCCAACACCTGCATGTTGTCGGGTGCCACCCGAACCTGGTATTTCAGGTTGGCGAAATGGCTGAAGTCGAAGGTCAAGTCCAGTTTTCCCGTATGCCCCTCCCGATCGTACAGCGTTGCCTGCGAGAGTTGCATCACGTTGTTATTCACGGCTATCTGCGTCGGAGCCACCGAGTACGGAACCCGCGTAAAGTCCACTTTCGTCGCCAGAGAATCGACCTGAATCGTCCCGTCGATCCGCATCTTGTGGTCGGGGTTGGTCAACTGCAGATCGGTGCGGGCCCCCCCTTTCGTGTCGCAAATCACTCCCGACAACACCGGATCGAGCAACGACAAATCGACGCTGTCCAGATTGACCCGAATCAGGTAACGCTTATCCGTCGGACGGAAATAGCCATACATCAGCGTATCCTGTTTCAGACGATGATTCAACGAAAAACGGGCTCGCTGCTGCTGGAAGTCCCAGTTGCTGGTAAACAACAGTGGCGGCACCTCCACCTCGTTGATTTTCACCGAATCGAATCTCACATCGGCCGAAAGAGATCCGTTCTGCAGAGCCGACACCATCTCGGCCCGACCGTTGGTCATCCCCTCGATCCGATACCCCATCCGGGCCGTCAACTGCGACAGGGCCGACAGATCGAAACGATTCATCCGCAGGCGCACGGTATCGGTCACACTCCGGGAGGCCACTCCATCGAGCAACAGATGCTGATCGCCGCTGTCGATGCTGAAACGATCGATTTTCACCTGTGTCGAATCGTACTGGATTTCCTGGGCATAGACCCGCCAGGTTTGTCCCCCGGAGACAATTGTCGAAGGGAAGAAATGAATACTCAACCGAGGAATCCCGCCCGGACCGGTCGACAAGCGCGAGGTCGTACTCAACATGGCATACATCCCGTTGTCGGGGTTATTGAAACGCGACGCCAGGTTAATGGTATTTTCCTTAATCCCGCCCACGACCGAAAAGTTGGGCATATAGACGCCCCCGGCAAAAATATCCTCCGACTGCAGGAACAACGAGATCGAATCGGCCTGATTGCGGCTGTTGAGCGAGAGTTTGGAGACAAAAAAGTTGTTTCGTTCGATAAAATCCGAGGTCAGACTCAGGTTGAAGACATCGCTTTGCGGGTTGAACAGGAAAGAGAGTTTGGTTCCCTGAGCCAGTCTCAGCCCCGGAACAAAGATCCCGGCCACGTTATTGGCCTCCTTCACATCCAGACGAATGACATAATAGTCGTCCAAACTGTTCGTCCCCGTTGCGACCACCCCCGACGGCGAAGCCGCCGAAACGCTCTTCGGAACCGACGGAGCATCAGGACCGGTAGCAGCCAGATCCTCTCCACTCAAGACCTCGTCCGCTACAATGCCCTCGGGACGGGACAACGACGGCAAATAGGAGCGCAACGTATTCTGAAAATAAGAAAACATGTGTCCATAACTGAGTTTGCCGCGGAATTCGGCATCGGCAAAATCCGAATGCATGGTCAGCAGTTTGTGCTGCGGATTATTTTCCGCCCGGAAACGGATCGTCCCGGTACGCACCGTATCCAGATGATTGACATAGGTCAGGTTATTGATGGTCGCCTCGCCGTTGATGTCATCGAGGTTGGTTCCCGAAGCCCGGGCCACCAATGCGGTCCTCAACTCGGAAACCGAATCCCGGCGATTGACGCCCAATGCATTCAGGTTGGCATGGTGCAACTGCAAACTGAAATCGTAATTCGGAATCGAATCATTAAAATCAAGCAATCCGGAGAAATCAAACATCAGGTTCGAATCCTCCGAAGAGATATCCCCAAGGAACTTTCGGTTATCGATCTGCCCGCCCACACGAATATTCCGGTAGGTATATCCGCGGAATTCCAGATCATCAACCTGAGTATCCGTACTGACATTCAGCATACGACGACCGAATCCGCCATTCAGATCGGTATTCAGGCTCAAACGACCCAGGTCGGCAATCCCCAGCCAGGCACCCACATCGAACTGCACCGTCTCCACATGCCCCGAGAAAGCCGTTGAGCGATTGCCTTGCGGATGAATCGCAGCCTGCATCTGTACCTGACCCGGATCCCCCTGCACCACCGCATCGGCCTTGAATCGATTCAACAACCCATCGAAATGCCCCTTCACGGAGATCGTTCCCAGCCGGCTGATCAGACGGGAGGTCGAGGGATCGAGCTGCCGACCGGCAATGTCTTTCAAGAGGAAAGCGACATCGGATTCGGAGGTTTTCAAAGAAGCGATATCAAACACAAACCGCGTCCGGGGAATATCCGGAATGCCATGCAGACCGAAATTGACCGCAATCTCGGTATCTCGGGTACGGACCCGACTTAGTTCACCAGTCATATCGGCCACCGTCCCCTCCACATGTCCGCTGACCTCTTCGAACTCCGTTTCCCAACGTTTGAGCGAAGGCGCAAAATAGGCGATGGTCCGGAAGCTAACTTTCGAATGAACGATCTCTCCCTTGAGGTTCACCTCCTGCACAAAATTTTTCAGGGCTTGCCAACGGGGTCCGTATTCCATTTCGAAATAGGGCATTTCCACCTGCGAATCGGGGGTATCCAACGACAAGCGATCGAAATGCATTCTCGTTCCCGAAATCGCGAAATGCCCCGTTGAAAGATTCCGAATAACCAAACCGCTCTTTTCCCTCAACCGCAAGGAATCGATATCCAGATGCACACTGTCGTTAATGACCGACACATGGTGCACCCGCAGGTTAAAATCCTGCACCTCCAGATCGGTGAAATTCACCGCTCCATGGCGGTCGATCAGATCCCGTTTCCGGTGCTTGAAAGCCATCTCATGAATGGCCAGACCACTGGCGACCAGACGGAACGGGCGCTTTTTTTCTTTCGGTTTTTTGCGTTTGACTTTTTGGAGAATCTGTTTGAGGTTGGTTGTTCCGGTGCTGTCCTGCATCAGGTAGAATTTCGGATGATCCAACTCCACCTCTCCCAACGCTATCCGACCAGTCACAAAATCGATGTGTCGGATCGGCACCGTCACCCGATTGGCATAAAAAAGCGTATCCTGATGATAATCTTCCAGATAAAGTCCCGAAATCGAAACCCGGTTGAAGAGTTTCAACTGCAAACGGTCGAGCGTCACCCGGGTTTCCAGTTTCTGCCCGAGCCAGTCCGCCGCCCGCTGCCCCACATAGTTCTGTACGACCGACAAATTGAGCAGCAAAGACAACGATACGGGCAAAAGAATCGCCGCCAGAATGAGCGCCGATAGGAAGGATAATATTATTTTTATAACTTTGCCCATACGAACTCAGTAGCCGACCTACGAACCTACAAGTTTAGCAAATTTTAGTCAATTAAGAAAACACGATATGGATATTACGATCCTGGGCATCGAATCCTCCTGCGACGACACTTCGGCCGCCGTTATCCGGAACGGGGTGTTGCTCTCGAACGTCATTGCCTCACAGGAAGTTCACCGCAAATACGGAGGGGTGATCCCCGAACTGGCGTCACGGGCCCACCAACAAAACATCATCCCGGTTGTCGACACCGCGCTGCGCGAAGCCGGGGTCGAACGTTCACAGATCGACGGCATCGCCTTTACACGAGGTCCCGGGCTGTTGGGATCGTTGTTGGTCGGCACCTCGTTTGCCAAGGGGCTGGCTCTCGCCCTGGATGTCCCGATGATGGAGATCAACCACCTGCAGGGACATATCCTCTCGCACTTTATCGACCTGCCCGACCGCACGTTGCCCCATCCGGCCTTCCCGTTTTTGTGTCTGTTGGTTTCGGGCGGACACTCCCAAATCGTCCGGGTCGATGATTACGAACACATGGAGATCGTCGGCACCACCATCGACGATGCGGCCGGCGAAGCATTCGACAAATGCGCCAAGGTGATGGGGCTGCCCTATCCCGGCGGTCCGGTCATCGACCGCTACGCCAAAGAGGGCGATCCCAAACGTTTCAAATTCGCCAAACCTTCGGTCGACGGGCTCGATTACAGTTTCAGCGGGTTAAAAACCTCGTTCCTCTATTTTCTGCGTGACCACATGCAGGAGAACCCCCACTTCATCGAAGAAAATACCGCTGACCTGTGCGCTTCTCTGCAACATACGATCATCGAGATTCTGTTGAACAAGCTCGTCAAGGCGGCCAAACAATACGACATTCACGAAATCGCCATTGCGGGCGGGGTGTCGGCCAACTCCGGGTTGCGCAATGCCATTCAGCAAGAGGGTCGCAAACGGGGCTGGAATACCTACCTGCCCGAATTTAAATTCACAACCGACAATGCAGCCATGATCGGCATTACGGGTTATTTCAAATACCTGCGCGAAGAGTTCGCCCCAATGGATATTGTTCCCGTAGCCCGCGCCAGTCAAATGACGGCCGCCGACTCCTGCATCAAAGAGTAACGGCCACCGACTCCTGCTCAAGGACTGTCATAGCAGAAAAGTCAAGAGCACAGAGCCCGAAGCCGACTGCCGAACGCAGGAATTCCATTCGGCATCTCTGTTCGAGTCTTCCGCACTCTCACCGAAAGATCAAAACTGGATATTCGATTTTCGTTCCTCTTGCACGACAATTCATTCAACCATAAAAAGGAAGCCTCCCGTTGGGGAGGCTTCCTTTTTATATGGCGAGTACGGCCGGCTTATTTGCGTTTCACTTCGACCTGTTCGTACCCTTCGATAATATCGCCGACTTTGATGTCGTTGTAGTTTTCGATGTTCAAGCCGCATTCCATACCCGAAACCACCTCTTTGACATCGTCCTTGAAGCGTTTGAGTGAACCCAACTTGCCGGTATACACCACAATCCCGTCGCGGATCACCCGAACCAACGTATTGCGGGTCACCTTTCCTTCGCGAACCAAACATCCGGCTACGGTACCGACCTTGGAGATCTTGAAGGTTTCCATCACTTCCACCGAGCATACGATCTCTTCCTTCATCACCGGAGCCAACATCCCTTCGATCGCATCTTTGATATCGTTGATGGCATCGTAGATGATCGAGTAGAGACGAATTTCGATCTCTTCTTTTTCGGCCAACTTACGAGCCGCAGCCGAAGGACGAACCTGGAAGCCGACGATCACCGCATTGGAGGCTGCAGCCAACAGCACATCCGATTCGGAGATCGGACCCACGGCCTTGTGAATCACATTCACCTGAACCTCTTCTTTCGAGAGTTTGATCAAGGAGTCGGACAAGGCTTCGATCGAACCGTCCACGTCCCCTTTCACGATGATGTTCAGTTCCTTGAAGTTACCGATCGCAATACGACGACCGATTTCATCCAGCGTAATATGTTTCTGGGTACGCAGACCCTGCATACGCTGCAGCTGTTCGCGTTTGTTGGCGATATCGCGTGCCGAACGTTCGTCATCCATGACATTAAACGTATCCCCGGCCTGCGGTGCACCGTTCAGCCCCAACACCAGAACCGGGGTCGAAGGAGGTGCCACCTGAATACGGGTTCCACGTTCATTGAACATGGCTTTGACACGGCCCGAATAGGTTCCCGAAAGCATAACGTCGCCCACACGCAAAGTCCCGTTCTGAACCAACACCGTAGCAACATAACCACGACCCTTATCCAAGGTAGATTCGATCACCACCCCTTGAGCCTTGCGGTCGGGATTGGCTTTCAGGTCGAGGAATTCAGCTTCCAACAACACTTTTTCGAGCAGTTTGTCGACGTTAATACCCTTTTTGGCCGAAATTTCCTGCGACTGATATTTCCCGCCCCAGTCTTCGACCTGATAATTCATCGCCGCCAACTGTTCTTTGATCTTATCCGGATTAGCCCCCGGTTTATCGATCTTATTAATAGCAAATACAATGGGCACCCCTGCTGCTGCTGCGTGGTTGATGGCTTCCACCGTCTGAGGCATCACACTGTCATCGGCTGCCACGATGATAATCGCAACGTCCGTCACCTTGGCCCCACGGGCACGCATGGCGGTAAAAGCTTCGTGCCCCGGCGTATCGAGGAACGTAATGCGGCGATCGTTCACCTGAACACTGTAAGCCCCGATATGTTGGGTAATCCCCCCGGCTTCACCCGCAATCACATTCGTCTTACGGATATAGTCGAGCAACGAGGTTTTCCCGTGGTCGACGTGACCCATGACCGTTACAATGGGCGGACGCGGTTTCAGATCTTCTTCTTTGTCCTCTTCAGTATCGATGGCCTCCTGGGTATCGACCGTCACGAATTCAACCTTGAAGCCAAACTCTTCGGCCACCACCACCAACGCTTCGGCATCGAGACGCTGGTTGATGGACACCATCAGACCCAAGTTCATACAAGCCGTAATGACCTCCGTCACTCCGACATTCATCATCGTGGCCAGTTCGCTCACCGTCACGAATTCCGTCACGCGCAGAATGCTCTTTTCCTTTTCTTCGCGTTCCATCTCCTCGTTCATACGGGCCGAAACGGCTTCCCGTTTGTCGCGACGATATTTCGACGTTTTGAACTTGGAGCCTTTGGAGGTCAGGCGAGCCAACGTATCTTTAATCTGTTTCTGTACTTCTTCATCGCTCACTTCGGGTCGAACCACCGGACGCGGAGCAGCTTTCCCGCCCTTTTTGCGATCGGCCCGATTGGCATTCGAAGCGCCGCCCTGACCCGGACGACCCGAGCCACCGCCTTGAGCCGGACGGCCCGCAGCACCCGCCGAAGCACCCTGAGCCGGTTTCTGATTCAGATCGACTTTATCTTTGGTGATCCGTTTGCGTTTTTCCCGTTTGTTTTCGCCTTTTTTCCGGGCGAACGCCTGCACATCAATCTTACCCAACACCTTAGGCCCGGCCAATTTAGCGGTTTCGGTCGGCAGGAAAGTGCTGGTAACCGATTCCACCGGACGTGCTGCCGTTTCTTCTTCCTGCGGTTTGGCCTCCGGTTTCTTCACTTCCGAAGCAACCATTACTTTCGGCGCTTCCGGTTTCACCGTCTTTTCCTCCGGTTCACTCTTGACCGCCGAAGCGACCGGAGCGGGTTCTGCTACCGGAGCAGCCGAGGCTGCCGGAGCCGGAGCAACGGTCGGTTTCGCCGAAACTTCCGATTTCACTTCCGGCTTCGATTCAGCAGCCGGACTCGCCTCCGCAGCGGCTGCAGTCGAAGTTGCAGCCGGCTTCACCGGTTCGGCTTTCGGAGCCGGTTTGGCAGGAGTTTCGGGTTTCGAAGCCCCTTTGGAGGTCGATCCCGACAGATCGATCTTACCCAAAATCTTCGGGCCCCGCGAAGCGACTTCGTCTTTCACACTGATAACGCCGCTTTTGACCACCACTTCTTTTTTGAAGTCGGATTCTTCTTCAGCGGAAGCCTCTTCCTTACGGCTGCCCAGCGACACGGTTTCGTGCTTCTGCCCGATGCGTTCGCGGATATTGACCGATTCGGCGCGATTACCCCCAAATTCCTTTTCCAGAAGCGCATACACCTGCGGTTCAATGATGGAATTGGGGACGTGATCCAATTTCACTCCTTTCTTTTCCAGAAATTCGATGATGGTAGTTTGGCCGACATTTAACTCTCGGGCAACCTGGTTGAGTCTTAGTCTTCGTTCGTTTGACATACGTTCTATTTTTCGGCGTTTCGGTGTTTCGTTAAATCTATACTGCTTCTCTTCGGCTTTTCATCCGGGGACCTCCCCGGTGAAGGACGGTAACGGGCCGGAACCGATCCTGCACCCCCGCCCCAACGGCTATTCGAACTCGGCTTTGAGGATACCGACCACTTCCTGGATCGTTTCCTCTTCGAGGTCGGTCAGCCGAGCCAGTTCGTCGGTCGACAATTCCAGCACACTCTTGGCCGTATCGCAACCGATGGCTTTGAACTGGTCGATGATCCACTGGTCGATTTCGTCCGAGAATTCGTCCAGGGCCACATCTTCTTCTTCCACTTCGCGGTACACATCCAGGTCGTAACCCGTCAGCATACTGGCCAGACGGATGTTCAGACCGCCTTTCCCAATCGCCAACGACACTTCGTTGGGTTTGAGGTAAACCGAAGCGGTTTTGGTCTCTTCGTTGATCTGGATCGACGATATTTTGGCGGGATTCAGAGCTCGCTGGATCATCAACTGGGTATTGGAGGTATAGTTGACCACATCGATATTTTCGTTGCGCAACTCTTTGACGATCGAATAGATGCGGGAACCTTTCATTCCGACGCAAGCGCCCACCGGATCGATACGGTCATCGTAGGATTCGACAGCCACTTTAGCGCGTTCTCCCGGGATGCGGACGATTTTCTTGATCGTGATCAGGCCGTCATAGATTTCGGGCACTTCCATTTCGAACAATCGTTCCAGGAATTCAGGAGCCGTACGCGACAGGATGATGGCCGGATTGTTGTTCCGCATTTCCACTTTCGAAACGATGGCTTTGATGCTGTCACCCTTGCGGAAAAAGTCGCTGGGGATCTGTTCCGACTTGGGCAGAACCAGCTCGTTTTCTTCGTCGTCGAGCACCAGCACCTCTTTTTTCCACACCTGATAAACTTCCCCCGTAATGATTTCGCCCACTTTTTCCTTGTACTTTTCATACAGGTTGGCCTTTTCGAGGTCCATGATGCGCGAAGCCAGGTTCTGACGCAACGACAATACGGCACGACGTCCGAAATCAGAGAGTTTGATCTCGTCGGCCACCTCTTCCCCCACTTCGTAGGTCGGGTCGATCGCCCGGGCATCACTCAGCGAAATCTGCTGATTGGGATTTTCCACCTGACCGTCTTCGACGATGGTCCGGTTCCGCCAGATTTCCAGGTCACCCTTTTCGGGATTGATAATGACGTCGAAATTCTCATCCGTTTCGTAAGTCTTGTTCAACTGGTGACGGAATACGTCTTCCAACAACCAGATCATGGTGTTCTTGTCGATATTCTTAAGCTCTTTGAACTCGGCAAAAGTGCTTATCAGATTGAGATTATCCATATATGTTAATCGGCTAAAATTTCTATTTGAAAGTCAAGTATTCGCAGGCGGTTTTGATCTCCGCCAGGGGCACTTCGCGACGAACGGTGATCGTTTCCTTCCGTTTTTTCCCTTCGACGCTCACCTTTTCCGGGTACTCCAGCACCAGGGCGTCTTCGTGCACTTCCCGCAGCACGGCCAGCAGTTTCACACCCGAGGTCAGCACCACCTCCAGACTCTGATCGATCAGCTTGCGATACTGGCGCAGCAGTTTGAGCGGCTGCCCGATACCCGCCGAAGAGACCGTCAGCTGAAAATCCTCGACTTCCCGGTCGAGCGTCTGTTCAATCCGGCGGTTCAGATCCGCCAGGGTATCGAGATCCAGCGAAGCCGTATCGCGATCCACAACCACCTCGATTTCGTTCGACATCGAGACTTTCACCTCTACCACAAAGAGGTCGGTTCCCTCGAGCAGTTCATCCACCTTCAGGCGTAAAGCGGCGGCATCTGTCATCTCTTTTTCCCTTTAAATTTCTTTCAATCAGCGTCTTTTCAAAAGGCGAAGGTACAAAAGAAGGGACTCGCGTCCCTATCCTTCTGATCTTGTCGCCACAAATATAGCAAATAAACCACAAAATCGCAACACCTTTTTCCCGAAATATCCGACATATTCCGAAATCCGGCTCCGATCCCCCGATTCAAAAGCTACATCGCAGCCGTTTACATAAACGAGGAGACGTCCTGTTTCTTTTTCCCTTTGGCGTCCCGTTTTTCCTGCTTCAGCGCCTGTCTTGTGAGCCAGTCCGAAGAGGCCGGCCGCCCGGTCCGAATAATATAGCGGTACAAATTATAGGATTCATCGAACGTCTTGGCCTTCGCGCTGGTCTGATCCGTCGTGGTTTTCACCTCATGCAGCTGACGGGTCAATTCAAACGCATAGCCGGCGTACTGAAACTGTATCTTATCCAATTTTCCTGAGTTGGTTTCCAGCAGATCCTGACCCTGGTCATGGGCAAACGTCAGCAGGTCATGGTAGGTAGCATCCTTAAAAAAGATCACTTCCACATAGGCAATGCCCTCCTCTCCATACTGGATCACCACTTCATAATCATTTTCAGCCGGCCGAATATCGCCCGAAGCTCCGCCCAGAGCCGAAAGCACATTGGCCGTCATCTGCCAGCCGTTGCTTTTACGCAGCACGTCCTGATTACGATCCTTATCATACTTGAATTTCTCGGCCCGGAGCTGTTCCGTCGTCATGGACAACAACTTGGAATAGGGAAATTCGGCCTGAGCAAAACCGAGTGAAGGCAACAGCCAACACAACATCATCCAAAACTTCTTCATTTGTTCAAGCTTCTATTTTTGCACAAATAACAAAAAAGGCTGTCTGAACGGCAGCCTTTCTATGTTTGAAATTTCTATTCAACCTCCTCGGTCGACTTTCGCGAGTTGTAAGGTTTGAGAATCCCTCGTTTCGATTCCCGAATGAACGAAAGCACCATATCCCGCTCGGGAGTCTGCGGCAACTGCGCTTCGACCAGGTCGCACGCCTTGGAGTAACCATACCCCGACTGGAACAGAATCCGGAACATTTCCTGAATTTCCGATATTTTTTCCGACGTAAAGCCCCGGCGGCGCAAACCGATATAATTGGCACCCACGAAAGCCAGCGGATTATGCCCGGCTTTCACGAAGGGTGGAATATCCTTGCCGACCAGCGAACCGCCGGCCACCATGGCATGAGCCCCCACACGGGTAAACTGATGGATGGCCACATGACCTCCCACCACGGCCCAGTCGCCGATTTCCACCTCTCCGGCCATCGACACCCGATTGACAATCACGCAATGATCGCCCACCACGCAGTCGTGTCCGACATGCACATAAGCCATCAACAACGTATGACTGCCCACCACGGTCTTGCCCTTAGCCGCCGTACCCCGGCTGATGGTCACACATTCGCGGATATTGGTATAATCCCCGATTTCGGCGGTGGTATATTCGCCTTTGAACTTTAAATCCTGCGGAATACCGGCCACCACGGCAGCCGTATGTACCTGACAAAATTTTCCCATGCGGGTCCCATTCTGCAACACCGCACCCGGACCGATCCAGGTACCCTCTCCGACCACTACGTCATCGGCGATGTAAGCAAAAGGTTCAACGGTTACATTTTCGCCGAGCTGGGCTTTGGGAGAGACATAGGCTAAAGGACTGATCATCTTATAAGATAGATAGGTTATAGAATGATAAATACTGATTCTGTGTTCACCGTTTATTTATTGCGGGCCACCTGAGCCATCAACAGGGCTTCGGTTGCCAGCGTATCGCCCACATAGGCGCGTGCTTCCATGAGCACGATCCCGCGACGAATCGGTTCAGCCAGTTTCAATTCGAACTGCAAGGTATCTCCCGGAACGATTTTCCGTTTGAATTTCACCCCGTCGATCTTCATGAAATAGGTGCTGTAGTTTTCCGGATCCGAGATATTATGCAGAGCCAGAATACCGCCGCATTGAGCCATCGCTTCCACGATCAGCACCCCGGGCATAACCGGTTCACTGGGAAAATGGCCCACGAAGAAGGGTTCGTTCATGGTCACGTTCTTGATCCCCACAACCCGTTGCGAATCCACATGCAACACCTTGTCGACCAGCAGGAACGGAGGACGATGAGGTAACATCTTACGAATCTGATTAATATCGTACAACGGTTCTACGTTGGGATTGTACTTGAACCAAGGTTTTGCCGAATTGCGTTTGATCTGTTTACGCACCAACTTGGCGAATTCCGTATTGGCAAAGTGACCCGGTTTGTAAGCCACAACACGTCCCCGAATGCGGGTCCCGATCAGGGCCATATCCCCGATCATATCCAGCAATTTATGACGGGCACATTCGTTCGGGAAACGCAGTTTCAGGTTATTGAGGTACCCTTCCTTAACCTTAACATTCTTTTTATTGAACAAGGCCGACAGACGTTCCAGTTCTTCATCGGAAATTTCGTTTTCAACGATCACGATGGCGTTGTCCAGATCGCCTCCCTTGATCAGGTTATGCTGAATGAGCGGTTCCAATTCATGCAGGAAAACAAACGTACGGCACGGTGAGATCTGTGTTTCGAAATCTTCGATGCTGTCCAGACGGGCATATTGGTTACCCAAAATCTTCGACCCGAAATCGATATTGACATCCACCGAGAAGTGGTCGTCGGGATAAACGGCGATTTCCACACCTTTTTCCAACAAGGTAAAAGCCGTCTTTTCGTCGATATCGTAATAAACCCGATCGGCCGGCTGATCGACCAGGCCCACCTGAGCAATGGCAGCCACATATTCGGCAGCCGAACCATCCATGATGGGGGTTTCGGGGGCATCGATCTCGATCACCGCATTATCCACACCCATGGCCCACAAGGCAGCCATGATATGTTCGATGGTGCTGATCCGTACGCCTTTCTTTTCGATGGTCGTACCTCGCGAAGTATCCACCACATAATCACACAGCGCTTCCACCTCCGGGGCCCCTTCCAGGTCCACACGACGGAAACGAATTCCCGTTCCCGCTTCGGCAGGCAGTACGCTCATATGGACCGGTAGTCCCGTATGCAACCCTTTTCCGGCAAAGGAAATCGGGGCGTTCAACGTTTTCTGCGCAACTGACATGTTTAAAATATTTTGCTTACAAAGGTATTAAATTTTTATAAAGAAATCGTACTTTTGTGCAGAATTTTGGAGCGCACGATGAGACAGGATCGCAGACCGGAAACACAACACCCACAACGGGGACCCCAATCGGATCGACCGGGAAATCGCCCGAGCGACCGTCGACCGGGTCCGTCCCCTGTTCCGAACGGAGCACAAGATCCTCGTCGTCGGCGCATCGTACTGCCTTTCGAAAAGCGTCCGACCGATCCGGGCAGCTGGGCCTACGATCACAAAGTCGGGCTTTGCATCACGGTCATTGCCTACCTGATTTTAGGGATTGTCTTCATCTCCGCCAAAATCATTATCGGCCAACAAACCCCCGAAAACACGATCTATATCTCCATGGAAGAGATTCCGCCTCAGCCCGAACTAAAGCCGCTGACCCCGAAAGAACTCCAGGAGCTGGAACAAAGTCTGCGCGAAGCCCGCAACCAGATTTCCAACGAAGATTCCAAGACGATCGCCGAATCCCAAACCCTGCGCAACAACCCCATTCCAGAAGACCTTGCCGAACAGGCTCAAGAGGTTCAGGATCGGATGCGCGCCTCCCGAGAAGCCTATGAAAAGGGGCTGAGTGAAGAACAAGCCATGATCGACGCCCGCAATGCCCAGAAAAACAAGGCCGACAAACAGGAGAAACAGGAAACCGTCAAAGTAAAAGGCAATGTGATCATTTCATTCTCCTTAGCGGGGCGTTCAGCCGTATATATGCACGTACCGGCCTATCAATGCGAAGGCGGCGGACAAGTGGTCGTAAACATCACCGTCAATCGCAACGGGAAAGTCACCGACGCTTCGGTCGGCAATACCACGACCAACGACGACTGTATCCTCGACCGGGCTGTCGAAGCGGCTCGTCTGTCCCGATTCAACGTGGACGGTTCAGCCCCCGATCGTCAACAGGGGACCATTACCTACCTGTTCGTTCCCCAATAGCCCTCTCCACAAACCCAACGTCATTCTTCCCACCCCGGCTCGATAACGACACCGCATCGGGGCTATCTTTACGGACATAGGGCTGTTCAACGTACACGCTTGATCCGAATTTTCGTTTCGCATTCGACTCTCAGGGCATCCCCTTCTATTTTCAGAAAGGAATATCGCAACCTACTTTCACTTCAGACGTCCCTCCGCAAAGTCCGCCCACCAATTTCCGGCTCCCTTCTTCCCTTGCAGAGCGCCCCTCTATCCCACACTTTCACGACACGGCCGTTCTGCGGTGACCCCTATTTTCCTTTTCCGAATCGCCAACCCAAGCCAATCTGAATCAGACTCCACGAGGGCAGATCTCCCCCTATATAAGACATAAAAGCCACCGGACTGCCATATGCATAATCGAAATTCAAGGTCAGTCCGCACGGGAAATCATACCCTGTACCAATCGCCCACGAAATGCCGCCCTCGACGTCCGTATAGGTCGTTTTCTGATGGTTCCAACAAGACGTTGAAGAAAACGGCATGTGGAATTGAGGACCAGTCGCCAAATACCATCCATCCCGCACATACGCCTTCACCTGAATCGGGAAATGCAACATATGCTCGGCCCGGTAAGATCCATTTCCATAAGACTCATACCCGTTCGCATACATGGCTCCCATCTGTAAGGCCCACACCGGTCCGAAACGATATTGCGCAGTCGCTCCCAGGTAAATACCAACCATATTGAACTGCATGGCAGCAACCTGCATACCCACCCGCGGAGTCACACTCCAACCGGACTGAGCCTGCAATCCAACACTCAACACCATGAATACGCCTAAAAAAATCCACTTTTTCATCGGTCTATTCTGTATTAAATGATTGACTGTGGAAAATATACGAAAAATTATTTGGATCCACAAGCCCGAAACCCGTCAAAACAGCCGCCTTGCGGCCATACGGGTTGGAGATTATCCAAATATTCGTACCTTTGCCCGCGAATCAATCGAAGAAATCTATGTCATACAATCTTTTAAAAGGGAAAAAAGGCTTGATCTTCGGAGCCCTCAACGAACAATCCATCGCCTGGAAGGTGGCCCAACGGGCCGTCGAAGAAGGGGCTCAGATCGTGCTCACCAATACACCCGTCTCGATCCGCATGGGGACGATCAACCAGCTGGCCCAACAGACCGGCAGCATCGTTATCCCGGCCGACGCCACCAGCGTACCCGACCTGGAAAACCTGATCGAAAAATCCATGGAACATTTCGGCGGGAAATTCGACTTCATTCTCCACTCCATCGGCATGTCGCCCAACGTGCGCAAAGGCCGTACTTACGACGATCTGGATTATGACTTCCTGGCCAAAACCCTCGACATTTCGGCCATTTCGTTCCACAAAGTGATTCAGGTCGCCCGCAAAAAGGATGCTCTCAACAACTGGGGTTCGATCGTGGCCCTCACCTATATCGCCGCACAACGTACCCTGTACGGATACAACGACATGGCGGATGCCAAAGCACTGCTGGAATCCATCGCCCGCAGCTTCGGCTACATCTACGGCCGCGAAAAACAGGTGCGCATCAACACCGTTTCCCAGTCACCCACTCCGACCACGGCCGGTAGCGGGGTAATGGGTCTGAACGACCTGATGGACTTTGCCGACCGCATGTCTCCGCTGGGCAACGCCACGGCCGAAGATTGCGCCAACTATGTGCTGACGCTCTTCTCGGACCTGACCCGCAAGGTCACCATGCAGAACCTTTACAACGATGGCGGTTTCTCCAACATGGGGATGAGCGCCCGCGCCATGAAGACCTACGGCAAAGGGATGGAATACCGCGACATCAAACACGAATAAGCCACTGATTTTACGGTTGCACAATAATAAAGCCGCTGCTGAGTATTCAGCAGCGGCTTTTATGATCCGGCTCGGAGGTTCCCGAAACAAAAGGGTCGGAAACGACACGTTCCCGGTTCCCAACCGCCCTCCTCAAAAGCCGCTGAACAGAAAAGCCGTCTTCCCGTAAGGAAGACGGCTTTTCAATATGATTGTCAGCCTCAAAGACTATTTGTTGGCAATCTGGATCACGGCAATCGCCATCGTACGGGCAGCATCGGCCATGATCACCGGATCGAGCTGATCCATCGTATCTTCCGGCACATGATAGGGAGCCGGCCATTTTCCACCCGTCGTTTTCAATTCGAAGGTAGGAATCTGGAAATTCTGGAACATATTCCCGTCCGTAAACAACCGGGCTTTATATTCCCACGGCGTCAGGTTGGCTTTGAAAGGACGACGGGCCCAATCTTCAGAAGCCGTCCGGAAATAAGGCACCAGATCCGCCCATTCATTCGAAGAGTGTACCAGGAAACCCGTTCCGGTTGCCAACATGTCGGTATTGATCATGCAGGTCACCTTTTCTTTGGGGAAGGGCATCGTTTTGATGAAATGTTCAGCGCCCAATACCCCCAGCTCTTCAGATGCGAACAGAACAATCACCACACTGCGTTTCATATCGACTTTCGAGAGAGCCAGCGCTTTGGCAGCCGCCATCGTGATTACCGAACCCGACACATTGTCCTGAGCTCCGGGATAGATTTCCGGCAACATCCCCAGGTGGTCGATATGGGCCCCCAGCACGATGTATTCATTTTTCAAAACGGGATCACTCCCTTCGATCACCCCAACGATGTTGGCCGTCGTGCGATCGCCATAGAAAGTGTTGTCTGCACCGACACTGACGATATGACCCGTCGGAACCGGTTTCCCTTTGAATTCATCGAAACGTTTGTGCCATTCATCGAAGCTGCGCCCCGTTCCGGCAAGCAGTTCCTTGGCCATATCCTTGCTAACGAAGGCCACGATCATCCCCGGCGTCTGCATCGGCATCGGGTTAGCGTATTTGGAAACGAACAGCAAACCTTTGGCTCCGGCAGCCTTGGCGGCAGCAATTTTGGGTTGAGCCCGCAGGTACTTGTTCCACATCTTCAAAGAATCGATGTTCTTGCCTTTATACGGGAAGCCCCCTTCGCACAACACGATCTTGCCGGTCAGATCCATTCCTTTGTAGTCGTTGTAACCCAACTCCGGAGCGTTAATCCCATAACCGACATAGACCAGTTCACCGGTCGCTTCACCGCCGTCCGAAAGCGCTGTCGGGAAATAGTCTTCCCGAGCCACATAGTTTTTCACAACGGTATCTTTACCGACAGCATAAGAGACTTTCAAAAAGCCGACCCCTTTTACATCGCAATAGGGTTGGGCAAAAGTATTTTCATAGGTACCGTTATCCCCCTTGGGTTGGATCCCCCACTCCTTGAAGTGGTCGATCACAAAATCGGCCGCCATATCATACCCGATATCTCCCGAGCGACGTCCCCGATATTCATCCGACACCAAGGTACGTGCCCACTGTTCGATGTCCGCAGCCGAAACGAGATGAAACGCCTTCATCATTTTCAACTGCTGTTCACTCAGGGCATCCTTCTCCTGGGCCTGTACCCGGGCAAAGCCTGCGCACAACAAGAGGGCGCACCCGGCAAAAAAGATTTTTCTCATGGTTCTTTATTGTTTTTGGTTTTGTTGTTGGTTGTCTATTTTCCGAAAAAGGGAAAGGTATCCCTGTTTGTTTTTCTTCCCAGTCTCTCTTTTCTCAATGAACGCCGCGGTCGTCGATTTATTTTCCCACTTTGACCTGTACCTTGTCAATGCGATGTCCCTCGACCGACTCGGCCTTCAGGGTCAGCTCCCGGGCATAAATCACATCGCCCTGCCGGATAAAGTCCCGGCGAATTTCCAACATCAGTCCGCCGATGCTTTCCGCCTGTCCTTTCAGGGCATCCAAATAATCATCATCCAGATCGAGCACCTTGAGCATATCGGTCAGGTTGGTTTTACCATCAAACAGATAGGTGTGCTCATCCACCTGCGTATAGAACGACTCTTCCACATCCGATTCGTCGGAGATCTCACCCACGATCTCTTCCAGAATATCTTCCAGGGAGACCAGCCCCTGCGTCGACCCGTACTCATCGACCACAATGCCCAAATGGACCTTCTGGGTCTGGAACTCTTCCAGCAGATCGTTGATTTTCTTATGCTCTGGGACGAAATAGGGCTTGCGACACAGACTCCGCCAATCGAACGAGGCTTCACGGGTGATATGTGGAATCAAATCCTTCACATAAAGCACGCCCTTGATGTTGTCCATGCTCTCTTCATAGACCGGAATCCGGGAAAAGCCCGACGAAAGAATCACCTCCCGCACCCGATCGAAATCCTCTTTCTCGTCCAACGCCACCATATCGACCCGGTGTTTCATGATTTGAGCCACCTCCGTATTGACAAACCCCACAATTCCCGTCAGGATCTTTTTCTCTTCGACGCTCTGATCGGAAGTCATCTCCAGTGCATTGGAGAGCTCATCCATCGAGATATTGACTTTCCGTTTGGCAGCCCGGGCACTGATGCTGTTCCCCGAGCGGATCAACAGATAGGAAAACGGTTTGAATACCCCCCGCAAAAACAACATCGGTACGGCCATCATTTTGGCGACCCGCACCGCATTATACGAGGCAAACACCTTGGGCATGATCTCCCCGAAGAGCAGCAGGATAAAGGTAACGATGACCAGTTTGACCACCAGTTCCAAGGTTTCCGCCCCCTGAAAATCGACCCACGAATCGATCAGGGTATTGGAGAGCAACACCACACAAATATTGACCAGATTATTGGCGATCAGAATCGTCGCCAAAAGGTATTCGGGCATCGACAGTAGACGCAACACGGCATGGGTGCTCCGTGTATTTTTCATCTTAAAGTGATGGATATGCTGAGGGGTCAGAGAGAAAAAGGCTGTCTCCGAACTCGAAATCAGGGCCGAGGCCATCAGCAACAATCCGATGACCACCAACAAGACAATCCCCTGGGTTCCCAAGGGGTTCAACGCTACGGCCGTTATCAAACAAGGTTCCAAACCGAACAAAGGTCTCTATGCGGGCAACTCCGATTCGGGGGTTATCCGGTCAATCCAGCCTCTCCCCGAACCGAAATTTTCGATTAATCAAACAAAGAATTTCCGCCCTGGGGCTTATCGTCCTGCGGAGCGTCATCCTTGAGCACCACCCGTGAACTGCGGCCTCCCTCTTCCGGATTGTCTTTCACGAAGCGCATTTTACGCCGCACAAAAGCCGGAACGTTTTCCATCTCATCGATATTGAAGGCCGAACCCTGGCTTTTATCCTTGGATTCGATCACCTGCGGAGCGGCGGCCGGACGACCCAGCGGACTGGGTGCACTCTGGGCATTGGGAGCCGGCGGAATCACCGGGGGAGGAGTCGGTGCCGTCGGTTGGGCTTCGGTCAGCGGACGAGGACTCAACGGACGGTTAAAGGTCGGACGCGGCGGAGTCTGGCGTTCCTGAGGCGGCGTCCAACGCGGACGAGCAGGAATCACCGGCTGTTCTTCAACCGGCATCGGTTCAACTTCCGGTTCCTGAACAGGTTCAGCTACCGGTTCCGAAGCGGCAGCTTCCGCTTCGGCCGCCTGACGGGCGGCATCCAGACGGGCCTGCAACGGCGACGCAAAAGGCGTATAATTTTGGGCAATGGTTTCTACGGCAAATCCCGTGGCGATGATCGTCACTTCGATGTCGCTTCCCAACGAAGGATCCGTCCCTGCCCCCCAAATAATATCGGCATTGTTTCCGGAACGTTCCTGGATGTATTCTGTGATCAGGTAGGTTTCTTCCAGGGTGATTTCTTCTTCCCCCGAAGTAATGTTGATCAAGATATTTTTGGCCCCGATAATATCGTTGTGGTTCAGCAGCGGAGAGGTCAGAGCCGCATTGGCCACCTCCATGGCCCGGTCTTCCCCCGAAGCGCGTCCGGAACCCATCAAGGCGATTCCGCTGTCACGCATCACCGTCTGAACATCGGCAAAGTCGACATTCACCGTATTTTCCCGGGTAATGACTTCGGCAATACTCTTGGCGGCCGTGGCCAAAATATCATCGGCCTTGCCGAAGGCTTCCGACAAGGTCAATTTCCCATAAATATCCTGGATATTTTCGTTGTTGATCAACAGCAGCGAATCGACATACTGTCTTAGCTGATCGATTCCTTCATAGGCATGCGTCATACGCTTGGGGCCTTCGGTCTTGAACGGCAGCGTCACGATGGCCACCGTCAGAATACCCAGTTCACGCGCCGCTTTA
The DNA here is from genome assembly GCA_019422485.1 of Alistipes sp. Classification (GTDB taxonomy): domain Bacteria; phylum Bacteroidota; class Bacteroidia; order Bacteroidales; family Rikenellaceae; genus Alistipes_A. The sequence goes on along the minus strand of JAHZDG010000003.1, from coordinate 43,121 downwards.
GCAATCACAGGGGCGGCACCGGTACCGGTACCCCCGCCCATCCCGGCGGTAATAAAGACCATCTTGGTGCCTTCCCGCTTAAAGATCTCCACGATCTCGTCGAGGCTTTCCAAAGCGGCTTCGCGACCTCGTTCAGGGTTGTTCCCCGCACCGAGGCCCTGGGTCAAGGATTCCCCCAGCCGAACCTTAATCGGCACCGGACTGCGGTAAAGAGCCTGACGGTCGGTGTTGCACACCATAAACGACACATCGGCAATCCCCAGTTCGTACATGTAGTTGACAGCGTTGCTGCCGCCACCCCCTACCCCGGCGACCATGATGATCGAAGGGGAAATCTTCGGTTGGTCAAATTCGATAATATCTGGCATAATCTCTTTTTCTCTTTCGTTAACAGCGAGGCGGATGGAATTTCCGTTCTGCCGGATCGTCGGGCGGCTCACAGAGCGACCCGTCCTCCCGACCGGATTATATTTCGTTGTCTTCGATCACATCCATTTCGAAGACCTTTTCAATGCGTTTCTTGATCCGATTCAGGAAACCTCTCTTCTGCGGAGTTTCTTCGGGTTGTTCCTCTTCGAACGGCGTATCGCCAGCCGCCCCATACTGTCCGCCCTGACCGTAACGATCATTGATCGTCGGACGTCCTTCCGGATCATTGACCGCATACGGATTGCTTTCTCCATACGCAGGCGCCGGCCGCTGAGGGGCTGCATTCACCGGACGGGATTTTTCGGTCCGGGTGGTTTTCCCGCTGGCCATGCCTTTGATCAACAAACCGACGGCAGTCGCAAAAGCCGGCGTTTTCACTGCGTCAACGCTCTCTTCGTCCAAAACAACATCCGGCGCAGCCACCCGCACATCGAGGCCCGTATAGTTCTTAAACAGTTTTTCGAGATCCTTCATCTGAGCCGATCCCCCGGTGAGCACCACACCCCCGGCCAACTTGTCGGCATAACCCGACGCCTTGATCTGCTCCATCACATAGTCGATGATATCCAACATCCGGGCTTCGATAATGGCAGCCAGGTTCTGGAACGAAATCTCCTTGGGAACCCGAGCATTCAGACCCGGAGTGGTGATGTATTTATCAGCCGGAGCGCCTTCACGCAACGCACTGCCGTATTTGACTTTCAAGTTTTCGACATGGCGTTCGAGAATCCCGTATGAACGAATATCCTTGTTGATGACATTCCCGCCCATCGGAATAATGGAGACGTGACGAATGGTCTTTTTGTAGAACACCGCCACTTCGGTCGTACCGGCTCCGATATCGACCACCGCTACGCCTTCCTGACGTTCGTCTTCGGTCGTTACGGCCTCGGCCGCCGCAATGGCATTGAGATAGAGCCCGCACTGACGGATATTCACCCGAGAAAGCACCCGTTTGATACGGCTCACGGAGTTGCTGTCGCCCAACACAAAATTGAACGTCGCTTCCAATTTGTTGCCGAACGATCCCACCGGGCTGGAGGTCTCTTCGTCGTCGACGATATAGCTTTGAGGAATGATCTGAATAATGGTTTCGCCATCGGGAGCCTGCACATTGGCCATGCTTTCGTGCAGTTTCTGCACGTCTTCTTCGCGGATTTCGTCGCGGCCCACGAAAACGTAATACGGGTATTTCACGCAACGGATATGTTGGCCCGAAATCCCGGCGTAGGCTTCCATAATTTTGATTTGCAGACGATCTTCAATCGCTTCGATCGCTTTCTTGATGCTCTGGGCCACCAGTTCGATATTCTTGATCTCACCGCGCACCATACCCTGCATCGGAGCGATCTCACAATCGACGATCCGCAATTTGCCGTCACTCACCGGCGTGCCGACAACCGCCGTCACTGTATTGGTTCCCAAATCAATGGCTACGATATAATCTCCGTTTCCCACGTTATATGCCCTTTATCTTGTCTTGTTCGATTTCTATCCCCTCGTGAAACTCCTCACGGCGTGCAAACCACCTGTCCGGCATACCGCACGTCGATATACCGGTAACGATCCCACGACTCATAGGCCATACCGTTGCGATAAAAACGCATCAGGCGTTCGAGTTTTTCGGGATAGTTTTCGAGGCTCCCGAGCAGAATCACCTGATTGCCCACACGCGGCACGATACGCACCTGAGGATCGTATGTTGACCCGTCGTTCTCGCCCTGAAGATCGATCTGAACGATAAATGAGTTCCAAAAATCGTCTTCTCTCACGAATTTCACAAAATTAATCAGATTAGAGAAAAAGACGTAATTTTTTGACACTTTTTTTTCGCCTTCATGCGCGGTCTGAGGGAGGGTTCCGACATAATCTCTTTCAAAGGGAGGATAGACCATTCCCGTGATCACCGGAACGTAGACCACCTCGTGTCGTTGGGTCGGCAGGATGTAATTATCCTCGGTGATATAAAAGTTGTAACCATTGACGCTACTCACCCGGGCGATCGGGCGACGTTGGGTCAGTTCGATGTGCAGCACCCCGTCGAGTGTCGTATAGACCCGCACATCACGCACAAAGCCCCGCCGCCGAATAAAGGCATCGACTTCCAGGGGATTAACCTGGGTGATCTCCTGCTGGAAAATCTCCTTTTTCTCCCGGGCGAACCAGGCCCGGACCATTCCCGGCGTAATGAAATTCATCCGATCGCTGTCCTGCACGACCACATCGATCCGACGACACAACGTTTGTCGCTTCTGGTCGGAGCAATAGCGGGAACTGACCGCGATGTAGACAAAAATCGCCGTCCAGGCCAACAACCCCAACAGTATGGAAACGAGTCTTTTCAAGATCGGTCGGTCGATTGATCGGTTCAGGCATCCAGTTCCCGCAACATCCGGGCGATCGGTTCACAAAAGCGGTCGATATCCCCAGCCCCGAAGGTAATGAGCGCCTCCGGATTTTCCTGCCGCAATACATCCAGCAGTTCGGGCTTCTGTACCACCCGGGCCGGCACCGTAATCCGGTCCAGCAACATTTCGGAGGTAACCCCTTCGATCGGTTCCTCCCGGGCCGGATAGATCGGCAGCAAAAAGACCTCGTCGGCCTGAGAGAGCACCGAGGCAAACTCCTGGAAGAAATCCCGCGTCCGGGTATAGAGGTGCGGCTGAAAGACCACCGTCAGTTTCCGGCCGGGAAACATGGCCCGGAACGAAGTGATCGTCGCCTGCAACTCCCGGGGGTGATGCGCATAGTCATCCATATAGATTCGGCGAGGCGTATTGATATAAAAGTCGAACCGACGTTTCACGCCGCTGAACGAAGCCAGGGCTTCGCGCAGTTTCTCCTCATCGAAACCGGCCACCCACAACAGAGCAACCGCACCCACGGCATTTTCGATATTGACCCGCCCAGGGACTCCCAACGTGCAATCCCGAATCACCCGATCGGGACACACCACATCGAACAGATAGTGTCCACCCTCGATCAGACGGATGCGCGTCGCATAGAAATCAGCCGGTTCATCACAACTATACCGGTAAATCCGAATCCCCGACTCCGGCAAAGCCAACTCAACACCGGCTTTGAGGATCAACGCCCCTCCGGGCTTGATCTGGGCAATAAACTGAGAGAAGGCTTCCCGCACCGCCTCCACCGTTCCGTATATATCGAGGTGATCGGCGTCGACGGCGGTAACAACGGCCGCATCGGGATGCAACTGCAGGAAAGAGCGGTCGAACTCGTCGGCCTCCACCGCCAGACGATCCCCGGTTCCCAGCACGAGATTGCTGCCGAAATTCTTGGAAATTCCACCCAAAAAGGCACTGCCGCCTCCGCCCGCCTGATGATTCAACCAGGCCGTCAAAGTAGTTGTAGTGGTTTTTCCATGCGTCCCGGCCACAGCCATCACGTATTTGCCTTCCGAGACGATGCCCAACATGCGGGAGCGTTTCAGAATCTCGAACCCGCGTTCACGGAACCAGGCCCACTGCCGATGATCGTGCGGCAAAGCCGGCGTATAGACCACCAGCGTCGTCGCCGGGTCTCTGAACCCTTCGGGGATCGTTTCCTCTCGATCCTCATAGGTCACCGCAATCCCTTCGGCTTCCAACGCAGCGGTCAGATCCGACGGTGTCCGGTCATAACCGGCCACCCGACGCCCTTCATGGGCAAAATAACGGGCCAGCGCACTCATTCCGATGCCGCCGATCCCCAAAAAATAGACGTTCGTATAACTCACTTTTCCTGACAATTCCTTCAAACAATTCCCCGCGGATTCCCCGCCCGGAGCTTTTCCGTTTTCTCTTTATGCAGAATGCAGACGACACCGCCTGTTCCCGTAAGCTGAATACTCTCTCACTCCACGGTCTTTCGCTCCGGCTTCCTCTGTCCGTTATTCCGGCTCCCGGCCGCTTACAGGCGTCGCCCGACACAGTCCTGTGGATCCACAACTGACTTTACCCCCTTAGCCCATAAAAGTCTTGAGGGAAAAATCACTAAGCCTTCTCCGGTTCGCGCCAGCCTACCGAAGCCAAAATCTCGTTGACGATCCGATCGGCCGAATCGCTGATTCCCAAGGCAAGGATATTCTTCGACATGCGTTCCAACTGCGCCGAATCCCCCAACAGCACTTCGATCTGCGGGAATACATCGGTCACGGCCCGCGCATCGGGAATCAACACCGCCGCCCCTTTCTCTTCCAAAGCCCGGGCGTTTTTGGTCTGATGATCTTCCGCCACATTCGGCGAAGGCACAAAAATCACCGGTTTGCCCACCAGGCACAACTCCGACACCGTATTGGCTCCGGCCCGAGCCACCACAATATCGGCAGCGGCATACGCCAGGTCCATCTGTTCGATATAGGCATTCCGCCAGATACCGTCCGCCGGACGACCGGCCATAAACTCATCCATCTCCCGTTCGTAATACTTCCCGGTCTGCCAGATCACCTGCAGTTTTCCTTCGGCCACGATACGGTCGACGTTGGCTTTCATCATATTGTTCAGGGTGCGGGTTCCCAGGCTGCCGCCGACCACCAGCACCACCGGCTTATCGGCACTCAGCCCGAAATATTCCAACGCTTCGCGCCGATAATCCCCCTTGCGGGCAAACCGGTCCCGCAACGGATTCCCCGTCAACACGATCCGGTCTTTCGGAAAGAAGCGTTCGGCCCCTTCGTAAGCCACACAAATCCGTGTAGCCTTCGATGCCAACCATTTATTGGCCTTTCCGGCATAGCTGTTCTGTTCCTGAATGATCGTCGGGATTCCCATCAACTGGGCCGCCCACAGCACCGGAGCGCTGGCATAACCCCCGAATCCCACTGCCACATCGGCTTTGAAATCCTTAATCACCCGACGGGCTTTGAGATACGAGGCCCACAGTTTGAACGGGAAAGCCAGATTGCGCAGGGTCAGGCGGCGTTGCAGACCCGCCACCGGTAACCCGACAATCCGATACCCCAAGGCCGGAACCTTTTCCATCTCCATTTTGCCTTCGGCCCCCACGAACAACAGTTCGACCCGGTCGCCTAAACGACGTTGCAGGGCTTCGGCCACGGCTACAGCCGGATAGATGTGTCCACCCGTTCCGCCACCGCTTAAAATCACGTTCAGTTTATCCATCATGATCTATTCTAATAAGGATTCGTTCTTGGGCCGATCCAGCGACTGTTCTTTCATCTGACGGCTGACCCCCAAGATCATCCCCAGCGCCAAGCTGGTAAAAATCACCGACGACCCCCCCAGACTGATCAACGGCAGAGTCTGTCCCGTCACCGGGAAATACCCCACGGAGACCATCATATTACTGATCGCCTGCAGGGTGATCATCAGACTCAGCCCCAAGACCAACAGACTGGGCAGCGCCGTTCCACAACGCTGAAAGATAACGATTCCTCGGAAGAAAATACAAAGATACAGAAATAAAATCCCCACCGCCCCTATGAAACCATATTCTTCGACAATGAACGCATAGGCAAAGTCGGAATAGGCGTGAGGCAGGTTGGAACGTTGGGTGCTATTACCGGGCCCTTTCCCGGTGATCTGCCCCGAAGCGATCGCAATCATCGCCTGTTCTTTTTGCAGGTTATCGTCATCGCTCTGGGCCTGCACCTGTTCGCTCTGGTTGACGACATCGCCCAAGCCCAAGCGATTGACCCAGGTATGCGAACGACCGATGTTAAAGATATACATCACCGTGACCGCCAACACCATCGCCACGACGACCAGGGCAATCAGCCGCCACAACTCGCTCAATCGGACCCGCCCGATATAGAGCATCACGCAACAGGTTCCGAAGGTAATGGCCGCCGTCGAGAAGTTCGAGACGAAAATCGCGGCACAGGCCACTGCAATCGGCCCCAACAACGGCAAGGTGGTCGATCGCAGAATATCCATATTTTTTTTCGGATTACGCCCCCAACCTCCCGGCGTCAGCGCGGGCAGAATCGGAATCTTGTCGATATAGCTTTGGCGTTTGGCCAGTTGCTGAGCCAGCAAAGCGATCAGCGTCACCCGCAAGAAATCCGACGGCTGGAACGTCACCCCGATCAACGGCACCCGAATCCAACGGGCCGCACTGTTCAGATTGACCCCGATGATAAACGTCAGAGCCATCATACCCAAGGCCAGCCAAAACATCAGAGTCGTAAAGCGTACATATCTCTGGTAATTGATTCGGTGTACGGCAATCATGATCAGGAATCCCAACACGATGAATTTCAACTGAGAAAAGAAATAATGCGCCGTATCGCCACCGGCTTTTCGATAGGCCATCGAAGCAGTCGAGGAGTAGACCACCAACAGCGAAAATACTGCCAGAAAGGCGATAACAATCCACAGCACCCGATCGCCGCTGAAGAGCCGATCGAAAAATCCTGCCTGAACCTGAGTCTCTTTTGAAGGGTTCTGTTCGTTCATTCTTTTGAAAATCAAAGGGCGGCCGGATTCTCTTCCGTCACCCTCCATATGGTCAATTAATTATCCTGCCCGCGAATCGGATTCCACCGTACGCCTTGTTCGGGGATTACCGTTTCCCGCCGTTCATATGACACCGGGTTTGTGTCCCGTCCTTCTATCCGAGGCATTCGGCAAACCAACCTGAGCATGCTGCCGCTTCCGAACGTTGGCAGTCGTTCCACCCCATTCTTGTAACCTCGTCCGAATTCTCGGATCCCTTTCAGGGGAAAGCCGAACGGTCAATACCTCCGCCTTCGTTGAATCCACGCAGACAGCACAATCGCCCGCCCCAACTAAGACATTCACGCCTCAGCCAGGACCCTGCGACACACCTATTTTTTCAGCGCCTCAACGGCAGCCTTGAACTGACGGCCCCGGTCTTCGTAATTCTTAAAGAGGTCGAAACTGGCACAGGCCGGCGACAACAACACCACATCCCCCGGTTCGGCCACCTCAGCCACCGCCCGCATCGCCTCATCCAACGAGGCCGTATCGAACACCCGAGGCACCCGCCCGGTGAAACTGCGCACCAATTTGGCATTATCGAGCCCCATACATACCAGCGCCTTCACCTTCTCTTCGGCCAAGGCATAAAGACGGTCGTACTCGTTACCTTTGTCCGTACCTCCGGCGATCCATACCACCGGACGGGTCATCCCTCCCAGGGCATAGAACACCGAATCGACATTGGTCGCCTTGGAGTCGTTGATATACAGCACTCCGTTGATTTCTCCGCAGGGTTCCAAGCGGTGTTCCACTCCACGGAACGTCCGCAGCGTCCGAGCAATGCTTTCCGGCGCCACCCCGACCGACAGCGCCGCCAACGAAGCCGCCATAACGTTATAGAGGTTATGCACCCCCAGCAACGGCAGCTCGCTCACCGCAATATCCAACCGTCGGCCGTCGGTTTCGGCATGGATCATCCCGTCATGCAAGGTCGCGCTGCACCCATCCACGGTATAGACCCCGAACGGCAGAGTCTGCATCATCAGCGGATGGTGGGCGAGATTTTCCTTCGTCACCGGATCGTCGGCACAATAGATAAAGCGATCTTCCGGACGCTGGTTCTGAATAATGCGGAACTTACTGTCGATATAGTTCTGGAAACAGTAGTTATACCGATCCAAATGGTCGGGGGTGATGTTCATCAGCACTCCGATATCGGCCCGGAAATCATACATTCCATCAAGCTGGAAACTGCTCAGTTCGATCACATACCAATCGTAGGAACGGGTCGCCACGGCCAGTGCAAAACTTTCGCCGATGTTGCCCGCCAGCCCCACGTTCAGACCGGCCTGAGAGAGCATCTCATAGATCAGCGTCGTCGTGGTAGTTTTGCCATTGCTGCCCGTGATGCAAATCGTTTTCGCGTCGGTATAGGCGCCGGCAAACTCGATCTCCGAAATCACCGGAATTCCCTTTTCACGTACGGCCTTCACCATCGGCGCCTTATCCGGAATCCCGGGGCTTTTCACCACCCGATCGGCCGACAAAATCTTCTCCGAAGTATGTCCACCCTCTTCATAGGGGACATTCCATTGTTCGAGCAGCGTTTTATATTTGGGGGCAATCTGTCCAGCATCGGACAAAAACACATCCAGGCCTTTGACCCGAGCCAATACCGCCGAGCCGCAGCCGCTTTCGCCTCCTCCCAATACGACGATTCTTTCCATGACGATTTATCGAATTTTAAGCGTTACCAGCGTAATGGCGGCCAACAACAGCTGCACGATCCAGAATCGAACGACGATTTTCGACTCGAAATAGCCTTTCTTCTGGTAGTGGTGGTGCAGGGGCGACATCAGGAATATCCGTCGGCCCTCGCCATATTTTCGTTTGGTATATTTGAAATAAGTCACCTGAATAATCACCGACAGGCTTTCCACAAAGAAAATCCCGCAAAGTATCGGCAGCAACAACTCCTTGCGGATCAGCAGCGCAAACACCGCAATGATCCCCCCAATGGCCAACGATCCCGTATCGCCCATAAACACCTGCGCCGGGTAACAGTTGTACCACAGGAAACCGATCAAGGCCCCGGCAAAGATAGTCGCAAACACCACCAGTTCACCGCTGGTAGGGATATACATGATATTGAGGTAATCGGCATAGATGACGTTCCCCGACAGATAGGCTAACGCCCCCAGCACGATCACGATAAAGGCCGAGACCCCCGAGGCCAGCCCGTCCAATCCGTCGGTCAGGTTCGCCCCGTTGGAGACCGCCGTAATGACCAGAATGGCCACCAGCACATACACGATCCAACTGAGTTTTTCACTCGTCGGGCCATCCCCCGGCACCAACCAACGATAGTCGAACTCGTTATCCTTAATGAACGGAATGGTCGTTTTGTTGCTTTTCTGAGCCGGCCCCATATAGACGGCATTGCGGGCGCCGTTGTTATCCACATATTCGAGGTGAGTCTCTTCACTCCGGGTCGCCTGTTTTTCCTTGATGACGATATCGGGGCTCATCCACATCACACACCCCACGATAATTCCCAGTCCCACCTGGCCGACCACTTTGAAGCGGCCTTTGAGACCGTCCTTGTTTTTACGAAAAACCTTAATGTAATCATCCAGGAAGCCGATCAGCCCCAACCAGACGGTCGAAATGATCATCAACCAGACATACACATTGGTCAGGTCACCGAACAGCAGAATCGGAATCAGGATCGCAGCCAGAATAATCAATCCGCCCATCGTAGGGGTTCCCCGTTTCTGGAGCTGGCCTTCGAGCCCCAGGTTTCGCACCTCTTCCCCGATCTGGTGGCGCTGCAAGAGGCGGATAATGCGTCGTCCGAAAATCATTCCGATCGCCAGGGCCAGAATCACCCCCATCGAAGCCCGGAACGACAACGACATAAACATCCCGATACCGGGTACATCAAAATGTTGAGACAGATACTTTAGTAAAAGATATAGCATATCATTAATCGATTAACGCAATTGGATTTTCCGGTTTCTGGGCCCACTGACCCAAGAGTTTTTCCGGTTCATCGCCCAGCTGCTGATACCGTTGGCGGAAAATATCGCCGATATCCAGCCGCATAATTCCTTTCGGAACACTCACAAACCATTGCGTGCCGATCCACACCGGAACCGTCGGAGTCTGCACCTCGGCCAGCAGCGTTCCATTGTCATCCACCAGACACGAAATGTTATCCCGCCGCAACAACGACAGATTGTCTCGTTTGTCCCGCAGATAATATAACGAATCGAGCTCTAACACTTCAGCAATCTGCTGTTGTTTGTCCAGCAGCAACAGTTTCTTTTTTGTCGTATACACCCCCCAGGAATCCAACGAACCCACGACGTGAGTGAATTTCCCGGTCTGGGCATCCCGTCTGAAATAGAGTTCCGGATCGACATCCCGGATCACTTCCCCGTATTGGGCCGTATCGATCAACACTTCCCGACCGCTGAGTCCGTCCTGCAAACTCCGGCAATCGATCCGATCCTCCGTCACGAACACCAGACTGTCCATAATGGGTCGGATAGCCCGGATCTGACATTTCCGCTGGTCGATCACGTTAAAGAAAATCGGTTTACCGCTCTGCTGATCATAGGCGGCAAAGAACGGTCGCCCATAGGTAACCACTTGTCCCGATAGAAATGCAAACCCTCTTCCTACCAAATAAAGTACCGAATCAGAGGGAAGCAGTTCCGAATAACTGGCAATATTTTCAGGCAGTTTCCATTCCCACTGCAGCTGACCGTTTCGATCCAGGGCCACCATCCGGTCGGCACAGCTGAAATAGATCCGATCATCCGTAATTACAAGATCCGAATATAATCCCCTGATTTGATTCATAGGACTTCCCAGAAATGCACTACTCCTCAAAAAAATCGAACCTTGAAGATTCAGCTCCTTCGCCAAATCCTTCCACTTCAGATCATTTGGTTTGGAGGTTGCTGCGACATAATCCCATCCTTCTCCGGTCGACACGTTGATTTGATACAAACCGGAAGAAAAAACCAATAAGGTCGTATCATTCAGACGATAAATATCGTTCCACGGCTCATAAGGAAGTCGACGTCTCCAGACTCGTTCCCCAGTATTCAGATCCACACTCCCAAAAATCTTCACCTCCAAAGCCGAATATACCAAATAGCCCAAACCTAACCGTCGGGTCGAATCCCTGTCCACATACCAGAAATCATAACGGGACTCCCACTGGGGACGGCCATCCATCATACTCAGACAAAACGTTTTGCGACCGTCGTTATATAACAGAAAGTCGCCGTCCTGATACACGCCGCTCTTCCCATAGGGGAAAACCATAGGACGACTCCATCGCACCTGGCCTTTCTGCAAATCTAACATGACCAAATAACCTCGATTCTGTAGATATTTGCCGTTCTGGGTTATGCCCCGAACCTGCACCGTAGCCGTCCGGGAAACCGAATCGATATAAATATCATCGATCCGCTCTCCGAAATCATACGCTATGCCCGACAAGGGCTGACCGCTGATCAAATTCCGACCCACAGAGATCGGTCTGCTCGTCATGTACTCGTCTCCTCCCTGCATCACCGCTTCAGCTCCCTCCTCGGATTGGGCCATCACTCCCCCTACGGAAATAAACATCGAAACTAACAAAAACAACAAGAGACGTTTCATAGATTGAAAGGTTTAAACAGTGGGTACTATGTGCATCGCCTGTCTCACCTCTTCCCGGTCATCGAAATGACTCTTCACTCCCCCGGCGTCCTGATAGGTTTCATGTCCTTTACCGGCCACCAGAATAATATCCCCCGGACGGGCCAGCGTCACCGCCGTCCGAATAGCCTCCCGGCGATTGGTGATCGCCAGATAACGGTCCCCCGGTTCGAGCCCGGCCTTCATCTGTTCAATGATCGCCTCGGGATCCTCCAGGCGGGGGTTATCCGACGTCAGAATCGCCATATCACCTCCCGAAGCGGCAATGTGAGCCATTTCGGGACGCTTCGTGGCGTCACGGTTTCCACCACACCCCACTACCACATACAGATGATGGTCGGGCGTCCGGATCTCGTTGATGGTATCGATCACATTCTGCAAGGCATCGGGCGTATGGGCATAGTCCACGATAGCGGTCACCCCCTCTTTCGAACGGATCGCCTCGAAACGGCCATCCACCGGATGCAGTTCGCTCAGAATCCGCAGCACCTCATCCCGATCGGCCCCTAACAACAGAGCAGCCCCGTAGACACCGGTCAGATTATAGGCATTGAAGCGCCCCAGGAAATTCACCCACACCTCGCGGTCGTTGAGATTCAACAACATTCCATCGATGAGCATCTCCACGATCCGGCAGCGGAAATCCGCAAACGACTTCAGGGAGTAGGTTTTCACCTCGGCCTTCGTATTCTGGACCATCACCATCCCGTTCCGGTCGTCGACATTGGTCAGGGCAAAAGCCCCGCGCGGCAGTCCGTCAAAAAATAGTTTTTTGGCCTTGATGTATTCGGCAAACGTTTTATGATAGTCGAGATGGTCGTGGGTGATGTTGCTGAACATTCCCCCGGCAAACGTCAGACCCACCGTCCGATGCTGTACCAACGAATGCGAGCTGACCTCCATGAAACAATAGGCACAACCGGCTTCCACCATCTCCGCCAACATTTCATTCAGACGAATGCTGTCGGGTGTCGTATGGGTCGAATCGATGCGGCGGTCGTCGATGCGATAGACCACCGTCGAGATCAGGCCGACCTTATACCCCAATTTACGAAACAGGTCGTACAACAAGGTCGCGGTGGTTGTTTTTCCGTTGGTACCGGTCACGCCGACCAGCTTGAGTTTTTCGCTCGGGCGGTCATAGAAGTTCGAGGCCATCAGCCCCAACGCCACGGTCGAATCGGGCACCCGGACATAGGTCACGCCCGAAGCCCGTTGTTCCGGCAAGGTCTCACACACCACAGCCGCAGCTCCACCGGCCACGGCCGCTTCGATATAATCGTGTCCGTCGACCCGGGTCCCCCGGGTGGCAAAAAAAAGCGTTCCGGGTCCCACCTGACGGGAATCGAACGCCAAGGCACTTATCTGCACGGAAGCATCCCCCACCAGGTCAAGCACTTCCACGCCCTGCAAAAGTTTCGATAACATCGGAATAGAGTATTTCTATTTTACAAATATACAGATTGTCAAGGAACATTCCCCACGGAAAGATTATTTATTTACAGGAAAAGCCCCCGAAGAGAATTCCAGTCTCTCTCCGGGGGCTTTAAATCTTGCGCTTCGGGCCGATTAGCGACCCCACAACGATACCGGGACCCAATCCGGACGCCAATGGCGAGGCAATACCCGCCACAATGCCGCGATGCAGAAACAGAGCATAAAGAAAACCTGAATCCACAGCAGATTGAGCAGAATCGTAAACGGCCAATGAATATCGGGCACAAAAACATTCACCGGTTGCACACCGGAAGTTCTCACAAAAGGATTGGTATAAATTTCCGCCCCGGAAGGGAACACGGCTTCCACCCGAATATAAGTATCGGTCGGGGTAAACTGATAGGATGCTTCGGCCACATCATGACATTCCGAACGAATTTCCCCGTTCTGTCCCACGAAATGGATTTCACGGGCCGGCTCGCTCAGGGCTACATGCACCGTTCCATTTTCCCGCAAACCGATTTCCTGAATCGTCGGCAATCCTTCATGCGGACGAGGCCGCTGATTGAGTTCCGGCGTCACGCGAACGGCATAGCTCTGTCCCTTTTTCAGCGAAGACAGAATATGATACTCATCCAACACCGGGGTATTGATCATGGTATAGCAGCGTTGGAAAAAGCTACCTCGAAACGACACGGTATGTGCATCGTCATTGGCAATCAGATTGGCGTAAATCCCCGACGAAAGCGCCCGGTCCCAGCACGGGATCGAATTTTCCGCCCCGTTATCGGGATTGATTTCCAAGAGGTCATAGCCCCGAAGACGTTCATACACCCGATGATCGATGCCCCGCAGTTGCCCGGGATGATTGAGCACCACCAAGCGAGCCTGGGAATGCAACCGCCGAAGCGTATGCTGCAACTGTGAAGGGATCAGCGTAAAGGGGAAATCCCGCAACGTAGTGTACGAAGCCCCCATCATCAGAAAATGCGCCTTATTGATCCCCCAACCGAACTCATAAGTCGGGATGAAGCCGGGCCGTTCCTGGTGGGCGTAATTCAGATAACAATGATCGGAGAGTCCGATAATATCATACCCATGCTGACGATAGGCGGCAAAAAACTGATCCGGGGTATAGGTTTCATATTTACGTTCACGTTGATGGGCATGGAAGTTAGCTTTTCGCCATTGGGAAGGATCAACATCCTGATACGGATCATAAATACTGTCGCCGGAGAAAGAGCTGCCCGGAGCAAACCGATACACCGGAACCCCCACATAACTAACGACATTCAACAACAGGACCAATAATACCAGTCCACACACATACCCCAATATTCGTCTGATCCATTTCATGTTCGCTCCTTCCCGGAATCCTGATATTCCAACTCGGGCAAAGATAATATTTCTTTTATAGAAATGTCTTATTTTTCTTTTTTTATGTTCAATTTTCCGTTCATCCAATCGAACAATAAAAAAGAGAGAAAGGACATATACTTCCTTTCTCTCTTTCTTTGAGGAACATCGGTAAGTAGTCTTTTCCTCCTGTCATTCATTCCGAAACGACATTCAGGACAATCACCAACCTCTGCCGACTCCCTAGTATTTTACATAGTCTGATGCATTATACACCTTGGGGTTCCCAAGGTGCATAACTTCAGTCGTCGCTTTGTCAGGATGCTACACCAAGGCACGCACGATCTTGGCCTGTTCCTGGGTGAACGACACCACCGAGGTGATCGGCACAAAACGATGGGGAACATATTCCGCGACCTGAACCAAGGTGCAAGACCCGCTCCGCGTCGAAAAAATCGTCAGCACCACCCCCGAAGTTTCGCTGCGCGGCAAAGCGGCTACCGTTTCGACCTCTCCGGCTTCCAGGGCCTGACACAGAGCCCGTTTATCCTTCTGATCAAAAAAGCGTTCGCTGCGATAGAGACGTTCGCCCGTGGGACGATAGTACGGACATGACGAGGTGAAGGCACGAATGGTAGCCACCACGCCGACCAGAATCAGCACAATTCCCAGAAACAACAACGCCGCCGAAAGATTCGCCTTGTCCTCCAGAGCTGTTGCATTCAGGCTCCAGATCGTCAGAGCCACCCCGCACACCCCGACCAGAATCGGCAGAACCGGATTTTTCTTGCGACGAACAATGTCCGTATTTACTTGATAGAGTACATCATTGATATTTTCAAAGGTTTCCATAATAGCTATAAATCATCATTTGGTTAGAAAAAAGTTGACACAAAGCAGGCCTCTTCCCCCTCGGGGAAACGCCATTCGCCCCGGCTCCTGTCAAAGAACCGGGGAACACATTCGTTCAACTGACCGCTAAATGATGATTTTGCGCAGAGCGAAGACATAATATCCCGACTCGTCCTGCGCAGCCCGGATACGGGCTTCCGATTTTCGTTGTACGTGATTTTTCCGCCAACAGATCAACTCCACCCTTCGGGCGGTCTCCCCGTACGTCCACCGGAGATGCGGATTCCATCTAAGGACGGGCAACAACACGCGTCCCGTCTGTTGGGCATAGGTACTGGGCAGTCGATCGCTGCTCAGACTCTGCATGATGAGCCGGCCCAAATCTTCATTCTGCGGGGAGAGAAGACCGACAGAAGATTCCATAGCTATCCCCGATTCCTGCTCCGAAGCCCAAAGCTCCGAGGAATCGAGCGCGGTATGCAGCACACCCCATACGACCAGCAACAGGCCTATGATATATTTCCAACGATGTCGCACGTTCTCTTCCGGGTCTTGTTTATGCGCCTTGGCACATATTGTACAAATATACCATTTATTTTAAGACCACCTCAGCCACCACCCTAAAATAGAGGTTTTCTCATCCGGCTATTCGGTTTTTGAAGGTTTTTGCCTCTGTCCTCGGTTCTCCATCCGCCACCTTCCGTTCCGCATCATACCGTTTTTCTCCTTTCTGACCGGCCGCATCCATCCCGACAACAGATTCTCCGGGGCACTCATGCCGCAGCACGCAGGATGATGGTTAATCCTTATGGTCGGGCATTCCCAAACGCAGGGAGATCAAACTGCCCCGATTGACACGGGTACCCGGTTTGAACGACTGGCTTTGCACGACACCCACTCCACTGAACGAAACCACCAGTCCGGATTTTTCCAACAGATAGATCGCATCCTTGAGACCCATCCCCACCACATCGGGAACCGTTCCTTCCAGCGGGGTAATGGTCACGGCTTCGGGCGGCAATGTGTCCCGTGTCTCGAAATTCATCCAGGTCGCCCCGCGAGGGAACTCCAGTGCTGAGACATGAAAACGGCTCGCCACCTGCCTCATCTCCTCTACCCGTCCCGATTTCAGCGGGGGCTGTTCGGTCACCTTATCGCGCCGTTCAGACAGCGGGGATTGCCACGAAATGCTCTGTGCATACACCCGGTCGGCAATCGCCCGAAAAACCGGCCCCGCCAACGAGGCCCCATAATAGGTCCCCCGACGTCCCGGCCCATGATAGGTTTTGATCGCCACGATGCAACTGTATCGCGGTTTATCGGCCGGGAAATAGCCCACCAGCGTTGCCAGATAGTGACGCCCTCCGAAACGATCCTTATAACCCCGTCCACCTTTATAAATTTCGGCCAACGAGATCTGCGCCGTACCGGTCTTGGCCGCCACCTTATAATAAGGATTCTTCAAAATATAACGGGCCGTCCCCTCATCCACCACGCCACGCATGGCCTCCTGCACCTGGCGAATCACCTCATCCGACCCGATCGAGGAGACCATCACCTCCGTCGGGTAACTCCGCAAGGTCTGTCCATACTGACGCAGCTCACGGACGAATTTCGGTTTAACCATTTTCCCGTTGTTGGCCACCGCATTATAGAAACTCAGGGTTTTGAGCGGCGACAACCGCAAAGCATACCCATAAGCCATCATCGTCAGCGTGGTTCCGTCCCACCAACGATCTTCGGGCCCGCGAATCACCGACGGTGCCTCCCCCGCGATCTGCAGATCCATCGGTTTGTCAAGCCCCATCTTGCGCAGATGGTTCACAAAACGTTCGGGTTTATCGCGAAAATATTTATTGACTGCCAGGGCAAAGCCCACATTAGAGGATTTTTCAAACACTCCCTTGAGGGTCAGTTCCCCGTAATTGTGCGTATCGACCACCTTGGCCCGACCGACCATGACGGTTCCGGGACGCGTATCGAACATCTCATCGAGGCTTGCCCCGCCTTCATCCAACAGGGTCATCAACGAAGCCAGTTTAAACGTCGACCCCGGTTCAAAGTTTTTTCCGATGGCATAATTGAAGTCTTCCACATATTTTCCCTCGCCCCGACGGGTCAGGTTGGCGATGGCCCGGATCTCCCCGGTCGAAACCTCCATCAGCACCGCCGTCCCCCAGTCGGCATCGCCGGCAATCAACTGCTTGCGCAGAGCGGTTTCGGCCACATCCTGCACATCGACATCCAGGGTCGTCACCACATCGATACCGTCCACCGGATCGACGCTCAACTCGTCAGGCACCGGAATCCGGAAACTCCCCGAGATGCGCTGCATCATCACATTGCCATTCACCCCCCGCAGAATGGAGTCATAAGCCCCCTCGATGCCCAGTTTGGTTCCCGCTTCATTAACCATCCCGATCGTTCGCGATGCCAACGAACCGTGAGGCAACAACCTCCGGTTGATCTGCACAGGAATGAATCCTCCTCGATTTTGTCCTAAACGGAAAATGGGAAATTTAGCGATTTCTTTGATCTCCAAATGATTGACACGCCGCGGAGAGAGCAGCACAAAACGATTTTTCTTCTTGTTGCGATGGGCGCTCATCAACTTTTCCCGATAGGCCGACGCACTGCGATCCCCGAAAAAAGTACTCAGACAATAAGCCAACGAATCGACATTCTTCATAAAGGTCGAATCGGCCAGGCCTTGTGCGGCAAAGTCCATCCGCACTTCATAGGTCGGAACCGAAGTAGCCAAAATCCGGCCGTCCCACGAGAGAATATCGCCTCGTTCAGCATCGATCTGCACCCGCTCATAGGTAATTTTCGTTCCCCGGCTACGCAGGTCTTCCCCCTTAGGCCCGTACTGAATGTAGAGTATCTTGCCGGCAATCGCGACCCCGATCGAGAAAAACAGCACGTAAAGCACCCGCACCCGTACCAGAATCGCCTTTTTAATATCGGTCTTTTTTTGTTCGGCCATGGGTTACTTGTCGATTACTTGAGGGGGAACCAGCGACTCATGCAGGGGGATGCCCCGTTCTTGAAGTTCTTTAACAATCTCGCTCTGACGCGTGGCGGTCATCCGGATGGACGACAGCGTCAGCGCCCGGGAGCGCAGTTCCTTCAGCTGAGCGGTCAATTTATCGTGACGACGATGGAGTTTCTGGATGTGATAACCATTGGCGATATACAGCAGCATGAGCAACGCCATGAAAAAGATATACGGATAACGGCGACGCACTTCGGCCCGGGTCAGGATATTCCCCGAGAGCACCTGCCCGATATACTCTTCCAAGCGGAACGGACGACGCGCTTTCGGATTCGCCGCAGCTTTCTCCTCCGACGCAGTATCCGAGTCCGTTTCCGCGGAGGTCTGCGCTTGACGTGCCCGGCGTTTTTCCGTGCCGGACGCAGCGGAACGTTCTTCATCCTCCCGAGGCAAGGCTTCCCGCGGATCGACCTTCGGAGCGGCCAACCGACGCGAACGCACATTGTCCGAATCGGAAGAATCGGTCATGATCTCTTTTTCATCCTGAGGGTCAATCATTTCTACAAAGCGATTTTTCTATGCGGGGCCGTTTGTCGGAGCGACACCTCCTCCGAGAGCAAATGTACGATTATTTCTTCAGGAAAAACAACGAATCATCTGCGTCGTTTCGTCATTTTCCCTCAGGTTTTTTAAACAGACTTTTCAAAATAGAGAAACATCCACGAACCGGAACCGCACACATCTGCTGAACTGCACAAGTCCACTTTTTCCAAACGATCCTTTTCCAATCGGCGACCAGACACCTTCCTTCTCTGGGCTCTCCTTTCCGCTGATCCTCCAATAGCTTCACCCATAGAACCTTTCCACAAGAACAGTCTGGCGTTCCGACCCAAACCCCTCTTTTGGAAAGACTGGCAGCACCGAACCGTCCTACAAATTATACCTCATGAGACAGAGGTGCGGGAATGATCTCCGTCGTATCGAAATCCCCCCATCGCTGCGCCACATATTCCAAAGTGTCGACAATCTCTGCCGGATCGTTGGCCGTCACCAGTTTCAGCCGCGTCGCCTTGAAATCGGGCAGTCCTTTAAAATAACAGGAGAGATGACGGCGCATTTCAAGCACACCCACCTTCTCGCCCTTGAATTCCAAAGATTTGGCCAGATGCAACTTAGCCAGCTCCACCCGTTCGCGCACGGTAGGTTGCGGGAGCAATTCACCGGTATCCAGATAGTGGCGGATCTCCCGGAAAATCCACGGACGACCATAAGTAGCCCGTCCGATCATCACTCCATCGACGCCGTAACGTTCGAACGCCTGCGCAGCCCCCTGAGCGGAAGTGATATCCCCGTTCCCGATGATCGGAATGTGCATCCGCGGATTGCGTTTCACCTCGCCGATCAGGGTCCAGTCGGCCTCGCCCCGATACAACTGCGCCCGGGTGCGTCCGTGAATGGTCAGGGCCGCAATACCCACATCCTGCAAACGTTCGGCGATCTCGACAATGTTTTTGGAATCCTCGTCCCAGCCCAAGCGCGTCTTGACCGTCACCGGCAGCGACACCGCCTCCACAATCCGACGGGTCATCTCCACCATTTTGGGTACATCGCGCATCATGCCGCTTCCGGCCCCGCGCGTGGCAATCTTCCGCACCGGGCACCCGAAATTGATATCGATCAGATCGGGTCCGGCCGCCTCGGCCACCCGAGCCGCTTCGACCATCGGTTCGATCTCGTGTCCGTAGAGCTGAATGCCCACCGGACGTTCATAATCATATATTTTTAGTTTCGCCAGGCTTTTTGCGGCGTCGCGGATCAGTCCGTCGCTGGAGATAAACTCCGTATAGACCATATCAGCTCCGTAACGTTTGCACATGAAACGGAACGAAGGATCGGTCACATCCTCCATCGGAGCCAGAAACAACGGCTTATCACCCAGTTCTATGTCGGCAATTTTCACGTTTATTGGGATTTTCCGCACAAAAATAGCTATCTTTACCGACAAAATTGCAAGCATTATACCCATGGACATCGAAAAATTCCTGCTCGACAAGGTGACGGCAACCGTCACCTCTCTATATGGCGAAGTGGCTCCCGAGGCCATTCAACTGCAAAAAACCCGCAAAGAATTCGAAGGCGACATGACGCTGGTGGTCTTTCCGCTGCTTCGCGCCAGCCGCAAGAAACCGGAACAGACCGCGGAAGAAATCGGCCAGGCACTGGTGGCCTCTACGCCCGAAATCTCCGGCTTCAACGTCATCAAAGGCTTTCTGAACCTTTCGCTGAGCGGGGCCTTCTGGGGCCAGCAGTTATCGGACATCCTCGCCAACCCGACCTTCGGTCAAGGAACCTCTACCGGACGCCACATCATGGTGGAATACTCCTCGCCCAACACCAACAAACCCCTCCACCTGGGACACATCCGCAACAACCTGTTGGGGTATTCGGTTTCCCGCATTCTGGAAGCCGACGGCAATCGGGTCATGAAGGTCAATCTGGTGAACGACCGGGGGATTCACATCTGCAAGTCGATGTTGGCCTGGCAGCTCTTCGGCAACGGTGAAACGCCGGCTTCGTCGGGCATGAAGGGCGACCACCTGGTAGGAAAATATTACGTAGCCTTCGACAAAGCCTATAAAGAACAGATCAAGGAGCTGATGGCACAGGGTATGGACGAAGATACCGCCAAGAAAGAGGCTCCGATCATGAAACAGGCGCAGGAAATGTTGCGCAAATGGGAAGCCAAAGACCCCGAAATCTACCAGTTGTGGCAGACCATGAATGGCTGGGTGTACGAAGGTTTCGACAAGACCTATCGCGAAATGGGCGTCAGCTTCGACAAAGTGTACTACGAATCGCAAACCTACCTGCTGGGAAAATCCATCGTGCAGGAAGGGCTCGATAAAGGGATCTTCTTCCGCAAGGAGGACGGTTCGGTGTGGATCGACCTGACGGCCGACGGCCTCGACCAGAAGCTGTTGCTGCGCGGTGACGGCACCTCGGTCTATATGACTCAGGACCTGGGAACGGCCTACACCCGCTTCAAGGAGGAAAACCTCGACGACATGATCTACGTGGTGGGTAACGAACAGAACTACCACTTCCAGGTGCTGAAACTCATTCTCGGCAAGCTGGGTTACGAATGGGCCGACCACATCACCCACCTGTCATACGGGATGGTGGAACTGCCCGAAGGCAAGATGAAATCACGTGAAGGTACGGTGGTCGATGCCGATGACCTGATCGAAGCGATGGTGGAAACCGCCCGCGAGATGTCGCAGGAGCTGGGCAAACTGGACGGTCTGAGCCAGGAAGAGATCCACGACATCTGCCACATGGTCGGTTTGGGTGCCCTCAAATACTTCATTCTGAAGGTCGACCCGCGCAAGACCATGCTCTTCGACCCCAAAGAATCCATCGACTTCAACGGCAACACCGGCCCCTTCATCCAATATACCCACGCCCGTATCAAATCGGTACTGCGCAAAGCCGCCGAAGCGGGTATCGTACCGGCCACCCAGATCGACGGGTCGCTGTTGGTGCCCGAAGAAACGGCCCTCATCCAGATGCTGACCGAATATCCGGCTACGGTGAAAGCTGCCGCCTCCAATTTCTCGCCGGCTCTGATCGCCAACTATGTGTATGAACTGGCCAAAGGATACAACGGTTACTACCACGACTTCCCGATCATGCGCGAAAGCGATCCGGCCAAACAGTCCCTGCGCCTGGCTCTTTCGGCCACGGTAGCCCGCATCATCGCCTCGGGGATGGCCCTGCTGGGCATCGGGGTACCCGAACGTATGTAACACACAAGGCTTCCCTGGAGAAGTCACCCTGAAGATACGGTGCTGCCCCGGTGGTTCGGGAACGCGAATCTTCCAGACCTGTCTCCCATCGAAGCCCGGAAACTTTCTGAAACGACCTGTCCTTTTCCTGAGGCCAGGTCGTTTCATCCGATTTCCGATGGATCGGGACCCCAAGGCCGCCTGTGCATCCCCTTTACAAGCAGGTCCGATCCCGCTCCTCAACCCTTTTCAAACTCCCGGGGATATTTCCAGTAAAACCCCGAAACCGTTTTTGAGGCGAACAGCATATCGATCACCATCCTCTCCTATGCCGGAGCGGCCATCGGCTATGTGAACAAAATTCTCCTGTTCCCCAACTTTCTGAGCGAAGAACAGGTGGGTTTGACCAGCATTCTGGTCTCCCTGGCGATGATCTATGCCCAACTGTCGGCGCTGGGTATCAACTCCACGGTTGTCAAGTTCTTCCCGTTTTTCCGCACCCCCGACCGTCGTCATAACGGTCTGTTTTTCTGGTCGGCGCTGGGTATCAGCATCGGATTCGTGCTCTTCACCCTGCTCTTTCTGTGGTTCAAGGAGCCGGTCATGCGCTACTTTGCCAAAGAGTCTCCGCTGCTATCGGAATACTACCTGCTGCTGATTCCTCTGGGGCTCACCACCCTGTTCTACAACTTCTTCAGCAGCTGGCTGCAAGCATTTTTCAAAACCGTCATCTCCACCGCCGTCTACGACGTTCTGCTGAGGCTGCTGATGACCCTCGAAATCTCCCTCTATGCCTTCGGACTGATCGACTTCGAGCAGTTTATCGTCATCTATGTCCTCATCTACTTCGTTCCCACGATCATTCTACTGATCTATACCGCCTGGCTCCGACAAATCAGTCTGCGACCGGCCTTCACCTCGCGCACCCGAACGTTGGTTGCCATCGCCGGCACTTATGGGCTATGGCAGTACCTCGGCGGCGCTTCGGTCTATATCACCAACGTGATCGACCAAACCATGCTGGCAGGCATTCAGGGTCTGGTCCAGGGAGGGATTTACGCCGTCATGATGTATATGGTCAGCGCCATGATGATCCCCAACCGTTCGGTCATCAAGGTATCGACCCCCATCGTTGCCAACCTGTGGAAAGAACGGGCCATGACCCGCATGCAAGAGATGCACCGCGAAGTATCGCAAATGAATCTCATCATCGGCTGCTACATTTTTCTGGCCATCTGGATCAACCTCGACAACATTTTCAGTCTGATGCCCGATTCCTATGCCGCTGGTCGCTATGTATTCCTGTTCCTGGGATTGGGGCGTATTTTCGAAATGTACTCCGGACTGACCGGCGTGATTCTGATCACCTCCAAACGATACCGCTACGACTTTTCGTTCTCCATCCTGCTGGTATTTATGACCGTCGGCACCAACGCCCTGCTGATCCCCCATCTGGGCATGAACGGCGCCGCCCTGGCCACCATGATCACGGTCATCGTCTACAACCTGCTGCGCATTCTGTTCGTGTGGAAGTTCTTCCGTCTGCAACCTTTCGGACGGGGTGATCTCTGCGTTCTGGGACTGACCCTGGCCGGAGCCCTGATCTCCGCCGTCATCCCTCAGATGGGAGGCTGGTGGCTGGATGCCCCGATCCGCACAGTGCTGTTATCGGCCCTGTTCGGACTCCCGATCTATCTGCTGAAACTCTCCCCGGCCCTCAATCTCACCCTGGAGAACGCATTCCGACGTTTTGCCGCTTATCTCCGGCGTCCATAACAGCCCCGTTCCCAAAACCGGCGACTTTCGCCTGCCACTGTTTGTTCCGTTACCCTCGTTCCGAAGCTATTGGATCCCCTTCAAAATTTTGTTACCTTTGAAGGAACCTAATTTTCTGATCCATGCGTATCACTCATCTTATGGCCGTCGGTCTGTGGGCGCTGTCGGTCGGTCTGTCGATGCCGACCTCTGCCCAACCGACTGCTCCCGCCGTCAAAGCTGCCGCTCCTTCCGAAAAAGTACTCACGCAAACGTGGGACTCTTTCTGGATATCGTCGACGAATACCTCCCCTTATGATTACGGGGTATACCATTTCCGCCGAAACTTCAACCTACAGAAAGTGCCCAACACTTTTGTCATCAATATCTCGGCCGACAACCGCTACCGACTCTTTGTCAACGGCACCCCGGTTTGTTGGGGGCCTGCCCGCGGTGACCGGTTGGCCTGGAATTACGAAACCCTGGATATCGCCCCCTTCCTGCGCACCGGGAAAAACACCCTGGCTGTATTGGTTTGGAACCTGGGGATCTATCGCCCCTGCGCCCAACTCTCCAACCAAACCGGACTGATCGTCCAAGGCAACGGCCCGACCGAAGCGATCGTCTCCACGACCCGAGACGCCGGCTGGTTGGCCCGCCGTGACCAAGCTTTCGGCCCGCTTTACACCAGTTTTATAGGCACCGGAGACTCCATCCGAGGCGAAAAATACCTATGGGGTTGGGAACAGCCCGACTATGACGATTCGGACTGGGATCCCGCCGTGATCGGACGTCCCGGCACGCCCTATGGCACCTCGCTGTACGGTGGCTACGATTGGGGATTGGTTCCGCGTGAGATTCCGCTCATGGAAGAGACCCTGCAACGCATTCCTCAGATCCGCCGGAGCGAAGGCCTCCCGACCCTGACCCGCTTTATCGACGGCAACGATCCGTTGACCATCCCGGCCCGCACCACTTGCTCGATCCTGCTCGACCAGACCTTCCTGACCAACGCCTATCCGGAGCTGCTCATCAGCGGAGGGAAAGGCGCCTGCATCCGGATGAGTTTTGCCGAAGCCCTGTTCGACCAACACCACCAAAAAGGAAACCGCAACGACATCGAAAACCGGAACATCAAGAACGGGACCAGCAAAAACTACGACCTGATCTACCCCGACGGAGCTGATCATCGTCTCTACCGCACGCTGTGGTTCCGCACGTTCCGCTACCTGCAGCTGGAGATCACTACGGCCGACCAACCGCTGGTGATCGAAGACCTTTACGGGATGTTTACGGGCTACCCCTTCCGGGAAGTGGGTTCCTTTGCATCGGACGACCCGCTGCTCGATCGCATCTGGGATGTCGGTTGGCGTACCGCCCGCCTCTGTGCCGTCGAAACCTACTTCGACTGTCCCTATTACGAACAGCTGCAATATGTGGGGGATACCCGTATTCAGGCCCTGATCTCGCTCTATGTTTCGGGCGATGACCGGCTGATGCGGCAGGCCATCCGGGCTTTCGACCGCTCCCGTACCTCGGAAGGCTTCACCGCCTGCCACTATCCGGGCATGAACCCTCAATTCATTCCTCCGTTCTCGCTCTACTGGATCAACACCCTCCACGACTACTGGATGTATCGCGACGACGAGGCATTCCTGCGGAGTATGATTCCCGGTATCGTCACCATTCTGAACTGGTACGAAGGGATGATCGACCCCGCGACCGGCATGGTCCGCAGCCGGGTTCCGCACTGGAATTTCGTAGACTGGGTACCGGCCTGGAATCCGCCTCAGACCCCGGGTCCCGGCACGCCACCCGAAAGCGAACAGTACGGTTCGTCGATCGTCACCCTGCACCTGGCCGATGCCTTGCGCGATGCCGCCGAACTGATGCGTCATTTCGGACGAAGCTTCGAAGCCGACCACTATGACTCGCTGCGTCAGGCCCTGCAAGAAAACACCTACCGGCAGTGTTGGGATGCCAAACGCGGTCTGCTGCACGACTACATCGGCAGTCCAACCTTCAGTCAGCACGCCAACATCATGGGTATTCTCACCGACGCCATTCCCACGGCCGATCAAAAGACGGTATTCGAACGGCTGGACAGCGACACCAGCCTGGCTCAGGCGACTTTCTACTATCGTTTTTATCTGACCCGAGCCCTCAAAAAAGCCGGATTAGGCGACCGTTATTCCCGCATGTTGGGTCCCTGGAAACAGATGCTCGACCTGGGGCTGACGACCTTCGCCGAAAAACCCGAACCGAGCCGTTCCGACTGCCACGCCTGGAGTTCGAGTCCCAACTATGAATTTCTGGCCACAATTTGCGGCATCGAATCGGCAGCGCCCGGCTTCTCGAAAGTCCGCATTGCACCCCATCCCGGCCACCTGAAACGGATCGAAGGTCGGATGCCTCATCCGCTGGGAGAAATCAGCGTCACCCTGAAAGCCGACCGGAACCGTCTCTCCGGAGAGGTCGTGCTGCCCGAAGGCCTGCAGGGCGACTTCATCTGGGGCGGACAGACCCTGTCCCTGCACAGCGGCGTGAACTCCATTCGGCTCTGAGAATAGCCTCTTTAACCTTATACTCTTTCCGTCTTTCCCATCGCCCCGGGAAAGACGGAAATTTTCTACCCCTGAAGGGCAACTACGGTTTGCATTCCCCGGGAATACGACTATCTTTGTATTTTAAAACCTTCAAACGATATGGAACTGAACACCCTGACCGCCATTTCCCCTATCGACGGACGCTACCGCGGCGCCTGCGAAGTATTGGCGGACTATTTTTCCGAATCTGCTTTGATCCGCTACCGTGTTCTGGTAGAAATCGAATATTTTATCGCCCTGTGCGAACTGCCGCTGCCTCAACTCGCCGACGTGGACAAGGCGAAGTTCGAATCCCTGCGTGACATCTATCGCGAATTCAGCGAAGCCGATGCCCTGCGTGTTAAAGAGATCGAACGGACCACCAACCACGATGTCAAAGCCGTGGAATACCTCGTCAAAGAGAAGATGGAATCGCTGGGTCTGACAGCCCACAAAGCGTTCGTTCACTTCGGTCTGACCTCTCAGGACATTACCCATACGGCCGTACCGTACAGCCTGCGTGACGCCGCCAACGACGTATATTATCCGCTGTTGGAACAACTGGTTGCCCAGCTGAAATCCATGGCCAAAGAGTGGGCCGAAATTCCTTTGCTGGCCCGTACGCACGGTCAGCCCGCCTCTCCCACCAAACTGGGCAAAGAGATAATGGTCTTCGTTGAACGCCTCACGAAACAGATCACGCAACTGAAGGCCATTCCTTCGCCGGCCAAATTCGGGGGTGCCACCGGGAACTTCAACGCCCACAAAGCCGCCTACCCCAATGTAGACTGGGTGGCTTTCGCCAACCACTTCGTCAATGACGTGCTGGGCCTGGAACGCTCACAAATTACCACCCAGATCGAACACTACGATAACATCGCTGCTATTTTCGACTGTTTCAAACGCATCAACACCATCCTGATCGACCTGTGCCGCGACATCTGGACCTATGTGTCGATGGAGTATTTCAAACAGCGCATCAAAGCCGGAGAAGTAGGTTCGTCGGCCATGCCGCACAAAGTGAACCCCATCGACTTCGAAAATGCCGAAGGGAACCTGGGGATCGCCAACGCCATCTTCACCCACCTGTCGGGCAAGCTGCCGATCTCGCGTCTGCAGCGCGACCTGACCGACTCTACGGTACTGCGTAACGTAGGGGTTCCGGTCGCACATACGGTAGTGGCCTTCAAATCGATCATCAAAGGGTTGAACAAGTTGATCATCAACCTGGACAAGATCAATGAAGACCTGGAAAACAACTGGGCGGTCGTAGCTGAAGGGATTCAAACGATCCTGCGCCGCGAAGAGTACCCCAATCCGTACGAAGCGCTCAAGGCACTCACCCGTACCAACAAAACGATCACCAAAGCGGACATTTCCGCCTTCATCGAAGGGTTGGACGTAGCCGAAAGCGTGAAAGAAGAACTGCGCCGTCTGTCACCCCAGACCTATACCGGAATCACCCTCGGGTAAGCGGCTGACATTTGACAGACACATCCGGCGTGGCCCGTTTTTTGTTCTATGAACCCCTGATGACGAGGGAATCGTCATATGTGAATATCCACTAAACGATACGACAACTATGAAAAAGTACAAATGCGAAGTATGCGGGTATGTATACGATCCTGAAGTAGGCGATCCCGATAACGGCATTGCTCCCGGCACGGCGTTCGAAGACCTGCCCGAAGATTGGGTATGCCCTCTTTGCCAGGAAGGTAAAGAAGTATTCGAAGCCATCTAAACCTCGAATCGAAACCCATAACCGTCCGCGATCCGTCCAACGGATTTCGCGGACGGTTTGTTTTCCGGCCCCGAACAGCATGGAGACGGGCGATTCAGACTACCCCAGACAAATCCGGATTCAGAACGAGCAGACAAACGACTCATGGTCCGGAGCCTCATCACGGGGTTTCGGCCATCCACCCACCTGTCATTTTGACAGTGTTCTTTTCTTGCAGACGCCCTGCCCGTTTTCTCTTATTACGAAAAGCCCCAACGTACTTCAGCCACAAAATAAAAAAGCCGTTCCTCGTGAGGAACGGCTTTTTTATAAAACGAAGGCCAGAGGCTTCTTTATCTCGAGCGAAAACCAGCTCGCTGACTCATCAGGCTACGACATTCAGGGCCGAACCGGCTTTGAACCACCCGATCTGCTGCTCATTATAGGTATGAGCCACCGGGAAAGATTCTTCGGTTCCATCACTGTGCCGTACGGTTGCCGTCAGGTTTTTACCCGGAGCAAAGGTCGTCAAGCCCGAAATCGAGATCCGGTCGTCCTCCCGAATGCGGTCGTAATCCGCCGGATCGACAAAGGTCAATGCCAGCATCCCCTGTTTTTTGAGATTGGTTTCGTGAATACGGGCAAACGATTTGGCCAGCACCACTTTCACATTCAGGAAACGGGGTTCCAGCGCGGCATGTTCACGTGACGAACCTTCCCCATAGTTATCTTCAGCCACAACAATCGACGGAATCCCTTGAGCCTTATATTGTTTGGCGACAGCCGACACCCCTTCATAAGTCCCGGTCAGCGTATTGAGAACGCTGTTGGTCTGCCCATTAAAGGCATTGACAGCCCCCATCAACAAGTTGTCGGAGATATTTTCCAGATGCCCACGGAAGCGCAACCAAGGACCCGCCATCGAAATATGGTCGGTAGTACATTTGCCTTTGGTCTTAATCAACAAACGCATATCGGTCAGATCGTGACCATCCCAAGCGGCAAACGGACTCAAACGCTGCAAACGCTGCGAATCGGGTGCGATTACCACTTCCTGAGCCGAACCGTTCGTTTCCGGAGCGATATAACCGTTGTTTTCCACGGCAAAACCGGCTGAGGGCAGCTCGTCACCCTGCGGTTCATCCAACATCACCCGTTCACCGGCTTCGTTGAGCAGCGTGTCTTTCAGAGGATTGAAAGTCAGGTCTCCGGCAATCGTCAGAGCCGTCACCAATTCGGGAGAAGCCACGAAAATATTCGTATTAGGATTGCCGTCGGCCCGTTTGGCGAAGTTGCGGTTAAACGAGGTGACAATCGAATTGGGGCGGGTCTTGTCGCTGTCCCCACGATCCCACTGCCCGATACACGGACCGCAGGCATTGGCCATAATCACCCCATCCAGTCCCAGCAGGTCATCCAGAATACCATCGCGCTGTGCAGTGTAACGCACCTGTTCCGAACCCGGATTGATCAGGAAGCGGGCATTTACCTTCAGCTTTTTGGCTTTGGCCTGCCGGGCTACCGAAGCGGCACGCCCCAAATCCTGATACGACGAGTTGGTGCAGGAACCGATCAGACCGACCTCCATTTTCGACGGGATACCGTTCGTCCGCACGAATTCGGCAAATTCCGAAATCGGATGCGCCGCATCGGGCGAGAAAGGACCGTTGATATAGGGTTCCAAGGTACTCAAATCGATATCGATCACCCGATCGTAATATTTTTCCGGATTGGCCTGCACTTCGGGGTCAGCCTGCAAATCGGCCCGCAAACCGGCAGCCAGATCGGCCACTTCGGCGCGACCCGTTGCCCGCAGATAGCGTTCCATCGCCTCGTCGTAGGCAAACAGCGAGGTAGTAGCTCCGATTTCAGCCCCCATATTACAGATCGTCGCCTTACCGGTAGCCGACAG
Source organism: Alistipes sp. (assembly GCA_019422485.1). Lineage (GTDB taxonomy): Bacteria > Bacteroidota > Bacteroidia > Bacteroidales > Rikenellaceae > Alistipes_A. Next base: position 13,178 of record JAHZDG010000003.1, on the reverse strand, counting down.
CGATGCAGCACCTTCTCCGAAGTATTCGACAATGGCATTCGTACCGCCTTTGACGGTCAGCAAACCGGCCAATTTCAGAATCACATCTTTAGGCGAAGCCCAACCGTTCAACCGTCCGGTCAGACGCACCCCGAAGATACGCGGCATCTTCAGTTCCCACGGCATCCCGGCCATCACATCCACGGCATCGGCCCCGCCGACCCCGATAGCCACCATCCCGAGACCTCCGGCATTGGGGGTATGCGAATCGGTACCGATCATCATTCCGCCCGGGAATGCATAGTTTTCCAACACCACCTGATGGATAATCCCGGCACCCGGACGCCAGAACCCCAGTCCATAACGATTGGCCACACTCCGCAGGAAATCATACACCTCCCGGTTGGTCACTTCGGCTGCGGGGAGGTCTTCTCCGGCGCCCGCTTTGGCTTGGATCAGGTGATCGCAATGCACCGACGAAGGCACGGCAGCCCGATCACGACCGGCATTCATAAACTGCAACAACGCCATCTGAGCGGTTGCATCCTGCATGGCCACACGGTCGGGACGGAAATTCACATAATCTTCGCCCCGCACATACCGACGCACCGATGAGGGGTCGTACAAGTGTGCATACAATATTTTTTCAGCCAACGTCAACGGCGTACCGGTGGTTTGGCGCGCCCGATCGACCCGTTGGGCAAAGGTCGAATAGACGTTTCGGATCATTTCAATGTCGAACAGCATCTCGTAAAATTTTATTGAAATCCGAGGAAAAGCTTTTCTGTTTTTCTTTTCCTCTTCGGTTATGTTTCCCATCAGGCTCTCACCGCTCCTTTGGAATTTCATTCTCTCAGCGGTTCATGAGATGAACCCTGTTTTCATTTCTCAAAGAAGCAGCAAACTCTCACAGCGTAAAGACACACAGGTCATTCTTCACACCATGGCCCTCCCCCCGATCGTTTGGGACCATCGTTGCCGACAAGGCCCTTCACTGGTGCAAGCTTGTTAAATATTGCTCACTGATGTTATTTTTCCATCAGTTGCAAAAATACGAAAAATTTCCGCTTACCGATGATTAAGACTCCAAGAAATCGGCCGTAGAGCTCGTGTTTCGCCGTTCGTTTTTCATCGAAGCGCGAAAGATCTCTTCCCGTTTCCGATCGCGGGCCAGAATGGCCTTCGCCACCAACGCATCAGGATCGGAGCAACTCACGATATAGGCATCTTCATAAATATCCTCAATGAGGACCAGATGTTTCCGTTCGGTGGCATAGAGTTTATAGAAATTCCAACTGGAAAAATCGAAATAATAGCCGAAATAGCCGCCGAAGCCATAACTTCCCATCAAAGGCGTCAGACGGCGGAACTCTTCCCGACCAATCCGTCGAATTGACTCAATATCCTCGACATGGATACGCGTCAGATCCACCACGCAGTGGATTTCCAAAGCCTCATCGTTCAAGGTAATGAAACGGGGAATCGACAGCACCTCCAAAGCAATGATACTCAACACAAAAAAGATCAGCCAAGCCGGAAAATACTGTTGGCTCGACAGCAGCATCATGGCTGCAAAGATAACGATCAACCCGATCGTCACGCCCCACGTAATCCGCCGACAACGCCGGTCCCGTTCATACACGAACGTTTTGTTGGCAGGCGGATAGAGCTTCCGCAACACCTCGGAACAGTACCTCCCGATGGTTGCGAACAAAGAGGATATCGATAAAATAGGTTTCACGCTGCGATATATTAACAGATCCTCGTCAGAATACATCTTGTCTGACACCAGGTGACCGGCCTTTTGTATCAAACGATTTTCGCCCCCTGCTTCGTATGCGATTCGCTCAGACAGCAACATTCCATCTCTCCCCGAGACCACCGGACAGCTTCCACTCCCCCCTCTATCCGGGACCATTCTCACCCTTCCGGAGCCGTTTCAGCCACAGAGAAGCCCCTTCGCCCACAGGAAGTCCACAAACCGGATCAGGCCTCCGTTTTTTCCGATTCGATCCGGCCTTCATGGGCAATGGCCTGTTCTTCCGCTTCGAAAGAACGGGCCGGCACCACCGGAGAGACTTCCCCGAAATATTCGGCAATGGCTTTTTCGAAACGGGCGATCGTTTCCGGCATTGAGACATAGGATTTTCCGCCGGCTGCATTGCGATGACCGCCGCCCTCAAAGTATCGACGCGCAAACACATTGACATCCACATCTCCCCGCGAACGCAACGACACTCGAATACCATGTTTTGTTTCAATGAACATGGCCGACATCCGGATAGCCCGAATCGACAACGGGAAATTCACGAATCCTTCGCTGTCACCCTGTTTGAAATCGAAACGGCGCATTTCCTCTTCGGTCAATCCTACATAAGCGACCCCGTATTGATAGCGCGTCACCATCTTTTCATGCAACACATACCCCAACAGACGCATGCGGCTTTCCGAGAAATTATTATAGACGGCGCTGTTGACATACGGCACGTTCACGCCCTTATCGATCAGCGTAGCCGCAGCCCGGAACACCCCCGAAGTCAGGTTACTGAACGAGAAGTTCCCCGTATCGGTCATCATACCCACATAGAGCGACTCTGCGATGGCTTTCGTGATGGCCTCTTCTCCGGCCAGAGTGGTAATCATATGATAGATGATATACGAGGTCGAGCAAGCGGTCGGGTCGGAAAAAGCCAGCGAATACTCTTCCAAAGGCGGATAAAGGTGGTGGTCGATCAACACCCAAGTGGCTTGCTGATTGGCCATGACCGTCTCCGTGAGGCGGTCCAGCCGTCCGATCTGATTGAAGTCCATGGCGAAAATAATATCCGCGCTCTCCACGAAGCGAGCCAACGCTCCGTCATGATCTTCCTTAAAAACGCCGATATGCGCAATATCGGTCATCCATTCCAGGAAATAGGGATAACGGTTCGGAGCGATGCAGCAGGTCGTATGTCCCAGTCGTTCCAAATAGCTTCGCCAAGCCAGAGCGGCACCGATGGTATCGCCATCCGGATTGGTATGACAAAGCAACGCGATTTTCTTGGGGCCATCCGACAGAAGGGCCCGTAACTGGAGGTATTTTTCGGCAGGGAACATGATCGTATCGAAATTAATGGGATAAAGGTAAGAAGAAAGCGACGAAATAAAAACACGTTCCTTCCAATTTCTCGATCCTGAAGCGCCATTCTCCACCCCGCACAGTTCCTTCGAAAGGAATTCTGATCGTACCTCTACGACTCCTTTTTACTTTGCCGGACACCCACCCCCTCTGTTTTCTGCGTCATTGCACCCGTTTCCCATCGGCAATCGCGCTCTTCGCAAACCCCATATGCCTCCCTTTCGGAGAACGGCGCGTTCTCCGGCCTTCTTTGGATCCAGCACGACAAAGACCCGATCGGTCTTTGTGATCACAACAACGTCTGATTTTGCTTCTGTTCCGGGAAGCGAGTCGAGAGAATCCGACTGAACGGGGTATCAAATTGGCGGGCTTCCATGGGACATCCCTTGACACAAGCACAACAACGAATACAGATCGAGGCATCGGTATTCAATTCGTCCCCGGGAGCGATGGCACCGACCGGACACAACCGTACACAGGCTCCGCAATGCGTACAACGTTCCGGATCGACCGCTGGCACCTGAGGCATGGGCTTTCCGCTACGACGCAGACGCACCACATCCCGAATAAACCGGAAACGGGCCAAAAACGGTTGACGGGGACGCTGAATGCGGGCCACCTGCAACGCCGGCATATCGGCCAGAGAGGTGATTCCCTCCAATTTTTTCCGAACAGCCTGTCCAAACTGGGTCGCTTGCTCCAGATCGTGATTATCGGGGCGACCGGCAGCCACCGGCCATTGAGACGTACTATACGAGTGTTCCCCCACAAACGTCGCTGCCGCTACGGGCACAAAACCCAACACTCGGGCCAGATCGTCCAGTTCACGCAAAGCCCCGTCATAATCCCGATTGCCATACACGACCACCAACACCGCCGGAGTACCTTGAGCCCGCAGGCGCTGCAAGCGCACAAAGGCTGTCGGAGCCACTTTCCCGCCATAAACGGGTACGGCAATCACCGCCAACATGTCTGCCGGCAGGACGATTTCATCTTCTTGAGCGGTCCGGGTCAGATCGAGCGTCGTATTACGTTCGGCACCAACCCCCTTCACAATAGCTTTCCCCACTTTCAGCGAGGTCAGCGTCGGAGAAAAACAGATCAATCGGGTTTCGGGAAGAATCATGGGAGGAAACGATTAGGTAAAACATTATTTAACGACCAAAGCAGGCCGGCATGGGTTCCAGCATACCTTGGAAAGGTCGATCATCAATCGAAGATCGGGTTTCGATCACGCGAGGAATCGAACCCGAAGAGAGATTCGCACGACTTCGCGTAAGGGTTTGCGTCTGAAGGTCATTTTTTCCTAACAACGACAAGACATAGGACAACAACAACTCTTGAGGATCGCCCAAGTCTTTCATCGGGAGATAGGATTCACGCAACGTAAAAAGTTCATCCTTCGGGTATCTCGGAGTGAAGCCGTTTTTGTAGTCGGATTCATTTAAACAGTTATACGACTGGAAGGTCACCGGATAGAGCGACAGTCCGTATTGTGAACTGGAAATCTCATACATTCCCACATTTTTCCCTTCCGAGGTACTTCCCACGGTCACGACATCCATATAAGGAGACAAGGCATTGATCAACAGTTCACTAGCCGAGGCCGTATGCGATCCGATAATCACCCAGAGTCGTGACAGATTCAAATTCGAGGTTCCTACCTCGCTTTTTGTCAAGAAATATTCGGTCTGCGGACTCTCTCCAGCCTTTTTGCGGTTCTCATTATATTTATTGATGGCGAACACCTTCCCAAGATTCATCTCCGGCACAATCAGACTGCCCAACAAACGGGCACATTCCGCATATCCCCCCACATTATAGCGCAAGTCAAGAATCAACTCCTGGATATTTTGGCTTTTCAAATCGGCGAAAGCCTTTTTCAATTCATTGTCGAAGGACTTGTCATTATACCCGCCCGGACCGGTATTAAATTCATTATAGGCCAGATAACCCACACCCGGCATACCCAACTGATCCGGACCCTCCACCTCATAAACCGGCGAATTTTCCAAAAGAGTCGCCGACGACAGCGTCACCGTACGAGGACTGCCTTCACACCAAGTCCATTGACCGGATGCATTATAATCACGCTGTCCGAGCGTCAAGGTTAACGAACCTCCGTTCTGTGCCCGACGATAGTTGGCAGAAGAAACCGCCTCCTCCCCCAGTTTCGAGATCCAGTCCCCACGACGTACCCCGGCCTGTTCGGCCACCGATCCCCGAGCCACATACAACACCCGAAGCAGAGCGGTCTCGGTATCGAACTGATACAACTGATACTCGATCCCATAACTAAATACATTGCTTCCAATGACCCGGGTCGATTGCCCGGCACTCATATAGGAGTAAAAATAATCCTTACCGGTAACCGGATGAGGATGTTTTCCGTCATTATCATCCGGATGGGTACTGAGCAACGAGGTAAAGAAAGCCTGACTTGAAAGGGAATAATCGGTGTCGGCCAACGTCTCGATGCGTTCATTATAGAGATAATGCTCGGACATCTGTTCGAATATCCACTGATTGGCGGTATTATTCCCCGGGCCAGGAATCGGAGAAGGAGACTCACTGCACGAGACAGCCAGCCCCCCTATACCCAGCAACCATACCCCAAAACGATATCCGAACATAGGCTCAAAACAAAGGATGGAACACTATTTTTCTCCGGACTTCGCCGTCGATTTTCGAGCGGTTTTTCCTGAGGTTTTTGCCACAGCATCGGCCTTCGCAGGGGCTGAACCTGACGCCGCACCTTTCCCCGAAAGTCGACTTTTCACCGTTTTAGCTTTCTTTTTGGTGGAGGACGAAACAATAGAGGAAGTTTTCGTTTTCATTTGCTTTGGCTGCACTTGCTCTGTAGCCGCATAATAACGGCACCAGGGAGTCAGACCACAGGCTTCGCAATGCGGTTTACGCGCCAGACAAACATAGCGTCCATGGAGAATCAACCAATGATGAGCCAACGGCAACCATTCCGGGGCAAAACCAGCGGTTAATTGCTGCTCGGCTTGCAACGGATTTTTCGCCCCGGTGGTCAGCCCCAAACGGTCGGACACCCGAAAAACATGGGTATCGACCGGCATGACCGATTTTCCGAACATAACGATGCCCATCACATTGGCCGTTTTCCGCCCCACTCCGGGCAGTGTCTGCAGAGCCTCCAAATCTTCCGGCACCTCGCCACCGAAATCAGATACTAACTTACGAGCCATCCCCACCAAGTGTTGAGCCTTGCTATTGGGATACGACACACTTTTGATATATGGATAGACATCTTCAGGTTCGACCTCGGCCATATGTCGAGGGGTTGGGAAACGATCCATCAACGCCGGCGTCACCATATTGACCCGCTTATCGGTGCATTGGGCTGACAAAATCACCGCCACCAACAATTCAAAAGCATTGTGGTAATGAAGTTCACTACCCACATCAGGCATATGTATGCGAAACCATTCGGTAATATGTTGATAGCGTTCGGCGGTTGTCATCCCTTTCAAAAATTATACAGTTAGGCTAAGATACACAAAAAACCGTAAAATCGCACAAGAAATAGAGGCATTTACCCGTCTCCAAAAGAAAGAGATACTTTCTAATCTCACATATTCCTCTCCCGTGCTGTTCACATGGATTTTCAAATCTTTCTTTTCCGAGTTTTCTCGCTACTCAGGTGTTACTAATCACCTTAGTTGTTTCCCCATCCCAATGATAGTCTCCGACCACACCGGCACTTTCTTCAAGCCGACCCATCCTCGGTCAAGCACATTTCATTAAATGATAAAACAAAAAAAGCCGCCCCGTAAAAGGGCGGCTTTTTTATATGACTCGCTAAGGATTAGAGAGCCTGGAATTCAGGCGTACCAAAGAGTTTCGAGAATTCAACGTCTTTAGCAGCTTTGGCTTTCAGTGAAGAGTCTTTAGCGATAGCCGATTTCAGGTTGGCGATAGCACCGTTGGTGTTACCTTCACGCATATCGATGATAGCTTTCAGGTAGTCAGCTTTAGCGCATTTTTCGCTAGCCAGCAACGATTTGGCTTTGCTCAGGTTGCCGTTCAGCACTTCAGCTACGGCCAGGTTGTAACCGGTCAGGGTCTTGGTAGCTTCAGCGTATTTGCCTTCGGCCAGGTTGATCAGACCCATCGTCTGACGAGAGTCAGCGGTGTTCAACGAAGATACATAGCTCTTAGCTTTAGCGGTATCGCCAGACAGCAGGGCCAGTACACCGAGGTTGTTGCTGATGGCAGCGTCACGGCTCAGGGTAGCAGCTTTTTCGATAGCCTGTTTAGCTTCGTTGATCTTACCGGTTTGAGCCAGGATCACACCCATGTTGTTGTAACCACGAGCGCTGTTGTATTTGGTAGCAGCGGCTTTGTAAGCTTTGATCTTAGAATCGGTGTCATCTACCAGGGTAGCCGAGTACAGCATTTCTTCTTCGCTCAGAACGTCTACGTTCCCAGCCAGAGCAGCTTTGATTTCGGCATCGGTACGACCTTCGATATCTACGTCAGCCTGCAATTTGGTACGACGCAGTTGCGGCAGGATTTCTTCAGCCAGTACATCGAATACAGAAGACATGTTTTTGATTTCCTGGTCGCGTTTTACCGGGTTGTCATACATAGCCAGTACTTGCAGAATCAGGTCTTTGTCTTTGATATCCGAAGCGGCAACCAGTTCTTTGAAACCTTCCCAGTCTTCACCGTAGGCAGCGATATCGTATTTGCTGTCGTCGATTACACCTTCGAGTTGTTTTTTGATAGCGGCAGAACCGGTTTCGCTACGTTCTTTAGACAGTTTGTCGTTGAAACCAACGGGACCGTCAGGCGAAGCATAACCTTTGGCGTAAACGTTACCCAGGGTAGCGCGATCTTTGTTCGAGTATTCTTTCACGAAATCTTCGAACATTTTGATCTGATCCTTGGTCAATTCGCCTTTACGTACGTTCGAGCGGTTGATCAGGTACATGATTTCGGCTTCCTGAGAGATGGTGGTCACGCGTTTGAAGTTATCGGGCATGATCGACATCGAAGCGGTGTAGCAAGCCATTTTCTGGATGGTGCTGATACCTTCAGCGATCGGAATCACGGCAATCGGAGTGAATTCGCTGCGTTTGCCTTTAGCGCATTTAGCTTCTACGCGCAGTTCGAGGGTGCTCAGGTCGGCACGTTCGTCATAGGGGAACGTAATGGTCTGAGTGTAGCTACCGCCCTGTTTTTTAGCGATGGTGGTGTAGTTGTCTTTCACCTTTTCGCCCTGAACGTATTTGGGGGTACCTACGATTTCACCGTCTTCGAATACCAGTACCGGAGTGATTTTCAGTACGGCTTTCTTGTCGTAGTACTTGGCGGGCAAATCTACGGTAACATCCGTCGATACGGTGTTGCCTTTCAGCGAGAGGACGGCCGGATTAGCGGTAATGTTCACGTCGTCCACTTTCTTGGTCATTTTTTTGTAGCAATTACAGCTCGAAAGCAGAACTGCTGCAGCACCAAGCATCAAGCTTACTTTGAAAAACCTTTTCATAATCAGTGCTTTAAAAATTTAAGTTAATTAATTATATTTTGTTTGGTCTTCCTGTTACACCTTGGTAACCACAAAAATAGAAATATATTTTTTAATTAAAAATTTTTTTCAACTATTTCAATTTTCTGCGATTACCCTTCTTCGTATTAGGATTCGAAACCGTTACTCCTCTATTTTTTCTGTTCGTTAAGGAGTACCTTGCGGCTAAGTTTCAATTTGCCGTTTTTGGGATCGATGCCAATGAGTTTCACTTGGATCATTTCACCCTCTTTCAGGCCGGTTTCTTCCATATTTTCGTAACGCTTGTTGCCGATTTCGGAGATATGCAGCAGGCCATCCTTACCGGGGAGTATCTCAACAAACGCGCCAAACGATACGATGGAGCGAATTTTTCCGGTATAAATTTCACCCACTTCCGGAATAGCAACAATTCCTTTGATTTTATCCAAGGCGGCATCGAGAGCATCTTTGTTTTCGCCGAAGATGTCCACATACCCTTTATTATCTTTTTCGGTGATGGTAATGGTGGTACCGGTCACTTTCTGGATTTCCTGGATCACCTTACCGCCCGGGCCGATCACCGCACCGATAAATTCCTGAGGGATCGTAATTTGTACGATACGCGGAACAAACGGTTTGAGTTCAGGACGCGGTTCGGAAATCGTTTCCAGGATCTTGCCCAGGATGTGCATACGACCTTGTTTGGCCTGTTCCAGAGCCTTGGCCATCACTTCGTATGACAGACCATCAACCTTGATATCCATCTGCGTAGCCGTAATCCCATCTTTGGTACCGGTTACTTTGAAGTCCATATCACCCAAGTGGTCTTCGTCACCCAAGATGTCAGACAAAATGGCATATTTTCCAGTCTTGGTGTCGGTAATCAACCCCATGGCAATCCCTGACACCGGTTTTTTGATTTTCACCCCGGCATCCATCAGGGCCAGCGTACCGGCACAAACGGTAGCCATGGACGAAGAACCGTTCGATTCCAGAATATCCGAAACCACACGTACGGCATACGGATTTTCTTCCCCAACCGGCACAACCGGTTTCAAAGCACGCCAAGCCAAGTTCCCGTGACCGATTTCACGACGGCTCAGACCGCGGGCCGGACGAGCTTCCCCCGTCGAGAAGGGCGGGAAGTTATAGTGCAGCACGAACTGTTCGGTACCTTTTACCAACACGTCGTCGATGATCTTTTCATCCAGCTTCGTACCCAGGGTAACGGTGGTCAACGACTGAGTTTCCCCGCGGGTGAAAATGGCCGACCCGTGAGCTGCGGGCAGGTAATTGGTTTCGCACCAGATGGGACGGATTTCGGTCGTCGTACGGCCATCCAGACGAATGCCTTCATCCAGAATCATGTTACGCATGGCCTTCTTCAACACGTCGTCGTGGAAGTAACGTTTGATCATGGTAGCCTTTTCAGCCAGCTCTTCTTCGCTGTAACGGCTCATGAATTCGGCTTCCAGAGCTTCGAATTTTTCGGTACGTTCGTGTTTAGACGAGCGTTCACGAGCGATGGCATAAGCCTTGTCGTACAATTCGCTGATCACCAACTGACGCAACTCTTCGTCGTTGGTTTCGTGGCAGTAGGTACGTTTCACATCCTTGCCCAGCTCTTTGGAGAGTTCCATCTGTACCAGGCAGTGTTTTTTGATCTCTTCGTGAGCGAACTTGATGGCTTCGAGCATTTCGGCTTCGGAAACTTCTTTCATTTCGCCTTCCACCATCAGGATATTGTCATAGGTAGCCCCTACCATAATATCCAGATCGGAGTTGGCATTCTGAGAGAAGGTAGGGTTGATCACCAACTGACCGTTGATACGAGCCACCCGCACTTCCGAGATCGGGCCTCCGAACGGAATATCCGAAACAGCCAGAGCGGCCGAAGCGGCCAGACCGGCCAGGGCATCGGGCATAATATCACGATCGGCCGAGATCAGCGTTACCGTCACAAATACTTCGGCATGATAATCGGCCGGGAAAAGCGGGCGCAGAGCCCGGTCGATCAGACGCGACACCAGAATTTCATAATCCGAAGGACGGGCTTCGCGTTTGAGGAAGCCGCCGGGGAAACGTCCGTTAGCGGCATATTTTTCTTTGTATTCCACCGACAACGGCATGAAATCCGTTTCGGGTTTAGCATCCTTGGCGGCCACCACGGTAGCCAGCAACATCGTATTGCCCTGTTTTACTACGACCGACCCGTCGGCCTGTTTGGCAAGTTTGCCCGTTTCGATCATAATCTCGCGGTCACCGCTCAACTTGATCACTTTTTGTGTCGCGTTGTACAACATGTCTTTTTCTTATTCTTATTTTCTGTTCTTATCTCTCGTTCCTCTTTGTTTCTCCTCCCGGTTTTTTATTCATCGCCTTCCGAGTGGCGACAGCAGGGTTTTCAATCGGGGTTTTAAGAGAATAAAGCTGTCCCAAAGCGGACAGCTCCATTCACTTTTCGTTTTTGTCACGCGCATTTTACTTACGCAGCCCGAGGGCTTTGACAATCGCACGGTATCTTTCGATATCAGTCTTCTTCAGGTAGTCCAACAAACGACGACGTTTCCCGACCAGGCGCAACAGCGAGCGTTGAGGTGGCTGATAGGGTACGAAAACAGCGCGATCTGGCTTTCTGCCGAGCCGGTATCGGTGTTAGACTTTCCGTAGGTTGCAAAAAGCTCTTGCTTTTTGTCTGAATTCAAATAATTCATTTTCAATTAATTATTAGTTATTAGCAACGTCTTGGCTACGCTCCTCCTCAGGAAGCGTCTTCTCAAAACGCTTGCAAATCTACATCTTTTTTACCAACAAAACAACACGGAACTCCTTAAATTTTAAAAAGGTACTTCATAAAAGGCCCCTTTCTATACCCTACCCGCCCTCAGACTTTCCCCAAACGCGTTTTCGGCCAGACGGACCGTATATACCGCCCCGCCAGAGCCCCCTTCCGCGATAGTATGCCCGGCATTCGATCTCTCCTCCACCCTGAAAATTTCACCAAAATCCCGCCCGGAACGAAAGAAAAAATACAGATCGTAGTCTTTTCGTCAAATTTTTCCTACCTTCGTGGGCGAAAACAGACACTCTGTCACGCTTTTTCACCCCGGAACGGCCGCTCCGTTGAGTTGTCTTGCTTCCGGATATTGTCGAACGAACCGCACACGCTGTATGGACGATGACGCGAATCCGAATAGCTGCTGTATCCTACCTCAATACCATACCTTTTATATATGGTATCGAGCACGGGTCGAACGACCTGCGTGCGGAGCTTGTATTGTCTCCCCCCAGCGGCTGTGCCGCCGCCCTGCGTAACGGTCAGGCCGACATTGCTCTGCTGCCCGTTGCGGCTCATGCTGCGTTTCCCGATTTCGAACCGATTACCTCTTATTGCATCGGCGCCCACGGTCCGGTACGAACCGTGGTATTGGCCTCCAATACACCGCTGTCAGCCCTGCACACCATTCATTTGGACAGTCATTCCCTGACTTCCGTCCAACTGGTCCGTCTGCTCTGTGCCGAACTGTGGCACCTCACACCGCAGTGGAAACCGCTGTATGACTACACCCTGCCCCAACAGCACGAACCGGGTCACGGCTATCTGCTCATCGGCGACAAGGTATTCGAACACGAATCACATTTCACTTATATATACGATTTGGCTGCAGCCTGGCAAGAGCTGACCGGACTGCCGTTTGTCTTTGCGGCCTGGGTGGCTCCCCGACAAACGGACGCTCTGGTGATCGACGCTTTGGAAAAAGCGCTTGCCTACGGTGTCGGCCATGTGGACGAGGCCATAGCCGAAAGTTCTTACGCCGACCGACCCTACGCCCACGACTACCTGACACGCAACATTGACTTCAGGCTCGATCCATCGAAACGCCAGGCCATGGAGTTGTTCCGGCAGAAAATTCTGGAAGCCGAACCCCCGGCCGACCCCGGCTGAAGGACCTCTCTTCAGGGCTAACCGTCCGGCCGCTCCGCTCCACTGGAGCCAGACCGCCCCAAGCCCAGTCAGATAAGACGCCGCCTTGTCGCACCCGATGCACAAGGCGATGGAATAAACGGCTCTTCAGAGCCGCCCGGTGGCAACGTTCAATCTTTGCTCCGGGCCAACCGATTGGATAACCAGGGTTTTCCCGTTTCCCACACTCCCGAAACGAAAAACCCGCAACAAGTGATCGATGCTGACCATTTACCTCAAACAATATAATAAAGTAGTCCGTAACGCCGACATCAAACTGTTCGACGAGTTGGGCTATGACGACATTTTGTGGATCGACCTGCTCTCTCCGACGGTCAAGGAGCAAAAAGCCGTGGAAAACTTCATGGAAATCAACCTCCAGACCCGCCAGCAGATCGAGGAAATCGAAAGTTCTTCCAAATATTCCGAGACGGAAAACGCCATCATCTGCAACTCCAACTTCTTCGTTCCCCAGGAAGACGGTTTCAGCGTACAGCCGGTTTCCTTCATCGTTTCCGAAGGGGTTCTGATCTCGGTGCGCAGTGCCGAATTCCGAACCTTCAACGAAGCCGCCAAACGATTGCAGATGAATTACC
>JAHZDG010000029.1:450-27487 GCA_019422485.1 Alistipes sp. | reverse complement strand
ACTACGGCGAAGGGGGCGAGGGGCTGGGGAATCAGGGTCCGGCGCAATATGGCCCGGTCGCCCTGCGCGCGGTGGTCGAAGGGCACGACGGGATCTTTGTGCTGGTAGCCGAAGGTGAATCGGTACCGGGCAAAGTGCTCCAGATCGGAAATACCAACAGCCGTTACCGTTTCTCCATCGGAGCCCGCGCCTTCATGGATGCCTGGTCCAAAGCCGGTCCGGCCCATCACTGTGCCATCGGAACCGGCCATTTGGCCCACAAAATCGAGAAGTTAGCCTTTTTGTTGTCGATTCCGGTGGTAAAAATATCGTGATCGCCCGATTCTTCATTTTTATCCAATACACCCAAAGGTTCCGACTAAACATCGGAACCTTTTATTTTTCAATCAATTAACTAGCTAAAAAAGAAAAATAAAACCATTTTTCTGCCTGCATGCTGTGAAATTATGTTTAAGAGAAGGTTTTCTTATCTTAAAATTCTATCGTACCTTAGCCCTCTCCTAAAAAAGTTCGTATATGAAAAAGATTTTACTATACGGCCTGATTGCGTGGGGGGTTCTCGTTCTCGCACCCCTGAGCGGACAAGCTCAAACCAAATCCACGCCTACCGTTAAACCGGTCAACATTCGAGATGCTTCCGACAATCCCATTCCCATCCCGCAATTAGGAAAAAAACATTTGCTGATCTTCTACGTCGATCCCGATCACGCCAATCAAAATACGGAATTCACGAACCATCTGGAACAAAACCATATTCTCAGCGACAAGATCCATTCGTTCGGAATCGTCAACCTGAAAGATGCTCCGATGTTGCCGAACAGCATTGTTCGGGCCATGGTTCGGAAAAAAATCAAACAAACCGGGGCCGATATTTACACCGATCCGGATCACCTTTTGAGAGACGGATGGAACTTAGGCGATGTAAATAACCAATTTACACTTATATTTGTCACCAAGGATCTGGAAATAAAGTTCCTATCCAAAGGAGAATTGACGCAGGAACAAATCAAAGAGTTCTATCGCGTAATTGACGAATACAAGTAACTAACTATTTCTCATGAAATTAAAACCGCTACTGCTGCTGTTCGCGACAATCGGTCTGATCGAAATCGCTCCCGCACAACCTGTAACGGAAAACAATCCTACACAGACAGAAACGATCCAATCCGCACCTAAATCTCGAAAGGATCGTAAAAAAAACAAAAAATCTCAGCCAGACACTTCGGAACGTACGACTTTTTTCATCGAAGACACTTGGGCACAACCCGATACGACGTTAAGTGACACGCTGGCAATGACCTCCTTGCAGGATTCGCTCGCGGCAGATTCGTTGAAAAAACGTAAGGGTTTCTTGCGTCGCATATACAATTATTTCGCCGACTCGAACGAAGACAAGACGCAAACCAAAAAACTGGACTTCAGCATCATCGGGGGACCGCACTACTCTTCATCCACCAAATTGGGGTTAGGAATCGTTGCGGCAGGGCTTTACCGAGTCGATCGTAACGACTTGAGCATCCCGCCTTCCACCGTATCTCTGTTCGGTGACGTGACCACTACCGGTTTCTATTTGTTAGGGATCAGCGGGACCACCTTGTTCAAAAGTGCCAAATACCGGTTAAATTTCAATACCTACTTTTTCTCATTTCCCAGTGCTTTTTGGGGAATCGGCTATGACAATGCCACTTACGGTAAGGCAGGGACTTATAAACGACTACAGAACCAAGTCAAGGTCGACTTTTCCTATCGCATCGCCAAAAACTTTTATGTCGGTACGAATGCCAGCTTCAACTACGTCGAAGGGGTGAAATTCTCCGATATCAGCCTGCTGAACGGGGAAGACAAAATGACGATCAATACCGGAGTCGGTATCTTTTTGGAATACGACTCCCGAGACTTCATCCCCTCCCCCCATCGAGGCGTCTACCTGAAACTCGACCAACGTTTCTTCCCCATGTTCATGGGTAACAAATCCAACTTCACGCGAACCGAGTTCACCGGCGACGTCTATACACGTCTGTGGAAAGGGGCTATTTTGGCGTATGACCTGCACGGGATGTTCCACTCGAGCAACACCCCATGGACCATGCTGGCCCTGATGGGCGGATCGAAACGAATGAGAGGTTATTACGAAGGCCGTTATCGCGATAAAAACCTGATTGAAACCCAGCTCGAATTGCGCCAAAAGGTCTATGGCCGCAGCGGGCTTGCCGTATGGGTCGGTGCCGGGAACGTATTCCCCTCTTTCCAGAAATTCAACTGGGCACAAACCTTGCCGAACTACGGGATCGGTTATCGTTGGGAGTTCAAAAAACGCGTAAACGTGCGTCTGGACTATGGCTTTGGGAAAAAAGGACAAAGCGGTTTTATGTTCAGCATCAACGAAGCATTCTAATAGTTACCAAACAACGCAATACTTTAATACCGAAAAATAACAATGTGGGGAAAGGGTTGGACGAGTCTTAAAAATTTGAATTTTCAGGAAAGAGCGGCTCTGCTATGTGTCATCATTCTCCTGATGCCCAATATTTTGTTAGCCTTTACGGAAGATTATTCCGCCGCTGCCATCACCGCCTCTTTATTGTTGCCGGGAGCCTGTTATCTGCTTTGGACTCAAATCCTGCGACGTCCGGGAGCCTTGATTCTCAGCGCCCTCCCGCTGATGATTCTCGGGGCTTTCCAGATTGTCTTGCTCTACCTGTTCGGAGGATCGATCATCGCCGTAGACATGTTCACCAACCTCTTCACCACCAACGCATCGGAAGCCGGTGAACTATTGGGCAGTCTGTGGCCTTCCATAGTATAAGCCTGGCTGCTCTATATTCCTCTCCTGGTTATAGGCGTGATTTCATTACGTCGGCGCACTCATTATCGTCCTGCGTTCCGCCGTCGCTGTGTCTATACGGCACTAGGCCTGCTGCTCGTGGGCACGCTGTTTTCCTGGATTGCGGCACAACGTCCCGATTACGGCATCCGTTATCAGGTATTCCCGGCCAATGTCATTTACAACATTAAACTGACCATCGACAAATGGCATCGCAGCCAGGATTACCTCAACACCTCCCGCGATTTTACGTTCCATGCCCATAAGGAACAAAAAGCCTCGCAAAGAGAGGTCTATGTATTGGTAATCGGAGAAGCCTCCCGTTCCGAAAACTGGAGCCTGTTCGGATACGAACGCCAGACGAATCCCCGACTTGAAAAACGCGAAGGCCTGGTTCCGTTCCGCAATGTTCTGACTCAGAGCAATGCCACCCATAAAAGCGTACCGATCATTCTGTCACCGGTATCAGCCGAAAACTTCAACGATATCTACGAAGAAAAAAGCCTGATCACCGCCTTCAAGGAAGCCGGATTCCACACGCTGTTTATCTCCAATCAGGTACCGAACCGTTCGTTGATCGACTACTTCTCGGAAGAGGCCGAACACCGCATCGACATCAGCCCCCGGGAAGGCGCCCTCATCACCGACAATCGTCCGGATGGAGAGATGCTTCCTTATATTCGGGAACAAGTAGCGGATACCACCTTGGGGAACCTGCTAATCGTGTTACACACCTACGGTTCGCACTACAACTACTATTACCGTTATCCGCGTGAATTCGCACCCTATCAACCGGATCTGGTTTCGTCCATCAACCGTCGCGATCGGGATAAAGTCATCAACGCCTACGACAACAGCGTCTTCTATACCGACTATGTGCTCGATGAAATCATCTCCGTGCTGGAACAAAGTAACGACTGTACGGCCCTCTTCTATATTTCAGACCATGGAGAGGATCTCATGGACGATCGGCGTTATCGGTTTTTGCATGCCTCGCCGACCCCGACTTATTATCAGTTGCATGTTGCCTGCTTCGGATGGTTCTCGCCGACCTATCAGCAGACCTTCCCGGACAAATACACCGCCGCCCAGAACAACGAAAACCAACCGGCCACTACCGCTACAGCTTTCCATACGATCACGGATATGGCCTCGTTGGAAAGTCCTTACATCGTTCCGAGTCACTCTCTGGTATCGGACCGTTATCAGCAAGGGCCTCGCATGTATCTGAACGATCATGACAAAGCGGTCAATGTTCTGACCGAATCGGGTCTCAAAGAAGAAGACGTGCAGATGTTTCACCAACGGAAACTGATCGCCGAATAAAACCGTAATTTTCCGTCAAAACACGTCACGCAAACAGCTGAGATAGTTCGAACACGTCAGACCTCATTCTCGAGTAAACGTATACACACCCTCATACTGATCCCCGGAAAAAATTCTGGGGATCAGCTATTTACAAATACGGATAGACCCACTTAACGTATAAAATACATTAAGCATAGATTTACCGTAAAATAATCTTAACTTTGTAAAGAAGCCATTTGTTGAGGCCCATGAATCTTCCCATCAATCCTTCGTTGTCGGTCGATTGCGTGGTATTCGGTTTCGACGGGCGGTCGCTCAAGGTACTGCTGATCGAACGCCGGCACCGTTTGCCCGACGGGCAGTCGGAACACGACTTCAAACTGCCCGGCAGCCTGATCTATGAGAACGAAAACGTCGATCAGGCCGCTCATCGGGTTTTGGAACAATACACGGGCCGCCGGGAAACCTACTTACGCCAATTGCATGTGTTTTCCGACCCGGACCGCATCAAAGGAGAGGAGCTCGCCTGGCTGCAGGCCCACTACCGGGTGGAAACGATTCGGGTAGTGACCGTTGCCTACTACATGTTGGTGAAACTGGACGACGCCCTGCTCTCACAGGTGCGCATCCACGGGGCTCGCTGGATCGAGCTGGAAGCGATTCATCAACTGGCCATGGATCACAAACAGATTCTGGCCTATGCGCTCGACACCCTGAGCAAACAGCTGATGGCCGAGCCGATTGCCTTCGAATTGCTGCCTCGCAAATTCACCTTGCGCCAGCTGCAAGACTTGTACGAAGGGATCTTGGGCATCGAGATCGACAACCGGAATTTCCGGAAAAAGGTGCTCTCTTCGGACTACATCGTCCCCACAGGCGAGCGTGAAAAACAGGTAGCTCACAAACCGGCTTTGTATTACACGTTCAACCGACAAAAGTTTCGCAAAGATACCCGGCAGAAATTCCGGCTCAATTTTATTAACTGGCAACTATAAGTAACCCTTACCCTATGTATACGTTAGGAATCGACATCGGCAGTTCTTCCGTCAAAGTAGCTTTGCTGGAGATCGCGTCAGGACAGTGTGCAGGCTCCGTCACCCTGCCCTCCTCCGAAATGCCCATCGATGCTCCGCATCCAGGCTGGGCCGAACAGGATCCTCAGATGTGGTGGAAATATGCCTCCGAAGGCATCCGTATCCTGATGAAAGATCGGGCGCCGGAGAGTGTCCAAGCCATCGGGATCACTTACCAAATGCACGGGCTGGTATGCCTCGATCGAGACGGAAAACCCTTACGCAAATCCATCATCTGGTGCGACAGCCGGGCGGTGGACCAGGGACAACGGGCGCTGGAGGCATTGGGACGTGAACGCTGCCTGAACGAATTGCTCAATTTCCCGGGGAATTTCACCGCGTCGAAACTGGCTTGGGTTCGGGAAAACGAACCGGAACTCTTCGCCCGGGTGGATCGGTTTATGCTGCCGGGCGACTACCTGTTGTACCGTCTCTCGGGTGAACGATCCACGACCTTCAGCGGTCTGTCTGAACAGATCTTATGGGACTTCAAACAGGGGTGCCGGGCCGATTTCGTCGCCGATTATTACGGCATCGATCCGAACATCATTCCCGACGCCACCCCTTCGATAGGCATTCAGGCCCACCTGAGCCCGGAAGCAGCCCGTGAATTGGGGCTGGCCCCCGGCATTCCGATCGCCTACCGGGCCGGCGACCAACCCAACAATGCTTTCTCGCTAAATGTCATGGAACCGGGCGAAGTGGCAGCCACCGGAGGCACTTCAGGGGTTGTATACGGGGTGACCGACCGGCCCGAAGCCGACCGGCTTTCACGGGTCAATACTTTCCTGCACGTCAACCACACCCCGCAACAGGCTCGTTACGGCGTGTTGCTCTGCATCAACGGGACCGGGATTCTCAACGCCTGGATCAAGCGCATGGTCGCCGCCACGATGACCTACGATCAGGTGAATGAACTGGCCGCTACGGTTCCCGCCGGAAGCGAAGGCGTCACCATGCTGCCTTTCGGCAACGGAGCCGAACGCATGCTGGAAAATCGCTATACGGGCACCTGCCTGTCGGGCATCGACCTCAACCGTCATACTACCGCCCATCTGTTGCGCGCCGCCCAGGAAGGGATTGCCTTTGCGTTCCGTTACGGGCTGGACATCATGCGGGAAATGGGTCTCGAAGCGCGCGTCATTCGTGCCGGACAAGCCAATCTGTTCCTCAGTCCGCTTTTCCGTCAGACCCTCGCGACTGTTTGCGGCGTTGATATCGAACTCTATAACACGGATGGAGCTCTGGGGGCCGCCCGAGGAGCCGCTCTGGGAGCCGGCCTTTACCGCGACCGCAACGAAGCTTTCGCCGGTCTGTGCAAACTGGCGGAAATCCATCCCCAACCGGATCAATCGGCCGCTTTGGAAGAGGCTTATGGTCGTTGGAAAAGCGAATTGATCGCTCGTCTGAACTAAAATACTTTTCAAAACATAAAAACACAACCGTTATGGAATCCATGTTCTCAAAAATCGGTAAAATTCCTTACGAAGGACCCGAATCGAAAAACCCGCTGGCATTTCGCTGGTATGATGAAAACCGCATCGTCGGTGGTAAAACCCTGAAAGAACACCTGCGTTTTGCGATCGCCTATTGGCACTCGTTCTGTGCCGACGGCAGCGACCAGTTCGGAGGCGGTACCCACCGTTTCCCCTGGAGCGACATCGCCGATCCGGTAGAACAAGCCAAAGCCAAGATGGATTCAGCATTCGACTTTTTTGTCAAGATCGGTGCCCCCTACTACTGCTTCCATGATGTTGACCTGATCCGTGAAGGTTCCAGCGTGGCCGCTTACGAAAAAAACATGCAGGCCATCGTCGACTATGCCAAAGCCAAACAACAGGAAACCGGCGTCAAACTGCTGTGGGGTACGGCCAACGTCTTCGGCAACGCCCGCTACATGAACGGTGCCGCTACCAACCCCGATTTCAACGCCGTGGCCTATGCCGGCACCCAGATTAAAAACGCCATCGACGCCACCATCGCACTGGGTGGGGAAAACTACGTCTTCTGGGGCGGCCGCGAGGGCTACATGTCGCTGCTGAACACCGACATGAAACGCGAAAAGGATCACCTGGCCATGATGCTGACGATGGCTCGCGACTACGCCCGCCGCAACGGTTTCAAAGGCACGTTCCTGGTGGAACCCAAACCGATGGAACCGACCAAACACCAATACGATTACGACACCGAAACGGTGATCGGCTTCCTGCGCCACTACGGGCTGGACAAAGATTTCAAGGTCAACATCGAAGTAAACCACGCCACCCTGGCCGGTCACACCTTTGACCACGAGTTGCAATGTGCTGCCGATGCCGGCATGCTGGGCAGCATCGACGCTAACCGCGGGGACGCTCAAAACGGCTGGGACACCGACCAGTTCCCCGTCAATCTGCAGGAAACGGTCGAAGCCATGCTGGTCATTCTCCGCAACGGCGGTTTGGGCACCGGCGGGATCAATTTCGACGCCAAAACGCGACGCAATTCGACCGATGTAGAAGATCTGTTCATCGCCCACATCACCGGGATGGATACCTTTGCCCGGGGCCTGATCATTGCCGATGAAATCCTGCGCAATTCTCCGCTGGAAAGCTGGCGCAAAGAACGTTACGCCTCCTTCGATGCCGGACAGGGTGCCTTGTTCGAACAGGGTAAACTGACCCTCGAAGCCCTGCGCGATGCCGCTGCCGCCAACGGCGAACCGGCCACCACGAGCGGCAAACAGGAAAAATACGAACAACTCCTGTCGATGTATATCTAATCGAATTTCACCCCGGACTCAGGCCTTAATCCCTGTTTCCGGGGTTTATTCTTCCTAAAACCGACCTAAATGAAAAACAATTCGAGTTATCTGATGTTCCTGACGCTGGTAGCCACCCTGGGGGGATTGCTCTTCGGGTATGATACAGCGGTCATTTCAGGAACTGTCAAGTATCTGGAAATCAATTTTGTCACTCCTCTCGGTCTGGAAGAGACCGCCGCCAGCTCCCTGCTGGGTTTTGCCGTATCGAGTGCCCTGATCGGATGCATCCTGGGTGGACTGGCCGGAGGCTACATGGCCAACCGTTTCGGACGTAAACGCAGTCTGATGATCGCCGCCGTACTGTTTATCGTCTCAGCCATCGGATCGGCCTACCCCGAAATGGGCTTCGGATCGGGCGAAATGCACCGTTTTCTGACCCATTTTATCGTCTACCGTATCATCGGGGGCGTAGGGGTCGGTATGGCCTCCGTTCTCTCGCCCATGTATATCGCCGAAATGGCACCGGCTTCCCGACGCGGAGGATTGGTTGCCTGGAACCAGTTTGCGATCATTTTCGGGATGTTGGTGGTCTACTTCGTCAACTACTCCATTGCCCTGAGCGGAGACGAAGCCTGGCTGACCTCCACCGGTTGGCGGTTGATGTTTCTCTCGGAAGTCATTCCGGCCGCTTTGCTGTTGATTCTGGTGACGCTGGTACCCGAAAGTCCCCGCTGGTTGATTATGCGCGGCCGCGAAAAAGACGCGCTTCAGGTACTGGAACGCATCAACGACGCCCAAGGGGCCAAAAATGAAGCCGAAGCCATCCGGGCCTCGTTCTCCCAAGTGGTTCGCTCCAAATTATTCACCTATGGGGTAACGGTCATTGCTGTAGGGATTTTGCTTTCCGTATTCCAGCAGTTTATCGGCATCAACGTTGTGCTCTATTATGCTCCGGAAATCTTCCGGAATATGGGCATGGGAACCAATGCCGCTCTGGCCCAAACGATTATCGTCGGGATCATCAACCTGTCGTTCACCGTACTGGCCATCTTTACCGTCGACCGGTTCGGACGAAAACCACTGATGATCATCGGCAGTATCGGCATGGCTGTCAGCATGTTCACCTTGGGGATGGCGTTTTATACCCACAGCATGGGGATCGTCGCGCTGTTGGCGATGCTATGCTATGTGGCCTCTTTCGCCATGTCCTGGGGCCCGATCTGCTGGGTGTTGCTGTCGGAAATTTTCCCCAACCCGATCCGCAGTCAGGCCATGGCACTGGCCGTAGCCGCCCAATGGATTGCCAACTATCTGGTATCATGGACCTTCCCCATGATGGACAAATCCTCTTACCTGATCGAACACTTCAACCATGGTTTTGCCTACTGGATCTACGCCCTGATGGCCATTCTGTCGGCCCTGTTTATGTGGCGTTGCGTCCCCGAAACCAAAGGGAAAAGCCTCGAACAGATGGAAACGCTGTTCCCGAAAAAATAGAACAGCTCTTTACAAACAAAAACAAGGCCCGGCAGAAATATTGCCGGGCCTTGTTTCTTTTCTGGCTACGTTCTATGCCGACCTCACCAACGCGTGGAATAGGCCTTCAACTGTCGCCGCAACACCAAATGACGCCCCTGGCACAACTTGTCCAGCAACGCATGGAACCGGGGACCATGGTTTTTATGCCGGGTATGGCACAACTCGTGCAAAATAATGTAATCAATCAGCGGATCGGGCAATTTCATCAGATGCAGACTCAACGAAATATCATTATTCACCGAACAACTGCCCCAGCGCGTCCGGGCATTGCGGATCGTCACCCGACCGCAACGCAATCCGGTTTGTCGGGAAAGTTCCGCCACCCGACCCGGCAGATACGCTTTGGCTTCGATCCGCCAAGCTTCTTCGATCCCGCGACGAATGGCTTCCTGTACCCGATCGTTGTCCGTCATCAGTTCCGACGGATAACGAACCTCTATACGCTCACCGGACACTCGAACACGAATTTCCGTCCCGGCGACAGGCTCCAGCCACAAATGATGGTTACGGGTAGCATAAGGCGGAACGATCAACTGAGGACGACACCGTTCAGCCATCCTTGCGCGTGCCCGCAACACCCAATCCATCTTCTCTTCCAGAAAGCGCAGCGCCTCCTGGGCACTCATCCGGCGCGGAACAGTCAAACGCACCTCCCCTCCCGGCCGCACACTGATCGACAGCCGACGGGCACGTACACTCGGATTGACCGTAATCTCTCCCAAAACGGGATGCTGAACCACTTTCATCACTAACGAGCTGCCTCCTCTACAAACGTGGCTTTCAGACTCAACTTACTCAAGGTACCGAACATACCCTGTGCATCGTCCTTGAAAGCGGTAAAAAACATCGTATAGGTACCATCTTTCTCCGGAATCAACGAAAGCGGAGTCCGCATCATCCGCCACCATTTCTTCACCGCAGGCTCCAGTTCGAAATGGCGTAACGGACACCAATTTACCCCATCCCACGAAAGCGTATACCCCATTTTATTGACCCAGGGGCCGCCATCGACAATGGCGATATAGACGCCGTTCTCCAATCGACTCACGATGGGATTTTCGGCAAAGCTACGCAAATCGACCGGATTTCGTTCGCTTATCCGGCTCCAGGGTCCTTCGATCCGCTCAGCCCAGGCCAATCCCACCTGCCATTGACAGGTCGACATCTGTTGGGTGGTGGCACTGCCGTAAAAGCCATACCACGTATCCCCAATTTGATACGGGAAGAAGGAATCCACGCCCTGATGCCCTTCCCAAGGGTCGGGATCCACATCATAGCGCAGAATGATCTCGTGATCGGTATAAGGGCCGCCGAAGCCCTCGATTCCCTCCACATCCGACACGGCATGCTGGATCACCCCGTCGAACCCGGCATTGCTTCGATCCGGCTCCGAAGGTTTTCCTTTATAGCAGACATAAAAAAGATGCCAGCGGTTGTCTTCCTGATGAAAAACGGGCATCGGACCCCACACCGCAGCCCGTTGCGAAGTTCCCGTAAAATCGCCGTCCGACTGACGGATGGTACCCAATCGTTGCCACGAAATCCCGTCCGTCGAACACCAATGCCCCAACCGCATATTCACGCAATAGGGTTCTCCGACCATCTCGGCCGTCATCATATGGTAGGTCGATCCCAGTTTAACGACCCGTCCCCCTTCCAGACCATAAAAAATATCTTCCGTGCCGGGCGATCCCCGATCGATCACCGTATCGGCACACGCTACGACTTCGAAGCGGACAATCGTATCCTGTTCACCAATCAGTCGGGGAGTTTTCTCTCCGGAGCGACAACTCGCCCCCAGCAGCATGCCCAAGACCAGGCCCCACCCAATCCATTGTTTTCGATTCATAAACGTTCTGTTAGCGAAGGAGGGCGCTCCGAACGAACGCCCTCCTGTCGATATTCATGAGACTATGGTTTACTGTTCTGCTTCATAAAAACCGAAACGGCTCTTCAGTCCGAACGGCGTCAGGCAATATTCCGAAGCCTTACGTCCCGGTTTGACATTCTGCCAACGGTCCGGACCGGCATACCCGTCATAAGCCCGGAAGTGCGGACCCATCAGGTTTTGCAGACTGCCCACTACCCGTACTTCCACACGGTTGGCTCCTTTCTGCACATATGGCGTCACATCCAATGCATACGGTTCGGCAAAGATCACTCCAGCCTTGCGGTCGTTGATCCACACCTGTACCAACGATCCATTCCAGTCATCCACTTTGATGATATGCCGTTTGTCCGGGTTCCGTACATCGTAGAATTCCGTATAGCGCATTTCCCACGGATAGAACGGAGCGCCCAGCGACTGCCAATCCTTGAGCGAATTGTCTTTCTTTTCGGGAACAATCACCCAACGATCATCGTGGTTCACTACATCGAAATGACCCAAAACATACACCGCAGCCAGTTCCGTGAATACGGTCGGATGTTCGGCACTGATTTCGATGACATTTTCACCCACTTTGACGTGTGGGCCGATCGTAATGCGTTTGAAGTCTTCATCGACCATGAAGTAATAACCGCCACGAACCACTTTTCCGTTGATCTTCACGGTATAGAGGTTGGGATTTTCAACCACCATCACCATCGAAGCCATATCCACTTTGGGATCGGTCACCGTAAAGCGATAAGTCGCCGTGAAACCGGGAGCTTTCGACAAATCGAGATCAACGATTTCACGTCCGTACTGCACGGCCCGATACCAGGGATTTCCCGGCAATCCGGCTTTCTGGAACACTTTGTCACACGCATCGGTCCAATACAGGTTCTGGAAGGTTTCCCCGCCACAATTCAGATCCATGAAGTCGAGTACCAGAACGTTTTCTTTCAGACGTTCGATCTTCATCGGACGCATCGGTTCCAACAACGTCAACTGCCCCGGATCACTCACCGCCTCAGCCGCTACCGGTGTATCGGAAACGCGCAACAGCACACTGCCGGCCGGTTCTACCCGAGCCTTCACTGTTACCCGATCGCCCGCAACCGTATAGGGAATTTCATAGTTTTTGCCGTCCATAGCATCCATACGAATCACATACTTCCCGGGTAATGCCACCGTCACTTCCGATGCTTCGTCCATCGAGGCATTGGTCAACAACAGCAACTGCCCGTCGGCAAACTGGCGACGATGGTGATAGAGATCCCCGCCCTGTACCTGTTGGAAGTCGATCTGTGCCTTGTTGCGCAGATAGGTATTCATCAACGATTCGTCACAATCTTCAGCACGTACCACCTGGTCCGAAGCGAAGAAGGCTTCTGCCTCGGGGCTATAGGCTCCGTCCACCAGGGTCGGGGCTCCCAGCGCGATGATCCGACCGCCGGCGGCCGCAAAATCCTGCAACAGAGCAAAGGTTTCACTTTCCAAATTTTCGGTCAAAGCCGGAATCACAAACGTTCCATACGAACGCTGACCCACCACAAAACGACCGTCCTTCACCGAAGCCTGATCTTTAAAAATCGCTTCGCAACCCAGATCATATTCTACCTGCGCCTTTTCCAGACGGGTCACCAGGTTCTGGAACGCCTGACCGATTTGCTGAGCCTGATTTTCTTTTTTCTGTCCCTCATACTGATTATACAGCCATACCGAAGTAGTGGGTTCCAATACCAACACATCGTTGATCTGGTCGCCCATGCTCATGGCTGCGCTCATACGACCGTTATAGTCATTGAGCAGGTGATAATCGCTCCACCAGGTGGCAGCCCGGCTGAATTCGGGCGGATAATCGGTCTTGCGCGAACCCAGCAGGCTCATGTGCGACAGATGCTGATTCACGAAATTGACACCCAACACATATTGCCAGTCGGCCAGCCGTTTGAAATCCTTGAACGTAGCGTTCCATCCGGCACCGCCATAAGTTTCACTCAGCACCCGCTGACGTCCCAGCTGGTTCGCCACACTGCGCACTTCCTTCACCGCACGGATATTTCCGAACTGGGCGTTGGGTGAAGTTTCGTTAAACTGATTGAACAGCATGTCGATACCCGGCATTTGCTGCCAAGCGGCCATGGCCATGTTATCGGGCACCCCGGTCGTCGTAGGCCACATATGCTCCCAGTAATGTCCGGTCCAATCAATCCCTTTGTCGGCACAGTATTCATACCAAGGTTTGGCCCAACGTTCCACAAAAAGGGTCGACAACAGGTCGAAATAGTCGTGACGCACCTTTTTCCAGTCACCCACCTCTGCATGCAAAGCCGGCAACTGGGCACTCAGGTCATACCCATAGGTCTGTTCGAATACTTCAAACAGATCGGGCGTCCAACGTACCCCTCCCGGAGAAACGATCTCCGGTTCATCCGTAAAAATACCTTCGATGCTCAAATTCAGGGGACCTTCCAGGTTCTTTTCGTACCCGCTCATGGTCACATCCATAAACTGCTGGGTAACGCCCGGTTTGAGCAAATCGACATACGAAGTACCTCCCATCCACGCCGAAGGCTGATAGTAGGTCTTTTCATACAAATAGAATTTGCCTTTCTTCCCGGCCATTTTGGCGGCTTTGTCGGTAATGTTCGTCAATTTACCTTTCTTTTCACTGACAATCACCGTGTAAGCCGACACATCGTCCGGCATGACATCCACCACCGTCGGTTTCAACCCCTGCCCCTGATTATAGGATTCAGGCATGGTGCGGGGAACGTGTCCTCCGGCAAAACCACTGGGATAGGAGTTTTCGTCATACAGCCACACATTCAATCCGAATTCGTGACCGCGGCGCACGGTATAAGCCACCAGATCGAACCACTCCTGCGAAAGATATTCGGTCGAGAGTCCCGGACGCGGATGGATAAACACCCCTCCACAACCTTGTTCGCGGAACTCCCGCAACATATTGTCAATTTGATACTGAGAGACTTGCATATTCCACACCATAAAAGGTGCGGTCCGATAGGTTTTACTGGGCTCCGAGAACTCGTCCAGCAAATCGCGGATCGATTGTTTGGGTTGCGGCTGAGCCGAGGCCGTGACACATAGGGTCGCTGCGGCCAACACAGCCGTGAAAAGAGATTTCATAAGTTTGTTATTTAATTTAGGTTAGTGATTTCAAAAGACAGTGCTCTCGATTATTCAAAGATACGATTATTTTCGATTACGCAAAACAAGTATCTCCCCTTAATTTGCAAATCAAGCCAGCATTCTCTACCTTTGATCGACCCAAAATTCGGGGTCACAGCTATTTTTAACCCATACTGACTATCATGAACGACCATACAACCTGTCAAATTACCTTAGTCCCGCTGGGACGTGTACTGACCGTTCCCCGGGGATCGAATCTCGGAGACGCTATTCATGAATTGGGACTGGAGTTCCCGTGCGGCGGCAAGGGTCTTTGCGGAAACTGCAAAGTACGCCTGCTGGCCGGCCATATCGCACTGGATCCCATCCACGAAGCCGTTCTGAAACGCAAAAAATTAGGAGACGAATGGCGTTTGGCCTGCCTAAGCCGGGTCGACGAAGATCTTACCATCGAGGTGGCCCAATTCGAAAACATCGTACTGGCCGACGAAACGCCTTTCCACTTTACCCCCCGGGCTCAATGCGGCATTGCCGTCGATTTGGGGTCGACGACACTGGTATCCCAGCTGCTCGACATGGAAAACGGTCAGGTACTTTCCGTACAAACGGCTCTCAATCCTCAAGCGGTTTACGGTGCCGACATCATGTCCCGCATCAGCTACGCCATGCAGAACCCCGAAAACGCCGAACGACTCACCTCCCTCATCCGCCGTACGGTGGGAGCACAGGTCGAAGCTCTGGCCGCCCAGGCCACCCGCCCCATCGGTCGGGTTCGCATTGTGGGCAACACCGTCATGCACCATCTGTTCTGCGGGCTGGATGTCACGCCGCTTTCGGCCTACCCGTTCGAATCACCCCATAACGGCATGATCCATTTTACCCCCGCCGACCTGGGGTGGCAGATCGACGAGGCGATTGACATCACCTTCCTGCCCAATATCGGCAGTTTTGTCGGCAGCGACATTTTAGCCGGTATCTATGCCGCCGGCATGTTTTCCTCCTCAGCCCCCCGGGTTCTGGTCGATCTGGGCACCAACGGAGAGATTGCCGTAGGAAACTGCGAGGGGATCGCCTGCGCCTCCACGGCGGCCGGGCCCGCTTTCGAAGGGAGCAATATCTCCTGCGGCATGCGTGCCAGCACCGGAGCCATCTCCTCCATTTCGCTCCAGGACGGACGCCGTGAGTTCCATGTCATCGGATCGGGCCAGGCAAAAGGGATCTGCGGCAGCGGGTTGATCGACGCCATCTACCTGGGGGTTACTCAAGGCGAAATCGACGAACAAGGCGTTATTCTCCACGACCCCAAGGTTCTTCCCCTCATCGACAACGTTCACCTCGAACAACAGGACATCCGGGAGTTCCAGCTGGCCAAAGCCGCCGTTGCCACCGGCGTGGAACTGCTGTTGCAGGATGCCCACCTGACCCACGAAGGCATCGACAAGATGTTCATTGCCGGGGGATTCGGCAACTACATCAACCTGGATCACGCCACATCGTTAGGGTTACTGGAATTCGCCCCCTCTCAGATCGTCAAGTTGAGTAACAGTGCCCTGATCGGCGCCAAAATGTTCCTGTTTCAAGAGGACGATTTTATCAACGCATTGGTTCCGCGCACCCGACACATCTCCTTGGAAAGTGACCCGGCCTTTTTGGACACCTTCTGTCAGAAGATTCTTTTCACGACACGGTAAACCTTATTCTTTTTTCAAATACAAAAAGAGGGGTGCCCATTCGGACACCCCTTTTCTATTTTATCCCCTCGGGATTTACTCAAACTTGGCAAAATCGTACGGAGTCTGAACATCTTCCCGCATTTGACCGGGCATCAGCCAAACCGTCACATCCGAAGTGGCATTCAACGGCAGTTCCGATTCAAAGCCGATAAACTGCGTACCCGGATTGGGCGAATTGAAGCTATAATTCGGTTTCGTGCTCCAAGTGGTCAATTTCACCGGGAAGGGCGCTTGCACCCGCATGTAAAGCACCTTGCCGTCTTTTTCCAAACGGGCTGTGGTATCAGACAGGAAGGTGACCCGATCGGCTGCCGTAGCCATATTCCAGCGCATCGCCGTGAAACGATTGGTCGTGAGTCGATCCTGAATCACGGCATATTGTCCGTCCACCAGCGACACGGCCCGCAGGGCCCGTGCAATCTGAGGTGCATACACTTCACTCAGATCCGATGCCACGCACATTAAACCTTCTTTCTGAATGACATCGTCGATGTCGGCATGTACCGTAATCTTCTGCGGTTTATCATTAAAGGTCAACGTATTGTGGGCCTGGTTGCGATACCGGAAGACATCCCAACGCTGCGATTCCTGTTCCCGCAGCCACAAATCCACACCGCGGCTTTCCAGCTGATTATACATTTCGCCCCCCAGATCGAGCGCCCAACGTACCCCGTCAGCTTCCAGGAAGAAGGACCCGATATCCATGTGGGCATGATTCAGTCCGGCCTGACCTGCTTTGAACGCGAGATATACGGCCCCCGGTTCATCCCAGGAAGAACGCATCACCGCTACCGGAGAGCCACCGCGTCCCATGTAGAAACATTCGGTCGGCACGACCGGATTCGACAGCGGAGCCTGCGAACCGGCCCCCCACAACATTACCATGGGGAACACCCGATTGGTCAGGAAACTCCGTGCCGTATCGGCATCGAACAGACGTTTTTGCTGATACAGCAAGGCCGGATTACCCGTCTTTCCGTAAAACCAGAAGACCGTAGGATTGAACATCGGACGCGGACCGTTATCCGAATAGTTAAACTGGCTGAGGGCCGGCGTGATCATCACCTGAGAATACAAACCCGTCTGCATGAATCCGGGCATTTCCGACAACCCGAAATCGGTACCCAACGCCTTTTCCAGCACCGACAGGAACAGGACATTATAGGTCGTTCCATAATCCCAGTAATCGATTCCTTCCGGATAAGCTCCGTCCGGACCGTATTCGTGCATCGGTCTGCGAATCGTGGCAATCGCACGGTTGATGTAGGGACGCACCCCTTCCGGATCGAGATCGTACAAGGCCAAAGCGGCATAAGTCACCCCGGTATTGCACACCTGATTCCAGTTGTGTTCGGCAGCCAACCACCAGTTCGAATCGTCCGCCGTATCGAGCCCTTTTTCTTTGAGCGCCCGGGCAATGGTTTCACGCGATTCCGGAGAAAGGTAGTCATAGAGCCAGTCGTACCCGATGGCCAATGCCGTCATCATTTCCCCAACGTCCAAATAATGAGACGGGTTCCAATCGACAAACGAAGAGGCCTTGAGCATTTCCCTTTCAGCGCGTTCAGCATATTTCTTATCACCGGTCATCCGCCAGGCATACCCCAGATAGAGAATGCGGCGCAGATCTTCGCGACAAGTCGTCAGCAATCGCATCCCGATCTTCACCCGTTCATTGACAGGCAGATCTATAATCTTATCGGCTTCCTGCAAAATCAGTTCGTGCAACTGACTCCAATAGGCATCGGCTTTGATCTTTTTCTTCAGGGCCTTTTCTTCACCCTTGAACCAGAGCAGACGCGGATGATCAGGGACGGTTGTTTCGGCCGTCAACGGGCCGGAAGCCGTCGCCAAAGTCGCCACCGGAGCCTCCCTGGCCATCAAGGGTCCTCCGACAAACAAGCCCGCCAAAAGGGCTAAGCACCAAATTTTCAGATTTTTCATGAAAGATTCATTTAGCAATTAAATAGCTCGGACCGCTACCGCGGCTTTTATTGTATCCTGCTTTGCAGGCATCTATCCAGCCAGCGAAACATTGAAAAATTCCACAATCCCGACCACTTCATTGGCTTCGTTCACCACCACGATCGAGTGAATTTTATAATTGCGCATCATCTCTTCGGCCACGACGATCCGCTGATCCGGCAAGATGGTTTTCGGCGTACGGGTCATCACTTCCTGAGCCTGAATATTGAAGAACTCCGCTTTGTATTTGGCCATCGCGCGGCGCACGTCCCCGTCGGTGATCACACCGATCAGTTTCCCATTTTCCACAACAGCCGCAATCCCCAGACGAGCATCGCTAATGGCGATAATCACATCGCCCAGCGTCGTAGTTTTGTCCACCAACGGCAGGTTGTCATGACGCATCACATCCTGCACCCGAGTCAGCAAACGACGCCCAAGGCTGCCACCCGGATGGAATACAGCATAATCTTCGGCTTTGAAGTTCCGTTCGGTCAGCAACGCCACCGCCAATGCATCCCCCATCACCAGGGTTGTGGTCGTCGAAGAGGTCGGCGCCAAATTCAGCGGACAAGCTTCGCGTTCCACCCCGATATTCAAATGATAATGAGCATGTTTCGCCAAGGTCGATTCCGGATTGCCGGTCATGGCGATCACCACGTTTTTATTGTGCTCGAAAAACGGAATCAGTTTCAGAATCTCATCCGTTTGCCCCGAGTTGGCAATGGCAATGACGATATCCCGCGGTTCGATCATCCCCAAATCACCATGATAGGCCTCGCCCGGATGCATAAAAAACGAAGGGGTACCGGTACTAGCCAACGTAGCGGCGATTTTCTTGCCGATAATTCCCGATTTTCCCATCCCTGTCACGATCACCTTACCGTCACTGGCCAATATGGCTTTCACCGCCTTTTCAAAATCATCCGTCAACCCATTGACCAAATTGCGAACCGCATCGGCTTCGGTATTGATCGTATGAATGGCACTTGCTTTAATATCGCTCATAAGTTTTGAATTTATTGTTCATTCCGGCATGAACCGGTATTTAGTAGATTTTAATCATTCCCTGTCTATTTCCCGCTTAGGGCGATGGTATCCGAAAGGGCTTCGGTTTCACGGGGTTCATAATCTTCCCGTATCACCTTTTTCGTGTGCCCGAAAATTTCGACACCCCCCACCGGTCCGTGCCCCGGCACCACCCATTCCGCCATAGGAAAACGGGACTCCAGACGCTCCACCGTCTGCATCCACTCCTGAGCAGAGGCCGCATCGGACACATTCCCGATCTGTTGCGTCGTCGTATCTTTCAGCATACATCCTCCGAACAGCACTTTATCCGAAGGAAACCAAGCCACTATATTATCTGTCGCATGACCGCCTCCCAAAAAATAGAAGCCCACGGGCAGATCGCCCACGGTTAAATGCAACGAATCCGCAAAACTCGTCCGGGCAGGTTCTTTGCCCTGGGTCTGCAAAATCCGATTCGTTTCCTCGTAAGCATAGGTCTGCACCCCCTGTTGGTTTAACCTGGCCATTCCACCCACACAATCGGAGTGCCAATGACCCGGCACAAAAGACTCCAGACGGACCTTCAACTTTTCCTCCATCCATCGCACCAAAGATTCCGTCTGCTCTGACGTCATGGGCGAATCGACCATCAGCGCTTTCCCTCCATCGGTCACAATCAAGCCATTGGAACCGACTCGGCCCCACCCCTCTATCGGAGACCAGGCCGTATACCCCTACCCCTGTTCCGTCACACGCCCCACTTCCAAATCGTCATCGATACGGACAGTGACTCCTTGGGGCAATCTGTCTTCCGAACACCCCATGGCCATCCAAGCCAACAGACAGCCAATCGCTATTTTTCTCCAATTGATTACCATACGGACACTCACAAATTTCCAGCACCCAAATTTACTAAAAAGTTCCGATAAGCCCATATTTCCGGGTCGAACAGAACACCTGACTATAAATATGGAATCCGGGACGGGAAGTTTCAATTTTGCGATTGAGCTGCAAAATAGGAGAACCTGACTTCACGTGCAGGTATTCGCGTTGCCGTTTGTCGGCCCGGATGGCCAACAACTGCTGCATTCCGCCCGTCACCACAATCTGATACTGCGTCCGCAAGAAATTGAACAACGAAGCATTCTCCAGGTTGTAGGCCGTGAAGTTCGGCAAGCCGATGTTGGGCAGCATGGTAATATCCAAAAAGACCGGAGCGTCATCCAACACCCGCAGCCGTTCGAAATAGATACAACCGGCTTGCTGTTCGGCCGCATTGATCGGAAAGCCAAAGGCCTCGGTCCAGGGCCTCAACTCGGGTTTCAAAATGATCCGGGTAAAAAAATCGGGACGCCCCACCGCCGAGGTCGTTCCGCTCAGCGACAAGATGCCGATCCCGCGAGGAGCCCCTTTTACAATACTTCCCTGGCCCTGAGGTGTCTGAATATAGCCGTCAGCTACCAACTGGTCGAGCGCCTTGCGAACCGTTGGGCGCGCCAACGAATACTCTTCACACAGGTCGTGTTCCGAAGGTAACAAATCACCTGGAGCATACCTCCCGTCAGAGATCGCCTGACGGAGGGTTTCGTATACTTGTCTATAACGGGGCAATTCCTCCATAGCCTATTTCATAATTCGGGGTCAACCCCCACATGGCGAGGTTTTTCCGCCCGTTCGGACGGCCTCTCTCAGACCAAAAATAAGGAAAGATTCCGGTGCCTGCAAATTTTCAAGGCACAAATTTGTATATACAGGTTTTCAACTTGTAAACTATACCTATAAAGCTATCTTACTGATAATGTGTAAATATTAATTTTTTGTCAAAAAACTTGTTCATCTGAAGTTAAAAATGTATTTTTGTGATATTCCGTTTTCAGACACTAAACCTATAAACAGTATAAAACCTAATTTATGGCTACCGTAGTAATCATGCCTAAACAGGGTCAGTCCGTAGAAAGCTGCATCCTGACCGAATTCAAAAAGAAAAAAGGAGACACCGTCGCCGAGGGCGATATTCTGTTCGCCTACGAAACCGACAAAGCCTCATTCGAAGAAGAGGCCAAAGTCAGCGGTACGGTATTGGATATATTTTTCGATGACGGAGATGAAATCCCCGTCCTGACCAATGTCATGGTCATCGGCAACCCGGGCGAAAGCACCGAAGAGTTCCGTCCGGGCGGTGAAGCGCCCGCTGCAGCTGAAGCTCCCGCCGCACAACCCGCAGCCAGTGCAGCTCCGGCGGCTGCCGCTCCGGCCGCACCGGCTCCTTCGGCTCCGGCCGCTGCCCCCGCTTCGGGTATTTCGCCCCGCGCCCGCGTACTGGCCGAAAAAGAAGCCGTAAATGTAAGTACCCTGAACGGCACCGGTCCCAAAGGCCGCATCATCGAACGCGACGTGCGCGCCGCCATGGCTGCCACACCTAAACTTACTCCTCTGGCCAAAGAGATCGCCAAAGAAACCGGAGCAGCCGTTCCCGCTACCGGTACAGGTCTGGCCGGCATGGTCAAAGGGTCCGATCTGGGCGCTCTGAAAAACACGGTATACAGCAGCGACAGCGAAATCAAACCGCTGACCAACATGCGCAAACTGATCGCCAAAGCGATGCATGCTTCGCTGCAGAACTCGGCCCAGCTGACCCACCACCTCAGCGCCGATGCCCGCCGCATCCTCGAACTGCGCGAAAAGGTGAAAAAGGCCATGGCCAACGGTTATCCGACCAACATCACCCTCAACGACATGGTTTGCCTGGCCGTCATCAAGGCCCTCAAACAGTTCCCGCAAGTCAACTCCCACTTCCTGGGCGACAGCATGCGCCTCTTCTCGAAAGTACACCTGGGGCTGGCCGTCGACACCGAACGCGGGCTGATGGTTCCCACGGTCAAGAACGCCGACGATCTTTCGATCCAGGGCCTCTCCAACCAACTCAAGGAAGTGGCTGCCGCCTGCAAGAAGGGTGCTATTGACCCCGACCTGCTCTCGCCCGAAGCCGCTTCGTTCACCGTATCGAACCTGGGTAACTACGGGGTAGAGATCTTTACACCGGTCATCAACCTGCCCCAATCGGCCATTCTGGGTGTGAACACCATCGTTCCGCGGCCTAAGGATTTGGGCGGCGGCGTATACGGGTTCGTTCCCCACATCGGGCTGAGCCTCACCTACGATCACCGGGCTCTGGATGGCGGTGAAGCCACCCGCTTCCTCAAACAGATCGCCATCGAAATTGAAAACCTCGACTTCGACATTTAATTTTCCGAGTACGGACAACGATAAAATAAACACAAACCATAAGTAAATGATTGATTTAGCGATTATCGGCGGTGGGCCTGCCGGCTACGTAGCCGCCGAACGCGCCGGAGCCAAAGGGCTCAGCGTCGTGCTTTTCGAAAAGAAAGAATTGGGAGGGGTTTGCCTCAACGA
This sequence comes from Alistipes sp., assembly GCA_019422485.1. GTDB lineage: Bacteria > Bacteroidota > Bacteroidia > Bacteroidales > Rikenellaceae > Alistipes_A. The sequence continues at coordinate 4,857 of JAHZDG010000029.1, read as the reverse complement.
AGGGTGCATTCCCACCAAGACCCTGCTCTACGGAGCCAAAGTATACGATACGGCCGTTCACGGCGACAAATATGGCGTATCGGTTCAAGGCGCCACGTTCGACTTCAAAAAAATGATGGATCGCAAAAACAAGGTGATCCGCAAACTGGTCGGCGGTGTAGGAGCCAAAATGAAAGCCCATCAGGTCACCGTGGTCAAAGGGGCCGCACAAATCATGGGCCGCAGTGCCGAAGGGATCGAAATCCAATGCGACGGCCAAAGCTACAAAGCCGCCAACCTGCTGATCTGCACCGGATCGGAAGCCTTTGTTCCGCCTATTCCGGGCCTCAAGGAAGCCGGCGACATCATTCTCACCAACCGCGAGATCCTCGCCCTGAAAGAACAGCCCAAGAAGCTGGTCATCATCGGCGGGGGTGTAATCGGGATGGAGTTTGCCAGCTTCTTCAACAGCCTGGGCACCGAAGTGACCGTCATCGAAATGCTGCCTGAAATTCTGGGCGGTCTGGATGGCGAAATCAGCCACATGCTCCAGGAAATTTATGCGAAAAAAGGCGTACAGTTCCACCTCTCCTGCCGCGTAACCGAAATCAAGGGCAACGAAGTGATCTATACCACCCCTGACGGCAAAACCGAATCAGCTTCGGGCGACAAGATTCTGGTGAGCGTCGGCCGTCGGGCTGTTACCCAAGGCTTCGGGCTGGAAACCCTAGGCGTAGAACTGAACCGGGGTGGCATCAAAGTCGACAACAAGATGCGCACCAACGTTCCGGGCGTTTATGCCGCCGGGGACGTAACGGGCTTCTCGCTGCTGGCCCACACCGCCAGCCGGGAAGGGGAAGTCGTAGTCAACAACCTCACCGGCCGGGCCGACCAGATGCGTTACAACGCCATTCCGGGCGTCGTATACACCAACCCCGAAGTAGCCGGCGTCGGTCTGACCGAAGAAGCCGCCAAGAAACAGGGCATTGCCTACCGGGTAGCCAAACTTCCGATGGCTTATGCCGGACGTTTCGTCGCTGAAAACGAAGGCGGCACCGGGCTGTGCAAAGTCCTCGTGGGCGAACAGTACGGCGAAGTACTTGGCGTACACATGCTGGGCAACCCGTGCAGCGAAATGATTTACGGCGCATGCATGGCCATCGAACAGGAGATGACTCTCGAAGCCATGCAAGAGGTGGTATTCCCCCACCCGACCGTTTCGGAAATCTTCAAAGAGACGATTTTCGCCTTCGAATAACCTTTCTGCTTAAGACATAAAACCTAATTTAATAACCGAAATTTCAATCAAAATGCCTAAATCACAATACGTCGATCCCAAAGAGATCCGCAAAGCCGGAGAGATCACCTTCCAGCCGATCCCGGTGAACCAATACAACAAAAGCATCAAAGACGAACTCAAAGCCAAAAACTTCACCGAAGAAGAGTTGAAGAACATCTACCACGACATGGTGGTGATCCGCGAGTTCGAAACCATGCTCAACCTGGTGAAAACCACCGGCGCCTATAACGGCATTCCCTACAACAACCCGGGTCCTGCCCACCTGTCGGCCGGCCAGGAAGCCGCAGCCGTCGGGATGGCCTATACGCTCACCACGGACGACTTTATCTTCGGTTCTCACCGCAGCCACGGTGAAATCCTGGCCAAAGGGCTCCGTTCGATCGCTCTGCTCAGCGATGCCGAGCTGGAAAAGATCATGAACGAATTCTGGGACGGCGCCACGGTCAAAGTAGCCAAGATGGGATTCCAGGGCACGACCAAACAACTTGCCCGCCGCTTCCTGCTCTACGGAGCCATGGCCGAAATCTTTGCCCGTGTAACCGGTTTCAACAAAGGGTTGGGCGGCAGTATGCACACCTTCTTCATTCCGTTCGGGATCTTCCCCAACAACGCCATCGTGGGGGGTAGCGGGGACATTGCCGTCGGTGCAGCCCTCTACAAGAAGATCAACCGCAAACCGGGTCTGGTCGTAGCCAACATCGGCGACGCCTCCATGGCCTGCGGTCCGGTATGGGAAGGGTTGGTATTCGCCGCCATGGACCAGTTCAAACAGCTCTGGGAAGGCGACATGAAAGGCGGTCTGCCGGTAATCATCAACATCATGGACAACCAGTACGGGATGGGGGGCCAGACCCGCGGTGAAACCATGGGTTATGACTTTGCCGCCCGCATCGGGGCCGGGGTGAATCCCGAACAGATGCACGCCGAACGGGTCGACGGTTACAACCCGCTGGCCGTGATCGACGCCTACCGTCGCAAACGCGCCATCATCGAAAAGAAAGACGGTCCCGTTCTGTTGGATGTTGTCACCTATCGTTACAGCGGTCACTCGCCCTCCGACGCTTCGTCTTACCGTACCAAGGAGGAAGTGGAAGCCTGGATGGCCGAAGACTGCATCGAAGCCTACGGTAAACAGCTCATCGAAGCCGGTCTGTCTACCCAAGCCGATCTGGATGCCGTATGGGCAGACGTCAAGGAAGTGATGACCGACATCTTCAAGCTGGCCATCGACGAAGAGCTCTCTCCGCGCATGGACCTGCACAAAGAACCCGAACTGTTGGGCGGCATGACCTTCTCGAACGGTTCGATCGACTCGATGTCCGACGCCACGCCCGAAGTCAACCATCCGATGGCCGAAAATCCCCGGGTACAGCAGATTGCCAAGAAAGAACGTTTCGTGACCGACAAAGACGGCAAACCCGTTTCGAAAATGAAACAGTTCCAGCTGCGTGACGGGATCTTCGAAGCGATCATCGACCGCTTCTACAAAGACGCTTCGCTGGTAGCCTACGGGGAAGAAAACCGCGACTGGGGCGGTGCATTCGCCGTATACCGCGGTCTGACCGAAGCCCTGCCTTACCACCGCCTGTTCAACTCGCCCATTTCGGAAGCCTCCATCATCGGGACGGCCATCGGGTACGCCATGTGCGGCGGCCGGGTTATCCCCGAAATCATGTACTGCGACTTCCTGGGTCGTTGCGGCGACGAAATCTTCAACCAGCTGCCCAAATGGCAGGCCATGAGCGGCAACATTCTCAAGATGCCGGTGGTAGTGCGTGTATCGGTAGGTTCGAAATACGGAGCTCAACACTCGCAGGACTGGACCTCGCTGTGCGCCCACATCCCGGGGCTGAAAGTGGTCTTCCCCGTTACGCCTTATGACGCCAAGGGGTTGATGAACGCCGCCCTGCAAGGCACCGACCCGGTGATCTTCTTCGAAAGCCAGCGCATCTACGAAATCGGCGAACAGTTCCACGAAGGTGGCGTTCCCGAAGGTTACTACGAAATTCCGATCGGGGAACCCGACATCAAACGCGAAGGGAAGGACATCACGATCCTGACCATCGGGGCTACGCTCTACCGCGCCCTGGAAGCCGCCAAGACGCTGGAAGAAAAATACGGCATGAGCGCCGAAGTGATCGACGCCCGTTCGCTGGTTCCGTTCAACTACGAAAAGGTACTGGCCTCGATAAAAAAGACCGGCCGCATCGTCATCGCCAGCGACGCCAGCAGCCGTGGTTCGTTCCTCAACGACCTGGCCCGCAACATCACCGAACTGGCCTTCGACGAACTGGATGCACCTCCCGCCGTATTGGGTTCGCGTAACTGGATCACGCCGGCTTACGAACTCGAATATGCCTTCTTCCCGCAGCCGTCGGATTTCATCGACATCATCCACGAAAAGATCGTTCCGCTTCAGGGTCACGTTCCGACCACCAACTTCACCGATGCCGAACAGATCCGCCGCGCCAAAGAAGGCGTTTAATAGCCTACCCCCTTTTCGAAGTATGACCCCTCGCGGGTCATACTTTTGAAAAGAGGACCTATCTCTACCTAACCTAAAACCTGAACTTATGTGCGAATTTTGTAACCATAGCGCTATGGAGGTGAACGTCAATGCTCACCTCCATACGCCTTATTCGTTCAGCTCGTTCGACAAGCTGACCGATGCCCTGAACATGGCCCTGAAGGAAAACGTTCAGGTCGTTGGGATCAACGATTTCTATACCACCCGTGGTTACGAGCAATGGGATCAAGAATGCCGCCGCCGAAGACTCTATCCGCTGTTCAATATCGAATTCATCAGCCTCAACAAGGAAGACCAGGCCGCCGGCATCCGCGTCAACGATCCCAACAACCCGGGTCGTACCTACCTGAGCGGGAAAGGGCTCTTTTGTCCGCCGTTCCTGCCCGAACCTTACGCCAGCCAACTGGCCGGCGTTGTGGAAGAGACCGACAAACAGGTGCGACAGATGTGCGACAAGCTCAACGATCTGCTCCGCTCTCATGAAGCCGGTTTCGAACTCGACATCCAATGGATCGAACAGACCCTCACCCAGGGGTCGATTCGGGAACGCCACCTGGCCAAAGCGCTGCGTTTGGTTGCCGCCGAGCATTTTCAGAACGAC
>JAHZDG010000029.1:0-440 GCA_019422485.1 Alistipes sp. | reverse complement strand
AGCTGCTGGCCTTTTTCGAAAAAATTTTCGGAGGTCGCCCGCTGCAGGCCGACCTGAACAACGTTGCTGCCGTAGAAAACGAAATCCGCAGCAAACTGCTCAAAGCCGGAGGTCCGGCCTTCGTTGCCGAAGATCCCAAAGCCTTCCTGCCGATGGAAGACGTGCGGCGTATTATCCTGGCCGCCGGAGGGATCCCGACCTATCCGTTCCTGGCCGACGATGCCAAAGGCAACTTCACGGACTTTGAACAGGATGTCAAACAAACGGCCGCTATTCTCAAGGGGCGCGGGATCTATTCGGTGGAATTCATCACCACCCGCAACAGCATCGAAGTACTGGAAGCCTATGCCGGTTATCTGCACGAACAGGGCTTTGCCGTCACCTTCGGATCGGAACCCAACACCCCGGCCATGGAACCCGTTTTGTTAACGGCCCGCGGA
>JAHZDG010000028.1 GCA_019422485.1 Alistipes sp. | reverse complement strand
GGCCAAGATGGATATATATGCACCGATTGAACCTTTAGAATCGGAATGTCCTGTCCTGTTTTTTATCCATGGCGGAGGATGGTGTCAAGGCAGTAAATCCATGTTAACGTCTAGTCAATGTTCTTTTTTTGTACAACAAGGTTTTGTCGTTGTTAGTTCCGATTATTCGTTGTCTCCTAATCCTTGTGATCTGAATAACCCTGATCGAGTGACTCTGCCGGTCGCTTTGGCGGATCTTGCCAATAATTTAAAGTGGGTTCAGGATCATATTGCACAATATAAAGGGAATGGAAGAAAGATATATTTGGTTGGACATTCAGCTGGAGCCCATTTAGCGGCGGTTTTGGCTTTAGATCCGCAGTATGTTCAACAGGCTGGATTGCAGACAGGAAGTATTGCCGGAGTTTGTTGTTTAGATGGAGGGCCTTATATGGGAGTTATGGAGTTGGTCGATACGTATAAGTTGAATAGTTTAGGTCAGTATTGGATCAATGCCGTAGGGACAGTGGATAAGAAAAAATGGGCTTCTTATTTGCCTCTTTTTTTAATTGATGAAGGAGAACAATATCCTCCATTTTTATGTATTTATTCCTCCAGCTATACTTATCGAAGTGTACCGAATCAGGTATTTGTGGAAAAATTGATGCGTGTAGGGAATGAAGTACAAGCATATGAATATCCGTGGGAACATAATCAGTTTATGGAACGTTTAGGATCTTCAGATGGTTCGTTGTATAATAAAAGAATAGTGACATTTGGATTGCAATGTACAGATAATGATTTATAATTTTGTAAAATGATATTTGTTATATGTCTTTGCAGGTTTTTATATTAACACATAATCGGCCAGATTCTTTATTGAAGACCCTTCAGTCGGTTCTTCGTCAAACATATACAGACTATGAGTTGATTGTCTCGGATAATTCAGATAATGATTTAACCCGAGAGGCTTTACATCGTGCATTCCCGGAAGGGTTTCCTTTTCAATATCGTCAACGTGTTCCGTGTCTTTCCAGTAATGCCCATTTTAATCAAGTTTTGACAGAGGTTACAGCAGACTATTTTATGTTGTTTCATGATGATGATCTGATGCATGACGATCTGTTAGAAACCGCTATGTCGAAATTTGCCAATTCGGAAGATATCGTAGCTGTTGCCTCCAATGCTATTTATGTCAATCAAAAAAAACATACCCGAGAAAAACAACCTTTAGAACAGGATCTTCTTTTATCTTCATCAACGGCTATTGTTAAACAATATTTAATCAATCGTTGCTTGCCTTTCCCTTCGTATATTTATAAAAAGGTGATTGCGGAACAATTGCGGTTTGATCTCTCGAAAGGGAATAAATATTGTGATGCGGCATTTATCGTTGATCTGACTCGGTTTGGCTCTATTTTGTATTCAGCCAAGCCTACGATGGATTATTTTATCTATGCCTCTCAGGATAGTGCTTCTCATGATTATGTCGGGAATGTGAAACTGTTAAACTATTTTCTGAAACATTCCAATTATACTCGAAATAGTCGCCCTGTTTTAGCATTCAGACTGCGTAATTTATATTGTGAATTATTTTGGAATAGAAACACCTCTCTTCGTTTCCGTCATTTTCTAGGGTTAATATTATCTTATGGGGAATGGAAATTTGCAGTACGGTCTATATTGAGGTATTTTTATTACAAAATTGCTCATAGATAGATGAAACTTTTGCTTGATAAGTTATTCCTCCATAAACTGAGGGTATGTTATGTCATTATTATGACATTATTTGCCATCCCTTTATGGAGCATGTTGGTCGGAGGAATGGATATATATTATGTGGCCATTCCTCTGATTGTCTTAATGCAGGTATATTTGGTGTTCCGTTTTAAAAGGACCCCTCTTTTTCTGTTATTTACCTTATATTGTTTTCTTTATTTCTTTTATCTTATACCTTATTTTTACTTCGATATGCAACTGTCTGCTTATCAGGAGTATCAGGAAAGGTTGTTGTTTTCGAATGTCGTCTTTCAGTTTTATGTATTTTATGCCGCAATTTGTATGTCGACGTTACGGGTATTTAATCCGGATGGAGTAAGATTGAAAGATAAAGTCATTATTCATCCGGGGTTGGATACCAAAATCCTATTTTTCTTCTTGTTATTGGCGTGTTTTGGTCTGGTTTGGCGGCAAGGAGAGAATGTGTTGGCTTCCTCATCGCCATATCAGGCATATATGGATAACCTGGAATCAACCAATGCACTTCCATTGTTATTTATGATGTTGTTGTGCACAAGCTATTTTATGATTAAAAATAGACGATTCCGGAATGTCTTTATTATTACGATATTATTTTTAATTTTTGTCTATGCGGTGACACGAGGTTACCGGGTTTTGATTGCGCCTATTGGATTTTTGTTTTTTCTATTGTATTTGGAGGGGCATGTGAAGGTTCGTACGGTCATTGCCATTTTCTTTTTGGGGTTTATTCTGCTGGTTGGAGTGAATGCATTGAAAATGGGCAATGAGTTTTCCTGGTCTCTTCTATTCTCTGAAAATGATGAGTTTATTCTTTCCCATCATGCGGACAATTTATATGGGTCAGCCGCTGCAACCGGGTTGGTGTTTAACCAAAAAATTTCGTTTTGGGATCGCATTTTGTTGGATATAGGTGTAATCGGACAATCAGTCATTCCTCCATCTCAGTTTCCTGATTCGATGCGCTACCCGTTAGTGATCAATCTTTTTACAAGAACAGGTGGTGGAGGTTTGTATGTTACAGCAGCCTATGTGCATTGTGGATATATTGGGTTATATATATTAACTTATCTGATAGCTGAATTTATTCGATCCGCTTATGTACGGAATAGTTCCGTATGGGCTTTCTTAGCAATGATTGTGTTGATGTTTTCAGCTAATTGGTTTTCTTATGATTTTCATGTTCTGTTCCGATTTCCGATCCTAGCCGCTGTTATATATTTTGTTATGACTAAATTAACGCTTTCCAAATATTATATTCGATGAGCAGAAATATATTGATTGTTAGCACGACTCCTTTTTTTGGGGGAGGGGAGAATTTTGTTTCTTCTGTGTTGGCAAAAATAGATGGTGCGTGCTTCTTAGTAAGAGATTCGACTTTAGCCAGTCGATTGGCGGCTGATCGTTGTATGCAATTCTCTTCAGATAATATATGGGTGCAGTATCGAGAAATTAGACAAGCTCTTCGAATTTTTCAGCCGAAGATCGTGATCTTCAATGGTGGTCGAAGTATGTATTTTACGTTACTTTTTCGAAAACCATATCGTATTGTGTATAGACATACCACGAATCAATCTGTTTTACGTGGATTGAAAAGATGGATCTATATTGTACTGTTGCATTTGTGTTATGCAGCAGCCGATAAGGTTATCCATGTGTCGAAGTTCGCTTTGCAACAACAAAAATGTTGTAGAAAAAAAGCAGTCGCTATTCATAATGGACTTCCGGAGATCCTTCAAACAAAGATCAGACGAGAGATTAAGGGTCCATTAAGGGTGTTATTTGTGGGACGTTTGGAACGCGCTAAAGGCTTGTGTGAGTTGGTGGAGGCAGTGAAAGGTTTTTCTCCTAATCAATTAGTTCTGGATGTAGTGGGTGCGGGTCCTTTATCTGAATGGATGCAGACTCAAAACCCAGAACAATTTCACTATTATGGATTTCAACAAAATGTGTCTCCATTTTATCAGCAGGCTGATATTTTTTGTTTGTTATCATATTATGAAAACTGTCCTCTATCCATTATAGATGCTCTACGATGGAGCCTCCCGGTCATTGCTACGCCTGTAGGAGGTATTCCTGAAATGGTTCAAAATGACCTTAATGGAAAATTGGTGCCAGTGAAAGAGGTACGGGAAGTGCAAAATGCTTTGAAAATATTGATGGAGAATGCTGCATTAAGAGAAAAGATGGGTGATCAGTCGAAAAAGATTTTTCTCCAAGAGTATACAGAAGCTCATACGTTAGATCAGATTCAGACCTTGTTGGCCTCTTCTCCATGTTAAGAGGCTTTGCAGATTAGCTTTAAAGGAGCTTGGAATCTTAAGGTAATTGTGGAAAATATGAAGATAGGAATAGATTATACAATGGCTACGGCCACGACTCGTGGCATGGGACGTTATGTTCGTGAAGTTGTCAGATGTCTGATCGAGATGGATAAAGAAAATGAGTATTTTCTTTATTCTTATTTTCCTATTCAAGAATCATTGCCGGCTAATTTTCAAGAAAGACATTTGCCTTCAGCCAATGTGATTTTGGTGGAGCAATGGTATTTGCCCCGGATGGCTAAACGGGATAATCTGGACGTATTGTGGTCTCCGGCCAACACATTCCCGGTGGGCTTGTCTCGGAAAATTAAGTTAGTGGTTACGATCCATGATTTGATTTTTATGCAGCCGGTACGAGGAAAAATATCCTGGAAACAGGTTATCGGCCGATTATATCGCAGAGGAGTGGTTCGTTATGGTCATTCACGGATTGATCGTTGCATGAGCGTGTCACAGTATTCGGCTCATGAAATTGAACAACAGTTAAATATTCCTCAGGTTGAGGTGACCTATAATTGTATTAGTTCTTTTATCCAACGGGCTAATCGACTACAAGGATATCCACCCAATTTGCCAGAGAAATATTTTTTTACCTTGTCTGGGGATGCTCCGAATAAAAATTTGCCTTATTTGATTGATGTATTTACCTCGGAATTAAAAGGGGAAACGTTGGTTATTGCCGGTGTTCCTCAGCATTCGGCCTTAAGAGCCAGACAATCGTCCAAAATTATATTCGTAGATGCAGGGATTTCAGATGATGTGCTGATTGCTTATTATCAGCATTGTTATGCATTTCTGTTTCTTTCTCTTTCTGAGGGATTTGGTATTCCGTTGCTGGAAGCCATGTCGTGTGGGGCCAAGATCATCGCATCTAATGCTACCTCTATTCCTGAAGTATTGGGACCTTGTGGTGTCTTGGTCTCCCCGACAGATCAAAATCAGTTGTTACAAGCGATTCACGCATTAAACGATTGGAAAATAGAAGACAATATACGTCTGCAGCAATTGCAAAAATTCCAAGATTGGCATCAGTCAGCTCAAGTTGTGTTGTCTGTTTTGAAGAACTGATGAATGGCTGGAGATCTTTCGATTACTCTAAGGCGTTTTTGATATGGCGTAGGGGCGTTTCTGCTGGGTCCAGCGCTTTAGGGAATGACTTTAGGATAAACAGGTAGAGAATTGGTATAGGGAAGAAAAATCTGCGGGAGGCGTCTCACCTATAAGTAATGTGCGAATTCCTGCATTTTGCCCAAATTGTAAGTCTGAAGAGCTGTCACCAATCATAAGTGAGGTGGAAAAGTCAATTTCAGGGAAGTCTTTTTGGGCTTGTAAGGCCATTCCTGGATTAGGTTTCCGATAAGGGTCGTTGTCGGACAATGCGGTACAAAAATAGATTTTGTCAATCCTTCCCCCATGTGACATGATGGTTTGGAGCATCTGCTCATGAATTTGCATTAAGGACTCAAGACTCATTAACTCTTTGCCTACTCCACGTTGATTAGTGACGATGAAAATATGGTGGAATAAAGAGTTACAGGTGCGCAATGCAGATAGAACCCCTGGTAAAAATTCGAATTCAGACCACGTTTTCACATAATCATGAGGACGGAGACGGTTAATAACACCATCTCTATCTAGAAATAAAGTGTGGTATGGATGGTTATCGAATTGAGCCATGAAACATTTGCTTGAAATCTTGTTGTGCTTTTTGATAATCTGCAGGGATCCCGATATCAATAAAATAGTTATCGTCGATATGCCCAAATAATTGTTTGTGGGCTACTTGTTTTTCCAGAATGTCCGTTTCAAAAGAGAATCGATCCGGGGTATTATGGAATAACGTATTTTCAGTTTGTAATAGATATACTCCACCGTTAATTGTTCCGAAAGAGCAAAATTGTTTTTCGTGAAAGGCTAATATACGTCCTTGAGAATCGAGCTCAACTGTGCCGTAGCGATCGAAATCATGCATGGGCTTAAGGGCAATACTTAAGGTTGCTTTTCTTTTTTGGTGACTGGATCGGAAGGCTTCTAGGTCGATATTGAAAAAGGTATCCCCATTCAGAATGAGAACTTCAGGTGAGGATACCAGAGATAAGGCTTGTTTAATCGCTCCTCCTGTACCTAACGGATTGCTCTCAATGGAATAGATAATCTCTGTCGGAGTATCTGAAATAGAGGGATGGGTTAGAGTATTTGCGGAAGAGGTTGTATACAATGCAGGATAGGTTTCAATCCATTGTTGCACTTGTTCGTGCAAATATCCTAATGAGAGAATGATACGATGTACTCCGTGAAGTTTTAAATAATGGAGCAGATAGTGTAAAAAAGGATATTCCCCAATGGGGGCCATGCATTTGGGGCGATCTTGAACTACGCTGCGTAATCGAGTACCCAATCCTCCAGCTAAAATAATGGCATCCATTTATTTCTTTTTGAAGATTTCCATTTCAACGATTCCACAAATGATATGCTCAATAAGCAGATGTGCTTCTTGAATGCGAGGCGTTTCATGTGAAGGCACAGAGATAGGAAGATCGCACAATTCAGTCATCATGTTTGTTCCTGCGCCTGTGAGTCCGATGCTTTGAATCCCTTTTTCGGGGCACATTTTTAGTGCCTGAATCAAATTGGAGGAATTACCAGAGGTAGATATTCCAATGAAAACGTCTCCCGGATTTCCTTGTGCCTGTAATTGTCTTGCAAATAATCTTTCATAACCGTAATCGTTTCCGATTGCAGTTAGGATGGAGGTGTCCGTAGTTAGTGCAAGGGCGGGCAGGCCAGGACGATCAAAATAAAAACGACTGACAAATTCGCCTGCCATATGTTGGGCGTCAGCAGCACTGCCTCCGTTCCCTGCGATGAGTACTTTATTCCCTTTTCGGTAGGCATCAATAATCATTTGTGCTGCACGAGCAATATCTGATATCAGTTTTGCGTCAGATAGAATGCTTTCTTTGACACGAATTGACGCAAGACACTGTTCGCTAATGATATCATTTACGGTATTCATAAGTTCAAAATAGTTAATCAAAATGGAGATGGAGAATGTGAAAAATTGGCTCTATCGAGAGTAAATTTTCCATCCATGGGACCCTCCTTCACTGAATTGGAAATTGACTACATAGCCCTCTTGTTGATTAAGGGCTTGCATAACTTGCATTCGTTTGGTGGGGTCTACGGCGAAAATAATGAATCCTCCGCCCCCTGCGCCAGATACTTTCCCGGTGGTAGCTCCAGCTTCAATGGCAATTCGGAAAATTTCTTCAATTCGAGGATTGGTGATAGAATGTGCCATTTTTTTCTTGTCTTCCCATGCTTGACCCAGAATTTCAGTAAAACGAGCAATGTCACCGGTGAGTAAGGCACTTTTCATATCAATTGCACTCTGCTTAATTCGGTGCATGGCTTCAATAGCTTGTTGATTGCCATTGGTGGTGTTGGTCTTTTGTTCGTTGATAATAGCAGCAGAGGATCGTGAGGCGCCTGTATAATATAGTAAAATATTTGACTCCAGTTCGTCGACAATCCATCGTTTGATGCGTAATGGATTGACGATGACGTGGTCATTGGGAAGGAATTCCATGAAATTGAATCCTCCAAAGGCAGCGGCATATTGATCTTGTTTGCCTCCACTCATATTTAGATCTTTACGCTCGATATCATAGGCCAGACGAGCGATTTCATAATCGCCAATAGGTAGATGTAACCATTCTGTAAAAGCTTTAAGAATGGCAACTACCATTGTTGATGAAGAGCCTAATCCACTACCGGGTGCAGCATCGGAATAAGTCGTCATTTTGAATGACAGTTTATCAAGCTTAAAATCTTGGATAATCCGATTGTAAACACCTTTATGCAGATCTAAAACGCCATTGATGGGAAGCAGGGATTGAGAGGGAAAAACTTGTCGCTGATGGATATCCGTTGCTTCGAGTTCAATGATTCCGTTGTTTGTTTCTTCAATGGTGCAATATGAGTAAAGATTGATAGTCGCATTGAGAATCAACCCGCCGTATAGATCGCTGTATGGAGAAACATCACTGCCTCCTCCCGCTAAACCTAAACGCAGAGGAGCTTTACTACGCGTAATCATGAATAGATAAATCGATTAAATTCGTGCTAAAGGTATATAAAAAATAAAGGAAAATCTATTTTACTCTCGTCAATCGGATAATGTTGTCTTTTGTTGCAATTCTTTTTCAATCCCGGCAATGTATTTTTGTGCATAAGCAGCCCATGTATAATGTTGTTGAATAAATTGTCGAGCAGCATTTCCAATGGATTGGTATTGTTCTGGGTGTTCTCTGATTTTTAGAATAGTATCTATATATTGAGATGGGGTATCAGCAATCATGAAATGTTGATTGTGTTGAGCCCCTACAATAGGTGATGCCGCAATAGAAGAGGTGAGGACGATTTTGCCTAATGCCATGGACTCCAATATTTTGTTTTGAATTCCACCTCCGGTTTGCATGGGGGCAATTACTAATAAACTGGATTTAATGATCAAGTAAGGATCATCGACAAAGCCTGTGATTTCGATATTCGAAAAGTGTTGAGCTAAGTTATATACTTCTTTTGTCGGATATGCACCTACAATAATGAAAGGAACTTTATCACCTATAATGGAATGTACATTTTTGATATACCATACGACTGCATCGATATTGGGTTGGTAATCCATTTTGCCAATGAAAACAACCGCATTGGAAAATTTGGGATCAGTTTGTTCGTATAAAAATAGTTTATCATATACGCCATGAGGAACAAGTTCGACATGGCCAAATTTTTGCCAGTATTTACACTCTTCGTTATTAAATAAATAGGTGATATCTGCTTGAGATACCCAATACTCTTCAGCTTTAAAGAGTCGATTCTTTTCTATTTTATACAAACATTTCCAAAACAGTGAATGCACTTTTTGAATAGAACGTTGGTAATTAAGGGCAATGGAATCGACCATGTCAAAAACCGCTATGGTATTTTGGGGCCGATGTTGTAGGTAGGCCATCGATCGAATTAAAACCCCAACCACGATGTTTTGATCTTGAATATGTTGGTTGACAAATTTCTGAACTTCTGGATAATAAAAGTATCCTACTTGCAGTGGTTTTGAGGAAAATAGGGCGCGAAAGGCATTAAACCAATAACGTATTTTGGGATAATAAAAGTAGCGGAACAGGGAACTGTGTGTTGTGTAGAATTCTTTTTCATCCGTCATGATGGGATGATCGGAAAGTACAACTAATGTTAAGTCGTAGTGTTGATGTAAAATATCGATAAGTTGTTTGTTTTTAATCGCATATCCTCCTACTGTTGGGAAAACAGGTCTCGGTAGTATTAAAAGACATTTAGCTTTCATAATGTATTGAAAATGAAAAGTGAGTTAAAAAAAGAATGTGTTTGATAGGAGAATAATTAAAAACAAAATGGTTTAATCTACGTCCAAAGATATAGAAAATTTGATATTTTGGATGGATTAGGCCCTAAATGAAAGAGAGTATTGAGTGATAAGTTGCTGAAAATCTTTATGGAATATTCCTGAAAGGATTTGTAAAATATAAGTGGAGGTTATTTGTGAGATTGTGAATTACCGTTTAGTTTTTCGGGGATAGTTCTAAATGCGGATTGTGTTCCCCTGGCTTGAATGATTCCGTTAGGGTCGATCAATATGAAAAATGGCCAGACGGTTATTTTATAAATCTCTATAATCGACTGATTGTTTGTGTGCGGAGTATTTAGTTCGACCTCCGTCCAGGGATGTTGCAACATGTTGGCTAATACTGGACGAATGTCATCTGTCCCGGGGAAAGGTGTCGGTCGATCATCGGGTAATTGTTCATACACTTGACGGATGGTTGCGATGGACTCTGTAAGTCCTAAGACTTCGAAGCCTTGTGCTTTGAATTGATGATACAACGCACAAACCGATGAATCTATGGCGATTGAACCGGGGCATAATCCCCAGTGGTATAACAATACGTAACGTCCCTGGTAATCCTTCAAGCTGACAGTGCGTCCGTCGGTAGCGGTCACTGTAAAATCGGGGGCAGGCTGACCCTCGGATAAGCGTTCTCGGTCAGCGATTTGTTGGGCAAAAACCTGACCGTAATAACTGGATTGCAAGGAGGGGGAGTAGCTCTCATAATAGTTTTTTAGTTTTTCCAGAGGTAACATGGTTGCAAATTGATAGATTTTGAGCAATATGTGGATAGTCCCTTCCGGATGAGCTTGAACATATGATTTGTAAAATTGATCTTTGAGTGCCTGATTTTGGGGGTTCATATCGAAAGCACTGAGCAGATCTTGATATTTACGAATGGCTGCAGTGTCTTGTTTTTGTTGGGCTTCTGCAACCAGTCGGAAATAGCTGCCTCGAATCATGCCTAACGAATCTTCGATGTGCAAGGCTTTTGCCAATAATGGGTCATCATACAGCCTGCCGGAGAGCTTACAGTAATAGATATGATCACTTGTTCCTTCCATGTGGATATGATCTCCCTGAGTGACAATGAATGTTTGCCCGGGGCGATCACAAGGTTGGGCTGTGCCTTCTTGGGGGTGATAGGACATTAAATATTGTTGATCATGGTCCTGTACTCCTTCATAGTGAAACTTGTCGGGTTGTTGAATCAGAATATCAAACGCATCTTCTTGGGTCCATTGTGGATAAATGATCGTTCGTTGGAAACGCAGGGTGTCACCCACTTTCAAACCGTCGATATGCCCGGAAAGGGTAAATGGTTGTTGATCTGCGGCAGTAAGGTTACCTACGGTCATGCATAATATACTGATAAAAAATAATAAAATTAGGTGTTTCATATTTTATTTTTTAATTGATTTATTTAAAGATACGAATTTTTTGAATAACTCTGCATTTTTAATTTGAAAATCATGATTCAAAATATATAATCACGAGAAGGGATGTTTTTCTCTGCACAAATTGTTTATGGTATATAAACAACAGCAGAGGGGATTGAATCCCCTCTGCTGTTGTTTGTAGGACGGGCCCTAATAGTTCCGATAAATTGGGCAGATTCAGATTAGGCAATTTCAACCAGAGGTGCATCCACCGCGACTGCTTCTCCTTCGGCTACCAATACTTGTTTGATTGTGCCGGCCTGATTGGCGGTAATGCTGTTCTCCATCTTCATGGCTTCGAGAATTACCACGTCCTGTCCTACCTGAACTTTATCGCCCGGTTTGACCAAAACCTGAATGATGCGTCCCGGCATCGGAGCGCTCACGACCGTACCGGTAATGGGGTCCGACACTTTGCTGGGTGTCGGCTTTTCTTCCACCGGCTTGGGTTCTTCTTTCGGCTTATTTTGTTCGTAGCGTTGTTTTTTCTGGTCAGTCAGGAATTTTTTGGCCACCAACGGGAATAACTCGAGCAACAATACCTCTTTCTCGTTTTCAGCCAATTTGACTCCCCCGCAATCTTCCAGAACGGGGTTGGCCTGCATTTGATATTTAGAGGTGTCGTAGGGGGTTTCTTCGCGGACTCCGGCAATCTTCAACCGAAAATCGGGATCCACCGGAACCGGCGTATGGCCATATTCGCCTTTGACCAGCCCGACAAATTGATTCGAGACATTCGAATACATCGGTTTCCCGTTGCGGGCGTCGAGGGCACAATTGACCGCCTGGGCCCCGACGATCTGACTGGTCGGGGTAACCAACGGGGGCAGACCGGCATCGAGACGGACACGGGGAATCAGCTCCATGGCCTTTTCAAGGATGTCTTCAGCCTTGAGTTGTTTGAGTTGGGCCACCATATTCGTATACATCCCGCCTGGAATTTCCGCTTTTTTCACCAGTTCGTTCGGAGCCGGGAAGTGGAAATAGCGTTCAATAGTGTGACAGGCTTCGATCAATTCGGCTTCGTTCATGCGTTGTGCTGCCGCAATGGCGCGATCAAACGCTTGGTCGATTTCGGCCGGCAGTTGGTCTGTGAGCGGATTGAATGGATTCGGGAATTGTTTGACGGCATCGAAGGCCTCCAGTTCTTTGCGGATCCGGAGTAGTTCGTGACTGATTTTGGCTACGGCTTCCATGTTGATATCCAGCTCGATGCCCATCTTCTGGCAGAAGATATAGATCAATTCGATCGCCGGAGCGGCAGGTCCTCCTGCAAAATACCAGATATTGGTATCAACGATGTCTACACCGGCCACGATAGCGGCCAAAACCGAAGCCAAACCATAGCCCGGAGTACAATGTGTATGGAAATCGACGGGCACCTTCAGGTTTTGCTTGAACAGCCGGACCAGATCAGCCACCCGTTTGGGAGGGATCAGGCCGCTCATGTCTTTGATGGTTACCATGTCGGCTCCCAAAGCCTCCATTTCCTTGGCTTTTCTCAAAAAATAGGCGTCGGTAAAGACTTTACCGGGCAGTTTCTTCCCTTTCAGCAGGTACGAGATTCTTTCGCCCAGCGAGAAGTGCGGGTCGATCGTATAGCAGACGGCACAATCGGCCAGCCCTCCATATTTTTTGACATATTTGATCGTGGATTTGACGTTGTCCACATCGTTCAGGGCGTCGAAAATACGCATGATTCCAAGTCCCGATTCGATGGCGTTACGGCAAAACCCTTCGATAATTTCATCGGTGTAAGGGCTGTATCCGAACAGGTTGCGGCCCCGTGAGAGGGCGGTCAGTTTGGAAACGTCGCCCACTGCGGCTTTGATTTTTTCCAGACGGTCCCAGGGGTTTTCACCCAGATAGCGCATGACCGAATCGGGTACGGCACCACCCCATACTTCCATGGCGTAGAATCCGGCTTCTTTGTAAAAAGGAAGTACACTGTCTACCTGACTTTGGTTCATACGCGTGGCGAACGAGGATTGCTGACCGTCGCGAAGGGTCAAATCCCTAATTAAAAGTTTTCTGGCCATAGTTTTTTGCGTTTGTTAGTCGTTGGTTTGCAAGTGGTGTTATTCCAAGAATAAAGATACGAAATGTTTTGACACTCGTTGCCAGGTTTATTTACAAAAATTGTGCATCCTTTCCTGAAAATCAAGAAAGAATCGTTTGAAGTATGGAATTGTTTGAGAATGAATGGGGACAAGAATCGTATTTATCTCCTGAGACCGAGGACAATCTTTGAATGAAAAGGTTATAGTAAATGTGTTTTACATAACTGATACCAGTCCGCATAAAACCGCTGCAAACTATCATAAAAAAAGAGTTGCATTGCTGCAACTCTTTGATGTTCAAGTGGGCCCAGAGGGGCATGATCCCACGACCTTCGGATTATGAGTCCGCTGCTCTGACCAACTGAGCTATGGGCCCCCACAGTCGCTTCGACTTCCGTATGGTTTGTCGAAACTCGGTGTGCAAATATACGTTTTTTTCGGGAATCCTCAAGAGAACAGTCCCGAGGGAAGACTATTTTCCCGGATTGGCTGCGTAATTTTCCAGACCCGTTTCCAAAAACTGAACAAATCCGGCGATGTCCAGGTCATACCCTCGTCCCGGAGCCATCGGTTCGCCCGATCCGTTCAGAATCAGGTAGTAGGGCTGGGAGTTGACCCCAAACCGTTTATGGGCCAGATAAGCGTTAATCTTGCCTAAGCTTTTGAGTACTTTGCCGTTTTCGGTCGTGACCCATTCGGATTCGGGCAGCGTTTTTTTGTCGTCGGAGTAGAGGGCCACCACGACAAATTTCTCGCGCAGCAGTTCGAGCACTCGAGGATCCGACCAGACGCGGGCTTCCATCTCTCGGCAATTGACACAGCCATGGCCCGTGTAATCCACGAACAACGGTTTCCCTGCCTGACGGGCGTATTCCATGGCTTCGTTGAAGTCGAAAAATCCGTTCAAACCGTGGGGAAGGCTCAGAAAATCGCTGTATTTAGCCGGTTTTTCATTGCTGTTGGCGGTCGCAGAGGAGGTTGGAGTCGTGGAATAAACTGGAGCGTACACAAAGTCCTGTGTATGCAAAGGCGGCAGGTAGCCGGAAATTCCTTTGAGGGGTGCCCCCCACATTCCCGGAATCAGGTAGACCACAAAGGCAAATACCCCGATCGACAGCAACAGCCGGGTGACGCTCAGCGGACGGGGTTCGCTGTCGTGAGCGAACCGAATCTTTCCTAACAGATAGAAACCCAGCAGAGCTAAAATAACGATCCATAGGGCCAGATAGATTTCCCGGTCGAGCAGCCCCCAGTGGTAGGTTTGGTCGGCTACACTGAGGAATTTCAGCCCCAGTGCCAGTTCGAGGAACCCGAGGACGATTTTCACGGAGTTAAGCCATCCTCCGCTTTTGGGCAGGTTTTTCAGCAGGGTCGGGAAGAAGGCAAACAGCGTGAAAGGCAGCGCAAACGCCAGTGAGAAGGCCAGCATGGTGATCACCGGTGTCCATACTTCGCCGGAGGTCGACTTGATGAGGACAGAACCGACGATCGGCCCTGTGCAGGAGAACGAAACCAGCACCAAAGTGAGGGCCATGAAGAAGGTCCCGAATACACCGCCCTGATCGGCTTTGCGATCGCTGCGATTGACCATCCAGCTGGGCATGGTGATTTCGAAAGCTCCGAAAAACGAAGCCGCAAAGATCATGAATACCAGGAAGAAGATCACGTTCGGCAACCAGTGTGTAGCCAGCCAGTTGAAGATGTCGGCCGTTACGCTGTCACCGCCCACCAGTTTGGTGATGAGAATGATCAGGGTGATGGGCAGGGTGTAGAGCAGTACGATGAACAGCCCGTACAGGGAGGCCATCAGACGACCGCGGGCTTTGTTGTCACTTCCCTTGAGGAAGAAGGAGACGGTCATCGGTACCATCGGGAACACACAAGGGGTGAGCAGTGCCGCCAGTCCCCACAATACGGCTTCGAGAATCAGCCCCCAGAGCGACTTTCCGCCACCCACGGCGTCGACAGTCGGTGTCGAGGTGTCGTTGGACGAGCCCCCGGACAGGGACGATGTCGTGGACGAGGTTTTCCCCGGTTTGCCCAATGTCAGGGTGAAATCCTGATCGGCCGGCGGCAGGCAACTCTGGTCGTCGCAGACCATCCATTCGACATTGACATGCAGCGTGGTTCCTTCGTCCGGATTTTTCAGCCGGACAGAGCGGGCAAACTGGGCTACACCCGAGAAATAGCCGATCTCCATCTCGAACATCGGATCGAACACCCGGGTCGGTTGGTTCAGCTGTTGCATTTCACCCAACAGTTCGACGGCCGGATTTTCGGTAAACGTAAAAGTGGTGGGGTTGGGTCCCCCTTCATAAGGCCCCAGGTCGTACATGTGCCAGGGCAGTTGGATGTCGGCGGTGAAAACGAGGCGGTACACCCCGGCTGAATCGGATTCGACGGAACTGCTCCAGCGGACGGGGTTCAAGTCGTCCTGAGCCGGAGCTATCAGGGGAAGCAGACTCAGCAACAGTGCGGATAAAAGCCAGTGTAGCGATCGACGTTTCATGGCGGAAAATCAAATTATACGAGCGTTTTAATAGGCTCGTTGGTTATTGTTTTCGTAAAAGTTGATAAAGGCCCGGTTGGCAACGACGTTGCCTCCGGGGGTCGGATAGTTTCCGGTGAAGTACCAGTCGCCGTTGTGTAACGGGATGGCATGATGCAGATCCTGCACGCTTTGGTAGACGACCTGCACTTCGGCGCGAATATCGGGAGCAGTTACAATCCGGGCGATCTGGGCCGAGATCTCTTCGTCGGTAAAAGGTTCATAGATCCGTTTGACGACGTTTTCGACTTCGTGCCTGTCACGACCGCATTGGGTGATGGCATCCAGATAAACCTGTTCGATGCGTGATTCCATGCCCCGTTCGCGCAGCAGGTCAATTGCCGCCCGGAAAGCGACAAATTCGCCTAACCGTGACATGTCGATACCGTAGCAGTCGGGGTAACGGATCTGGGGCGCGGACGAGCAGATGACAATCTTGCGGGGGTTGAGCCGGTCGAGGATGCGGATGATACTCTGACGCAGGGTCGTGCCCCGTACGATGGAGTCGTCCAGAATAACCAGGGTGTCCGTTCCGGGGCGGATCGTGCCGTATGTCACGTCATAGACGTGGGCCACCAGGTCGTCGCGCTGATCGTCCTGGGTGATGAACGTACGCATCTTGATGTCTTTGATGGCCACCTTCTCGAAACGGGGACGGAAGCGGAGAATCTGTCGCAACCGATTTTCATCGAGGTGATCTTTTTCTTCGATGATCTGAGCGGCCCGCACTTCGGCGCAATAGTCGCTCAGCCCCTCCATCAGACCGAAATAGGCACTTTCGGCCGTATTGGGAATATAGGAGAAGACGGTATGCTCGATGTCACCGTCGATTTTTTCCAGAATCTGGGGAACCAGCAGTCGTCCCAACATCTTCCGTTCACGATAGATGTCGCGGTCGCTGCCTCGCGAAAAGTAAATCCGTTCGAACGAGCAGGGGCGTTCGGCCTGTGTGGCGGTGAATTGTTCGACCGAAATCTGTCCGTCGCGTCGAACGATCAGGGCGTGAGCGGCCGGCAGTTCGTGAACCTGTTCGTAGGGTACATTGAAGGTGGTTTGGATGACGGCCCGTTCCGAAGCGGCAACCAGCACTTCGTCATCCTGATAGTAATAAGCCGGCCGGATGCCGCAGGGGTCGCGCATGATGAAGGCGTCACCGTGGCCGAGCATCCCGGCCATAACGTAGCCGCCGTCCCAGCGGCGGGCCGACAGAGACAATATTTCCTTGAGGTCGAGGTGGGTAGCCAGCAGTTCGGTGATTTCCCGCTTGCTGTATCCCTTCGATTTGAAATATTGGTATTTGTCTTCGTTTTCCCGGTCGAGGAAGTGGCCGATTCGCTCCAGGATGGTGACCGTATCGGTAGCGGCGGGCGGATATTGTCCCAGTTCGGTGAGTCGATTGAACAGTTCGTCGATGTTGGTCAAGTTGAAATTACCGGCCAGCACCAGGCTGCGGGTCATCCAGTTGTTTTCACGACTGACGGGATGGACGTTTTCGATCTCGTTGCGGCCGAACGTACCATAACGCAAATGGCCCAAAAAAACTTCTCCGGTGAACGGAACGTGTTCTTTGAGCCATTCGGTATCTTTCAATAATAAGGGGTCGTCACCGGTTGCTTGTCGGATCGACGCGGAGATACGTTGGAAAATATCTTTGATGGGGGCGTCGGAATTCGAGCGTACGCGATTGATGTAAACGTGCCCGGGACGAGGATAGAGTTTGATGTTGGCCAACCCGGCGCCATCTTGGCCTCGATTGTGCTGTTTCTCCATGAGAATCTGCATCTTGTTGAGGCCGTAAAACGAGGTGCCGTATCGGCTTCGGTAATATTCCAGTGGTTTGAGCAGCCGGATGAAGGCCACTCCACATTCGTGTTTGATCGCTTCGCTCATAGTCGTTGTCTTCAGTGCCTCAAAGGTATATTTTTTTCGTCGGACGGACAAGCCATTTTCCGTAACCTGCCTTCGGAATGTGGGGGTGGAAGGGGCTCGCAATGTGTCCGAAAGAGAAAGAAAAGCCCTTTGTGAAAAGAGGCATAAAATTTGCCTATGTGCATATTGAGAAAAACGATCGGATTATTTTGTTATCTTGCTGGAAGAATTGTTTCTTTGTCAAGGAAAAATTCCGTATTTCTCTAACTTAATCTACATGAATATGGCAAAAAGTATTAAAGGAACGAAAACCGAACAGAACCTGTTGAAATCGTTCGCCGGCGAATCGCAAGCACGTACGCGTTACACCTTCTTCGCCAGCGTGGCCAAGAAAGAAGGTTTCGAACAGATCGCTGGGGTCTTCCTGGAAACCGCCGAACAGGAAAAGGAACACGCAAAACGCTTCTTCAAATTCCTCGAAGGGGGGATGGTAGAGATTACGGCCAGCTTCCCCGCCGGTAAGATCGGGACAACTGAAGAAAACTTGACGGCTGCGGCTGCCGGTGAAAACGAAGAATGGGTGGATCTCTATCCGGAATTCGCCAAGGTGGCCGAAGCAGAAGGGTTCCCTGCCATCGCAGCTGTATGGCGTTTCATCGCCAGCGTGGAAGCGGAACACGAAAGACGTTATCGTGAATTGTTGAAACGCGTACAGGAAGGTAAAGTCTTCGAACGCGAAGAAGAAATCACCTGGCAGTGCCGCAACTGCGGATACATCCACAAAGGGAAGAAAGCTCCCGATATGTGTCCCTCTTGCGCTCACCCGCAGGCTTATTTCGAACCCATGAAGACCAACTACTAGGAGCATTTGCCCTGGCATGACAAAAACGCCGACCTTCTGCAAGGTCGGCGTTTTTTGTTGAATCGGTTATCTTGCAGGGGTGGGTCTTCCGGCGGAAGATGAACCGGAGCATGCCCCCTTCCGAATGTCAGATTATTCGTAGCTGCTGCCGTCGAAACAGTGGGTGCAGATGCACTCTTTGGGCAGGCCGATCGATTTGACCAGCGTTTCCAGCGGGTTGAACTTCAGCGACGATACGTTCATCTGTTTGCGGATGCTTTCCACCATGCGGCAGTATTGGGGCGAGCCGGTGGTTGCGTAGGCTTCCAGATTTTTGTGAGGATCGCCTTCGAGCTGTTGGATCATCCGGCGGGTGATGAGTTCCATTTCCGACTTGGATCCGGTGAAGTTCAAGAATTTGCATGGGTAGATCAGCGGCGGGCAACTGATGCGGATGTGGATATCCTTGGCTCCGTAATCGTACAATTCGCTGACATGATCTTTCAGTTGGGTCCCCCGGACGATGGAATCGTCGCAGAAAACCACCCGTTTGCCGTGCAACAGCGAGCGGTTGGGAATCAGTTTCATTTTGGCGACCAGTTCGCGCATCTGTTGGTTGGGCGGAGTGAAACTACGCGGCCAGGTCGGTGTATATTTGACGACGCCGCGCTGATAGGGAATGCCTTTCCCGGTGGCATATCCCAGAGCCATGCCAATCCCCGAATCGGGAATGCCGGATACGAAGTCGGCTTCGATGTCGTCGTTTTTCCCCATTTCGACCCCGCACTGATAGCGCATCTGGTCGACGTTGCGACCTTCGTATTCGCAGACCGCATAACCGTAGTAGACCCACAGGAAGGAGCAAACCTGCATTTTGTCGCCCGGTTTGCGCAGTTGGGTCATTCCATTGGCCGTGAGCATGACGATTTCGCCCGGGCCCAGGAAGTAGTGGGTTTCGTATCCCAGGTTGGGGAAGGCGCAGCTTTCCGAGGATGCGGCGTAGCCGTCGGCGCTTTTACCGATGATGATGGGCGTACGTCCGTATTTGTCCCGGGCAGCGATAATCCCGTTTTCGGTGAGGATCAGCATCGAGCAGGAACCTTTCAGCTTGCGGAATACGTTTTCGATCCCTTCGGTGAACGTTTTTCCTTCGGCGATGAGCATTGACACCAGTTCCGACTGGTTGGTGAGGTTGTTGCTGTGTTCGCAGAAGTGGTTTCCTTTTTCGAGCAGTTCTTTTTCCAGTTCAGGCAGGTTGTTGACCCGTGCCACGGTGACGATGGCAAACTTGCCCAGATGGCAGTTGACGATGATCGGCTGTGCATCGGTGTCGCTGATGACCCCAATGCCCGAGTTGCCGCTGAAGGTCGGCAGTTCCGATTCGAATTTGGTCCGGAAATAGGAGTTGGAGATGTTGTGGATCGCCCGGGTGAAGACCCCGTTGTTGATCATGGCCATCCCGGCCCGTTTGGTTCCCATGTGGGAGTTGTAGTCGATCCCGTAGAAGAGATCCGTCACGCAACTGGTTTTCTTGATGGTTCCGAAAAATCCTCCCATAGATTGCTTTGCTTGTGGTTTTGTTTTGGAGAGCAAAGGTAATATATATTCGGGAAAAATGTATCGCAGCCGGCAGACGAGGCTCGGTTTTTTCGGGAGATGGTTCGGGCTAAGGCCTTCAAAATGAATTCACCCCAGAGAAGAAATTGAGACTCTTCTCTGGGGTGAATGTTTTCAGTCCGATCGGACTTATTTTTCAGGATAGAGGCTGCGGGCAATGCCCATTTCCAGGCCGCGGAGTTCGGCCAATCCTCTCAAACGCCCAATGCAGGAGTAACCGGGGTTGGTCTTTTTCTTCAGGTCGTCGATCATCTGGTGTCCGTGATCGGGACGCATCGGAATCGATTTCTGGCGCCGTTGTTGCAATTCCAGAAACGCCTTCATGACGCCGTACATGTCTACGTCACCTTCCAGGTGGTTGGCTTCGTAGAAATTGCCTTCCGCGTCGCGGCAGGTGCTGCGCAGGTGAACGAAGCCCACCCGGTCGCCGAATTCGGTCATCATGGCCGCCAGTTCGTTGTCGGAGCGGACCCCGAACGATCCGGTGCAGAGACAGAGTCCGTTGGATGGGTTCGGAACGGCCTCGATCAGCCGGCGGAAATCGTCGGCCGTGGAGAGAATGCGCGGCAGGCCCAAAATCGGATAAGGGGGGTCGTCGGGGTGAATAACTAGTTCGGCACCCACTTCATCGGCCACGGGAGCCACCTCGCGCAGGAAATAGATCAGATTTTCGCGCAGTTTTTCGGCGTCGATATCCCGGTAGCGATTGAGCGCTTCCTGGAATTGGGCTACCGTAAAACTTTCTTCCGAACCGGGCAGTCCGGCAATCATGTTGCGGGTAAGCTGTTCCCGGTCGGCCGGGCTCATTTGGTCGAAACGGGCCCGTGCTTTTTCGATTTCTTCGGGGGTATATTCTTTTTCGGCTCCGGGACGCTTCAGGATGAACAGGTCGAAAGCCACGAAGGCCGCCCGTTCGAAACGCAGGGCGCGAGAACCGTCGGGCAGCGTATAGGCCAAATCCGTACGGGTCCAGTCCAGCACCGGCATGAAATTATAGGTGATGCAGGTGATGCCGCAGGAGGCCAGATTGCGGATGCTCTGTTTGTAGTTGTCGATATAGCGTTGGAAATCGCCTGTCTGGGTTTTGATGTGTTCATGGACGGGGACACTTTCCACGACACTCCAAGTCAGGCCCGTTTCGGCGATCATCTTTTGCCGTTTCTGGATCTCTTCGATGCTCCAGACCTCCCCGTTGGGAATGTGGTGCAGGGCATGGACGATGTCGGTGGCTCCGGCCTGACGGATATCCCACAGACTGACCGGATCATTCGGCCCGTACCACCGCCACGATTGTTTGCACAGATAGGTCATATATTGGTATTTACAGGTTAAAAATATTTTTCAGTCAGGTGAGTCTCTTCGGGTCTTTGTTTCCGGTAATGAACCGCCCGGGAAGCTTGCTTATGGACCCGGTTAGATCGAGAAGGCGTCGAACCCTCCGTCGATGACCGTCATGGTCCCCGAAACGAATTTCGAAGCGTCGCTGGCCAGCCATTGCAGGGTGCCGAGCAACTCTTCGGGTTCGCCAAAGCGGCCGAAAGGCGTGTGGGCCAGGATCTTTTTCGACCGATCGGTCAACGAACCGTCAGGGTTGAGCAACAGAGCACGGTTCTGTTCGGTGATGAAGAACCCCGGGGCGATGGCATTGACCCGAAGACCGGGACCGTATTTGGTGGCCAGTTCTCCGCACATGTATTTTGTGAAGTTGGTGACGGCCGCCTTGGCAACGCCGTAGCCGGCTACACGGGTCAGCGGACGGATGGCCGATTCAGACGAAATGTTGATGATCGAGCCCTGTTTCTGTTCGATCATGGCTTTGGTGAAGACCATCGTGGGGAGGATAATGCCGAACAGGTTCAGATCGACCACCTTGCGGACGGCTTCCAGATCGAGATCGAAAATGGTTTTGTCGGGCGGGATGGTGGCTCCGGCCATGTTGCCACCGGCTCCGTTGATCAGCACGTCGATGCGGCCCCAGTGAGCCATGATGTCGGTATAGTTTTGTTCGAGCAGCGAACGGTCGAGCACATCGGTGTAGAGGAACAGCACCTCGCCGCCTTTCTCCCGAACGGCTTGTTCGAGGGCGCGTCCGGCCGTTTCGTTGCGGTCGAGGATCACGACCCGAGCCCCTTGTTCGGCAAAGTGGTGAACCATGGAGGTGCCTAATACGCCGGCAGCTCCGGTAATGACGATGACTTTGTCTTGTACGCAAAACAGATTTTTCATAACGGACTATCTTTAAGCGGTAAATTTCGTGAAAATGATTTTCGGACAGGTTTTCCCCGGGCCGAGTCAAAGGTTAAAGGTACCCGTTTTTTCCGAAATTCCCAATTTGGCAATCTGCTAAATAATCCTTTTTTTTGTAGGGAGAGAGAAGGTGCGAATAGGAAACGGATTACATAAATCTAGTAAGGAGTCATGATGGACTGGACCGGTATTGTCATGGGTGGACTGATGGCTGTTATTGCCTTCGGCATCCGGAAATTTCCTCGCACGATTAGTTTTTACAGTTTGCTTCCCGCCGAGCGAAAACGATACATCGATTTCGAAGGATTGGGACGCTATGCGTTTAGGCTTTTAGTCGGTGCGGCGCTGCTGACAGTGGGTGGATATTATTTGTTCCGCTGGCTCGGAAGTCCGTTGGGAACTACGCTGATGTTGCTGTTGCCGCTGATGGTGAGTGTGGTTATTTTGTGCGTGAAGGCTAAGCAATTTGATCATCATCCCGAGTCGATGCACGATCTCTTTCGGATTCCGGCCTGGGTCGTGGCCCTGGTTTTTATGGCCGTGTTGCTGATTTGGGGCTGTTGGCCGACCTCCGTGAAAATCACCGATCATGAGCTTCGTTTTACCGGCATGTATGGATGCACCATCCCTTTTGAACAGATTCGTAGCGTGGAGCTGATGGAGCAGATCCCGAGGGCGGGACATCGTTCGAATGGATTTTCTTTCGGGGGAACCCATAAAGGATACTTCCGGGTCAAGGATTGGGGAAGATGTCGACTGCTGGTGCGTCAAAATCGTCCCGGGCCCTATCTGGTGATTGAAGAAGTCAATGGGATGAAGACCATTTTCAAAGGAGCAGATGCTATCAAAACGACGACGTACCGGGAGCAGATTCAGCAGAAAATGGAAGGTGCTCACGAGTCATCATAACCGTAAAATATTGTAGGAAGATTATGAGAAAAGGAATACGCTGGAGTTCGTTGTTGTCCCTGATGGTTTTGGGAACTCTTTCCGTAGCGCAGGGTGCACCGCCGACGGCCCTCCGAACCGATCTGTTGGAACATACCGATCGGGTGTGGATGGATGGTTACCTGACGCAACTGACCCTGGACAGTACGGCCCGGGCCATCGAACGGCTGCAAATTCCGTTGATTTATAACCGACAGCCGATGTTCGGTTGGCAGGTCAATGACGTGCGTAGCAATGTGCGTCAGACGGCTTACCAGATCATGGTGGCAACGAGTCCCGAACTGTTGCGGCGTTTCCGTCCCGACATGTGGAACAGCGGAACGATCAATTCGGATAATTCCGTGGCCGTGCAATACGAAGGCAAACCGCTGAAGCCCAATACGGACTATTATTGGATGGTACGTTCGGCCAACAACGGATTCATGCAGGAGTGGTCGCAAATCCGGGCTTTCCGTACGGCACCCGAAATGACCGATTACCGGACGGCCGTCTATCCGCTGGAAAAAACGGATGAAGATCCCGTGACGTTGCGGCGCTGTCCGGATGGAACCTATTGGGCCGATTTCGGTCGGGCCTCGTTCGCCCAGCTGAAACTGACGCTCGAGGCGGAACAGGAAGGCGATTCGGTGATCGTTCATCTGGGCGAAGCGCTCAAGAATGGTCGGGTCGATCGCCGTCTGCCGGGAACGATCCGTTATCAGTCCATGAAATTGGGGCTGTTGCCGGGCCGCCATACCTATTTTATCAAAATTCCGGCCGGTGGACGCAATACCCGGACGACCCCTCCGCTGGCAGTATTGATGCCCGATTATATCGGAGAGGTCTATCCGTTCCGTTATTGCGAAGTGGAAGGTTATAACCGTCCGTTGGCGGCCAGCGCATTGACGCGTCAGAGTGTGAGCTATCCGTTCGATGATATGGCCGTACAGTTTACTTCGTCGGATACGGTGCTCAATCAGGTGTGGGAGCTGTGTCGTTATTCGGTCAAGGCAACCACGTTTGCCGGAATCTATGTGGATGGGGATCGGGAACGGATCCCGTACGAAGCCGATGCACTGCTCAATCAGTTGTGCCATTATTGTGCGGACAACGAATACTCGATGGCGCGGCGTTCCCATGAATATCTGCTTTACAACGCAACCTGGCCTACGGAATGGATCCTGCAGTCGGTGATGATTGCCTGGTATGACTATCTGTATACGGGGGACATCCGTTCGGCCCGGGCTCACTATGAACTGCTCAAAAAGAAAACCCTGTCGGTGCTCGAAGACGAGAACGGTATTATTAGCGTGGAAGGCAATCCGCGGGTGGACAGCGCTCTGAAAGAGTTGATTCACCTGCCCCAGAATCAGCGTCTGGCCGATATCACCGACTGGCCGCGCGATCGCTTTGTCTTTACGCCCCGCAACATCAGCCCCAATTCGTTCCATTATGCTTCGCTGGCGTTGCTGAGTCGTTTAGCCGGGGCTATGGGCGAAACGGCTGATTCGGCCGCTTATGCTCAACAGGCTGAAAAGGTGCGGAACAGCATCAATCGCCTGTTCTTCGATCGGAAGTCGGGTCTGTATCGGGACGGGATCGGCACTGACAGCGTGTCGTTGTACAGCAATATCTTTCCGGTCGCTTTAGGGGTGGCCGAACCCCGCATGTTAGGGCCCATGGGACAGTATATCGCTTCGCGGGGCATGGAGTGCAGTGTGTATGCCTCACAATTCCTGATGGAGGCGCTCTACGAAACGGGGCAGGCCGAACAGGCGCTCGATCTGATGAGTTCGACCGATCTGCGCAGTTGGTACAATATGATCCGTGCCGGATCGACCGTGACGATGGAGGCTTGGGATATTCTCTTTAAACCCAATCAGGATTGGAATCATATTTGGGGAGCTGTTCCGGGCAACATCATTCCGCGAAAACTGATGGGTGTCGAACCGCTCGAAGCCGGATTCCGTCGGGTGCGTATCGCTCCTCAGCCGGCCTGGTTGAGCGAAGCCTCGATCAAAGTGCCGACCATTCGGGGGGCGGTGAGCGTATCGTTCGAAAACCGGCCGGGAACGTTCGATTTGACGGTAGAGATGCCGGCCAATATGACCGGAGATGTATATTTGCCGTTGGTATCGGGCGTGGATGCCAAACGGGTGCAGGTCGAGATGGATGGAAAGGTGTTGAACGACCTGAAACCGCTCAATGGATCCGTAAAAATTGCAGGAGTCGGTTCGGGACGACATACCTTTCGGCTGACGTCGCGTTAAAAAGAGAAATATTGTCAGAATGAAGATTGGTTATATGAAAAAATTACTGCTTTTATTGATGTTGGGAGGGGCGTTGCAGCTGTCCGCCCAGTTGCCTCCGGTGTTCCCGGAAGGAATGTCCGATACGTTGGAACACGATACGCGTATGCGTACTTATCTGCCTCCGGTGCGGGTGATGTGGCTGCAAAACGAAGAGTTGATCGAGTCGCCCGAGGTGTTGCTGGCCAGAGGGAAAGGACAGATGATCAATGCTCCCTATCCTCACTGCATCCTGACCAGCAAAGAGGGTCGGCGTCCTTCGATCCTGTTGGACTTCGGAAGGGAAATTCACGGCGGGGTACAGATCGTGGTAGGCGATATTTCGGGACGGAAGCCGATCCGCTTCCGGGTGCGTTTGGGTGAGTCGGTCAGCGAGGCCATGAGCAATATTACGCCCGAAAGCGGGGCGACCAACGACCATGCCATGCGCGATTTTCAGATGGAAGTACCCTGGTACGGCGTGAGCGAAGTGGGAAATTCGGGTTTCCGGTTCGTGCGGCTCGATCTGCTGACCGAGGATGTCAAAGTGAAGTTGCAGGAAGTACGGGCCATTTTTGTCTACCGGGATATACCGTATCTGGGGTCGTTCCGTTCGAGCGATCCGCGTCTGGATAGCATCTGGATGACGGGAGCCTATACCGTTCACCTGAATATGCAGAACTACCTGTGGGACGGTATCAAACGCGATCGGCTGGTGTGGATGGGCGACGCGCATCCCGAATTGCGGACCATTCTGTCGGTCTTCGGGGATAACGAGGTGTTGCGCAAAACGTTGGATCAGGCGCGTGACCAGACTCCGCTGCCGGGTTGGATGAACGGGATCTGTGCCTATACGCTCTGGTGGGTGCTGATTCATCGGGATTATTATCACTATACCGGGGATAAGGCCTATTTGGCGGAACAGAAACCCTATCTGGATCAACTCTTGCCGTGGCTGATGGAGGCTGTGGATGAACAGGGACATGAACACCTGACAGGCGGAGGCCGCTTTCTGGATTGGCCGACCAGTCAGAATAAACCGGCGGTCAATGCCGGGTTGCATGCGTTGTTGCTGATGGCACTCGAGGCCGGCGAGGAACTTTCCACGGTGTTGGAAAATGAAGAACTGGCCGCTCAATGTCGTGCTACGGTCGATCGGATGAGCCGGGTGGTTCCCGACTATCAAACGGCCAAACAAGCGGCGGCGCTGAGCGCACTGGCGGGTTTGGTTCCGGCCGAACAGGCTAACGAAGTGTTGTCGAAAGACGGCGTAGAGCGTTTCTCGACTTTCTATGGCTATTACATGTTGCAGGCCAAGGCACTGGCGGGAGATTATACCGAGGCGCTGAACAATATCCGCCGTTATTGGGGTTCTATGCTTGATCTGGGGGCTACGACTTTCTGGGAAGATTTCGATATTCGTTGGATGGAGAACGCTGCCCGAATCGACGAAATCGTACCGGAGGGGAAAGTGGATGTGCACCGCACGTATGGCGACTACTGTTATAAGGGCTTGCGTCACAGCTTCTGTCACGGCTGGGCTTCGGGGCCGACGGCTTGGCTGACCGAACATGTCTTGGGTGTGACGATTGTCGAACCGGGTTGCCGGGTGATTCGGGTTGAACCGCATCTGGGTGACCTGCAATGGGTCGAAGGCACGGTTCCCACGCCGATGGGAGTGGTGAAAATCCGTCATCAGCGTCAGGCGGATGGATCGGTTGCTACGACGGTCAAAGCCCCGAAAGGCGTGAAAGTGCTGCGCTGATTTTTGAAAGCGACTCGATAGAATATCATTTTATATCCCTGTGGGAGCGGTCTCGGAGCAAAGCAGGCTTGCGGGGCGGATCCCTCAGGGATTTTCTTTAGGGAGACGCTATGTTTGTCGGAGTATGCTGAGCTTTGGAGACAGGAGGGAGTGGCTTTCTGCCGGAAGGGGTTTGCGTGGAAACAACAGAAGAGTGTGCACTTGGAGAAAAACGCGGCAGGAAAATGGAGCCGGGTTTGAATTTCGGAGGGTTTTATTTATATTTGTCAAGTGATAGCAGGCGCCCTGAAAAGAGATCGATATCTATGAAAAACGGCCAGGTTCGCCCTAAATCAATGTCCCAGAGCCGGGAACTCCCTGAAAATCGGTCTGACGACCTGCGGGTTCGAGTCTGATGGGGGCGGTGGGATGCTTGTAATCAAAAACTATTTTATTGTAACGGATGAAAGAAATTTCGTTTTTGGCTTTTGACCTGGGGGCGACCAGCGGTCGTTCCATTCTGGGTACGCTGCGTGACGGTAAACTCCATATGAAAGAGTTGACCCGTTTCCCCAACCAAATCATGGAATTGGGTGGCCATTTTTACTGGAATATTTTCTCGCTCTACGAACACCTGCGTGAAGGCATGATCGCCTGCGCCAAGGAAGGTACGCCGATCACCTCCATCGGGATCGATACCTGGGGGGTCGATTTTGCATTTTTGGGTTCGGACGGTCAGCTGCTGGGCTTGCCCTACGCCTACCGCGATACCCATACCGAAGGCGCTCCCGAACAGTATTTCGAAAAGGTGATGCCTCGCGATGAAGTATATGCATTGACCGGGATTCAGGTGATGAACTTCAATAGCCTGTATCAGTTGTATGCCATGAAACGTGACGGCTCTTCGGTGCTGAATGCCGCTGTGCAGGCTCTGTTTATGCCCGACGCCCTGAGCTATATGCTGACCGGGAAACGGGTGACCGAATATACGATTGCCTCGACCTCGCAGTTGCTGAACCCCCGGACCAAGAAGATCGAAACCCAGTTGCTCGAAAAAATGGGCGTTCCGGCTTCGCTGTTCGGCGAAGTGATTTTGCCGGGTGTGGTGATCGGTCCGCTGCGTGAAGCCTTGGCCACCGATACGGGCCTGGGTCCGGTGCCGGTGGTGGCTGTGGCCGGTCACGATACGGCTTCGGCGGTGGCTGCGGTTCCGGCCAAAGACGAAAAGTTCGCTTACCTCAGCTCGGGGACCTGGTCGCTGATGGGGATCGAGGTGAAAGACGCCGTGATCACCGAAGAAACTGCCGCCCTGAACATCACCAACGAAGGTGGGGTGGAAGGTACGACCCGTCTGCTGAAGAACATTACCGGGATGTGGATCCTGGAACAGTGCATCAAGGAGTGGAAAAAGCAGGGCACCGAATACAGCTATCCCGAAATCGTCAAGATGGCCGGTGAAGCCGAAGCGTTCCGTTCGTTCATCGATCCGGACGATCCTTCGTTCGCCAACCCCAAGAGCATGATCAAGGCGATTGCAGAGTTCTGCACCCGCAGCGGGCAGCCCGTTCCGGAAACCCATCCTCAGTTGATTCGCTGCATCTTCGAATCGCTGGCTCTCAAATACAAGGATATTCTGGGTAAATTCCAGAAACTGGCTCCGTTCCCCATCGAAAAATTGCACATCATCGGGGGCGGCTCCAAAAACAAGCTCTTGAATCAGTTTACGGCCAATGCCATCGGGTTGCCGGTGGTGGCAGGTCCGTCGGAAGCCACGGCCATCGGAAACATTATGTTGCAGGCTCGGGCAGCCGGTTACGTGAACTCCCTGCAGCAGA
>JAHZDG010000027.1:16893-29530 GCA_019422485.1 Alistipes sp. | reverse complement strand
CAATCGAACAATTACTTAAAATCAAAATGATGAGGATCTGCCAGTTCGCGATAGTATGGTTAGGTATCAGTCTTGTCCAAAGCTGTCTGGCTCCGACATGCAGCAGGCACACCTCCAAAGAACAGACAGATCCCTCAACGAACGCATTCACTCACCCAACCGTTTCAAAAGCCGAAAATGAACCGTCACTATCTGAAAAGGAAATTATTTTAGACGGCTGGCTAACACTCCATATTCCAGGGGCAATCATTACGCAGAAGTTGGGTTCTCCTCCACACACCGGAAAGAAGGAAGAAAGTGGAAACACCGGGGTTCTCACACAAATTTGGGAATATCCGCAATATGGATTATATTTATTAATGGATTTAAACAATGCTGACCATATCGTCCAAGTGTATGGCATTGAAGCGGTTTATCCTTGTCCTTATAAAACATCACGCCACATCGGTATCGGATCTTCCGTTTCAAACCTAAAACAAGCATACCCGACGGGACGATACTCAAACGACTATTTTTCAACCGGAGACCCATATGGTATTTGCATGAATTTCAAAATAGCAGCTGACACCGTAACAAGCATATCTATTTTTCAAGACTTCGATTAAAACTTCCTTCGAATAAAATACCATACTATTCACCTATCATAAAATCAGACACAAATTACAGCTTCACCAATATAACCAACTAATTATCAAATCAATTCAAGAATTTTATCACCTACAATTACACCCACTGAAATTCCCTATATCTGCCTAACCTACAAGCAAACCATCATGTACCGATTAGCATCATTTCTTAGCGGGTTACTGTTGCTGGGAGGCAGCATGACCGCCTGTTCGTCAGGAAACGACCAGCCTCCAATATCATTCTTTGCGAACCGGTAGCAGGCAAACCTGTCTATCTGGGAATACGGAACTTACCTCGTACAGATATTGAATTAGCCCCAGAGAAAGCAGCCGAAGTCCTCAAATACATGAATCATAGCGAATATCAATATTTTAAAGAATTATGGGACAAAGGCCCGGAAATTATGAATGGAGAAGTATACCGTTCTATCCCAATAATAACTTCAGATTTCGTTTAATGGCGAGTAGTATTTGATCGGAACCAACATCTTTTGCATGTAGACACGATAGGAATAATTCCCAAATGATAACACAAAAGATCTGTCCTCCGACTTCTTTTATTTAAATGTAAATACACGATGAATCCTTCTCTGCAAACCTGGAAAGATCAATTCCTCTCCTTAAAACAAAAATACGGCTACGAAGTATGGATT
This sequence comes from Alistipes sp., assembly GCA_019422485.1. GTDB lineage: Bacteria > Bacteroidota > Bacteroidia > Bacteroidales > Rikenellaceae > Alistipes_A. Next base: position 28,251 of record JAHZDG010000027.1, on the reverse strand, counting down.
CATAAAACTCATTCCTATGGATCATACATCGATTACTATTATGCCAAAGTGTGCATTCCTTATAATAACTCCCATCAGATCTATTTGACACAAGCCTCACAAAGCATTCAAAATATAGTATCACCCAACTTTTTAGTTTGCACGTTCGACACTCAAAACTTAAATCTGACTTTGTATTTAATCGTCAAATCCTGGTTCGGGTTCAGTTTTCACAAACGATTGCACACAGGAAATCCCGATTTTGACAAGAAATTCACAGTTAAATGCTCTGACTTATCGGTTGCCCAACAGTTGTTTTCAGACCCCTATGTACAAAACCTTTTCTTATCCCATGTTCGGATGATTAACGTGACTTCCAAAGACAATAACACACAAGTAACGTTCAAAAACCTGGAAACAGGACTATATACCACCGATGAATTGCAACATTTTATCAATGACTTCAAATATCTATTAAATAAAATGGGTATTTTCACATAACAGAAGAAATCCATGACTCTCTGGTCATTCAACGCATACACTCTTATTGTCATCAGAAAGTCTGCTTCACACTTTGCACCATGTACATAGGCGGAATGATCGTATATGCCCTTGGGGTGTTTTATTTGTGGATCTATAAAAACATGCTTAATATTTTCCGATCTCCTCAAAAAAGGAAATATATCCCCTACAAAGAGGTATGGGAAAATAAAGAAGCTCAGGATGCCGTAGACCATATGTCTTATGAATTACTGTGCAAAGTTTTAGGCGGAGTTATAACCTCCATAATAGCGTGGCTTCTTATCTATTTCGATATTTAAAGGAAACGAATTATGATCTTGGGACGGCACAACATGAACATCTATAGAGGAATCGTATCCTTTTGCATGAATATACTGATCTGTGGCGGCATCTTGGGGCTATTGACAGGATGTATACATCAGTCTGTTGAGTCAGAGCCAACCGATATGACAATCTCTAAAAAATATTTGCTGCACACAATTACCAATCAGACTCTTAAACAATACATTGAAAAGTTCGACTCCACTTTTTCGGATTACCCTCAAGTACAAGGGAAAGGTATCGGACTTATGTATACCACCCTCGCCAACGACAGCATCTCATACACGATCGGATATGCAAATGTCATTGAGAGCGAAATCCCCGTAATTCTATGTGAACCCATTCATGGAAAACCAGTCTACTTGGATATACTTCCTTTAGCAGGCGATTTCTCTTTAGCACAACGAAGAGCCATGGAAGTCCGAAAAGAGGCGGACACAGAAGCCTATCAGTCGCTTATGGCCGATATAAATAACCGGCCAGACTCTATCCTGGCTTCCTATCGAATCATAATACCGCATTTTGCCGGATTGGATTTAGTGTTCGACAAGAACGGTCATTTAGTACGTGTCGATACATTAGAAAAACAGCTATTCCCTTGCCATGAACCATAAGATCCCCGAACATCGGATCACTTTTTCACGCTATGCCCAATCTATTCTGTTTATAAACCGCACGACACATCACTCCATCTTTTACAGGAATTTAGCAAGAAATCCATAGTGTAAATGAGCCTGATTTGCCAACTTTCCCGAATCAATTCTCTATTTTCACTCCCTGTCTTTTCTACTTCAGATCTTATTCCGGGGATTTCGGAAGGCTATTTCCGGCTTTGAGTGAATCTTTCCCAGGAAGGGTGCATCCTCCGTCTATTTTTGCCACGGAAATAAAACTCCTTCCGATGAATCGCAAAATTCTTATCTGCCCCCTTTTGCTGCTTCAGATATCGTGCGCCAACCAACAGCCCAAGTCTGAAACACCCCTATGCATTGAAACGGCACAAGCTAACTCAGTCGAACTCGCCTCTTCTCAAGAATTTCCATTCATTGCCAAACCGTTGCGCACCTCGATCCTTTCGTTCCGAGTCTCAGGTCCCGTCGATCGCTTCGAGGTTTATGCCGGATCCCGATACCATAGCGGCGAACTCATTGCCCGAATCGATCCGCGAGACTTTCAACTCCAGTACGAACAAGCCGAAGCTTCCTACCGACAGGCTCAGGCCGATTATGATCGTGTAGCCGCTCTATACGAAAAAGACAATCTTCCAGCCAGTCAGTATGAAACGGCTCGAGCCACCCGCATCACAGCCGAAACCACTCGTGACGCCGCCAAAAATGCATTGAACGACACCAAATTACTCGCCCCGTTTGACGGATACGTCAGCGAAGTGTTCATTGAGCGCTACCAAGACATCAAGGCATCACAACCCGTTGTCACACTGGTAGATATATCCTCTCTGCGCATCGAGCTCTATGTAACAAAGGAAATTGCCATGCAGGCCCAAAACCTCAAAGAAGTAACGATCGTATTTGACCATGCTCCGGAACAAACCTACCAGGCTCAGGTAATCGAATGCGCTCGAAGCACCACTCCGAATAATCTCTCCTATCTGCTCACGGCCCTGCTGCCCAACCCCGATGGAGCTCTGCCCGCAGGACTCTCGGGACGGGTCCGTTTCGACCTCCCGGGCGGAACCCGGCAAGCTGTCACCATTCCTCAAAAAGCCGTCTGTCACACAGCCGGATCGGGAGACTATGTCTGGACAGTTGACGTATCCAACCATGAAGTTTCCCAACGTCCCGTGGTAATCGGAGAACTGCTTTCCGATGGACAATTCACCATCACCAACGGTTTAACTACCGGAGAAACCATTGCCGTCAGCGGTCTCCGTTTTCTCAATGAGGGACAACGTGTTTCCCTTTCCAATCCTCAAAACGATACACCTTCACAACCCTGAAACGAAACAGCGTCCAAGGTCTTTCTGAAAGGTTCAAGTCGAAACAAGCCGGAAAGGTTCATCTCCGAGCGGAAGACTCTTTCGTAAAACGAACCGGTCTTTTCTGAACCGCATCATACCCGGAACGCCCATATCACCCTCTTTCAAAGAACGGGAACCGAACAAGGACATCAACCATCATCCTTTCCCTACTATTCAATCTATAGAAAACCATTGTATCGGAATCACTCCTCGAAATTCCTTTTCCGCTGATTTTGCCACTCTGAAAGTTCGACCCGTTAAATGATCCCTTAAAAAAATCAGTCCCCAATGAATACGCTCGTAAAATACTTTCTAAAAAACAAATCCGTCACTTGGTTGCTGCTGACCTTGATCCTCTTTGGCGGATTCTACTCCTACACCCACATGGGAAAACTCGAAGACGCGCCCTTCACCATCAAACAAGCGCTGGTCATGACCCCCTATCCGGGAGCCTCGCCAGAAGAGGTCCGCAACGAAGTGACCGACTTGCTGGAAGAATCGATCCAGTCGCTCGACGAGCTCTATTACCTCAAAAGCGAGAACCGTAGCGGAATGTCGAAAATCACCGTATACGTCAAAAAAGAGGTACGGGCCGACGAGATGCAACAGTTGTGGGACAAATTGCGCCGCAAAGTCGCCGATGTACAAGGCCGTCTGCCCGAAGGTGCCGGTCCCTCTATCGTCAACGACGATTTCGGGGATGTCCTCGGAGTTTTCTACGGGCTGACCGGAGAGGGGCATTCGTGGAGTGAACTGGAAGACGAAGCCAAACGCCTTAAGGACGAACTGTTGACGGTTCAGGATGTTGCCCGCGTTGAAATCTGGGGCACCCAGGCACCCACTGTCGAAATCACCATCGCTCCTGCCCTCCTGGCTCAAAGCGGGTTGACAACCACCGACATTGCCAAAGCCTTTGCCGAACAGAACCGGGTCGTCAATGCCGGTGCCCTGGAAATCGCCGACAACCGACTCCGGATCGAATCTACCGGCACATTTAGGACTCTCGACGACATTCGGCAGATGACAATCACCTCGCCTTCCGGGGAACATTTCCGACTGGAAGACATCGCACAAGTCGAAGAGAGTTACTCTCACCCGGCCTCGAATCTCATGCGCATCGACGGTCAACCGGCATTGGGTATTGCCGTGGCTACCGTTTCGAGCGGTAATGTTGTGGAAATGGCCCAGTCCGTGGCCGAACGGATCGATACGTTTGCCCAAAGCCTGCCCGAAGGCTATCGCCTACACTCCATCTACGACCAGGGACACGAATCCGAAGTCGCCAACCGGGGATTCGTCTGGAACCTCATCATCTCCGTACTGACCGTCGTCGCCATTCTGCTCTTTTTCATCGGACTCCGCAACGGCTTGCTGATCGGCAGCGGATTGATCTTCTCGATCTTCGCCACGCTGATGGTCATGCAAATCGAAGGTATCGCCCTTCAACGCATGTCACTCGCCGCCATCATCATCGCCATGGGGATGCTCGTAGACAATGCGATTGTGGTTTCGGATTCGGCCCTGATCAACATGCAACGCGGTATGCGCAAACGGCTAGCCATCTTAAAGGCCTGCTCCTCAACGGCCATCCCGCTGCTGGCCGCAACTCTGATCGCCATTCTGACCTTCCTTCCCATCTACTACTCGCCCCATATCACTGGAGAACTGCTCTCGTCACTGGTCGTGGTTATCGGAGTTTCACTTCTTTTCAGCTGGGTGTTTGCGCTGACTCAAACCCCCTTCTTTATCCAGGAGTTTGTACCAAGACCCAAACCGGACAAAATCCAAACGGATCCTTACCACGGCCGTTTCTACGACCTGTTTCGAGTTTGGCTACGAGCAGTGATCCGCCGCAAGAGCTTCATCCTTGGCCTGTTGCTACTGTTTCTGGGAACCGCAGCCTGGAGTTTCCGTTTCATTCCCAAAGTCTTTACACCCTCCCTCGACAAGCCCTATTTTACGGTCGACATGTGGCTTCCGGAAGGAACCCGGATCGAACAAACCGATACCGAAGTATCTGAAATCGCCGCATGGATCCATAGTTTCGACGAAGTAGAACGCGTTTCAGCCTTTATCGGACGGACACCGCCTCGCTACTACCTCTCGAACGCCGCTTTCGGGCCTCAACCCAACTATGCACAACTCTTGGTCAAATGTCACTCGTCATCCGAAGCCCGCGCATTGCAATCTTTCTTACAGGACTCTGTCCGCCATCGATACCCGGCACCCCTCATCAAAGTCAATCGGTTCGAACTCAACTCCCAACCTGAAGCTCTGATCGAAGCCCGTTTCTTGGGGCCCGACCCAACCGTACTCGATTCTCTGGTTCGGGAAGCCATTGCGATCATGCGCCGCAATCCGAAAGTCGCCGATCCTCGTAACGAATGGGGTAATATGGCCATGATGATCCGACCGGATTATGACGCTGTACGCGCCGGAGCGATGGGCATCACAAAGGCGCGCATGATGGAGTCGGTACGAGCCTCCTGTGACGGTTTCCCGATCGGGATCTATCGCGACGAAGAGGATCGGGTTCCGGTACTGCTCTGCATTCCGACCCAAAATGCGACCGATCTCGGATCACTTTCTGTCTGGAACGGGGTCCGTTCGGTGCCACTCTCTCAACTCACCCGTAAGATCGAGACCTCTTGGGAATATCCTCAAATGCGCACCTACAACCGCCAGCTTTCGATGGCGGCCATGTGTGATGTGAAACCCGGCGCCACCATGGCCGAAGTTCACGGAGAAATCCGCGAGGCCGTAGAGGCCATCCAACTACCCGCAGGCTACACCTTTTTCTGGGACTCCCAGTTCAAGGACCAGAGTGAAGCCATGGCCGCCCTGATGAAATATTTCCCGCTGGCCTTCCTGGTATTGATCGTAATCCTAGTCGCCCTATTCGGGAATTACCGACAACCGCTCATTATTCTCTGCATCCTGCCGCTATCGCTCATCGGCGTTGTCATCGGGCTGCTGATCACCGGCTTTGATTTCGGATTCTTCCCCATCGCCGGATGGCTCGGCCTGCTGGGAATGATTATCAAAAACGTCATAGTACTGATCGACGAAATCAACATCCAACACAACTCGGGAGCCCCGCTCCAGCATGCAATCATCGAAGCTACGGTCGCCCGTACACGCCCCGTCCTGATGGCAGCCATTACCACCATCGCCGGTATGATCCCGCTGCTCTTCGACATCGCTTTCGGGGGAATGGCCGCCACCATCATCTTCGGGCTCACCTTCGCCACAGGACTCACTCTCTTCGTAACCCCGGCACTCTACGCCCTCTTTTATCACGTAAAAATCCGTTGACGATGAAACTCTTCTCTGCTTTTTCGGGCCTTTTGCTGCTCGTTACCGTCGGACCGCTCAACGCTCAACCGATCGAAGATTCGCTGCTCACGCGTTACCGTCAGATGGCACTGGAGTACGATGACGACCTCAAAGCCGCCACCAAACGCATCGAGGCCAGTCTGGAACTGACACGTGCCGCACAAGCCGAACGCATCCCCACCCTCTCTGCCGGAGGTGACTTTCGCTACACGGGACACCCGTTGGAATACTCGACCTACCTGCCCAATGTCGGTCCGCTGAGCTTTCAGGGACAAAACAACAAATACGGCGCCTCTGCCACCCTGTCTCAACCGCTCTATACGGGAGGTCGAATCTCCGGAGCAATCCGCATGTCCGAATCTGAAACCCGTATGAACGAAGCCCAACGCAAACTGTTACACACGGAACTTTGCTACCGGGTCGACGTACAGTATTGGGCAACGGTCGCCCAACGCGAACGGATGAACGTAGTCGAAGAATACCTGCAGGCCGTAGCCGATCTGGAGCAAATTGTCCGTGACCGGGTTGAAGCCGGGCTGTGCGACCGTCAAGAGCTGCTGACCGTCGAAGTCAAACACAACGAAGCCCGCTACCGACTATTACAAGTGCAGAGCGACTTCGAAACCGGCCGTATGGCTCTCAATGCCTTAATCGGAGCTCCTCTGGATGCGGAAACACCCGTCAGTGTTCGCCTGCCCGAAGCTCGACCTTCTGCGGCCGGTGTTTCAAACACCGAACTGCATCCCGGGATTCAATTGGCCCGAGAACGGATCGATTGGGAACAGAACAGACTGAAATTCAACGACGCCCAATACAAACCACAACTACATTTGGGCGCCAATGTCGGATATTTCGCACCCGGATACGATTTCCGCCCGGACCTCTCTCCCAACTGGACCCTGTACGCCCAGCTCTCCGTCCCGATTTTTCACGGCGGCAAACGTCACCGCGAACGTCGCGCCGCAGAATACCGCATCGGCATGGCAGTCGACGCCCTGCACAACACCGAAACTGAACTCGAACTGGAAACCCGTACGGCCCGTACCGCCCTCCAAGAAGCTGAAGACCGGGTCACCTTAGCTGACTCCTCGCTCGAAAAAGCCCGGGAAAATGAACGTCGTGCCACCGAAAAATATACCGAAGGAGCCATCTCCATCTCCGAAGTAATCGACGCACAGTTCTACCGCCAAACAGCACAGGAAAACCTCGTAGCCGCCAAAGCTGCCGTCCAAATACATTATGCCGAATTAATGAAGGCCTCAGATGCTTATCATTCCCGATAAGTTTACTATTTTTGAGAAAAATTGCATGGGAAGTGAACGCAAAAACTACTGGCTGTCGGGACTGCTCTTCACTGGGCTGGGACTTTTCGTGTGGTGGCTGCTGGCCAGCTATACCAACCCGTCGCCAGGAGCCAAAGTCATCCTAGGTACCGCATGGAGTGCCGTCTTTCTGATCGTACTCTTCAATGCGCTGGGTTTCTTCACCCTGCATATCTCCGCGTGGCTCAACACCCAATATCTGCTCCACGCCCGCCACAAAGGGAAAGTCGTAGCGGCATATCTGGTCGTCATGGGGCTGTTTTTTGCTGTCAATTACGGCTTTTTGGTCACCGGCAAATTATTGGCCGGGGCACAACACCCCTTCTCGTTTCCCAACGGAGGACTCAAAATGCTGATCATCGTCTGGCTGGTTGAACTGACCATCCTGGGACTGCTGCTCACCAACCGGGCCATGGCTCAAACCCTCCGCTTCCGACAACGCGCCGCCGAGTTACAGAAAGAAGATAACACAGCTCGTTACCGAGCTTTACAACAGCAACTTAACCCCCATTTTTTATTCAACAGCCTCAATACGCTCATTGCCGAAATCGAATACGATCCCGCCCGAGCCGTTCTGTTCACCCAACACCTCTCTGAGGTTTACCGCTATGTATTGCAGGTACAAAATCGTCCGCTGGTAACCATCGACGAAGAACTGCGTTTTGCCGAGGCTTATCTCTACCTCCACCGCGTTCGCCTGGGTGACTGTCTCAGTTGCGAGACCAAGATCCCCGACGATATGCATGAATGCAGTCTGCCCCCGCTCACCCTGCAACTGCTCATCGAAAATGTCATCAAACACAACGCTATTACGGAATTACACCCGTTGAACATAGAAATCTCAGCCTCTGACGGATGGCTTATGGTATCGAACCCCATACGCCCCAAACGCGGAGCCAAATCCGAAGGCATCGGATTGAAAAACCTGGCCAATCGTTGCCGTATCATGCAGGGACGAGAAATCGAGGTCCTCAGTACCGGAGATCGTTTTACTGTAAAAATTCCTTTGCGTCATGAATAACATCTGCGTCGCTATCGTCGAAGACGAAATCCCCGCCGCCCGGTTACTCCGGACACTCATTGCTCGTCTGCGCCCCTCATGGAGAATCGAAATGCTTCCCGGAAATATCGAAGAGACCGTACAGTGGTTCGCTACAAACCGTCATCCCGACCTGTTATTCCTGGACATTCAGCTGGCTGACGGATCTTCGTTTGAACTACTTTCACAGGCCCGTCCCACCTCATCGGTCATCTTCACCACAGCCTACGACGAATACGCTGTCAGAGCCTTTAGCGTCAACAGCATCGATTACATTCTCAAACCTGTCAACGAAGAGCGTTTAGCCGAAGCCATCGCCCGCTATGAAAAACTCCGTGAACGCGCTTTCCCGTCCGACGACTATCTGGAAACGCTGCTCGATACTTTGCAACAGCGCAAAAAATTGTATCGAACCCGTTTTCTGATTGCCGGACCCGATCGTTTTCTTACGTTGCCGGTCGACGAAATCGCCTACTTCTATTCGGAAAACAAGATTACAACAGCGGTTACCTTTACAGGACGTAATCACATCGTCGATCTGCCTTTAAGTCGCCTCGAAGAGCAACTGGACCCCGACCGTTTTTTCCGGGCCAACCGACAAATACTGCTTTCGGTCAAAGCGATCGACCGCCTTGAGCCCTACTTCAACGGGAAAATTTCCGTCACCGTACACCCTCCCCACAAAGAAAAAATCACCGTCAGCGAAGAACGAGTTCCGCTTTTCAAAGCCTGGCTAAATTATTAAACATCTCTTCTCCAAACACTCACGACATTCGCAACCGAATACAACACAGTTTGAACCAAAGACACTACACCCATCTCTCGACTTTTAATAAAAAACGGAAAACAAAAGTGTTTTCCGTTTTTTATATCTGTCAATCATACTAAAAATTAGCTATCTTTATAACATCCGAGATTGGGAACGACATTTATTCACCACTCTTCGTTAAAATATCCTCGAAAAGAGTCTTCCATTCCTAAGACACCCAACTTAACAACAGAGAATACTTGTACCCCCATTCAAACTTGAGTATGAAACGCAACCTGATACAAATAATAGGATGTACCATCATGTTATGGTTTCCTTTCTCGGTGATGGCTCAAAACCATTTCATTCTTCCGCCTTGTTTAGAAAAATTACGAGACCAGAAAACTTACTACATTGACAAGCAACGGGAAGAGATTATCCGTATGTGGGAAGGGTTCTTCCATTACGAGACGACCTATAGCCGCGCCATTTTAGACTCTCTGGAAATCATGTGCATCCCGACTTTTGAGATTAAGCGCAAATATCGCAACCAGGATTTAACCCGTGTACAAGATCTTCTATGGAGTCTGAAACCTTGTAACTACTGTTCTAATTATTTTTTATTTAACAACAACCAATATGCTGGAGGTCTGTCAGATATAGGAATTTATTGCCATCCTGGCATTTTCGGAGACAGCCTGGCTCACACAAAATTCATGACTGAGTATGAGCAAGCCGCCATAACGATCCGGAAATTAAATCCAATATCGATTTTCAACATTCGATACCGAGAGGATATATGGCTTATTTTACCAGATCACAGCTTACTCGTATACGATTTGACCTTTGATCGCTTTTACACGCCTCAAGCATATCTGAACCGAACAAAAGAAGAAACCATGACCCTTTTTAAAGGATTGATACCATCCTTGAAATGACAGAACATCGCATACCCCGCAACAAACCGGGAGATGACACTGAAGGATAAAATCTCACAGAGATTATCAACCCAAATAGACAATACAATATACCGGTTTCATATTGTTTCCCCTCTTACCGGCTTATTGGAAAACCGCTAAAATCACTACATTGATTACACAATCCAAACGACACACCGTTTCTTCTCTCAAGAAATCCTCAAGTCATTACCCCTGAAGATGATATATTCCTCTATACAAACAGATTTGCCCTATGAAAACTATGTTCTATTTAGGTTGTCTTCTCTTCATTTCAGGCTGTCTACAACCTGAAAGCCCCGTTACGGCCAATCTCTCTCTCTTTGACACAACGCTGGCGTTTCAGCACTATGTAAAAATAGAAATCATCAATCATTCTGCGGAGGATTTATATATTCCCAACTTACAGGTTCCGATCGCCATATACAAAAACGATGCAGATATCACTCCGATATTGCATCAGTTAGATGTGAATCCAGACAAAGAGCTGATCTTATCGAATATCGAGTCACATCCGCAGCAATTATATATCGACAGCCTCACCTTCGAACGTCAACTGGAATACCAGAACGCTATGGCCCAGTTGGAATGGCCCATCATGTGTAGACTCAACCCCATAGACTCCCTACAAGACACCGCACAATGGGAGACCTTAAAAGAAATGTTCGATTTCCTTTGTAGCCACAAATATGTAGGATCCCCTATTAAAAGTCAGGATACGGTGGTCATATATCAACCCATAGACTATCTTTTCGACCCGAACGGAATCCCTTGGGATGACTTCGAAATCAGATTCCATCGATACCAAAACAATGCGTATCATTTTATGGACACTTTACCGGTCAATGGTTTGAAACTTTATACGCCTCTTCTGGACACCACGGTCTTAGGATATAAAATGTATCTGGGAGATATCACAACTCTCAACACCATAAAGATGAACAGTCAATCCCAAACAGAACGGCAGGTTGTCTACGCATCTGTATGGAATCGTCCCAAAAACCGTGCATCCTTACGCATATTTGTCTGGTTTCTGGGAATCATCTATCTAATCGTGTTCAATTTACACCTTACCAGAAATAACGTTCAAAAGAAAAAAGGGCAATTAACCGATTTCCTGCATACACATCAATCAGCATGGCCGGAAATAGCCTCAC
>JAHZDG010000027.1:800-16883 GCA_019422485.1 Alistipes sp. | reverse complement strand
ACAGCTCTATCAACACCAAACCGTCACATTACCTCCCGATATAGTCCAAAGCCCTGTCTCCATATACATGATGGAACAAAACAACGAACATATCACGATCCATTCCATCCATCACTCCAAGATACAATGCTTAACACTCAGACAATACCAATCATTAATCCGTAAACTCAATAAACAGCCGATTGTATCCTCCGGTCCCTTTACCGCTTCCATTTACTATCGATTATCGGTACATTCCCACACGTATATCCTTTGGCTGACTAACGACAACTAAAAAAACATTCCCGAAAACTTACCGCCATGAAAATAAGTAGTCTCATTTTTTGTCTGTGTTGCCTAACGGCTGCATTCGCACAACACCCGCCTTCCAACGTCACGACAGGAGAGCAATACCTCTTCTCAATCACAGATTCCGTGAATGGCTTAGTCACCTTGCTCCATTCCGGCGAATATTGTATGGATTTGGCATATAGGCCCTACGATCCTTATTCTTCGGATCTATTCAACGGAGATGTTACGTTCATGTCATATCTCTCTTATGGCGATTACACCCGGGGAAAGAATGGCATCATCGTATTCAAAGACAGGGCTTTCGGCCACAGGACAGAAGCCATTCTATCGGATTCATCCATTACATTCCAATCTTCCGATTTTGCTTTTCTCCGGCATCGTCCTCAAACCGCCTGCAAGAAACTATCCGGTCAAGAAATTACCCTTCCGCCCTTACCAACCAAACAACAATACATATCAGTATTAACAGAACACCAAAAATCTCCGGACACACTCCAGCTTCATACAAACGGTCGTTACCAAATAGGTGAATATTACGAATTGATTTTGAAGAACAATCACACCTATCAATGGAGATTGTTTTCTCTCCCTATTTCGCAAGGCAATTGGGAAAAAGTGGGCAACGTATTAAACTTTTATGACATAAACACGAAACAGTCCTATCACGCCCTTATCAAATCCGCCGAACAAATCAAATGCATATTTATGCCGAGCGACTACTATAAATCGACACTCCAATTTACCCCATAAAACACTTCTCTGACAAACATTTATCACACAACGCGGAAGATTCAATAATCTTCCGCGTTGTGTATACAGGGACAAACTGACGTTCTTTCCGCCCATCACCTTGCAAATCCTGAGCGGTATCCTCAATTAGGCATAATCTTTGTCTTCAATTTATTGATTTCATAACACTCAACCGCACATGATGGTTACTTATTTCGCCCCAAACCCCACAAAACACAATCTATCGTGATCATATCTCGAGAAAAAATGGTAAATTAGATATACTCAAAGCGTTTCGTTGAAGCCTATTAACCCAACATTTCACATGGCCCGCAAAATCAACACCAGAATCTTATTGGGAATCTCCCTCCCTTTGCTTCTCATCAGCATAATCGTCGCACTGGGACTCACCTACCGCTCGGGGACCCTGCACGGTTCAACAGCCATGCCCTGGGAACAACAGATCGATCTGGTCGGGACGGATTACATCCGCTATTTTCTCAACAGTTTCCATGAGAGCTATGTCCACTATCCTTGGGTCGTACAGATTTCTTACCTGATCGTTCTACTCTGCATTCTGTTCGTCCTGCTGCTGTTGGTTCTCATGGCCAAAGACATTTTCCTGCGAAAGAAAAACGAGCGTCTGTTCCGTGAACTCAAAACCAAATATTACGAACCCCTGCAACAGATCGCCCAGGCGGAGCGTCTCTTGACTCCGGAAGAAATCGCCTCGATACTCCATCCGGAACGTATCGAAGAGATCTCGTACGCGTATCGCATGAAATGGATCGAGCTGTTTATCGTCCTGCGAGCAGATACGAATCTGCAAGAACCCTCCATCACCAATATCCGCCGGAGCATGACGCTACTCGGACTCAACAACTTCATGGAGGAACGTTTGATCTATGGCCGGGACAGCGACAAGTTACGGGTCATTCAGGCGGCTCGACTGCTGGACATGCAACTCCCGGACAGCGTCATGGCCGGAATCGTCAACAACCGAAATCCCCGACTGCATAAAGCCGCCCGTTTTTACCACATGCTAATCAACAAAGACGACCCCTATCTGTTCTTCGATAACGACAAAATGAACGATCCGCTGTCGGTATGGGACCAGCTGGAGCTGCATCAACTCTTCGCCGATTGTCATTTGGCCGGGAAACCCCTGCCCTCGTTCATTCCACTCATCCGGCAGTTGTCCAATCCGGGAATCGCCGCCTTCTTTATCAAGGAAACCGCCTATTGGGGCAGCGACTCGGAGATGGGCTATCTGGAGGAATACTTCGACTCGCCGGATCAACGTTTCCGAAAAGCGGCTTTCGAAGGTATCGGTCTGCGGCGTTTCGCGCCGGCCGAAGAGAAAATGAAAGCCTGCTTCTGGAATCAATCCGAAAGCCTCCGAAGAACCATTCTGGAAAGCATTCTCCAGATCGGATCGGGTCACTCCGTCGAGTTTATCCGAACGGCATTTTATGATTCCGCCTCGCGGCTGACCAAACGAACGGCCCTGATGTGCCTCTGGAAATACAACGAACAAGGACAACAGGCCTTCCGGGAGATGGAGCAAACAGCCTCTGCGGATGAAATCGTCCTGTTCGAACAGATCAGACACAGCTTTGTATCCTAACCCCGAATCCTTCGTCCCCATGAAAGAATACATCATCGAATTTTACGGATTCACCATCTTTTTCTACTCCATCGCCCTGATGGTCTCGTATGTCATTCTGATCTGGCTGGCCGAAGTGTCGATCCGGCGCAGCAGAACCTCGTTCGTCGAATCCTATGCCAAGAAAATCATCGGTCAGAGTCCCTATACCCCCGGGGTGTCGATCATCGCACCGGCCTACAACGAAGAACGAACCATCGTCGACAACGTCACCTCGCTGCTCGGACAGGAATATCCCAAATTCGAAGTCGTGATCGTCAACGACGGCAGCAAAGATTCGACCCTGGAAAAACTGATCGAAAACTTCCACCTGGTCGAAGTTCCCTTCGACTACGTGGAACTGATCAAAACTAAACCGTTCAAGCGACTATTCAAATCGTCCGACCCGAAATTCGCGCAACTGACCGTCGTCGACAAATTCAACGGAGGAACCAAAGCCGATGCCGTCAACGCCGGACTCAACGTGGCCTCCTACCCCTATTTCATCAACACCGATGTAGACTGTATTCTGGCCCGCGATGCGATCTACCAATGCATTCTGCCGGTTCTGGACAAAGACCATGTCATTGCTGTCAGCGGAGCCATGGCCATGTCCAACGGCTGCAAAATGACCAACGGACAAATCGAAGAGGCGTTCCCGCCCCACTCCTTGGTTCCTCTATTCCAGACGCTCGAATACATGCGGTCGTTTCTGATCGGGAAAATGGGATGGTCGGCCATCAACTCCATGCCCAACGTCTCCGGCGGATACGGTCTTTTCGACCGAAAAATCGTCATCGCCGCCGGAGGATACAGCCCGGACTCCTTCGCCGAAGATATGGACATGCTGATCCGAATGGTCGGTTACTGTTGCGATTTCTCGCTAAAATACAGGGTGATCCAGATTCCGCAAACCTGCTGCTGGACCGAAGGGCCTCCAAACATCAAAGTGCTCTCCCGGCAACGCATCCGCTGGGGACGCGGACTGATCCAGACCTTCGCCCATCACAGCCGCTTCATCTTCAACAAAAAATACCGGCAACTCGGACTCGTCACCCTACCCTATTTGCTGATCTTCGAATTTCTGGCACCGGTGATCGAATTATTCGGGGCCATCACCCTGATTTTCCTCGCTGTAACGGGAGCCGTCAACTGGGGAACCGCTTTGGTTATCTTCCTGGCGATCTACTCTTTCTGTATCACCCTCGCCTTGGTCGTCATCTTTTACGACTACACGCTGGGGGGATCCTACAAAAGATTCAAAGACTATCTCTGGATCTTGATGGCCGCCATGCTGGAACCGTTTATCTATCATCCGATGGTCGTCTTTTTCTCCCTGAAAGGCTATTGGAATTACTTCATTCAAAAGAAAGCCGTCTGGGGAGTCATGACCCGCAAAGGGTTCTCGGCAGAGACAAAAAACACCTGATTATGAAAACCGACATGCACCCACTCCACCCACATAGCCGCACCCCGAAATGGGCCATTCTGATTCTTACCGGTTGTATGATGATCCATACGGCCAGTTACGGCATCGGCAAAAAACCGACCGTCGAACAATATGAAAAAAACGTCCGGGAGGCTTTCGTTCAGAATCATTGGAACGAGGGCATGGAGACATTGAAGGAGAGCTTAATGCTCTATCCCGAAGCCTCTACACTGAACCAGCTGGCCGGAGAGTATTATTATCGCCAGAAGGATTACGACAAGGCCCGTTACTTTTTGGTTCGGGCCGTCAAAGACTCCCCCGACAACGTATCCGCCAAACAACTGCTGATCAACGTTGAAGAAGAAACCGGAAACTATTCCAGCGCCATCTGCTATGTCAACGAACTACTGGAAATTACGCCCTATTGGCCCGGGTTATGGAAACGGAAAATCGGACTCTACCGCAGCCAGGGCAACCACCTGGAAGCCGACCGGTTATTGAAACGCCTCTCCCAGATTTTTCCGAACGACACGTCCATCCGCCAGGATTATCTCGACCGACTGGAGGAAAACTACCTGAAAGAACGAAAACAGGGCGACCGAATCGCCGCCATCCACTCCCTGCAAACCCTGCTGGCACAGGATCAATCGAAGGAAACATACTATCTGGATCTCTCGAATCTGCTTTTACAGCAAGGCAGCCCTGAATCGGCCCTGGAAACCGTTTCGGAAGGCATCACCCGCTTCCCCTGCTCCGTCGCCCTGACCTCCAAGAAAGCGGAGATACTGTCCGGTCTGCGACGTTATCCCGAAGCACTGGCTTTTCTGGACGATCGCATGCAGGCATGTTCGCGGCAGATGGCTCTGCAGGAACTCTACCGCTCCATCCTGAGCGAATACGCCCGCTCGCAACAAAATGCCGACCCGTACCGTATCTACGGCCAACTCTATGCGCTCGGTAAAGATCGGGATGCCCTGAACTACCTGATCGACGAAGCCATCCAATCGGGCCGGGAGGAAGACCTGCAGAAATACATGGCCGAAGCCCGACAAAACTATGGCGACCAGCCCGAATGGCGGTTCAAAGAGTATGACTTCTACAAAAAACAAGGCAGTCCGAAAGCCATCGCACTGATGGAAGAGATCCATGAACGCTATCCGGGGAACTACGACATCACCGAAGACCTCTGTGCCTGGAGATACGCCCAAGCTGAAAACTTGCAAACCGACGGTTCGTATCGGGAAGCGGTTCAGGGGTTCGATTTCGTGGCCCGAACCACCCGGGAAGCCGATCTGAAAATCGCGGCTCTGAAAAAATCGTATTCGCTCAACCTGCTGCTCAAGGAGTTCGATCAGGCCCGTCTGCGACTCGACACCCTGCAGCCCTACCTCTCGCCGGAAGAATACGTGATCCGTCGATCCGACATCTATCACACTCAGGGAGACGACACCGAAGCCCTCGACTACCTGTACCGCTACCTTCAGTCCCCGGAGCAAACTCCTCATCTAACCTATGTTACCGGCATTTATGAAGAGATCGCCGTACCCTATATCAAGTCTCTCCTCGAAACCGGTGACGTGAAAACCGCCTACCGTGAGAGTCGCCGCATGGTCGAAATCTGTCCAAACTCGAAAACCGGGCTGCAATACGCCCTGTCGAGCAGCATCCTACTCGGCAACAAAACCGAGGCTCAACATTACCTGCAACTCGGGCGAGAACGATTCCCCCAAGAGAGTTTCTTCATCGAAAAACAGGCCGCCTCATTCTATGAACAAAAACGATATCCGGAAGCCCTGGCCCTGCTCTATCCGTTGGCGGATTCACTGCCGGGTCAGCCCAGCATCATCACCTCACTGTCGGCCAACAGCGAAGCTCAAACCTACGAGCTGATCAAAACCAAACAGTACCCCGAAGCCATGGCCTGCATCGACACGGCCTTGAGACACGACCCGCAAAACTCCTCGCTCTTGCTCGCCAAAGGCATCGTATATGAAAGACAGAAACAATACGATTCGGCCTATCGGTATCAAAGCCAATACAAACCGGAGATGAACGAAATGCAGGACTTCAAACGCCGCATGATCGGGCTCGAACGTCGGGGAATGGCCAACGAACTCTCGCTGGGGATCATATTCGGGGGATACCTCAACGGACGTTCGGTTGCTCCCGTCACCGATCTCACCTACGCCTACACCCATAAAAAAGACCGGTTCTTCTTCAACCCGGCCTATACGGCCCGGGAAGATGTCGTGAGCGAAGAGTCGATCAATATCCCGGGCGGACAAGCGCTCCGTCTGACGGCAGGCTGGGAACGGCAGTTCTCCCCCCGATGGGCCTCGAGCCTCTCGGCCGGATGGGCCAACGACATCTTCCCTACGCTTTCGGCCAATGCCTCAGTCACCTACTTCTTCAATAAGGAGTGGTCGCTCAAAGGCGACATAGGATACCGCTCCATCAACCAGGAGCAGATCGATTACCGTTGGATCGAGCCTACAGAAGAAGACCCCGAAACCGCAGTCAGCGGATGGGTCCCGGAAAATTACACCCAAAACAAAGAGTCGCTGATCAATGTCGGATTAACGGCCACCAAATCGTTCGAAAGCCTGATTCTGACCCTGAAAAGCGATTTCTTCATGATGAGCGGAGGATTCTATTTCAACGGTTCAGCCCAACTCAAATACCTGCCTTCGGCTGACGGCACCTCATATGTGCGCGGTATCATTGGAGTGGGAACGGCTCCCGAACTGAACGTCATCGATTATGCCATGCCCGGCAGTTTCAGCAAAATGAATGTCTCGGCCGGCATAGGGGCAGGCTACCTGATCGGCAAACACCTGATGCTGGGTATTGACGGATTATACAGCACGCTGTACAGTCAAAGCGGAAAACGGACCGGAAGTTTCGACGACTACATCGATGATATCAAAACCCAATACAAAAACCTGTTCACCCTTTCGCTGTTTGTCAGCTTCTATTTTTAAAGCCGCCCTCAGAATTTAGGTCCATCCCTTTCAAAATCTATCCTTTATGAAGTTCCGCCCATTCATTCTCCTCGGCACGATTTTCTGCTCCCTGGCCTGCACCTCCCCGGCTCAGGCCCCTCAGCGTGTTTATGAGAACTACCGCATATCGGCTGCCGAAGAAAATGAGGCCGAACAAAAATGGGCCGACTACCTTCGCGCCCAACTCGATCGAAGAATGGGCCAAACCAATCCGACACTCCCTTCTGACCCAGCGGACCAAACGCTCGAAATTACCATCGATCTGGACAAATCCCTGTCTGCAGAGTATGCCATCCGTCGTCAAGGCAATCAGCTGACCCTGCGCGCCCAAAACGAGGAGATCCTGTTGTGGATGCTCTATCAATGCATCGCAGACCTGGCCGACGAGGATCCGAGGATCGCTGCCGCGGACCTTCCCCCCGCCCTGCTGAACATCCACCAAAACAGCGAAGGTTCTTTCCGGTTCGAATACCGGGGAATCTACTCTCCATCCAATACCGACCCGGACGCCATGGCCATCCATGCTTCACACAATGTCGACTACGATTGGGGGTTATGGGGTCATAATCTGCAAAAAATCGTCGGCACCGACACCGACGAAACCCTCTACGCCTGGTACGAGAATCATCGCGACAACCGGCAATTCTGCTTCTCCTCGGAAGCACTGTTCCGACGATTGGAAAGTTTTATCCTCGACAATTATGGGGACGGTCTTCACGGTCCGGGAGCTCGGGGAAGTCGCTTCTGCATCATGCCCGAGGACAATTCGATCGTGTGTCTGTGCGACAAGTGCCAAAAGGCCGGCAACTCGTCTCCATCCGCCACCCCAGCCGTATGCAATCTATTGACCCGATTGGCCAAACGCTTTCCTCACCACCTTTTCTTCTCAACCGCCTATCGGACTACGGCACAAGCGCCCGTCTCCCCCATGCCCGAAAACAGCGGGGTCATCATCAGTGCCATCAATCTGCCCTTAGCCCCTCTCGCCACCCAAAGGAAAGAAGTGCAGGCCTTCCAGCAGGAATTGGCCGCCTGGCATGCCGTCACCTCCCGCATCTACGTATGGGACTATATGCGAAATTTCGACGACTACCTGACCCCGTTCCCGGCATTAGGCCTTTTGAAACAACGTCTGGATCTTTTCGAACAAAACGGCGTCTCCGGAGTGTTTTACAACGGGAGCGGATACGATTATGCTTCGCTGGACGATGTGCAAACCTTCGTCTTATCCGCCCTGCTGAAAACCCCGCAGGTCGATTGCGATACCCTGATCCGAGCCTACTTGGCCCGATTCTATCCACAATCCGGTGAGATTATCTACCCTTACTACCGCGCCCTCGAACAGAGGGTTTCCCGGAATCAAACCCTTCTTCCCTACTACGGAGGCATCGAAGAGTCCATCCGAGCCTATCTGAAACCGGACGAATTCACCGCATTTTTCCAGGCCCTGAGCACCCGCTCCAAAACCATCGAAGGCGAAGAACGCTCACGACTCAACCGTCTACTCACGGCGCTCAACTTCACGATGTTGGAGTTGATGAGAACGCAGTTGGGGATTCCTTACGATGCCCTTCTCGCCGAAGGTTTCCAAACCGACCTCCAAGGTCATCAGCAGTTCCCGGAGATGAGTAACTACCGTGAAGCGAACGGTTCTTTAGAAACCTATCTCGCCAACTGGCACCATCATCCCATCCGAAGTACCACACCCGAAGGGTTCCGTTACGTCCCGGCAACCTGTTACAATCCGGACGGGCAGCCCCTCACGATGTTATCGGACCGTTATTACGGACTCCCTTCGGATTATCACACCGGATGGTTTCAGTTCAAGCAAGGCGAACTGACTGCCGAAGCCGAAATTCAACGTCCCGGCACCCTCCGCATTCAAGGCAATTTTCTGTATGCGCCGACCTGGAAAATCGACCTTCCCGAACACCTGCATATCTTCATCAACGGAGAAAAAGTACAGGAGTTGTCGTTCTCTGAGGAGCTTGCCCCCTTCTCAAAACAGTCTTTCCGGCTGGAAAGAAAGGTTGCGGCCGGCGATCTTCTGAAAATAGTGATTACCCCCAGCCGAAAACCCGGATTTTCGGTGGCTTGCGATGAAATTGAAATCTATGAACATGACTAAAGCAACCCTTTTCTGGATTACCGGATGCTTGCTCGGACTGGTTGCCTGCTCCGGGAAAGTCGATCCCACAACCGTACAAATCGAAGATCCGATCCGACACTATTACCCCATCCTCTCCGGGGACGAACTGCGCGTGGCCTACCCCATCACCAATACCGGAAAAAATCCGCTGGTCATCAGCGAAATCCAAACCTCCTGCGGATGTATCGCTTATGACGACTCCAAACGAATCATCCCGCCCGGAGCCCAGGAAGTATTGACCTTCCGATACGACAGCTTCAAAAACGTGGGGTACGTCCGTCACCAAATCCGTCTCTACGGCAACTTCGACACGCAAAATCAAATGCTTCTCGAATTCGATGTGCAGGTCGTTCCGCCGTCCGATCATCCCCGGGATTATGAGGAGGTATTCCTGGGAAGGAATCACACAAAATCCAACACCTCGTCGAAAACCGACGATCTCTCCAGAAATAGTTACTACGTCGACGGAGAGTACTGATTCCCCGTTTGCCGGCTTCTCCAACCGAAACCCAAAACCTGAGCCAACCTTCTATGGGACTCGGGCCGGCTCTTCTATTTTCTTCACACTCCATCTGGCAAACGCTCCAACGCCAGGAGATCTCCGCCTTTAAGATAATGGTTTGAAATTATTTTGTTTTTCTAAAAAATCCCTTACTTTTGCATCCGAGTTTTGGTTTCACCTCCTCAGTCAAGGAGATGATCAATAGGGAATCAGGTGAAACTCCTGAACAGACCCGCTGCTGTAATTCCTACCATATTCATAGAGCTTCGTGCCACTGATGGTCTATCTATTGGGAAGGCGCTCGATGAAAGGATAAGTCAGAAGACCTGCCAAAGCTGATATTTGGTTTTGTGATTTTCGGGACATAAAACGCAAAACAGCCTTAGGTTTTTCCATCTTAACGACCATTTTCACGGGTTCCGATTCCGGATAAACTTATGTGTTGGATGACGCGTTCGTTCCCGACACCTAAATATTCGGAAACAAGATGGGAACGCGGTACTTCTCACTTATCATCCACATCATTCTTTGGGTTATCCTGCCCTCGTTTGCGAAGGCCGAGGGGTTTGTCGTATCCGGCGTGGTGAAAGACACCAAAGGTGCCCCCATTCCATTTGCCAATGTCATCATCGAACAAACCTCAAAAGGTTGCAGCACCGACAGCCTCGGTCAATACACCATCACCTGTTCATCCGGGCCGCATACGCTCATCGCATCGGCCGTAGGATTCACCCCCAAATCCCTGACGCTCAATCTCCGATCCGATACGGTATGTCATTTTGTGCTTACTGAAAGCGCCGTGGACATCCAGAGCGTGAAGGTCACCGCCAAAACCGCTGCCACCCAACTGAAAGAGAGCACCTACACCGTCAATGCACTAAACCTACAATCCTCAGTCAATAAACTGGTTACACTCAACGACATTGTCGATCGCAGTGCCGGAGTCAAGGTGAGACGACAAGGCGGAGTCGGATCGGATTACGATTTGTCCATCAACGGGTTGTCCGGGAACTCCATCCGGTACTTCATCGACGGAGTTCCGCTCGATTCCAAAGGAAACGACGTAGGCCTCGACAACATTCCCCTCAACATGGTGGAACGAGTCGAACTCTACAAAGGCGTCGTACCGGCCTATCTGAGTGCTGACGCCTTGGGCGGAGCCGTCAACATCGTCACCAAACGGCAAAACACAAACTACCTGGATGCTTCTCTGGGAGGCGGTTCCTTCCATACGCTGGCCGGGGATGTTTCCGGACAATATATCATTCCGGGAACTTCTGTCGCCATTCGACCGACCGTCGGCATCAACTCCTCCAAAAACGACTATCTGATGAAAGACGTGGAGGTATGGGACGAGGAACAAGACAAATATATCCTGACCGACAAACGCCGTTTCCATGATGATTTCCTCTCCATCTACTCCCAACTCGAAGCTGGGGTCAGCAACGTGAAATGGGCCGACCAGTTCTTCGTATCCGGGTCATTCTCCAAGGTAAATAAAGAGCTCCAGACCGGAGCTATGCAGAATAAAGTGTATGGCGAGGCGGCCCGCCACTCCCAGGCCTGGAACCTCTCGATGAGATACGCCAAACGCTGGAAAAACCTGAATACACGCCTCGACCTGTCTCATACCTGGGATCAAAGCGAAACCATCGATACCGCTTACCGCAAATACTCTTGGGATGGGAGCTGGCTTGCTTCCAGTGGTAACGAAATAAGCCACAAAGCCAAGTCCATCCGGATGTATAAACGTCCGCTGTCGGTGATCAGCGCCGGAATCGACTACGATTTCTCGCACCACCACAACCTGGCCCTCAATTACATGATGAACCGCCAGGAAAACAGACGAAGCGACAAGATCGATACGGAATTCGAACCCACGAACGACGTGGTCACCAAACATATCGTATCGCTCACCTACTCCCAGCGTTTTTGGAACGACCGTCTGCTGAACTCGTTCTTTGTCAAAGACTACATCAATGCTACTTCCATCCAGCAAAGTGACAACTCCACCGTCACCGGAGCCGACCTGATCGATCCCAACGCTGTAAAAAACTATTGGGGAGCCGGATGGGGTTCCCGCCTTACGCTGGTGGAGGCCTTCTCTCTCAAGGCCTCTTATGAACACAGCGTGCGCCTGCCCCTCTCCCGCGAGTTGCTGGGAAATGGAACCACCATCTATCCCAACCTCACCCTGCTGCCCGAAATGAGCAACAACTACAACCTGGGCTGGTTCGGCACCTGGTCGATCAATGCCGAAAATACCCTCAACTACGAGGTAAACGGGTTCATCCGCCACGTACAGAACTACATCCGGGCCAGTGTCTCGGAACGCGAAGGCATGATGCAATACCTGAACGAACCGGCCATCGACATCAAGGGATTTGATTTCGACCTGGGTTACACCTGGCGCAATGCTCTCCAAATCGCCGTGAACGGCAGTTGGAGCGATGCCCGCGATCTCAAAAAATACAAAACGGACGGAAACCCGTCAGCCACTTACAACAACCGTGTTCCCAACCGGCCGTGGCTGTTCGGTAACGTGGAGGCATCGTACACCTTCCGTAATCTTTCCAAACTGAAAGACCAATTACGTGTGGGATGTTCTCACCAATGGATCCACTGGTATTACCTGAACTGGGAGGCTTACGGGACCCTCTCCTCCAAAGCCAAAATTCCGACGCAAAACATCACGAATGTCGATGTGACCTACTCCTGGGAAAGCGGACGTTTCAGTTACAATCTCTCGCTCAGCTGCGACAACATCTTCAACCGACTGGCCTATGACAACTATATGCTCCAGAAACCCGGCCGGGCCATTTATGTCAAATTCAGGATTTTCATTCACTAATCAATACGTATCATGAAAAACTTTTTCCTTACTTTCTTCACGTTCATCGTGATGATTCTCACGGTGGGACTGATCGGATGTTCCAAGAATCCGAACCCGGATCCCGATCCCGATCCGGACCCCGATCCCACCCCGACACAAACCTATCACTTCGACTTGTGGGTGGCTCTCGACCGTCATGGCGGTATGGCTCGTGACGTACAGACGCTGGTCCGCAGCATGGATAACCTGAATGCCGACCAAGAGAAAATCACCTTCGCCGGCGAAGGAACCGAAGTCAACTCCGTACTCTCGCTGGAAACCATCCAGAAAGGAGCTTACTACTATCAGGTACCCGTTTCCGGTGACCGGTTCAGCAAATATCTCCTCAAAGACAACCAAATTTCGGTCGTTGCCGAACGTCGGTTCCAGACCAACACCTACGCCTGCCGTAAATACACCCATGCCTGGATCGATGACAATACCCTGATCATCATGGCGGCCAGTGGAGATGCCAAGTCGATTATCTGGACCAAACTCAACGCAGCGGATATGAGCATTCTCGCCGAAGGCACGCTGGATGTTCCCCTGCCTCCCAACTCCAATGTGTTCACCACCTCGGGGATCCTGACCTATCGTAAGTCGGACAACCACTTGTTCTATTTCTACTACGGCAAAGGGAAAGTCGCTGCAGGGAAAAATACGCGTACGACCCCCTTCTATACGGCAGTCATCAATCCTTCCACCATGGCGGTCGAATCCAACACGCCTTGCGCCATCGATTGCGAAATGGTAGGTTCGGCTTATGGGGAATTGCTCCAGAAGATCACCTTCGTGGCTGACAACAACGATTTGTACCTGGCTTGTTTCAGCGAAACCGACAACGGTGAGACCAGTTATCTGCTCCGCATGCCGGCAAACTCGACCCAATTCGATGCCTCGTATAACGGATACCCCAATGCCGGCAAACTGATTTCCATCGAATATCTGGGCGGAAACAAAGTTCTGGCCTATGCTCGTGACGACTCCAAAGGGACGACCATCGACGCCTTCAGCCATTATTATACGGTGATCGACCTGCAGGCCAAAACCAGCTCGCCGATTAAATACAATGGGGTACAGCTCGAATACTGCAGCGGACGTTTCTCGTCGCGTATGGCCGTTGTTGACAACAAAGCCTACTTCGGAATCGATGCCGAAGGAACGAATCCCAAAATCTATATCTACGACGCTCAAACCGGTGAAACCACAAAAGGTGCCGAAATCGAACAAGGGTACTATTTCGAAAACATCAGAGTGGTTGACAACATTCAATAATTAAACGAATATTCTCTGCTACGGTTCTCCCGATCAGGCATTTTTTTGTATGCAAAATGCCTGATCGGGAACCGTTCAATTAACGCGCATGAAAAATCGCTGGATCTTATTACTGCTGATCTGCCCGATCATTCTGCAGGCTCAGGAGCCCGCCGACTCCATCCAAAGCCCCCTTACGGCCATTCTGATGGTGCATTTCGGCACCACCTATGACGACACCCGGAGCAAAACTATCGACGCCATCAACCAGAAAGTGGCCAACGAATTTCCGGACATGAAGCTGGTCGAGGCCTACACCTCCCGCATCGTCATCAAACGCCTGAAAGCAAGAGGGATCGACAAACCGACACCGCAAGAGGCTTTATTGAAACTGGCAGCCGAAGGCTATACCCGGGTATTTGTCCAGTCGACCCATGTTATCGACGGTATAGAAGCTGAAGCGCTCCGGGATGAAGTGGAACAGATGGCTCCCTTCTTTCAGGATATTCGGGTCGGACGGCCACTGCTCTACTCGGTCGAAGATTGCGAACGGGTAGCCGCCTCTCTGGCGGCCCGACACGCCGGCTCGATCGGCAAAAATCGCTCCGTCGTGATGGTGGGCCATGGCACACAAACCCCAGCCAATGCTATCTATTCGCAAATGGATTACCTCTTTACCGTACTGGGATATCCACAGATTCATGTCGCCACCGTCGAAGGATTCCCCTCCGTCGACCACGTTCTGCACAAACTGAAAACAGAAAAAGCCAAACAGGTAACCCTTGTTCCTTTCATGTTCGTGGCCGGCGACCATGCCCGCAACGATATGGACGGAGTGTGGCGCAACAAGTTGGAAGCAGAAGGGTTCCAGGTCTTTACCATATTGGAAGGATTGGGCGAGATTCCCGGCATTCAGGAGCTTTACGTGGAACACATCCGGCAAGGAATGAAAGAGCGTCCCTTGAAAGCCCGCGAAATCAAAAAAGCTTTCCTCAACGAAACACGTTAAAACCTTTTACTCGTAGCCGCCATGTCGAAATCTCTGAAATGGATTGTTTCTGCCAGCGCCCTTCTCCTCGTCGCGGTTATAACCTTCATCGGTTACCGCCACTACCTTGCCCCGACCCAAATTCTGATCGTCAATCCACTACCGGCTCAAGCCGCAGAAATCGCCCTGAACAACGACGATCGAAACATATCGGTGGAATGCGTCGAGATGGAACGCGCCAAAAATTTCGACCGCTACGATGCTATCATTCTGTACGGACGCGGACTCTATCTGGATTCGCTGCAGATGCAGTCGATCGATCAGGCCGGTCGCAAAGGAGTGCCGGTCTTTACCTATTCAGTGAGAGGGGCCAGTCTGATCGTCTCCCATAATCTGGATTCGCTACAAACTGCCCGCTTGACCGAATATTGCCGCATTCCCTGTCAACCCAACTACCGCAATCTGCTTCGGTATCTCCGCCATTTGTCAACCCCTTACAAGTGGGGTGACACCCGGTACGAAGAACCGGTCGAACTCCCTAAACACACTTTCTATCACCTCGAAGGAGGCCAATATTTCGAAACGGCCGCCCAACTGACCGAGTATCTCAAACGACGGAAACTCTACCAACCCGGAAAGCCCCATATCGCTTTCGTGTCCGGCGTTAAATTCCCCGTAGAAAACAACCGGGCCCACATCGACACCCTGATCAGTCAACTGACCCGGGCCGGCTATAATGTATACCCCTTCTCCGCCATCGGCCAACAACGCGAACGGATGCTGGAGGAGATTCATCCGGAAGCGGTCATCTACCTGCCCATGGGACGCCTGGGCAACGATGAATTCATTCAAAAAATATACGATCAGGGGATCCCGATCTTTACGCCATTCCCTCTGATCCAGTCCCATGAAGAGTGGCTCGATCCTCACAAGCCATTGGGAATCGGTACACTCAACGCCCGCATCGTCATGCCGGAAATTGACGGCGCCATGTCTCCGCTCTGCATCGCAACGACCAACGAACATCCGAACGGATTTTTGCTCTATACCCCCGAGCCGGAAAGGATCAAGGCATTTCTGGAGCAGTTCACCCGCTTCATGAACCTTCGCACGAAACCGAACGCAGAGAAAAAAATCGCCATCGGGTATTTCAAATTGCCCGGGAAGGACGCTTTGCTCGCTTCAGGCATGGAGGTTGTTCCCTCGCTCTACCATTTTCTGA
>JAHZDG010000027.1:0-790 GCA_019422485.1 Alistipes sp. | reverse complement strand
CCGGCTGAATTCAAACGCCAGCTGATGACATTCGGCTCGGTCGTCGGCGATTACGCCACCGCAGCCCAAGAGCGATTCATGAATGAAAATCATCCCCGGTGGATCGACAAGAAAACCTATGAACAATGGGCCTCGGAGGTTTTACTCCCCGAAAAATACCAGGAGATCACCGACCGTTACGGCAAAGCTCCCGGCCAACTGCTCTCCCGGGGCGACAGTCTGGCCATTGCAGCTATCGAATACGGGAACGTTCTGCTGTTTCCCCAACCCCGTCCCGCCATCGGACACGACGAATTCGACCTGGTGCACGGTGCCGAAGTGGCACCTCCTCACAGCTATGTTGCGCCCTATCTCTACATGCAAAAACAATTCGACGCCGATGTGCTGATCCATTTCGGCACCCACGGAAACCTGGAATTCACGCCCGGTAAAAACGTCGGTCTCTCACAAGCGGACTGGGCGGAAGCCTTGATCGGAAATCGTCCCCACTTCTATTTCTATTCCATCGACAACGTCGGAGAAGCCACCATCGCCAAAAGACGCAGCCATGCCGTCATCGTCTCCCACCTCACGCCTCCGTATGTCGAGAACCAACTGCGCCAGACTTATACCCCTCTGATCGAACGTCTCCATGCCGCCATAGCCAATCCTTCGGCCAATTCTACAGCCCTCAAACAAGAGATCATCCAGTTCGGTCTGCATCGAGATCTCGATCTGGATTCGAGTCTCCGCACGCCCTATACCCTCGAGGAACTGAAACCCGTGGCCGCCTTCGCCGAAGATCTCGTTC
>JAHZDG010000026.1:25517-29616 GCA_019422485.1 Alistipes sp. | reverse complement strand
CTTTTCGGTCGCATATTTGAAGTGCAGCGGACGGAAGGCCGGCGGAGTGGCGACAATGACCACGTCGACCCCCGAGTCGATCACTTTCTGATAGGCATCGAAGCCGATGAAGCAATTTTCGTCGGCGATCGTTACGTTGTACTGATCCTGCAGTTCGCCGCGCAGGTGTTCCAGCCGGTCGGTGAATACATCGCCCAGAGCGGTGATGGTGACGTTGTCGGCGGCCGTCAGAAAATCTTTGGCCGCTCCGGCTCCCCGACCACCACAGCCGATGACACCCGCTTTGAGCGGTTTGCCGTCGAGTGCCTTGTCCATCAGATTGGGAATGTATACCTCTTCAGGCGATCGTAACGGGGTGTTTTTTGAAGTTTTGTCCGAGCAGGAGGTCAGAATCGTGGGTAGACCCAGGGCTCCGATTACCCCGGCCGTCGCCGAATAGGAGAGAAACTCCCGGCGACTGATGTTCTTTTTTTCGCTCATTTCAAAGGTTATTTAGGTTTAGTTAGGTTAGTCTGGGTGCACAAGGTTAGGGATGGAAGAATCCGCTATTGCGGAGCTTCGTATTCGCAAACCACCCGGAAACCGATGGTCCGGATGTCGGAATACCACCAGATGCTCTGCGGTTGCTGGGGGTCGGTTTTGAGCCACTGTTTGTGTTGGGTGTGGGCACGTGCGGCACAGCGCAGTACGGACGCATCATCGGTAAATTGTCCCCCGCGCACCACATGTTCTTCCCCTGAAGCAGGGCCTTGAGGATCGGTGACCCCATCGCTTAACTGGGCGTAGGCATCGGCCGCATACCAGTCGGCGCAATATTCCATGACGTTACCCAACATGTTCTTCAATCCGAACGGGTTGGGTTGGACGGCCGAAGGTTCTTCGGTGCGATTTTGGTTGTTGTTGGCGTAGATCACGTAGCGGTTGATGGGGGTCGTGTCGGCCTTGAACAGCTTGCGCCAGAAACCGTCGTTGGAGAACTTCTTGGGATCCCCCTCGAAGAAATAGGGCGAGGAGGTGCCGCCTCGTACGGCATATTCCCATTCGGCTTCGGTGGGCAGGCGGTATTTCTTGCCGGTTTTCTTCGACAACCACAAGCAGAAAGTTTCGGCGGCGTAGTGGGTCATGGTAATGGCCGGTCGGTCACCCCCGCCCCACCCTTGGTCCGGAATGCCGAAAGGAGGAGTGGGACCGCTGATGGCATCCACCGACGGATCGGAGTTCTGAGCGAATACCACCTCGGGGGGGATACGGCCTTCCGACATGGTCTCGGCGTAGAAAGCCCAGTATTGATCCCAGGTCACTTCGGCCTCGCCCATAAAGAACGGCGATATGTTCACCTGACGAACAGGTCCCTCGTCTTCCTGACGGAACGGTTCGTCCGAGGGGCTGCCCATGGCGAACGAACCTCCGGGGATGGCCTTCATGTTGAATGAAACGGTGGTGCCCGGAATCCGTTCGGTGAACGATTCGAAACGATCTACCGGAGTCGCTTCGGTGTAGGGCTCTCCCTGATCTTTCTGTTGAGGAATCCCCTCCATTTGGGAGTGGGTGTAATTCGGGTTATAGTGTCCTACGTCGAGGTGGCAGCTGATACATTGCAGATTCAGTTTCTCCTCGTTGGCTTCGTAGTAGAGGTGGGCCGTGATCCCCTCATCGGTCAGTCGGGCCGGGAAAAGCTGTTGGTGACAGGCCTTGCAGGATTCGTTGGAGACGATTCCTACAGCATAATCCAGCTGTTTGCGGCTTTCCCAGTCGAAGCTGCTACTGTCTTTGGTGTAATAGGACCACAGATCCTTCAGCCCCATACGCGCTTTGGTGGCGAAGTGATGGAAACTGCCTTTCGGAGGGAGGTGGCAGGCCGCACAGTCGGTGATGACGCCGCTTTTGGAGTTATAGTGCGAGGAGAGTTTCCAGCTCTGGTCGGCCTGAGGATGGATGTGGCAAGAGATACAATATTCGTTGGAAGAGGTCTTCATGTAGACCCGGTTCAGGGCGATGGTTACACTGACGCCGATGACCATGCCGATTCCGGCTATCCAGAGGGTACGTTTGAGGCGATTGTTTTTAGGTGTTTCTGACATATTTGGATCGAGGGTTGGCGGGGAATTTTCACCCGCTGAGACAATTGAACAAATGTAGAAAAATAAACCGAATCAGAAAAACCGTATGCCAAATTTCGGACGCGTGCATGCGGTGATCCGAGGATGGAGGCTTTTTAATCCTCCTTCAGCTGGTTGCGCAGGAACGATAAACAGTCAGCCGCTCGGACATACAGTTCGGGCGGCTGATGATGAGGGGTTTTCTATGGGTAAAAGAGACTATGAACGGAGTTGGGAGGCGGTGTAGACAGCGACCGACAGTGCCGCATAGTCCCCGATCTGTTCGCCTAAACCGGCCGGAACGACCCGACATACGTTTTGGGCGTGAGACAGGGCTTCCCGACGAATGGTTTCTGCGGCGGTTGGCCACAGCAGATCGTGTGCCCGGGCGAAAATGCTGCCGATGACAATCACTTCAGGATTGAGAATGTCGATCAGGAGCGAAAGTCCCTCGCCTAACAGTTGTCCGCTGATGCGGTATACCTCCCGGGCATCGGGATCTCCGGCGGCTGCGGCTGCGGCTACGCTTTGGGCCGTGATGCTTTCCAGGGCTGAGGCGTCGGGACAATAGGCGGTGTGCTCTCCCATCTGGAGACGTTCCAGGGCGCGGGTTTTGGCCAGTTGGGCGATGCCGCCCCCGCTGCAAAAGCCTTCGAACGATCCGGCTTTCCCGTACCCCACCGGACCGAACGGACGCATGGCCATGTGCCCCACTTCTCCGGCCATGTCGTTGGTCCCGCTGTAAAGGCGGCCGTCCAAAATCAGACCGGCCCCCATACCGGTGCCGAAGGTGAGGAAAACGACATTGTCGGCTCCGCGTCCGGCCCCGAATTTCCATTCGGCCAGTGCGCAGGCATTGGCATCGTTTTGGATGCCGGTCGGAATGCCGAATCGTTTTTCGAACAGCTCTACAATGGGAACGTTATCCCAACCCGGCAGATTGGGCGGCGACATGATCACTCCGCGTTTGCTGTCGAGCGGGCCGCCGCAACTGAT
The DNA here is from genome assembly GCA_019422485.1 of Alistipes sp. Taxonomy (GTDB): domain Bacteria; phylum Bacteroidota; class Bacteroidia; order Bacteroidales; family Rikenellaceae; genus Alistipes_A. The sequence continues at coordinate 26,521 of JAHZDG010000026.1, read as the reverse complement.
GCCGATGGCGCCGACCTGTACGGACGTCAATCCGTGGGCGGCGAGTACGCTTTCGGTTTCGATATAGAATTGTTCCAGCACTTCCTGCCAGGGCCGGTGGCCGGTCGGGAAGCGTTTCTTTTCCAGAATGGTCAGGTCTCCTTCCGGAGTGCAGGCGCCCAACACCACGGCGCATTTCGTTCCGCCGATGTCGATGCCGATCATGTATGTCGTTTCCATGCTTTTCAGTTTTAACGGGTTAGTTCGATGGGTTTGGAGAGACAGGAAGAATGCCGGGCGGGCAGACTCGGTCTCGTTCGTATCGAGTAAAATTACGGATAAGTTTCGGATTCTCCAATTCGATGCGGAAAATATGGAGTGTATGCTCGAGGTGGAACTTGACGTGAGAGGATGGTAGGATTCGATTAGAACGGATAGCCGATGGCCAGATGGAAGCCTAAACCGTCTTTAAAGCTCGGAATGTTGTAATAACCTGGTTTGTCGGGGTTGGGATAAGGTGTATGCAGGCCGATTCCCAAATCGGCACGCAGCACCAGAAAATCCAGGTCATACCGCAATCCGAAGCCGGTTCCCAGCGCAATTTCGCGCCAGAATCCGCGGGCGGAGAGCTGTCCGCCCGGACGGTCGGCATCGTTTTGGAGCAGCCAGATGTTGCCGGCATCCAGAAAGACCGCCCCATTGAGGCCCCCCATGATGCGGAACCGAAACTCGACATTGGCTTCGAGTTTGAAGTTCCCCGTTTGGTCGAAATAACCGGTTTGATTGTCGGTCGATGAGCGATAGCTGCCGGGTCCTAGCGACCGGATGGTAAAGGCCCGGATGCTGTTGGCCCCGCCGATAAAAAACTGTTCGCTGTAGGGAATCACTTCCGAATTGCCGTAGGCGTGTCCGACGCCGATCATCAGTCGGGAGGCCAGGGTGTTGTGTTCACCGACCTGGAGGTAGTATTTCAATTCGGTTGTTGCTTTGATGAATTGCGAAAAACGATTTCCAAAGATCTGTTT
>JAHZDG010000026.1:0-25507 GCA_019422485.1 Alistipes sp. | reverse complement strand
CCTTTGGATCCGCACATCTCGTACAGAAGATAGAACAGGTTGCCGGCTGAGGTGAAACTCGATTGCCAGATCAATCGGTTGCGTCCATCCCGACCCATCGGGCGGTCATACGTGTAGGAGTAAGAAATCGAAGGAATGAACTGATCCTGGAAACTCAGGGCAATCCACGGATTGGCATTCATGGTCGAATCGAAATCGGGGGTTGTGGATAGCAGACGGTTGTAGACGAGTTTGAACAGGGTCAGGTTGTGGTAGCTACGGGGAGAGGACTGGAAGTCATACCCCCAAGAGGCCCCTAATGACAGCATGGTGAAGAATTTGGGGCGTTTGAGTAGGTTGGCGCTCAATCGGGCGGTGGTATGAGGGGTATAGGGATCGAGCTCTGAGAAAAAGCGTGGACCCAAGAGCCGGGGTACACTCAGGGAGGCGGTCAGCCCGAATTCGTAGGAATTGACTCGGGTGGCGTTAACTTCTGCGCTTTTGTTTCCGGTTTGCCATTCGTAATTGCCGGTAAGGTGAATACCCAGCACTTCTCCGCCGCGGAACAGGTTTTTGTGTTGAATCCCGAACGTCAGTCCCGGCCCGATGAAGCTGTTGGATTTGGTGGAAAAATCGGCTTCGAATTGGGCTTCCATCGGGGCATCGAAGGCGGCGGAGATCAGCATGTCGAGTGAATCGCTCTGGTGCAGCGAATCCAACGGGGGAACACTCAGATTGACATAACGGAAAATATCCAGTCGGGTCAGGTTGTTCAGGGTAGCGTTGATCGAGTCCACCCGGGCGGGTTCTCCCGGCGAGATTTGCAGGCTGCGAGTCAGTAACCGCGGGCGGATTTTCAGCGGTTTCTGGTATTGGATCTTGACGCCGCGGTATTCGAGGGAGTCGGTTTCGCCGCCCAACGGATTGAAAAGCGAAATGCGTACATCGCCCACCCGATAAGGACGCCGGGCAGCCGGAGGTATCCCCTGGGCGAGGGTCATCCGTAAGTTGACTTTGTAGGGCTGTTGAGTCGTATCGGCCAGATATTCCAGGTATTCGGGACGGAAATAGTAGTAGCTTTCGTTGCGCAGCAGGTTGGTCAGACGGATCCGTTCCTGGGTTAGGGTATCGATATCGTACCGGGAACCGACATGCAGTAAGGAAGAACGTTTCAGGCTGTCGAGGGTGCGGGTGAGCGGCGAAACCGGTTCAGGATAGGCAATCGAGTCGTAATGCCAGGGAGGCGCTACTCGTACCTCATAACGGAGCCGTGCTTTTTTCGGATTTTTCTGGGTGATCTGCTCGTAAGTGGCGCTGGAGCCGAAAAAACCGTTGTTGTCCAGAATGTCCCGGACCATTTTGGTTCGTACGTCGGGTTTGACATGGGAGATCAACACCGGTTCTTTGGCCAATCGGTTATACAGCCAGTGTTTCAGTCCTCGTTCTTTCTCGGTGTAAAAGGCGTTGTAGGCCCACAGCCCAAAGGGGAACGGCGTGCGTATGTAGGGGCTGTATAGGGGATTGTTGGGTTTGACCGACAGATTCTCCTCGATTTCCGAGACCACTTCGCCGGGCAGTTCCTGTTCGGGATTCGTTGCCTGGATGTCGATCTTTTTTACCCCGGTATAGAGCACCTGGTCCGATGCCAACCGTTTGGTGGTCGAACATCCTGCTGCGATCAGGCTGAGCAGGAGCAAAAACAGGGGACGGAATCCGGAACGTTTATTCATGATCGGAAGGGGTTTCGGGGGTTGTGACAGAGGGGGCGGCCGGTTGACTTTCTGGCGTAGTTTCCTCCGCGGTTCCTTTCGCGGTACGGGCAGCTTGACGGGCTTGTTTGCGACGAGTGCGTTTTTCGATGCGTTGTTGTCGCTTTTCTGGGTCGCGGGTCAGGCGGAATAGGTTCCCCAGGCGGTTGAGTTTTTTGCGCACGACGAACCCTACCCCGGTATCGACTACTTCGCCTTCGAGGATGCTCTCCTGGGTATTGTATCGGTAGACCTTCAGCGACATGTTGTCCCGTTTGTTGAGGCGGTATTCCAACGAAATATCGTCCACAAAGTTTTCTTTCATGTTTTGGGTCGGGTCGGCATTGCTGCTGACACTGCCTCCGATGGTGACCTTCACCCGGTCGTTGAACAGGTTTTTGGAAACGCGATACGAGTAGTCCGTATGTTGTCCCGAAGCCGATGAGGGATCGTTGACCGATTGGATGCCGAACGATACGTCCACATTCTTGAGATTGTTACGGGCCCATTGGTTGAGTTCCTTCTCGATGAAGGAGTTGATCGGGTTGTTGCTGTCGATTTTGGCCGTGGTACCGGGGCCGGTATAGGTGTTGTAGATCAGCAGGGCCATGGCCTGGGTCGAACGTTGTTCGGGGGCCAGCGACAACAGCTGGTTCTGGATGGTGATGTCGCTCGGAGCCGCAAGATCGAAGGTGATGGCGAGGTCTTTGAGGGTATTGCGCACGTTGACCGTGATGTCGAAGGTGACCTTGCGTGAAGCGTTGTCTTCGGTGGTGACGGTGGTTTGGACGCTCTCCGTCGCGGTGATGTTGAACGACGGATCTCCGATATCGCCGTTCCATTCGACATAGCTCTTGTTGTCGATCGAGAAGACTTTTTGGGAGATGATCGGAGGGTTGTAGACCACCGTACCTCCCGACAGTACGTAGCGTCCGGTGAATCGGGCATCGCCCTGAGGGTTCATGGCGTAGGTCAGACTGCCCTCTCCGATCAGGGCGATACGGTTATTGCCGTCGTCGGAGAGATTGACCGTGGCCTTGACGTTGTCGTCGATGTTGACGTTCACCAGCATGTCCAGCCCCCAGATCGGAGCGGCCGGCACCGAATCGAGACGGGCCAGGGCCGTGGTGTCGTTGAACGAGACAAAGGTGACGATATGTTGTTGCCGGTCGGCCGTTTCCAGGGGAGAGTCCTGCAGGGTATAGGTAATATTGGTGCTGCTGAGCAGCCGGACATTGCCTCGTACGACCAGGGTATTGAGTTTTCCTTTGGCCCGGAGGTCGATATCGGCGTTGGCTTTGCCGTAGACCAGCGATTTGTTGTTCCGGGCGGCGTTGATGAGCGGGAAGTCGGCAGCCTGGAGGTGAAGGTCGCTGTACAGTTGGGAAAAATCGCTCAGATCGACCGTTCCGTTCAGCGAAAGGGCTTTGTTGCCCGGGGCCGTCAGACCGAATGCTTCGAATCGCAGTAGGTTGTCGGACAGGGTAATGGGACGGTCGGAAAGCCCGAAAGAGGTTCCGATCATCGGGACGGAGAGTTTCCCTTCGGTAATTTGGAGCGAACCTTCGAGAGCGGGTTTTTGCAGGGGGCCGTTTACCTGGATTTCGCCTTGAAGGGTGCCGGCCAGTTGAGCCGCATCGGCCGGCAGGAAAGGATTCAGTGGAACCAGCGGGAAGGCGGGGAGTCCGAGGGTGAAATTCAGAGAGTCCTGAGGGGCTCCGAAATAGCTTCCTCGGGCGGTCAGTACGGTTTTTTGGTCGATGTCGAGATGGGCATCCAGTTTGCGGCGCTGCAGACTGTCGGACAGGAAAGAGAGGGTCAGACCGATGTCCCCTACCCGTTTTTCGTCATACAGCAGAGAGTCAATGGTTAATGAACCTTGTGCAGCGACGGTTTTTTGATTCAGTCCCAGGGACAGTTGGCTGGAAAGTTCTCCTTCGATGGGAGGCGGAGCCGGCAGCAGTTCCAGCACCGAAGCGATATCGATGCCGGCGATATCGAGCGACACCACGCCGTCGGATAGATGGGGAAGCCGGCCCGGTTGCAGGAGAACGTGTTGACGGCCGTGTTCAAGCTTCAGGTTGGCGTATAGTTTTTTGTTACGGTGTAGCAGAATGTAATTGTCAGGGTTGACCTGCCAGTGAGCATAACCGAAAATGGGATTATGTGGGAAGAGACTGATCCGCAGGGTGGAGTCTTGCAGCAGGGTTTCGAGGCCGAACCAGAAACCGATGCTGTCGGCCCGATCCCGCTGGAAGAAGTTGATGCGGGAAGTTTTGCCTTGGATATTTCCGTAGAGGGCGATCAGGGCCATCTGTTCGAGGTTGCCGGGACGATTGGCCAGCCGGAGGTAGTAATCGAGGCGTTCGTCCTGGCGTTTCAACCCGATATTGATCGTATCGAGGGTCATTCCGGCGGTCTGCCATCCGTTGATGATCACCGAACCGTGGAAGGGGGCCGTGGAGTCGGTGGCGATGTTGGTGCTCAGCTTCTCGAAACCCATCTGTTGCGTCTTCAAATAGTTGTAGAGCAGATTTTGCTGACCAGCCGAGGCTTCGAAACGGAAAGGAGGCAGCACTTCCTGAAGTTGCGCCATGTTCAGGTCGGAGGAGTCGAACTGTTGGACGATGCGGGTGGCGGTTCGTTGCAAGGATCCGGGCAGGGAATCCAGTGGAACAAATGCCTGAAAACGAGCGGATAAGTCACCGGAACGAATGCCGGCACTCACCTGATGGCGATTGGCCGAAGCCTCGATGGAGGTTCGGCGGATGGCATCGGTGAAAAAGCCGTGGGTGATGCGAATGGAGTCGAAGATCACGTCGGCTTGGTAGGCGGCCGAATCGGGATGTGCCCGGAATTCTGTTTCGAGCAGGAATGAGCCGTGGAGCGGGTCTTGTGCAAAATGCAGGCCTTGCAGGTCGAGCTGGGAAATGGGGCCTTTCAGGCGGGCGGCATACGTTTCTGCAGAGAGTTCTCCTTGCAGGTCCAAATCCAGTTGCAAGGCTTCGCTGGCGCTGTAAAGTCGTCCCCGGAGGCGGTGCTCGGCGAGGGAGGCTTGCAGACCGAGATCGTGGTAGCGGTAGTTGTTGTAGTCGAAACGGTCGAGCTGGAAATCGAGGCTGGCTGTCGATCCGTCAGCGGCCGGGTCGAAACCTTTTCCCTCGGCCTGCAGCCGCAGTGAGAGGGTACCCAGGGAATCCTGAGGCAGAAAATTGTTTAACGGGAAATTTTGAACCGATACATTGGCCCGGTAGTTCTGATTCCGGAGGTTGAGTCGTCCGTCCAGGGTCAATCGGGCGGTGTCGATTTCCAGCTGGAGGGAAGGAGCGTAGGTCTGACCGGAAAAGCCCATGTGGCCGCGCAGGGTCATGCGTTCCGGGAAAGCCAGACGTTTTTGCAGGGTAGTGTCTGGCAGCAGTCCTTTGAGAAAGTCGATGTGCGAAAGCCTGCCGTACAGCCGGACTGTGCCTCCGAGGTGTCTGGGATCGGTGACCGAGCGGACTTCTCCGTTCAGACGGAGGGCAATGGAGCGGGAAAGTTGCAGGGAAAGGTGCTGCAAGTCGAGGCGGTCGAGACTCCCCTTGAGTTGCCCGTCGGAGGTGAGGGGCCGACCTCGCAGCGTGAGGCGGACATTCGTCGGGGCTGGATAGAGCTTCCAAAGATCATCAGGGGCAAGCTGGACATTCCAGGCAAGGTCGATAGGGGTGTCGGGTTGCATGGACAGTAATCCGGCCCCGGCCTGTGCTCCGATCTGTATCTGGGATTCAGAAGTTTGCAGCGTGAAATTGGGCAGGGCTATGCCGGAAGAATCCATGGAAAAGCGACCCTGCGCCGAACGCACTTCCAATCCGCATCGTTCCTCGAACGAAAGAGACTGGAGGATGGCGGCGATGGCTGATCCACGGTTGCGGAGGGAGTCGATTTGCAGGTTCAGGGCCTGAATTCGAAGGTGAGCGGGGTCGAAACCTTCAGACGGAACCCCTTTCGCACTACCATAGGCGAGCTGGTTGTTTTGCAATTCGAGATGTTGCAGGGTGATGGTCCATGGGGGTGTTTTTACAGAGGTGCTGTCAGCCGAAGCCTCAGATGTGAGGGACGCTGCAGCGGCAGAAGATTCCGATGCAAGGGAAGCAGGGGTGGTAGTCGGAGATGCTGAGACGGTCAGGTATTGGTAGTTGCCGTCGATCAACCGAAGATTTTGTACGGCAACTTGTTGCTGCCCCAGGTCCACTTTGGTGTCGGTTACTTTCCCTTCGGGGAGATCTACGTTCAGGTCGGCCGATCCGGCCACGGGAGGCATATGGAAAGAGACCTCCTGAAGGTTCAGGGAAGCCAATTGAATTTTCCAGGCCAGTGAGGCGGTGTCGGTTGAGGTGGTGTCGGCAGGAGATCCACTCCCCGGAGAGAGATCGATGCGGCTGTGATCGAGATCGATCCGGCGAATAGAGGCCGTCTGCTCTTTCAGCCGCGCTTGTACGCCTTTTACTGTAAATGCGCCGATATCAGCCCTCAGTGAGAGATCCGACAGGCTGTCGCGATAGTTGATTCGGGTCTCTTCCAGCGTGAGTTCAACCAGCCGGACTTCTCCGCGGAAGAGCGGCCATAAAGCGACCTGGGCGGACAGCGATTCGCTTTGCAGCAGGGTATCGCCCACCGCAGTGGTCAGCAGGGTGTTGTCGATGCTCAGGCGAAGTGGGAAGGTGAGTCGGAATCGCTCGATGCGGAGATCCATGTTCAGGTGGCGTCGTGCGTAGGAGGCGGCCTGTTCAATTCCCCATCGTTGTACCCCGGGCAGATAAACAGCCGCCGAGATCAACAACAGCAGTCCGAATAGGGCAAACAGAAAACGGAGCGTGTATGTGAGGATTTTATGCAGCACGGAACGGATGAACGACTCAAATGAAACAACCGGATAGACAGACTTTATACAAAATTAATACCGAGTTTGGAATATGGTTCTCGCAGAGGGAGAATTCCCGGAAAACTTCTGTAAATTGGAGAGAAAGAAGGCGGATTTTGGGGGCAGAGGCCGGAGTAGAAAACTGGTTTAATGGGGAAATCGGGCGTGGATCGGGGTAGACAGAGGACTGGACGAGGGAAAAATATTGGGATTCTGCCTCGGAATGGGTACATTTGTTAGACAAGTAAATGGAAATAAGCATGAAAAATAGTTGGATAGTGGGTTTGGCCGTAGGGCTCTGGAGTTGCGCCTCGCAGCCTGCCCCCAAACAAATTCCGGAGGAAGTTTTGTTGTGCGGCGATCAGACGGCCCTGATTGTGGATGCGGCCCGATCGGACAGTTCGCATTTGGAGGTGTTGTGGAAATGGGAGGTCAAGGATGCCATGGGGCAGATTCCGTACGACCTGATGCCTCATTTCCGGAACCTGGACGAGTGTAAATTCGTGGATGAAGGGTATCGGGTATTGATCACCTGTGGGGCTGGGGGTGTCGTATTGCTGGACCGGGCCACCCGTAACTGTATGTTTTATGCGTATGCCCCGCTGGCTCATTCGGCCGATCTGTTGCCCGATGGACGTATTGCCGTAGCCCTTTCGTTGCATGACCGGGGAAATGCGATCCAACTTTACGAAATCGGAAAACCCGATCAGGTTTTGTTCCGGGATACGCTCTATTCGGCTCACGGCAGTGTCTGGCTCGACTCCTTGCGGCGTTATTATGCCCTGGGGTTTGACGAACTGAGGGAATATTCCCTGCAGGATTGGAATACCTCGGCGCCGAAACTCAAACGCGAACGCAGTTGGAAAATTCCCGGCGAGGGAGGTCATGATCTCAGCGCCATTTCGAACGAACAGCTTCTGGTGTCGGACCATGAGGGTGTTCATCTGTTTGATATTGAGACGGAAACCTTTACCCCGTTCGAGCCTTTGCAACAGACCCCGCACGTCAAGTCGGTCAATTATGATCCCACGTTCGACCGACTGGTTTACACCAAAGCGGAAGAGGATTGGTGGACGTATCATGTCTATTGCACTTCACCGGATCGGGTGTTGAATGTGCCTCATATCAAGGTTTACAAGGCTCGAACATGGCCGCTGCATCGTTGTGCCACCCTGCCCTAAAGGAATATTAACCAAGAAAATAAAACGGGCTCGCAACTATTTTGCGAGCCCGTCTTGTTAATGAGGAGGAAAACCTCCCGTGTGGTTCAAATACGGAGAATGAGTGGCCGTTTTAGCAAGGAAGGGTTTAGTCTTCCACGTTCCAGGCGGCCATTTTGAGCAATCCTACATTCGGGGTGACCGAACGCTGACAACGCCAGCGAATCCGATCGGTGACAACCGGTTCGACGCGGTCGATTTTTTTGTGGCCAATGGTTTCGAATCCGGCATCGGATACAAAACCTTCCGGAGTATCCATAAAGTGGTTGGCCGGTTTGAGTGGCTGCCAGGCTCCGTCTACCCAGGCTTCCAGCGTGTAGGCAATCACGCGCTGGCCCTGTGAAAGGTCTTCCATGAGCATCACATGGTTGATGGGTTCCGGTTTCTCCCAGCGGAGTTCGGCTTCGATTCCCTGGATCGGTTCGGAGGTCTCATGGGTGATGTGCCCGAAACGGCGTTCGAACTCCTGACCGAAAGCGCGGGTGGCTTCCAGGGTTTCGGCCGGAATCAGCCCGTCGCGATCGGGCGGCAGGTTGATGACGATGTTGGCGCCCAGACCTACCGTACGATAGTAGTAGTCCATCAGTTTTTCCAGACTCAACCGATTCAGTTCGTGGTGCCAGAACCATCCGCCGTGGTTAAAGGGAGCATCGGTCGGGCATTCGACGTTGCGCCAGAACTGCCCTTCCGGATGGCCCATGATGACATCCGTTTCCAGCAGTCCGTAGTTGTTGGCGACCGTTTTGTCGAAGGTGTTTTTGACCGGACGGGTATACATCGTGCTGTCTACCGTGTTGACAGCGTTCCACATGGGGTAGATCACAATCCCCTTTTCGGTACCGGGGTGACGGATATCGGGTCCCGAAAGCAGACAGTCGGGTTGGAGTTTTCTGACCAGGTCGGTGACGGTGCGGCATACGTCGTTTTGCTGATCTTTAGAGGCGTTCCAGTGGTCCATCCACAAATAGGCAATCGGACCGTATTGCGTCATCAGTTCGGTGATCTGGTCGATTTCCAGTTGGCGGTAGCGGGTACAGAAAGCCGTATCACTGAAGCTGACACGGGTCAGCGAGTCCCAGTGGCGTCCCCAGCTGACCGGGCGGTCCTGATCGCGGAAGATTTCGTTCCCGTTGTAGTTGGGTGAGAAATAGATGCCCGGCAGAATGTCGTGTCGGCGGCAGGCATCGACGAATTCGCGGACGACATCCCCCTGCCCGTTTTTCCAGGGTGAGTTGCGGACGCAATATTCGGTGGTTGCCGTGGGCCAGAGACAGAATCCGTCTTCGTGACGAGCGGTCAGGATGGCGTATTTGGCGCCGATGTTTTTAGCGGCTTCCATCCACTGGTCGATATCCAGTTTCTGGGGGTTGAAGGCGGAGGCGGGACGTCCCCCGTCGCCGTGTTCATCACCGGTGAAGGTGTTGATCGAGAAGTGGAAAAACGCTCCGACTTCCTGGTCCATGAATTTTTGTTGCAGAGCGGTGGGAGTTGCGAGGGTCAATTCCTGTTTGGAGGAACCGCAGGAGAAGAACATCCCTGAGGCCAGAACCGCCAGGGAGAGGGTGCAGAGCGCGAAAAAGTGTTTTTTCATCGGATTGGTCTAAAAAATTTGTCTCCAAGATAGTGTTTTTTCGGGAAATAATTGGAGGGACGAAGAAATAGAGCCTGGAGACTCCGCACAGGGGCGTTGGGTGGCCATACGAAACTTCGGTAAAAAATGTATCTTTGGAGCGGTTCGAAATGAGAGGGGAAATGTCTAAGAAAATGACGGGTTCGGACTCTCCTGTATCGTTCCCGAGAGATTTTGGGAGGGTTACAGCTTCGTTGAGAAAAGGGTATGTCGGGATTGGCTCTTTTTGTGATTTTAGTAATTTAACATAATGTATTTAGGCATATGAATAGTATGGAGGAAATTCGGCGGGGATTCGCCGAGGCGTCACGGGTGCTGCAGGCTTTTATGGAGGCTCCCGAAACGTGGCAGAAAATGCAGCAAGCCGGAGATCTAATGGTGGAAACGTTGCGTTCCGGAGGGAAAATCCTCAGCTGCGGCAATGGCGGGTCGATGTGCGATGCCATGCATTTTGCCGAGGAACTTTCGGGGCGTTTCCGGCTCGATCGGCGTCCATTGGCGGGGCTGGCCCTGAGCGATGTCTCGCATATGAGTTGCGTGGCCAATGATTTTGGGTATGATTATGTCTTCTCGAAACAGGTCGAAGCCCTGGGACGTCCTGGAGATTTGCTGTTGGGGATCTCTACCAGCGGAAATTCTCGCAATGTACTGGAAGCTGTTGCAGCCGCGCGACGCGCCGGTATGAAGGTGGTCGGTCTGACCGGCAAAAGCGGCGGCGAGATGGCCTCGTTGTGTGATGTGGAGATTCGGGCTCCCAAGACGGAATTTTCAGACCGGGCTCAGGAAATTCATGAAAAGGTCATTCACTCGCTGGTGCATTATATTGAATTGGAGCTGGGGCTGTAATCCGCATCAGGCGCTCTCTCCTACTTCGTTCCTGCCTGTTGACAGATCCTGGCAGGGTTTGGGGAACGACAGCGTTTTGTCGATTTCCTTTGGATTTTGTGCGAGCGTCGTTGTGTGCCTCGTTCGGATATAAATAAAGGCTTTCCTGTGGGTCAGGAAAGCCTTGCTTTTTGGAAAGGCCGAGTAAAATGTCGGTTAGTTGTTGCGCTTGAATGCGGAGAGCCCATCTCAGCGCCGGACTGCTTATCGGCGAATCGTGCCGGGATAAACTTTCAGGGCCTCTTTCAGACAGCGGGCTGCCGCCAACAGATCGTCACGGTTCAATACGTAGGCGATCCGGACTTGATCACGGCCTAAGCCTTCCGTTGCATAAAATCCTGAGGCGGGAGCCAACATCACGGTCTGTCCTTCGAAGCTGAACGATTCGAGCAACCAGCGGGCAAACCGTTCGCTGTCGTCCACGGGCAATTGCACCAATGAATAGAAGGCGCCTTTGGGTGTCGGGCAATAGACGCCGTCGATGGCATTGAGGGCTTCGACGATTGTATTGCGGCGCATGAGATATTCGTTGTAAACTTCCTTGAAGTAGCTTTCGGGAGTATTCAGGGCGGCTTCGGCAGCCACCTGAGCCAAATAGGGCGGACACAGACGTGCCTGGCCCATCCGTAAAACGGCATCCAGCACATCCGGGTTACGGGAGATCAGGGCACCCAATCGAACCCCGCACATGCTGTAACGTTTCGAAACGGAGTCGATCATGATGGTGTTTTGTTCCAGGCCTTCGAGATTCATGATTGAATGATGGACGGCTCCGTCGTAGCAAAACTCCCGATACACCTCGTCACAGATCAGAAACAGATCGTGTTTGAGCACGATGTCGCGCAGTTGTTCCAGCTCAGCGCGGGAATAGAGGTATCCGGTCGGGTTGTTAGGGTTGCAGATCAGGATGGCTTTGGTGCGGGGGGTAATGTGCCGGTCGAACTCTTCCATAGGCGGAAGGGCGAAATCAGTCTCGATGCTTGAGGGGATCGGTTTGACGATCACGCCCGATTCGGCGGCAAATCCGTTGTAATTGGCGTAAAAAGGTTCGGGAACCAGTACTTCGTCGCCGGGGTCGAGGCAGACCGACATGGCCATAAAAATGGCTTCCGATCCGCCGTCGGTGATCATGATCTGGTCATAGGTGAGCGAAATGCCTACCTGGCGATAATAGTCGACCAGTTTGCGTCGATAGCTTTCTTGTCCCGCCGAGTGTCCGTAAGCGAAGATCTGGTCCTGAATTCCTTTGACAGCATCGATCGCCACCTGGGGTGTAGGAATATCAGGTTGGCCGATATTGAGATGCAGTACACGGATTCCGCGTTTTTTGGCTCCTTCTGCGAAGGGAACCAGTTTTCGAATGGGAGAAGGGGGGAGGTAAGTTCCTTTGCGGGACAAACTGGGCATGGCTTTTGTTTCTTTCTTCTTGTGGGACGACTTTCATCAACCGATCGATCCAAAATACCCCGATGGGCCCTGCCAATAGGGGTGAACGGTCGGTAATCGATCCCGGGTTAGCAATCAGTGAATTGGAAGCAAAGCTATAAAAAGATTTTTATTATACCTTTGCAGGCTCATTAAAAATTATGTCGACGAAAAATTTGATACCGGTTTTAGGAACCGTCATTGTAGTTGGGGCTTTGGTGCAGCGGGACTTCCCGTTGGCGGGCCTGGTGGTGACCTTGTCGGCCGTAGCGACTTTGCTGGTCGTGCGTTTCCGGACGATGGTCCATCATGTGCGTCGGTTGAAGAGTTTGTCTCGGATCGGCAAGATTCGGGTGATGACCTATGTGGGGTTATTGTATATCTTTATCCATGCCGTGATAGCCGGTCATGTCGCCTATTTTTTGCTGCTGTTGATTCTGGGTATCGAATATTTGATCGACGATCGGCAGAAAAAAGCCTGATCGACCGGCCTTGCAGGGGCGTTTGAGAGGGGAAAAACAGGGTTTTGTGTAAAAAATGAGAGAAAAATGCGATTTTTTGCTCAAAAAATTTGCAGAATATAAGTTTTTCCCTACCTTTGCACCGCTGATTCAGTCACAGCTACATGATTTGGCCCATTCGTCTATCGGTTAGGACGCGAGATTTTCATTCTCGAAAGAGGAGTTCGATTCTCCTATGGGCTACTAAGAATTGTAAAGAGAAACAACGACATGGCAAATCATAAGTCATCCATCAAGAGAATCCGCCAGACGGAGACCAAAAAAGCTCGTAACAAGTATTACCACAAAACCACTCGTAATGCTTTGAAGGCTTTGCGGAATACGACTGAAAAGGAAGCTGCTTTGGCTCTGTTGCCTAAGGTAAGTTCCATGCTGGATAAACTGGCCAAGAATAATGTAATTCACAAAAATAAAGCCGGCAACCTCAAAAGCAGTGCTCAGCTTCATGTGAATTCGCTGGCCTAATCGACCGGTCGCATCGAATAGAAGCCATCCTACTTTAGGATGGCTTTTTTGTTGTTTGCCCTCCCCTGCAGATTTTTTCAAGGACGGAAGATGATTCTTGGGGCGCAAGAAGAATGTTTGGTGATCGGAACAAAGGGTCTCAGGATTGCCTTTAGAAGAAACTTTAGAAGAAGAGAATCGGAGAATGGCAGGCGGACGCAGGGTTTCCATTGCTTTTAACAGGAAGAATATTCAGCGCAACCGGAGGTCTCATGAAGAAGGTGTTATTGGGAAGGTGTCATTGGGATGCAGACGTGCTGCCAGGTGCCGTTTGTTGGGAAGATAGGAGTTAAACAAAAAATAAGGGGGCGATCCATCCGGATCGTCCCCTTTGTTTTTTAGTCGATTGCTTATTTGCTCTGCAATCCGATGAATTTATAGGTGATCGGGTTGTTGAACTCTTCAGCCATCTGAGCGACATATTTGTTGAACTCTTCCTTGTTGGTGAGTTTGGTGCCTTCGCTCCAAGCCGTGCAGACCATGTATTCGTAGGTGTTGTCTTTATTGGGCGTTACCCGGAAGACGTGGTTGCCGGTATAAGAAGGAATAAACTGATATTCGGGTTTATATTCTTCTTTCACGATGATGGCGCCACCGATAAAATCAACCACGATGTTGTCACGCTGGTCGATCTTTTCCGGGTCGCGTACTTCTTCGGGACCCGACGAAATCAGGTAACCGTCTTTCTGAATGAAGTTGTCTTCCTGCGGTTTTTTCTTCATCCCGCAACCCATCAGAACGCCTGAACCGTTCGGTTGGAAGGTCGTATAGTGTACTTTCGAGATGCAGTAGTTCTGGTGTGCATATGCGGTGTAGAACTGTTCGTATTCGTAGTATCCGTTGCCGGTGTCCCAGTTCATGGCTTTGATGCGGATCGTTGAACGAAGCGGGCCGTTTACGATCACGTCATAAGCGTAGCGGGTGTCGGAAATTTGACCGGCGTTCCACAACGATTCGGGGTGTAAACGTTTCTTGGCCGGGGTTTTGCGCGGCATGGAGATCGAATCGGGATCGTTCGGGAATTCGAATAGACAGATGGCGCTGGCACCGAATGAGGGGGCTACTTCCTGAATGTCCGAACCGTAATCGTGGCTCAGGTTGGCGATCCCGTACCCGTCGATATTCTGGGTGTAAAGGATCGGAGAAACCAGATTCGGTTTACGTTTCCCGTAAGCGTCCACGCTGTTGGCGAACCAGATCTTCCACCCTACTTCTTCGGTTTCCCAGAAGGGCATGATGTGACGGCAGTAGCTGCCGATATTGGCGTGGGTGTGGTGTTTGTTCCAACCGCGGATGTTTTCACCCAGGTAGATATAGATCGTACGGGTTTCGCGGGGTTTCATGTCGAGCTGGAAGAACAGTTCGTCCCAGATCCCGTCTTTATCCAGGTCGTCCAATTGGTGGAAAACCATGCGGCCGTTTGCTTCTTCGCGCAACTGGTGACCCCCTTGTACGTTCAGAACTGAATCGGAAGGTGCCGGACGGGGATCTCCGGTGGGATCGACAATCGTGATCATCATTTCATGCAGGTCAGCCAAGGGGAAGTTTTCCCGTTTGATGATGACCGGAGTGTTGGGACGGTCTAAGTCGGTAGGGTTAGTCACCTCGAATTCGAGGCGTTGTGCGGGGGCAAAATCGCCTTGGGTATACCAAGGATAGTCAGCCCCTTGGGCCGGGAGGGTCAGCAAACCGACACCCAGAACGGCCATCAGGTTACGTAATTTCATGAGATTGACGAATTTAATATGGTTATTGTTGTAAATTTCGGTTAGTAAAGACAGGTTAAAGATACGTTTTTTTCAGGAAAATCATGACTTTCTGCGTGTATGGAATTTCAGGTCAGGCCGACACGGCGAGACGATCGTTTGGGCAAAGAGAGAGAATCGTACCTTATTTTTTAAAAGTGGACAATGAATTCAGGGAGAGTGAATCTGGAAGAATATGAGGGTTTGATGTCGGTTTATTGTGAGGTATTAGGACGGGGCGAAATGGGCAGGACCCTGCCAGAGTAAGTTTATTTCGTATCTGTTGTCGGACAAACCGGGCGTGATGGGATTCGGGAATCTGAAAGAAATGCATAGACTTTTATAAAATCGCTGAAATTTTTTGGATATTCAAATAAAACCCGTAAATTTGCACCACTTTAACAGTTCGGGGTGTAGCTCAGCCCGGTTAGAGTACACGTCTGGGGGGCGTGTGGCCGCTGGTTCGAATCCAGTCACCCCGACTACTGTAAATGAAAAGGTTAGCTCTTAAGGCTAACCTTTTTCTTTTTCAAACATTACACATTCATTACACAAAGTCTGAAACTTAATCCGTTTTATAGCGTTCTCATATAATTTCTAGAATATAGGTAAAACCAATGGCTTTCATGTGGCACGGTGGTATGGTGTCATTATAATCTCAGTCTACAATAAATAAGCTACAACGACTTCCCAGTCCGGGAACCGTTCGCTGCCAAATTGCAGCAATTCACCTTCAAACGCTCCAGCCCCATTCTTTGTGCGGTCATCAATCAGGTAGTCTCCTTTATTGAGGTGTTTATGATGGGAGAAGATCACCCGTTTATAGGCCACCTTTCCCAAATACCGTTTGATCCAATCCAATTTGTCGTTTAAAACCGTAGGGTTGTCCCAAGGAGAAGTCGACAGCACATACACATCATACACCTCGGAAAGTCGCTTAAAACTCTCTATAGCATCCTTTACGGGCTTCATCTTCGCAAAGATATGCGGGCAATTGTCGTAGTTCCTTTTATATGCTTCCTTATCTTCCGTTTTCAATGCCTCTATACCCGACTGGAAATCAACCAGCACATCGCCCATATCGATATACACGATCTTTTTTACTGTATTCCAAATATTATTCTTACTAATCCTTTGCCCTATATACCTTAGCATCCAATGGAAATTTCATAAGGTCATGGTTACCCATAAACTCCGTTCCTCAATAGTGAAACAACAACTATATTCATGGATAGGTCTGCTTTGCTGCATCATTTCTTCGAAATCGTAACTTTTAGCTTTTTCTTCTTCAGTAACACGTTCTCGTGTCATAATCTTAATCCTTTTACCAATACAAGTTGTTTTCGATAAAATATTTTCTTATCATTGTGAAAATAAGTAGAAAACCATACTGTATTGAGAGTGAGATTTTGTGAGAGCTCTAACCTTATAAAATCTTAACATTATGAGAAAAGGCTTTCTATTCATTTTGCCTTCTTGTTTATTTGGGCATCTACCAAAGAAGAGGCAATATCTCCTGATGCTGCCAATATCCTACAATCTGATTGGAATTCCTACGAGCCGATAGACCGAATTCTGATGGCAGATGAAATGCAGACCCTCGTATTAAACCTCTTTGCGTTTTATCAACCGATCCCGCTACAAAAAGCACGAGTAAACGTATGAAAGAAATTGTTACGTTCGCTCAGACCGTATGGGAAGAGGAAATCAAAACCAACGCGACCAGTACTCTCCCGGACGCAGATGTGATGAAAGATATTTATATCGTCAATTACGACGATGGCGCAGGGTTTACTATTGTGTCGGCTGATAACCGACTTCCAGATCCGGATGGATATTATCGACTAAATATGAGACACGAATGGGGACTGAAAATGTATTTTACGGACGGTCCGTTAATCAAGATCCAATGGGATCAAGGGTCTCCTTTTAACGATGATACCCCCTCTTTTTTTAACGCGATCCGTGCATTCGCTGGATGTGTTTAAACCCGGAATAAGTGACTATACCAAAAATGTCAGACAAATCATTGAGATTAAACCGAAGTAAAAATGTATGGTATGAAAAGTAAAAAGTTTCTTTGGATAACTATGGTTTTTGCTGTAGGTGTTTTGTGGGGATGTGACAAAAATGATTCATCGAAAGACGATGCAGACGTGTCGTACACAAAATCTTTCATATTCAGTTATGCGGAGTTACCTGTCCAGGCACAGGTGGAAGCGGCCCTTATTGACGAACCGATTCCCCACGAAACCGACCCTGCGAATTTGGACCAGTTGAGGACAGTCGATGCACATGCGGCAACGGTTTATTCGGATGTAAAGTTCGTACTCAGAACGAAACTCGGGACAACACAGATCATATATCATGATTTGTGGGGTTCAGGACCTTTTTCCGATGAGGAAATCGAAGCAGCCGCAAAGTTTACGGAATTAGCTAAGGCCAACGACGATCTGTCATACGATCGCCAAGGACAAGGATTTGGAAATTGTTTGTACAGAAAAACCAAAAGTCTGCATGTTGTGTCCGATCAGGATTACGATGCGGAACATCCGGCAGGGACTTTATTGGACGATATTTTGGACGTGATGTTTTGGTCTGCCGAAGATTACTTGAAAAGTGGCTACACTTCTTTTTTTGACTATCTGGGCGAGACGACCAGACCCATATATCCGGAGAGATCGGACGGTACTGTAGTTGCGTCAGAAGGTCCTTATATGATCGAATCGTTGCTTGAGTTCAATCGGATACAACGGACGCTTATCGATTTCGGATTTATATTTATGCCGACCCAGGCTCCGGATCGAACCGGCACGCACCGTTTCACGATCACTTATACGAACGAAGACGGCGTAGAATTGAAGGGTACGACAAACCCGATCATGATTCTGGGGGCGAAAAATAAGCAGGGAAATATAATTGATTAAGTAAATACGTCATAATGGGAGCGTAAAGCTCAATTTCTAACCAGTTAGAAATTGAGCTTTACGCTCTTGTTTTATTATCTCAATAATTTTTAGAAAGCTTCCGTTTATATCAAAGATCTAAAATATAGATATTTTATTTATTCATAGTATTTTACTGATATTCGACAGACCGCAGGATCCGAAGAAAATAGTGAGTAATACAACTGTCCCTTCACTTTTTAATGCGGTTATTTGCCATAGTTTCCGATTAAGCCGGTCCTGATGGTCTTTGGAATAAGGCATTTTGACCTCTTGCAGCCTCCCTCTAGCATGCCGATAAGCAGAATAAAAGTCGTTTATGCTACCTTGAGGATTACATTTTACCCAATAGGGGAAATTTGTTGCTGTTTCTTTTCCGCACTTTTGACATATCGTATATGCATCATGGAACATGGGAATCTCTTCTCCGTAATGTTCACATGTACGATTACTTTTTATGGATTCCAATGATTAGACTTATCACCCTAATTCATTCAAAAGGCCGTTCATGAAAGAGTTTTTGACGTTCGGATTAATTTCCATTGCTAATTGTAGTACGGATGCCCGCCGATTCTCGGAGACGTCGTTTAGAACTCTTTTGGCGGTATCAGCTGCCGAAAGGCAGGCATTTTTTGACGTTCGACTGGAAGAATCCGCGGAAGGATGCCAAACTGACTTTGACGGATGGATTGGTTTATTCCGATGCACCGGCGCCGGCCTTGAATCCTTATTGATGTTCGGACGGTTCATAGGATGCGATACCGTATATAATGCATTGACCCTGCGTGGAGTCCGGATGATCGGATTGATCGAGGGTGAATCCAGTTCCCGCTCGAGGATTCGTATGATCAGGAGATTGCAAGATTGGCGCTATCTGCAAGATTTTGAAACGGTGTTGTAATTCGAGGACTACCCCCTCCTACGGAAAAACAAAGCCGGGAAACGACCATATCGTTTCCTGGCTTTTGTTATATGAAAATAGATATTATCGGGTTGTAGCGGTCAGAGCCTGGTCGATATCGCTCAGAATGTCGTCGACATCTTCGATCCCTACCGACAGTCGGATCAGATCGGGAGCAACTCCGGCTTCGATCAGCTGTTCGTCGCTCAGCTGACGGTGTGTGTGGCTGGCCGGATGCAGAACGCAGGTCCGGGCGTCAGCTACGTGAGTCACGATGGCCACCAGACGGAGATTATCCATGAAACGCACCGAGAAATCCCGTCCCCCTTTCAGCCCGAAGGTCAACACGCCGCAGGTGCCGTTGGGCATGTATTTCTGGGCCAGTTCGTGAAAAGGATCTCCTTCCAGACCCGGATAGTGTACCCAGGCCACTTCCGGACGAGACTGGAGGTAACGGGCCACGGTCAGGGCGTTTTCGCAATGGCGCGGAACCCGCAAATGGAGCGTTTCCAACCCGAGATTCAACAGGAAGGCGTTGTGCGGGGAAGGAATGGCTCCCAAATCACGCATCAGTTGGACGGTGGCTTTGGTGATATAGGCGTTTTTGCCGAAGGCCTGGGTGTAAACCAGTCCGTGATAGGATTCATCCGGTTGGGTCAGTCCCGGGAACTTGTCTGCATGGGCTTCCCAGTCGAAATTGCCGCTGTCCACGATTGCACCCCCGACACTGGTGGCATGACCGTCCATGTATTTGGTGGTCGAATGGGTGATGATGTCGGCGCCCCATTCGAACGGACGGCAGTTGATCGGGGTCGGGAAGGTGTTGTCCACCATCAAAGGTACCCCGTGAGCGTGAGCGATGCGGGCAAATTTTTCGATATCGAGGACGTTCATGGCCGGATTGGAGATCGATTCGGCGAACAGAACCTTAGTGTTGGGCCGGAAGGCGCGGGCAATCACTTCTTCTGAAGCGGTCTGATCGATGAACGTGGTGTCGATACCCAGTTTTTTGAGGGTTACGGCCAGCAGGTTGTAGGTCCCGCCATAGATGGCCGAGGCGCTGACGATGTGGTCACCGGCCGAACAGAGGTTGAGCAGCGCATAGAACGTGGCTGCCTGCCCCGATGAGGTCAGCATGGCGCTGATCCCGCCTTCCAGTTGGGCGATTTTGGCGGCAACGGCATCATTGGTGGGGTTTTGCAAACGGGTATAGAAGTAACCGCTCTCTTCCAGATCGAACAATTTACCCATTTGTTCGCTGGTTTCGTATTTGAATGTGGTGCTCTGGTAGATGGGCAACACGCGAGGTTCGCCTTTCTTGGGGGTCCAGCCGGCCTGTACGCAGACCGTACCGGGTTTTGGAGTATGTTTTTCCATGGCGTTATATCGGTTAAGGTGATACAATCAGGCTAAGAACAGAATTAACAGCTGTGCACTCAGTACGCGCAGAAACATGGTTAACGGATAGACCGTGGCGTAGGCGACCGCCGGAATGTCGTTTCCTGAGGCGTCGTTGGCATAAGCCAACGCGGGAGGGTCGGTGGTGGCTCCGGCAATCAGACCGGTCAGGGAGTAGAAATTGACTTTCCAGACCCACCGGGCGAAAAAGCTGACGACCAGCAACGGAATGAGGGTGATGAGGATACCGTAACCGATCCACATGTATCCGCCGTTGACCACGGTTTCGATGAATCCCTCTCCGGCGCTAAGGCCTACACAAGCCAGGAAGAGGGCGATCCCCACCTCTCTCAGCATCAGGTTGGCACTCATGGTGGTGTAGGTGACCAGCTTATACTGCGGTCCAAAGCGGCTGATGAGGATCGAGACGATCAACGGTCCTCCGGCCAGCCCCAGTTTGATGGGTTGAGGAATGCCCGGGAAGGCGAACGGAATGCTCCCCAGAATCACCCCCAGGAAAATCCCCAGGAAAATCGGGAACAAATTGGGCGAGTTCAGTCGTTTGAGCGAGTTGCCGAGGATTTTTTCCACTTCGGCAATGGCGGTTTCGGTACCCACGACGGTGACGCGGTCTCCGATCTGCAATTGCAGGGCGGGATTGGCAACCAGATCGACCCCGGCACGGTTGACCCGGGTGATGTTGACTCCCAGGCTGCTGACCCGCGATTGGGCCAGGGATTTACCGTTCAGGCTCGATTTGGTGATCAGAATGCGTCGCGAAATCAGTTTCGTATTGAGGTGTTTCCACTCGATTTCGATCTCTTCGCCCAGAAATGCCGTGACCGAAGGCGCCGCTGAAGCCGAAGTGACGACCAGAATGTCGTCTCCAATATGCAGGCGGGTGTCCGGCGTAACGATGGCGACCGTTCCGTCTTTATGACGCATACGTGAAATGACGAAATTTCGGTTGATCAGGTCGTGAATTTCGTCGACGGTCTTGCCGTCCAGCGAGGGGTTGCTCAGGCGCAGCGACAGCCGTCGAGCCCCGGAAACCTCTCCCTGTCCCTGAGAACTGAGGGCGTTGGCTTCCTCCTGTTTCGGGTCGATCTTAAACAGCCAGCGGCAGAAGATCATCGTGGCGATAATTCCGATGACGGCCAGCGGATAGGCAACGGCATACCCTGTGGCGATGTCCGGATTGTCAAAGCCGGTCAGGTCGCTGTTAGCCTGTTGGGCGGCCCCCAGTCCCGGGGTGTTGGTAACGGCCCCCGACATGATCCCTACCATGGTGGTAATGGGCAGGCCGGTCGTCCGGTAGAGCACATAAGTGACGACCACCCCCAGTAGAACGATGGCTGTAGCCAGCATATTCAGGCGTACTCCTCCTTTCTTAAACGAGGAGAAGAACCCGGGGCCTACCTGGAGCCCGATCGAATAGACGAACAGGATCAGTCCGAACTCTTTCACAAAATGCAGGAGGTGTTCGTTGAGTCGCATGCCGAAATGGCTGAAGGCGATCCCGGCAAAAAGAATCCAGGTAATGCCCAGTGAAATACCGGCGATTTTTACTTTGCCCAACGCGACGCCGATGGCGATCACCAGCGCCAAAATCAACACCGAATGGGCGACACCGCCGCCCCAAAAGGAAGCATTCCCGAAAAATAGATCGGATATCCAGTTCATAAATTATCGAGGGTTATCAAGCATAGTGTTTGTTTTGGGGAGGATTGAGGGGTTGACGTCTTTAAAAACGTTCAGGTCGGCCCTCTGCTCACCAAATGCTACAAAGGTAATGATATATTTGAGATCCTCCTATCGCGAATCTCGTTTGCTATGATGCCTAACGGGTTATGGGAGGCGGTGTTTGGGAGTGGCTGAAGGGGACTTGTCCGACGGTGATGGGCTTTCAAAAAATTTGTAGGAAATGAGGATAGGGGAAAGTGCGAAAATGAGAATCTGTTAGGAGGTGATTTTGAAAAGAGATAGAAATAGAATCTGTTTCGTTGATTTTTTAGTGAAGAACGTCGTTTTTTAACAAAAAATATAATTAATTTTATAGAGATGCGTACGAGGATGTAATCCTGTTGTCTGGAACGGGATGAAAGAAGCTGGCGGAATATCTTATTGCTTAATATCATTGCTTTATGGGAAAGTGTAAATGGGCCGCTATGCTCATGTTCTTGGGCCTGCTCGCTTGTGGCGGGCCGAAAGGTTATGTGATTCAGGGTGAACTAACCGGATTTCCGGATAGTACACTGTTTTATTTGAATGATTATCAGAGTCGCTTAACGGTAGATAGTGCCCGATTGATCGGAGGGCAGCTGCGAATGGAAGGTAGCCTCCCGGAAGAACCTCGCCGTGTGCGGTTCGGAACCGTTTTGAAATCTTCGATAGTCTTCCTGGATATGATGATTGGCAATGAAAAGATAACGATCTCAGGAGATTTGTCGGATTTCCCATATGATGTGACGGTTTCCGGATCCAAATACCAGGATCAATATGTCGATTTTGAAAAAGGAGTATTGCCGTATCGTTTGCAACAGGATTCGGTGCTGAAAATTTGTCGGGCGATGTCGGCAGAAGAGCGGGCTACGCCTCAAGGGATTCGAACCATGGAAGCCTTGAATGAGTTCTATGTGCGCATGGACTCCGTCAAAACAGACTATTTGTTCCGTCATCCCGACACCTATCCGAGTTTAGTCTATCTGGGACAGAAAATGTTTGACATATCGAAGGATACGGTGAAGATGTTGTTCGGTCAGATGTCTGAGGAGCTGCAGTCGAGTTCATTTGCAAAACCGGTCCGGACTTATATTGAAAGTCCGAGTATTGCCGTAGGCGATCCGTTTATGGATTTCGAGGCCGAGGACCAGCACGGGAATCGGGTGCGACTGTCGGATTTTGTGGGCAAAGAAGGGAAGTATCTGTTGCTGGATTTTACGCATCGCTGGTGTAAACCATGTATGGTAGCGGCCAAGGAGATGCGCCAGATGGTCGATACGTATAGCGATTCGTTACGGATCATCAGCTTCTCGATAGATGACAAACGGGACGATTGGAAAACCGCTTTGCAGCGTGACAGCGTCTGTTGGATCAGTCTCTGGAGCGATGAACAGCTGAACACACAGGCTGTTTCAATTCCGTATCAGGTGAGAAGTTATCCGACCTTTTTTGTGATCGATCCGCAGGGGCGTGTTATTCAGAAATGGATTGGTTTTGGTCCCGGCTTTTTTGAAAAGCATATCGGGTGGTTGAGAAACAGATAAGGTTTACGCGTCCGGTGAAGATGTAATCAGTGTAAAATACGTATTTTGAATTAAAAAAGAGGAAAGAGATGAGAATAAACGCATGGATGGGGAGCCTGCTGGTTCTGGGTCTGCTAGCTTGCGGCGGGCCGAAAGGTTTTGTGATTGAAGGTGAAATTACGGGATTGCCGGATAGTACGAAAATCCTGTTGTATAACATGGAGTCCGAAAAGTATCTCGACAGTACCTGGATGATCGATAGTCGTTTTCAACTGCAAAGCTGTTTAGAACAAGAGCCTCAAACTTTATGGCTGACCATCTCCTCTCCGTCATTCACTCGATCTTTGACGATGACGCTGGGGAATGAACGTGTCAAGGTGAAAGGTGATGTTTCGGATTTTCCCTATTGGATGCAGATTTCGGGCTCGAAATATCAGGATCAGATGACGCAGTTGGATGTACAGACGGCCGCTTATAGTGCAGAACGGGATTCATTGGTACTAAGTGTCGTAAATGTGTTAGATGATCCGCAGTATGAACAACAAGTTGAGACTGCCTTCCAACGGGTATCGGAGATTGACCGCATCGTCGATTCCATTCAGAAGGAATATCTGTTTACCTATACAGATACTTATCCCAGTTTGAGCTATTTGAAGTACCACATCTATTACTTCCCGAAAGATACCGTGAAGATGTTGTTCGATCGGATGTCGCCCGAACTGCAAGCCTGTTCCTGGGCCAAACGGATTCGGACCTATCTCGAGAGTGGCAAGGTTGCGGTGGGTGATTCCTTTATGGATTTCGAAGCCGAGGACCAGAACGGGAATCGAGTACGGCTGTCGGATTTCGTGGGTAAAGACGGCAAATATGTGTTGCTGGATTTCACTTCTGCGGGCTGCGGTCCTTGTATTATGGCCAACAAAGAGATGCGCCGGATGGTCGATACCTACAGCGATTCGTTGCAGATCGTCAGCTTTTCGCAGGATCGCAGCCGGGAGACTTGGCTGAACGCCGTGCAACGAGACAGTATTTGTTGGCCGAGCCTGTGGAGTGCAGAAAATGCGGATCGGAACACGATCTCCATTCCTTATCGGGTTCAGGGTGTACCGGCCTTTTTTGTGATCGACCCCCAAGGGAAAATCATTCAAAGATGGGGCGGTTATGGACAAGGTATTTTCGACAAAAAGATCGGTAGCCTGAAAAATCAATAATAGAGGGGCAGATGGACGTGAGGGGATATGATATTTTAACTAATCTCTTTTGAAACCATGAGCACTCAAGTATGGATGGGGAGCCTGCTGGCTCTGGGTCTGCTGGCCTGCGGCGGACCAAAAGGTTATGTCATTCAGGGGGACGTGACCGGTTTCCCGGACAGTACGGATGTCTATTTGATCAATGTACAAACGAATGAAAAAATGGACAGCACCCAACTCATTGGAGGAAGATTCCAGATGCAGGGCGTCTTGGCCGAAGAACCGATGTCTGTCCGTCTGATCATACAAACAGAGCCCATTGTAGGGACCTCGCTGTTGATGGGAAACGAACGGATTACGCTTCAGGGTGATAAAAGTGATTTCCCACATAAGGTAAATCTCTCCCTCTCGAAATATGATATTCAGGATGAACATGTTCGTGCGGTTGCTCAATCGTGGTTGATAGAACAGGATTCATTGGTGAAACTCTTGACTCAAATGCCTGCAGCGATGCAAAGAGGGGAAGAAGGGGCGATGCTGTTACGTCAGATTCGACGTCTCAGCCGACAACACGATAGCATGAAGCGAGCTTATATGTTTGCACATCCGGATACCTACCCTTCCCTTATTAAGTTGAGTTATGACATGTATTCTTACTCACGGGATACGGTTCAGATGTTGTTCGATCAGATGTCGCCCGAGTTGCAAGCCAGTTCCTATGCAAAGCGAATTCGCTTGTTCCTGAATACGGAACCGGTTACCGTAGGGAAACCGTTTTTGGATTTCGAAGCAGAAGATCAGATTGGGAAGCCGGTTCGCTTATCTGATTTTGTAGGCAAAGACGGGAAATATCTGTTATTGGATTTTACGGCAGCCTGGTGTGGCCCCTGTATCATGGCCAACAAAGAGATGCGCCAGATGACGGAAACTTACAGCGATTCGTTGCGTATCGTCAGCTTCTCGATGGATAACAATAAAGAAACTTGGCAGAACGCTCTGAAGCGGGACAGCGTATGTTGGACCAGTCTGTGGAACGATCAACAACCCTTGGATCAATCCATTTCCATTCCTTACCGGGTTGAAGGTTTTCCTACGTTCTTTTTGATTTCGCCGCAGGGGGTGGTCGAACAGCAATGGTTCGGTTATGGACCCGGGTTTTTTGAGCAAAAAATCGGCCGACTGAAAAACCAACCGAAAAAGTAGGGGCCAATTTCAATAAGAGATTCATTATGAGAACACAAATATGGATGGGGAGTCTATTGGCTCTG
>JAHZDG010000025.1:22156-30225 GCA_019422485.1 Alistipes sp. | reverse complement strand
TCATTATAAAACAGAATGGTCAAAGGGGCGCCCGTAGTACGTCCCTTGAATACGCCGGACATGATGTGAGGCGCATCACTCTCTTTACGGGGGGTGGTTCCTCGTTTTCCGCTTTTGCGTCGGGCCAAGTCGGCCGCAAAGGATTTTTCGCTCAGCGGAATCCCTGCCGGTACTCCATCCAAAGTCACCCCCACCGATTCGCCGTGGGACTCTCCAAAAATTGAGAGGCTGAACAATCGACCGAATTTATTCATAACTGTTTCGTGGTTCGGTTTTCCGAAAAGGTCATCTATAAAACGACCGTTCCCGGCACAAAATTGTTTCGTCGGGGAATTTTCAGGCCCGCAAAGCGGCCAGATCCTCCCAAAAAGCCGGATAAGATTTTTCAACGGCATCGGCATCGGTGATCGTCACCGAGGTATCGGCCCGCAAAGCAGCCACAGCCGCAGCCATCGCAATCCGGTGATCATTGTGACTGCTGATCGTTGCCCCGTGAATCGGACCTCCGGTGATGCGCATCACGTTTTCCGTTTCCAGATCTACCTCGATACCCATGGCGCCAAATACATCCGCCAACGCTTCAGCCCGGTTGCTTTCCTTATACAACAAGCGTTTGGTTCCGATCAGCGTCGTCACGCCCCGGCAAGCCGACCCCAAGGCCACCAAAGCCGGGAACAGGTCGGGACAATCCGTTGCATCGAACTCAAAGCCGAACAGGTCACCCTGTTTGACCGTAACGCCTTCCGATGAAGTAATGATCTGCGCTCCGGCCTTAGCCAGGGCGTCGACAATGGCCACATCGGCCTGTGAAGAGACCGGATTCAGGTTTCGGATGGTTGCCGAACCGGTCGTTGCACCCCCTACCAGCAGGCAGGAAGCCCCACTCCAATCCCCTTCAATGTTATATTTTGTCGGCTGGTAACGCTGACCTCCGGCAATACGAAAACTTTCATATCCCTCATTGGTCACATCAATGCCAAAAGCCGCCAACAAAGACAAAGTCATATCAATGTAGGGACGGCTTTTCAACTTTTCGACATGCAGAATCGTATCTTCCTTGACCAACGGCAGGGCCATCAACAACCCCGTCACGAACTGAGAGCTCAACGATCCGTCTACGGTAATCTCACCCCCATGCATAGGGCCTTTGACCTCAATCGGCAGGTATCCACCATTGGTGTGAACTTCCACCCCCAGCGCCATTAACGGCTCTTCCATCATGGCAATGGGCCGACGCAGGATCGAGCCCGTTCCGTTAATCGTGGTCATCAGGCTGGTCAAAGCGGCAATCGGCACAAACAAACGCGCCGACAAACCCGATTCACCCACATTCAACTTCGTAGAATCGGGATTCAGCCCTCCGTCTACCGTATAAGTGGTTCCCTCCGCCGTGATCGTCGCCCCCAGATTACGGGCGATCTCCAAGGCGGCTTCCGTATCCTTACTCAATCCCAGATGAGTCAATGTACTGCGGCCCTGAGCCAACAAAGCGGCCGCAATAGCCCGTTGCGCATAACTTTTCGAAGCCGGCGCCGTCACGGAACCGGCAAGCCGGCCGGCCATAATAGTTTGATTATTCATACACACGTTTTGTCTTTCAATCTTGCGATCGGCCCGAAGGAACATACCTCACCCGATCTGAATCCGAAAATCGCTTTCGGTTTGCGTTGCCTTAACGCAATTGGAAATCCCGGCCCAAATAGACCTTACGAACCACCTCGTCATTGGCCAAGTCTTCTGCCGAACCCGCTTTCAGGATTTTCCCTTCGAAAAGCAGATACGTACGGTCCGTAATGGCAAGTGTTTCGTGCACGTTGTGGTCGGTGATAATCACCCCGATATCCTTGTTTTTCAAGGTAGCCACAATACTCTGGATGTCTTCCACGGCAATAGGGTCCACCCCTGCAAAAGGTTCGTCCAACAGGATAAATTTAGGAGTGATCGCCACAGCCCGAGCAAGTTCGGTACGGCGACGGTCCCCCCCCGAGAGCGGAATCCCCAGACTCTGGCGGACCTTCTGGAGACGGAACTCCTCGATCAGGTTTTCCAGACGTTCCTTCTGATACTCTTTGGTGAAATCGGTCATCTGCAGCACGGCCCGAATGTTGTCCTCTACCGACAGACGACGGAAGACCGACGCTTCCTGAGCCAGATACCCCACCCCTTTTTGGGCACGTTTATAGACAGGTTCTTTGGTTAGTTCGATGGTTTCGGTACCGGTATCCAGAAAAATGCCCCCTTCATTGGGTTTAATCAGTCCCACGATCATATAAAACGTGGTCGTTTTACCGGCCCCGTTGGGCCCCAACAACCCCACGATCTCCCCCTGCTGGACATCAATGGAAACATGATCGACAACCGTACGGGTTTTATAACGTTTGACCAGGTTGTTGGTGTATAATCTCATGAACTGTTTTTCCATGCCGACTCAATTACGCTGCCGTGTGCACCCTGTTTCCGGAAAAATTTTCTCCGCAAGGTTTTCCGCACTCAAAGCTTCCTCTTATCCAATCCGAAGCCCGGCAATTTTCCTACAAAGTTATCGTTTTTATCCGCAATTCAACGAAACCGCTTCGCAGAATTTTCCAAAAAGTGCTGGTTATTTCGCAATATATTGCTATCTTTAAGTTAGGAATTAGGGATATTAATCTACAATCGAATATTTCAGATGTCTGACAAAGAGAGTGTTCTACTAAAGAAACACCTGAAGGATTATTTCGGTTTCTCGAGTTTCAAGGGAAATCAGGAAGCAGTCATTCGCAACGTGCTCGCAGGTCGTGACACTTTTGTGCTCATGCCCACCGGGGGCGGCAAATCGTTGTGCTATCAACTGCCCGCCCTGGTCATGGACGGAGTGGCCATCGTCATATCCCCGCTGATCGCCCTGATGAAAAACCAGGTCGACGCCATGCGGACATTCAGCATGGAAGAGGGAATCGCTCATTTTCTCAACTCATCACTCAACAAAGCGGCTGTCACCCAGGTTAAAAACGATGTTTTGGCCGGCAAAACCAAATTGCTCTATTTTGCCCCTGAATCACTGACCAAGGAAGACAACGTCTCGTTCCTGCGCAAAATCAAAATTTCGTTTTATGCCATCGACGAGGCGCACTGTATTTCGGAATGGGGGCACGACTTCCGTCCGGAATATCGTCGTATCCGCCCGATCATCAACGAAATCGGACCGGCACCCCTGATCGCCCTGACGGCTACGGCCACCCCGAAAGTACAGATGGATATCCAGAAAAACCTGGGGATGCTGGATGCCGCCGTTTTCAAATCGTCTTTCAACCGGCCCAACCTCTTCTATGAGGTACGCCCGAAAGTCAATGCGACTAAAGAAATTATCAAATACATCAAGGGACATCCCGGCGAATCAGGAATCATCTACTGCCTCAGCCGCAAAAAAGTGGAAGAACTGGCCGAAGTATTGGCCGCCAACAATATTAAGGTTGCACCCTACCATGCCGGTATGGATGCAGCAACCCGAGCCGCTAATCAGGACGCTTTCCTGCACGAAAGCGTGGATGTGATCGTGGCCACCATCGCCTTCGGGATGGGGATCGACAAACCCGACGTCCGGTATGTGATTCACTACGACATTCCCAAGAGTCTGGAAGGATACTATCAGGAAACGGGACGTGCCGGACGAGACGGTGCAGGCGGTCACTGTATCACTTTCTACAGTTATCGCGACATCCAGAAGCTCGAAAAATTCATGCAGGGCAAACCGGTCGCCGAACAGGAGATCGGAAAGTTGCTGCTTCAGGAAACGGTTTCCTACGCCGAAAGTTCCATTTGTCGTCGCAAAACCCTGCTCCATTATTTCGGAGAAGAATACGATCAGGAGAACTGCGGTTGCTGTGACAACTGCACCCATCCGAAGCCGCGTTTCGAAGGGCGCGATCACATCAAACTGATGCTGGAGGTATTGAACGCCATTGGCGACAAGTTCAAAGCCGACTACCTGATCAACATGTTGGTCGGCCGCAACAATGCCCTCATCAAATCCTACAACCACAACAAGAGTGAATGGTTCGGGGTCGGTTCGGAACACAACGACCGATTCTGGGGCGCCGTCATTCGTCAGGCCTTGATTCTGGGGCTGATGGATAAAAACATCGAGAACTACGGCCTGTTGTCGATCAATGACGCCGGACGCAAATATATCCAGGAGCCCTACTCCGTCATGATGACCGCCGACCACGAATACGAGGAAGGAGACGATGACGACACGATCACGCCTCCGGCCGGACGAGGCGGCGTTGCAGACGAAGAGCTCTTCAGCATGCTCAAGGATCTGCGCAAACAGGTAGCCCGTCAAAAGGATCTGCCACCCTTCGTTATTTTCCAGGATCCGTCACTGGAAGACATGTCGATCCAGTACCCCATCACCATGGAGGAACTGCAGAGCATTACCGGTGTCGGAGCCGGCAAGGCCCGCAAGTTCGGACAGCCGTTCCTGGATCTCATCAAAAAATATGTCGACGAGAAAGGGATCACACGGCCTCACGATCTGGTGGTCAAAAGCGTGGTCAACAAGAGCGGCAACAAGGTCTTTATCATCCAGAGCATCGACCGGCAGATGGACTTCGAGGACATCGCCCGGGCCCGCGACATGGAATTTGACGAGTTGCTGACCGAAATCGAAGCCATTGTCCACTCGGGCACGAAGCTCAACATCGGTTATTACATCGACCAGGTCGTGGACGAAGAAAAGGCCGAAGAGATTTATCTCTACTTCAAAGAGGATGCGGAAACCGACTCGCTGGAGGAAGCCGTTCAGGAGTTGGGCAGCGACTTCACCGAAGAGGAGATTCGACTGGTACGCATCAAGTTTATGAGCGAAATGGGGAACTAATTCCCCATTCGCTTTTCAAGGGCAGAACTCCCCCGATCCGAAACCCATTGTTATGTACGTCAAACCGAAAAAACACCTGGGTCAGCACTTCCTGACCGATCAGAATATCGCCCGGCGCATCGCCGACTCACTCACCGCCGACAGAGCGTCAAAAGTGCTGGAGGTAGGTCCGGGAACGGGCGTTCTGACGCAATACCTGCTTCAACGTCCCGACATCGAATTGTATGCCGCCGAAGTCGATACGGAGAGCATCGTCTACTTGCACGAAAACTATCCGGCACTGAGTCCGAGACTGTTTGAGGGCGATTTTCTACAAATGGATCTGGCTGCACTTTTCCCTCAGGGAGTCAGTCTGATCGGCAACTTCCCCTACAATATCTCGTCTCAGATTTTCTTCAAGGTACTCGAAAACCGCGACCTGGTTCCCGAAGTGGTCGGTATGATCCAACGCGAAGTCGCCGTACGTCTGGCCGAACCTCCCGGCAGCCGGGATTACGGCATTTTGAGCGTATTCTTACAAGCTTTCTACCAGATCGACTATCTGTTTACGGTCAACGAAGGCGTTTTCAATCCACCCCCTAAAGTGAAGAGTGCCGTCATCCGCCTTACCAGAAATCAGGTTCAGCATTTGGACTGCGACGAAGCCCTCTTCACAAAGGTTGTCAAAACCACCTTCAACCAACGTCGCAAAACCATTCGCAACTCCCTGCGTGCCGCCTTCCCGCTGTTGAAAGATGCCGAAGAACATCCATTCTTCGAATTGCGGCCCGAACGATTGGGTGTCGATCAATTCTGCGAATTGACCCGCTGGCTGGAACAACAGCTCTCTCAAGAGTAACCCCTTCCCGCCTCCTTAAAACCGCACCGAAGCACAAACCCTTCTGCCTTGTCTAAGGAGTCTTCGGGCCGAATACAAATTTTCCGACCCCGTCTCTCCACGCTACGGAAACTCAATAAAAAACCCAGGCCGAAAAGCCTGGGTTTTCTGATATATTCTGAACTCTTACGATCCTACTACAAAGTTCCCGTCCGCAAGAATTCCATCAACACCAAGGTGGCCATACCTCCCAGATAGCCCAACATCGCAATCAGAGAGATATTCTTGAAATACCACATAAAGTTCATCTTTTCGATCCCCATGACCACAACGCCGGCCACCGAACCGATGATCAACATACTACCACCGACACCGGCACAATAGGCCAGAGCCAACCAGAAGGCCCCGTCCGGCACGAAATGCTGCATAAATGCCGGATCGACCATCGTGCCGACCATCGAAGGATCCACCACCGGATACATCCCGATCGAACCGGCCACCAAAGGCACGTTGTCCACCACGGATGACAGGAACCCGATGATCAGGTTAATGGCATATACATTATGCAATTTTTCGTTCAGCAGCGTTCCCAGATCATTGAGCACCCCGGTAGCTTGCAAGGCCGAAACAGCCAGCAGAATACCCAGGAAAAAGAGGATCGTCGGCATATCAATCCGTCGCATCACACTCGTAACACGGTGTTTGTAACGGTCTTCAACATTCACTTTGCGGCGATACAAGATTTCCGTATAAATCCACATAATGGCCAGAGCGACCATTACCCCCATAAACGGAGGCAGATGAGTCACCGATTTGAATACCGGCACCATCAACAGACAGATAATCCCCAGGAAGAACAACACCGTACGTTCACCATCGGTCAACACCTGTTCGATGTTGGTCGATACCGGGTCAATCGTATCGTTGGGGACGATGGTTCCCTTGAGCATGCGAGAGGCCAAGAAAGTCGGGATCAGCACCGATACCAAAGCCGGCAGGAACAGCGATGAGATCAACGGCATAGTCGACACATTGCCTTTCACCCACAACATGATGGTAGTCACGTCACCGATCGGAGACCAGGCCCCCCCACTATTGGCGGCAATAACAATCATACTGGCAAAAATCCAACGTTCCTTGTAATTAGGAATGATACGACGGATCAACATCACCATCACAATCGAAGTGGTCATATTATCCAACACGGCAGACATAAAGAAAGTCAGCAGAGAGATCATCCACAACAGTTTTCTTTTTTGGCGCGTGGTAATCCGGTTGGTAATGATGGCAAACCCCCCGTGGATATCGATCAGTTCGACAATGGTCATCGCCCCGATCAAGAAGAAGAGGGTTTCAGAAACTTCCCCTAAACTTTCAACAATCTGAAAATCGACAATAAACTTAATACATTGCTGTACTAACGGGAGATTTTTCGCACCTGGATTGTTTTCGAGATAATCGGAAAACGCCGTTCCATTCACCTCGGGAACCACCAACGGCATAGCCAGAATATAAATTACCCATAGAACTCCTGCTGTCATCAAAGCCGAAGCTGCCTTATTAATTTGCAGCTTGTGCTCCATGGCAATGCACACATAGCCTACAATAAAGGCTAAAATCATCACATTCTCCATCTCATTTATTTTTATTCAACCAATAGTTCTCTTCAGACTCCGAGAAAGTCAGACACCGTCCCGGCACATTTCGACAGCCCTCATACCTTTTCTCAGGCAATTCAATCACCTATAAAGACTTAGGCAACGTAAGAGCAATCTATTCCCGCTCTAAAAACAG
This sequence comes from Alistipes sp., assembly GCA_019422485.1. Taxonomy (GTDB): domain Bacteria; phylum Bacteroidota; class Bacteroidia; order Bacteroidales; family Rikenellaceae; genus Alistipes_A. Next base: position 22,753 of record JAHZDG010000025.1, on the reverse strand, counting down.
GGCAAATTTACAAAAAATGAGGCAGATTATATCCTCAAATTTTCGATCAGTCGGTATATTCCAATTGCCAGGTCAACTCCTCAGACAGAGCATTCAACAACGAAAGAGAGTCTTTCATATAGGCCTGGTTCAGCGCAGAGACTCGGTCTTTCCACTCCTGAGAAAGCATGGCACAGCGTCTCAACAAAGTGACTCCGGCCCGAATGGCATAAGCCGACAAACTCCGATCCGCAGCCATTCTCCGCAAACAAGCATCCGTCACAGGCAATAGCAATTCACCCTGTTGGCGATCTTCCTCCGAAGGATTCATCAGTCGTTTGCCGGCCATCAACAGCGCGGCATAATGCAACCAGCTATTCTCGCTCTTCATCCACTCCATGGCCACCGGCAACGCATCCGGCGCCCCGAAAAACAGACCGGAAGCGACCTGTTCCACAATCTCGACGTTGGTCAGGTTTTGGCTCCAAGCCTCCATCTGATCGCGGGTCACCCACTCCGGCCGATCAACATAAACGGCCGCAATCATCAGCTCCCGCACTTGTTGACGGAACAGCAACAAAGCGAGAGAATGTCCGGCCGGACACTCTCTCGCAATTT
>JAHZDG010000025.1:15826-22146 GCA_019422485.1 Alistipes sp. | reverse complement strand
CAGGGGGTATTCGATGCCTCGTTGTTGCATCGCCTCGACCACGGCTCCGTTCATCTCGACCTTAAGCCGCCGCAACAAGGCGATCATTCGCGCAGTATCATCCATAGACAAGACTATTTAAGCGACGTAGCCGGCATTTCGACAGTCAGCCCAAATTGATAAATCGGAATCCGACGTTGAGCCAACTCGCTCTGGCCGTTCATCAAACGGCAGTTCACCATATCGGCAATGCGATAGAATACCATTCCGCGCGAATCTTTGGTTGTCCGACGCGTCCAAGGCGAATTTTCCAATTTATTTTCAGGCACCATATCGACCACTACCGGTGATCCACTCAGATCTCCTGCAGGCAACAGACCGCCCGTTTCCGTAAAACGGCATACCACGGCTGTATTTTTCCCCATTTCCGGAATTACGTCATAGGTCTTGACGATACGCTGTTTGAACTGTTTACCCAAGAACAAAGCGGTATATTCTTGTTCCAGACGATCGATTTCCCGCAAGGCCGCAGCCAAACCTTCGCCAAAAACATTTTCACCAAATTCACCCGTCACCAATTCCATCCGACGTTTACGCAGGGTAAAAATCGTATTGGCAGCCTGTTGGGCCATGGATTCGGGGCTCTGTTCGATTACCGAGCGTTTATCCACCTGTACTTTCACAAAGCTGGTATCGCTGGCCACATAAGAGAGCACATCGATTCCTGCGGCTTTACCCGGTTTAGCCGGTTTGAGAGGCAACATGGGGACAGAACCTTTGGCAGGCATCGGAGCTCCTTCCATCGGGGCGGCCAACAGGCCTTCCGGCGTAACATTATAAATTTTGCCCGCGTTCTTATCCGGGTTATCCAATACATATACGGCTGCCGGATCGGCTTCTTCGGCATAGCCGATACTGCCGCCGACCACCGAATAGAGATCCTTATCGACCGTCGGAGCCATCACCCCCAAATATTTTTGGGCAAAACGGGCATACGGTCCTTTACGGACACTCTCTTTTTCAACCACCACCGTTACTTTAAGCACCGTGCGGGGCAAGGAATAAGCCACCGAATTACCACTGGGAATCGTAGCCGATTGATAGGCTTTCACCTGAGCCGACAGGCCCAAACTCATGCAAGACAAAGCTGCCAGCGAAAGAAAGACTTTTTTCATATTGATTCTATTTTAGTGTACTCAGTTTAGGAGGCAAAAGGGCCGTATCAAATTTTCTCTTTCACAGACCGACACACATTCCCGTCGGCCCATTTAGCCAATATAACAAAGCTACTGCTTTTTTCTGAATTCCCCTCAAAAACGCAGATAAAAATCCCGAGTCAAGGCTCGATATTCCGGCGTATAATCACCGCCCTCGCCATGAATCAACAACCGATCGAACACGCCCGATTCTGTTCCATTCTGCGGATGGCGTCCCCACTGCATCAGAACCCGGCGAACCCCCGATCTCCCCGTAGAATGCACCTCGGTCATCCGTTGCAACCACCACCCCCGAGCCGTGGCTTCGTTTCGGAAACGGCGGCTCTCCTCCGGAGGCAGAATTAAAGAAAACGTTCCCTCCTCCTTCAACACGCAAGCCACGCCCTCCAACAATTCGTCATAAGGCAACGTAACGGTATGACGCGCCTGACTGCGAGCCGCATCCGGAGAGTGCAGGGCATCCACAAAATAAGGCGGATTCGTCACCACGTGATCATAACGAAGCGAGGTCTGCCCGGCATATTCCTGCAAACGTCCTGCGATCAAATGCAAACGTTCTTTCCAGGGCGATGCCTCAAAATTATCTTGTGCATCTGCACATGCAGCAGGTTCCGGTTCCAAGGCATCGATTTCAGCCAAGGGAAATCGTTGGGCCAGCATCAATGCGATCAATCCTGTCCCAGTTCCTACATCCAACCACCGCAACGGACAACCGACCTCTTTCCTTTCCCTTTCCGACATACTCTCCTCCGACCTCACACTCTCATTGGGCATGAGAGTCGCCTCCCGACCACACCAAGCTCCGACCAACACTCCGTCCGTTCCGACTTTCATCGCTGAACGAGCCTGATGTACGGTAAACTGTTTAAAAGAGAAATAAGAATTCGCCATCGGATTTATAGATAACGAGCAGGGGCGGGAAAATCCCGCCCCTGCTATTGTAGGTATGGATTATTCATCTTCACTCGCCTTTGAATAATAGACGACCTCATATCGTGAAATATCGACCAAACCCCATGTTCCTTTATACTTTCTCACCTTTCCACAAACTTTGATCGGATAGGAGTAATAGAGGTCTGAATTATCTTGAAGATTCAATGCTGCCTGCAATGCCGGGGTAGCTAATTCCACCGGAATACATTGAGCTGGATCGTTAATCACACCATTGCTGGTACTCAACATTATATTGTCTCGAATATCCGTCTCCGGATAAGGCGACATATCGACCTGAGTCGTATCCAAGGCATTTTCGCCGGTAACGACCCCTTTGGCATAACCGGTCACCCAGACGTCGTCCAATTCTTTCTGCATTTCCTGGATTCCTTCCACAGAATAAGGGAAGATTTGGGTTCCATTACCATTCAGCGGAGAGGTCCACACCTGGAAAATAACCGGAGTATACGGTGGGATGATGGTCGCCGACGTAGAGAATGATCCATCACTTCCATACATACTCTCTGAAGTGAAGACGCATTCAGCCACATCCCCATACGAGAGATGGTGCAACATCGAGTCCAAACCACCGACAACCCCTCCATCATCGGATGAAGTTCCAACCGTAGTCGACAAAGGCAGTTGATAGGTCGACAACAAATTATATTGCGTCAGATGATATTTATCAGCCGTATCCTTCACATTGGTATCGAACACAAAACCATCCAAGAAACGACCTACATAATAATAATTAACCGTCGAATCCTTATCAATGGGAATATCCTTGTCTGCAATACTAGAATACACTTTGTAGTAAATATCGGGACCGATCGTATCCCCCAGCCCGACACCCAAGTGAGAAACCGCATAATTCTGCACCTGATAAAGCTCATCCTTTTCCGGATCGTCGACCACTTCCACTAATTCCACTTCCAAAACAATCGGAGTATCGGCTTCCAATCCGTTCTGCCCAGCGAAATAGGTGTTGCTCGACGAAAAAGTATTGGAGCTATAAGCCAAATTAGACGGAATATAAAGACGCCATACATCGCCCTCCTTCATTTGGGTCAATGCCTCATGCAAGCCCTCAATCGGATAATAATCCGATGGATAAGAGCTGGACATCATCATACTCAAATAGTCCGGAATATAATGGATATAGTATTTGAAGGTTCCTTGTTGTTTGGCAATCTCGGCATCCCGTGACACATATACATCGCCGGATACAAGCGCACGACCCGTATAATTTACCCGGACCCACTGACTCGATTCCGTCGCCGATTTGGTGCCGGTACCTTCTTTCAGTTTCAAGATATACATTCCCGACGCTTGCTTTTCAGCTCCCTCACCATACAAACTCATCCACGCATCAAAAGAGGTTTCAGCCAGTTCGTCCCACGTTGGGTCATCTTGTTTGGCACAAGAGACAAACGAACCCAACACAACCAAACCTCCCAGCACAAGCAAAAGAATATTTTTCATATAACGCTATTTGATGACTTCTTTAATGCCCAGGTTCCACACCAAAGGCGTATTTGCGGCAATCGTGCCAAATTCCTTATCCCCGTACCCCTTATCGGAAGACATAAACAGTTGAAGCGTATCCCCCTGACGGGCTCCCGTCAAACCGATCTCCAGACCGGAAATCAACGGAGTACTCCCCAACTGCACTTCCAAAGGTTCTTTGAGCCAATAGGTAGGATCCAATCCTTCCTGCTCATTTTGGAGATCCGGATTATTAGTGTATATCAAGTCTCCCATTCCTCCAGCAGACGATGAAGAAAATTTATACACCGTATAGTTAATCCGCACGGTATTTCCCGTTTCTGCCACTAATGCATTCTCATACCCATTACGATCCCGATTCAGGACATAACGATACACACCTCCCAAGTAGTCCGCATTTTCCCATCCTTGTTTGGAGATAAAGTTCTCTATCGATACGCGTTGATCGTCTATATCCGAAGTATCCTTCGAACAGGCAGACAGCGACAACAACATCACAGCCACAACGATCAATCCACAAAAACGCATACGAGCAGACAGGTAAATGGTTCGGGCAAATTTACATTTTTTTTACAGGAAAAAAAACTTCTCATTTCCAACTCTATTAATTAACTCTCCCGACTGTTGTTTTAGTATGTATCCGTCTGCAATTTTTCACTTTCTGAGCTTCCTTTTTCTCTCAAAAAAAGAACGGCGGGCTGAAAATTCAGTCCGCCGTTTTTCTATCACAACTTCCGATTATTGCTTAGCCGCAAAATATTTCTGCGATTTCAGCAGGTTCCGGGTCTGCAGCACCATCGTTTTGGTTTCATTGATGATGGTCAGATACAAAATACTGATTCGAGTTTTAGTCGTTTTCGCTTTCACGCGTTTGATCTGATTCTTGATGGCTGCAGCCAACGTGTCGAACAGATTATCACGCATCAACAGGATTTCATCCAACGAAGAATAATCTCCCGATTCGATCATTGCATTGATGCGGCTATAAATTTCGCTCACCTGGTTGCTGACATTCCGCAAGTCGGCCACCTGTTCCTGATTCAAACCTTCGTGATTGTTGTTGATATGTTCGTAACTGGGGCGCGTAATGTGTACCAACGCTTTAGTCACTTCATTCATGTAGTCAACCACCTGCACGTAATAGTGCCCCGTTTCGATATAATTTTCCTGCAGCTTAATCAAGGTCGGCAACACTTCGTGTTTCCGTTCATGAGCCGCAGCATACAGTTCTTCCGACTCACGCACCATCGCCTTCAGCAACTTGCGATCTTCATTGAAGAGGCCTTCGAGCGTCTGGTTATAGATATTGGTCACCTTGGCCATCGTTTCCGAAATTTCCTGTACGCTACGTTTCAGAATGGCGTCAGGACCGGTCAGCTGTTCGATTTCCGCTTCTTTTTCAGCGTTCTTTTTCATTTTTTTACCGTGGTTGATCGAACTTTGAACCAGCAGGTAAACACACAGCAGGCCGATCAATACCAGAGCCACCGTTCCACCCCACATCAGCAACATGGAGATAACGAAAGCGATCATGAAGGCTACCAGCGCGGTCACAAACCAGCCGGCAATCACAACCAGCACCCCGGTAATCCGATAAACCGCACTTTCGCGACCCCAGGCCCGGTCTGCCAGCGAAGACCCCATAGCCACCATGAAGGTAACATAAGTCGTCGAGAGAGGGAGTTTCATGGAGGTCGCCATGGCAATCAAGATGGAGGCCACCGTCAGATTGACCGTTGCACGAATCAGATCGAACGGTGCGCGATCTTTCCCTTCGGGTTGGTATACCGGCACGAAACGACTGTCGATAAAGCGATGCACTCGTTCGGGGATCAAGCGTTCGCAGGTCCGATTGAAGTTAACGGCGCTGCGCACTACTGTCCGCGAGAAAGGCGTCGAACCGAAACGTTCGTCCCCGGCATCCTGACGGGCCAGATTCAATTCGGTTTCAGTCACCGTACGGGCTTTTTTCGAGAACCAAAGCGTCAAGGTCATGATCACCCCTGAGATAAACAGAATCAACAGGTTGGCCACAACCGGCTTATCCAAATCGCCCATCATCATGTTGACATCACCGGTCGTCTGGGCAATCTGATAAGAGTCATAACCGGCCACAAACACCCCGATAAAGTTCACCAAGTCGTTTCCGGCAAAGGCCAGTGCCAAAGAAAGGGTACCTGCCAGCACCGTAATTTTCAGCGTATTGACTTTCAGCAGACTCAAAATCGACATGATCACACTCCAAGCCACGACCAGAATACCGATCAGGATCAACCGGTGCGTATCCATCCAGGCCATCACATCAGGCGAGATTAGCGAGGTGCTTTTCAAACCTTTGAAGATTGCGAAATAAGAGATCGCCGTCAGGGCAATCCCGCACCAGATGGCACCTACGGTCTTCATCTTCCGCTGATACCGGAACGAGAAAATCAAACGGGTAATGTACATGACCACCATCCCGCATACGAACGCGATGGCCACCGAAAGTAAAATCCCCGAGATAATCGCCATGGCTTTCCCGGTATTGATATATTTACCCAGATCGGCAATTCCTTCCGCGCTATTGGTGATTTTGAAGATGGAAACCCCCACAGCAGCCCCCAGCAAGCCGAAGACCAGTGAAACCGTGGTCGAGGTAGGCATACCCAGCGAGTTGAAGATATCCAACAGGATGACATTCATAAA
>JAHZDG010000025.1:8317-15816 GCA_019422485.1 Alistipes sp. | reverse complement strand
GAACACCCCGCTTCGAGCCACTTCCATCATCCCGCTGGAGGTCATGGCACCGACGATAATCCCCACCGAAGCCACGATCATAATGACGTACCTCGGAGCGGCTTTCGAACCCAGGGCCGAATTCAAGAAGTTAACGGCATCGTTAGCCACTCCGACGACCAGGCCCATTACAGCCAGGATCATCATAATGGCCACGATAATCAAGTACATATCCATATAGTCCTAAGTTTGGTTGGTTTTCGGGTGCAAAATTACGAAAATTTAAAAGCGTCTCACGGCCGTTATCGAATATAACATTTTTTTAACATTGCGAAAATGACCGCTTTACACTTCCCTCTACGAGTCGGCTCTTTTCGATTATAATTTTTTGAGAGCCAGGCGTATCAACTCTTCCACAGCCACTCCGGGTTGTTCACGCAAAATGCCCTGCAACACCTTTTCGGAAGCCGTCCGCACAAAACCCAACATCATCAAAGCCGACAAGGCTTCCTGATAAACCGCATCCGAAGCAGCACCCACTCCCGGCAGCACCGGAGACTCGCCACCGATCGAACCGATCTTATCCCGCAACTCCACAATGATCTTCTGAGCGGTTTTGATTCCCAATCCTTTCACCGATTTGAGCACTTCGGCCTGTCCGGTCGCCACCAGCGTGCGCACCTCTTCCGCCGTAAAACTGGAGAGAATCATCCGGGCCGTATTGCCGCCCACCCCGGACACCCCGATCAACAGGCGGAACACCTCCCGTTCAGCCCGCGTGTAAAACCCGTACAACAGCTGGGCATCTTCCCGAACGATGTAATGTGTATAAAGTTTGACCTGCGTCGCGTCTCCGATCTGCGAATAGGTCTGCAAAGAGATCGCCAAATAATACCCGACACCTCCGGCTTCCACCACTACCCCGGTGGGAGTCAGCTGTTCTACGCTGCCGCGAACGTATTCATACATACCGTAAAAGTGCTTAGAATGTGTTTTGATAACAAAGTTAGCGAACAAAAAGAAATATTTATATATTTGCAGTATAATTAAATTTTCAAAACAACCCTTTGATCTTATGAAAAATCTGTTCATCGCTGCTTGCGCGTTTGCCTTGTTGGCTGTCAGCTGCAACGACAAAAGCGCCTCTGTTCAAACGCCCGAAACATCCGGCGAAACCGTTGCCACGACGGGTAAAATTGCATACGTTCGTATCGATACGTTGATCAATCAATACAATATGTATATCGACCTGCGTGCGGCATACGAAGAAAAAGCCAAAAAGGCCGATACCGAACTGACCAGCAAAAGCCGTTCGTTGGAACGTCAAGTACGCGACTATCAGGAAAAAATCCAGAACGGTTTGGTAACCCGTTCTCAGGCCCAATCCATCGAAGAAGACCTGACCCGCCAGCAGCAGAACTTCATACAACACCGCGATAAAGTCATGGGAGAAATGGCTGAAGAAGAACAAGTCATGCTCAACCAAATCCAATACAGCATCACGGAATTCATCAAAGACCTGAACAAGGACTATCAATACGATCTGATTCTGAGCACGACAGGCAATACACCTATTTTGTCTGGCAATCCGGCTTTGGACATCACCTCTACGGTTCTCGAAGGCCTCAACAAGAAATACGCTGACGAAAAAGCCAAAGCTCCTAAAACCGAAAAAGAAGCTGCAAAATAATTACGAGGGATAGTTTCGGCGCAAGCCGTTCCCAAAACAGGATAGCCGTCGGTTATCCTGTTTTTCATTTTATCCCTTTCGATGCAATCCTGGCAACTCGCTTCGTACGGAGCCCTTCCCCGCCCGATCTTCTCCACCCAAACCTTTCCCATCGGGCAAGGCGTTTCATATTCTCAAAAAAAATCATTTACTTTGTCTGGAACAAATCCGAGCGACTGAAATCCAGAAACCGAACTTGTCGACAGTCCCTCGGTTCAAAAATCGAGCTCATGTCCGCTACGCGCAAAACGCTCATATATATTCGAGCCGTGATCCGACGTTTCAGCAATCCCATTTTCTACATGTTGCTGCTGATGTCGCTCATCTTGTGGTATGCCATCAAATTGAGCTATACCTACACGACCGAAATCAATATTCCCATCAAAATCGACAGCACTTACTATTCGGTACGTTGCGGCGTGGAGGGAGTCGGTTATCAGATTCTGCTGCACCGGATCGCTCCCCGCAAAAATCTGGTCAAACTCTCCAGCGACAACGTCACCGTCACACCGTCGGCCATTACACCCGGCACCTACGAGATCTCGTCTTTTTCGCTGCAGAACAGCATCTCCACCAAAATATCCGACCTGAAGATTCTGTCAGTCGAATCCCCTGTCGAAATCGAATTCCGCAAGAAAGAAGATGATTAAAGTCGGTGTAACCGGAGGTATCGGTAGCGGTAAAAGTACAGCCTGCCGGGTATTCTCCCTGTTGGGTATTCCCTGTTACGATTCGGATCGCGAAGCCAAACGGCTGATGAACACCGATCCCGATCTAAAAGCCCGTATTTCTAATCTGCTGGGGCCGAACGCCTATACGTCTCAGGGGCTCGACCGGGCCTATGTCTCGGCCCGGGTATTCGACCACCCCGATCTGTTGCAACAACTCAACGCCATTGTCCATCCGGCTGTAGCGGAGGATTTCGCTCGCTGGGCCGAGACACAACAGGCTCCTTACGTCATCGAAGAATCGGCCATTCTGTTCGAAAGCGGTGCCGATCGGGGCATGGACCGCACCGTGGCCGTGGTCGCTCCCGAGGCGATCCGCATCCGCAGGGTTTGCCGCCGCGACCAACGGGATGAAGCGGCGATCAGAGCCCGTATCGCCAACCAAATGAGCGATGAAGAACGGGCTCGTCGAGCCGACTATTTATTGAAAGCCGACGAACAGGAATTACTGATTCCACAGATTTTAAAATTACACCATCAGCTGTTATCCTTATGATCCTGCATGTCGGAGCACAAACCCTCGACCTGAGTCATCCGGTGGTCATGACCATCATCAACGTAACCCCCGACTCGTTTTACGCGGGCAGCCGCACCTCTTCTGCCGACCAGATTCGTCACCGCATCGCCGAAGCCGTCGATCAAGGTGCCGCCATCCTGGATGTCGGAGGCTACTCTTCACGTCCGGGTGCCGAAGATGTTCCCCTCGGTGAGGAGATCGAACGCATCGATCGGGCAATGCGTATTATCCGAAAGGAGTTTCCCCACATGCCGGTTTCCATCGATACTTTTCGCAGCGAAACGATCCGGGAGATCGTTCACCGTCACGGACCCTGCATCGTCAATGACATCACGGGCGGAGATGCCGATGCACAGATGTTTGCCACCGCAGCTGAACTTTCACTGCCCTTCATAGCCATGCACATGCGCGGCAAACCCGACACCATGCAAACCCTCACGCAGTACACCGACCTGACGGAAGAAGTTTGCTACGACCTGCAAGAGAAACGGGATCGGCTCTATGCCACCGGTGTTCGGGAAGTGATTCTCGATCCCGGGTTCGGTTTTGCCAAAACCACCGATCAGAATTACGAATTACTCGCTCAGCTGCATCGTCTCTCCTCGCTGGATTGCCCGATTTTGGCCGGGCTATCCCGCAAAAGCATGATATACAAAGTTCTGGAGACGACGCCTTCCGAAGCGCTCAACGGAACGACGGCACTGCATTGGGAGTGTCTGCGTCAGGGAGCCTCGATTTTGCGCGTACACGACACCCGTGCCGCCGTCGAAGTGATTCGACTGTTCGAAACCTTCCGTAAAAACACCCCATCACCCAAAATCGATTAAACGGGCTCTCCCGTTTTGACCGACAATTTCCATTCGGACAAACAAGAGCTCCACCTCTCTCCGCAAGAAATCAACCGCCCGCGTTTTCCTTCGCGTCTGAATGACGGTATTTTTTGCTATCTTCGCAAGCGGAGCCTCTGAGCGGGGTTCCATTCAGTACGCACACATGGAGATCATTCAAACAAAAAACATTCACAAAAGTTTCGGCTCGCTGGAAGTACTCAAAGGAATCGACCTGGTGATCCACAGCCGCGAAGTCGTTTCGATTGTCGGACCCAGCGGTGCCGGGAAAACCACCCTGTTGCAGATTCTGGGCACCCTGAGCCGTCCTTCGTCCGGGGAAATCATCCTCGACGGAGTAGCCGTTCAGAACCTTTCTGACCGTGAATTGTCGCATTTCCGCAACACCCGTATCGGGTTCGTGTTCCAGTTTCACCACCTGCTACCCGAATTTACCGCATTCGAAAACGTCTGCATTCCGGGCTATATCGCCGAACGTCCGCGCGAAGAGGTGGAAACACAAGCCCGCGAACTGTTGGAAATGTTGGGGCTCAGCCATCGCCTGCAACACAAACCCGCCGAACTGTCCGGCGGCGAGCAACAACGTGTAGCCATCGCACGGGCCCTGATCAATCATCCGGCGGTTTTGTTGGCCGACGAACCTTCCGGAAATCTCGACACGAAAAACAAAGAAGAGATCCATCGGCTATTTTTCACCCTACGCGACACCCTCGGCCAGACCGTTGTGATCGTCACGCACGACGAACAGCTGGCCCGTATGTCCGATCGCCGCATCGAAATGGTCGACGGACTGATTCACCCTGACTCACAAAACCTTTAAATCAATAAAACCAAACTTCATGAAAAAAACTGGAATCCTAAGCCTGCTTTGCGCATTGGGTCTGGTGGCTTGCCAAACCGGCATTCCCACCACCACTCAAACCCAAACGACCTCAACCGACACGGTGCAAATTTCGCATCTCAAAGAGACCAAATTCACGCTGGACGATCTGATGACATGGTCATTCAACGGAATCGGCCAGGTTTACAACGAATCGGGTCGCCAGATTTGCCTGCAAGAAGGGGAAAATTCGCAAGGGGTAGGCTTGTATACGCCTCTCTCTTACCAGGGGGACGTTATCATGCGTTATAAAATCATGCCGTTGAATGCCGCCACCGTATTGGTCAACCTGCTGTGCCTGTCGGACGAAGGGGCTACCACCGAACTGACCTGGCCGAAAGATTATGACGGCAGCATGGCTCCCATTCTGAGCAAAGACAACTATTTCGTGGCCTTCCGCAACTCTCCCCATGCCACCGCGCCGTTCATCAATAAAAACCCCAAAGGCGGCCAACTGGTCATCGCCGAACGTGACAACCTGCTGCCCGGAGTTTACTATAACGTGGAAGTGGGTCGTGTCGGCCAGAAACTGTGGCTGACCGTCGACGGAGAAAAAGTGATTTCCGTAGAAGATCCGAACATTTTGCCGGGCGGACACTTGGGTATTCGTCTGCGCGGGCTGGTCGGTCATCCGGCCGCTTGCGTCATTCGCGACGTATCCATCCTCAGCAAATAGCCCACTCTTTTACACTACAATAAAAAACTCCTCGACCTGATCGAGGAGTTTTTTTATCTCTCTGGCTCCAGCGTACAAGATCTCGGCTCCGTCCCCGTCTTTTTGAATTGCCCGGAAATATTTCTTACTTTGCTATGTCGATAAAACCCGAATACCATGGCGAGATTCTTCCATACAGAGATGTTACAGCAGCTTAAAACCTGGATGTTACCCATTGCCATGCTCGTCGGCGCGTTATTCTACGACTTTTTCGCTTCGCTGGCTTTCCTCACTCCGTATCTGATCTTTCTGATGCTGTTGGCGCCCTACTCCAAACTGACGCTCCACCGCATCCGGATGCCTCGTTTCTACCTCAGCCTCCTGGCCGTACAGGTTTTCGGTTCGCTGGCTGTATACGGTCTGATCTGCCTGATCGACCCGATCATTGCCCAAGGAGTCTTTATCTGCATTCTGGTCCCCACAGCCACTTCCGCCGCCGTCATCACCGGCATGTTGGGCGGCAGCATCTCCACGCTGGCCACCTACTGTCTATTGAGCAATTTCACCGTCGCACTGATCTCGCCGCTGATCTTCTCCTGGATCGGAGAACATGTCTCCATGCCCTTTTTCCAATCGTTCGGCATTATCTGCCGACAGATGTTCCCGCTGCTGATCCTCCCGTTTTTACTGGTATTAGCCCTCAAACGATTCACGCCCCACCTTCACGAACGTCTGCGGCAAAGTCAACAGATTTCATTCTACCTGTGGGCCCTGTCGCTGACCATCGTCATGGGACGAACCGTCGCTTTTCTGGTGCATCAACAGGCCGCCAACTATAACCGGGAAGCCTACATTGCGCTCGGCTCTCTGGTGGTCTGCATACTCCAATTTCTGATCGGACGACGCATCGGCTCCCACTTCGCCAATCGCATCGCCGGCGCACAAGGTTTGGGACAAAAAAACACCGTATTGGCCATCTGGATGGCTCAAACCTACCTCAACCCTATCACCTCGGTCGGGGCCGCCTCATACGTAGTTTGGCAAAACACGATCAATAGCTGGCAGTTGTGGTACAAACGACACAAAGATCAGCAAACGCTCCATCGCCACCACACCCGCGAAACGGCTGCCTAACCTGCTCCACCTGCCGGCCCGCCTAAACCCGCCTAAACCCGCCTAAAGACGTCACCGATCAATTCTTTTTCAGGTTTCATTTACTTTCCACATAAAAAAAGTCGGACATTTTCAGACGTCCGACTTTTGTTTCAATATCTATCCGACCCTAATCCCGCCACAACCGGCAATAGACGCCCAGCGGCAACATTTTCCCGAACGGATCGGCAAAAGCAAACTCGCCCATCTGCTCTCCGGAACTTTCTCCCACCAACTGCCGTAAAGCCGTACGGGCCAACAGCGGCGACATTCCCATCGAATAGAGATTCAGGACCAGAAACGAATGGTTCTTTTCGAGCAGCTGACCGCACAGGCTCAGCAACTCATTGATATTCTCTTCCAGAATCCACCGTTCCCCTTCGGGACCCCGGCCATAAGCCGGCGGATCGAGAATAATACCATGATAGGTTCGTCCTCGTTTCACTTCACGGCGGGCAAACTTCAGGGCATCCTCGACCATCCATCGTACACCGTCCAGCCCCGAAGCCTCCATATTTTCCCGGGCCCAACTCACCACCGGTTTGACCGAATCGACATGCGTCACCTGAGCTCCGGCGCTTCGGGCCGCCAGCGTTGCCCCTCCGGTATAGGCAAATAGATTCAATACTCGCGGCGTCTCTCCCTCCGGCAGAGCCGGCGTCAGGATGCGAAGCCGTTCATCAATAAAGTGCCAGTTGCCGGCCTGCTCCGGAAACAGCCCCACGTGTTTGAAAGCCGTCAATCCCAAGCGCATCCGCAATTTCAGCCGTCCGCACTCGTAATTCACCCACCAACGATCGGGCATTCCCCGCCGACAACTCCAGTGTCCGCGTTCTTCCCCGGGTCGGGCTCCTTTGTCGCGCCGGAAATAGGCATCGGCCCGTTTGATCCACTCCTGTTCGGAGAGCGATCGGTCCCATACGGCCTGAGGCTCGGGACGTGCCACGACATACTCTCCGAAACGCTCCAGCTTCTCGTACGCCCCGCTATCCAGCAGTTCATAATCCGCCC
>JAHZDG010000025.1:0-8307 GCA_019422485.1 Alistipes sp. | reverse complement strand
TCCAGATTTGATCTTCCATATTCGGGTATCTCTTTTCGATGCGATCCTGCCGTCCCCGATAGATCAGCTCCATCCCGCAACGGGCACAATCGAAATGCAATTCATACACATGACCGCCATGTTCCAAATAAAGCCGTCCCGCATAAGCCGGTTTCTCCTTCAGACACCATCCCAACTCACGCCGCAGGCAATACCTCATACGCATCACCGTCTGATCCCGCAGATCGTTCCGAAGGTCATAACCCGGTTCGATGGTCCGAACGCCATGATCCCGATAGAAACGTTCAGCCAATGAATTGGTCACGTTATCTGAACCCACAAGTTTCTGTTCGGGGAAAGGCAGCGTTCGATCTTCCGGCCTCCGTTCACGACGACGGTAATGCTCCTGTCGGATCCGGTCCAAAGCCGCCAGCGCTTCCCGTCTCAATTCGGACAATTTCGAAGCCGGCACAAAGCGGATCGGCGTAGCCTCTATCTCCAACGTATCGAGACGATAAATACTGTCTCCCATGCGTGCCAGCTGCGTACGAAGCGTTTCTTCGGCCTGTGCAGCCTGACGTGCCGGTTCGAAATGACCGGAAATCGTCGCTTCCGCAGCCATCTTTCCCTCCTCAAGCCGCAGATGCACCGCATCGTCCTCCATGCGTAACACCCCTCGCAGCGGAATCACCCGTTTGAGACGACTCCGCTCCACGGCCGACACAAAACGATGGTCGTAGTTGCGATACAGTTCTGTCCCGGGACGTAACCCCTCCATGCGATTCGGATAGAGGTACACCCCTTCACTACGGTTGACATGCGTTCCGACCAGCGAACCGTTCGTGGCCAGGAAACAGATTCCATCCCCCGAAGACAAAGCCTGAGGGCGTTCCAGCTCCACCCGGTCGCGACCGACCCGTACCACTTTACCCAAACGTTCTCCCATCGACTTCGGGGTATCGAACGAGGCGACATCCGCCAGACGTCCCCCTTCCAAATAGTAAGAGGTTCCCCCTCGCGAAAAGCTTTTGGTCGGATCGGGCGAAAACTCCCGCCACGATTCGCCCACCGACGAACGCACCAGGTCTTTCCTTCGAGCGATAATCTCATCCAGCTCCCGACGATACCAGCTCACCACGTTCCGCACATAGATCATATCTTTGAGACGCCCTTCGATCTTGAACGAGGTCACCCCGGCATCAATCATGGCTTCCAAATGGCCACTCAGATTCATATCTCGCACCGACAGCAGATGCTTATCCCGCATCAACGGCCGAAAACGGTCATCCAACAAGTTATAAGGCAGCCGACACAACTGGGCACAATCACCCCGATTACCGCTGCGGGCACTCATCGTGCGGCTCATGTAACAACGGCCGCTGTAGCCCACACAGATTGCCCCGTGAATAAAGGCTTCGATCTCCGCGTCGGTATGACGGGCGATGTCGGCAATCTCTTCCAGCGTCAGAGCCCGTTCCAAAATCACCCGACTGAAACCCGCTCCAGCCAGAAAAGCCGTTCGGGAAGCTTCGGCATTGAACATTTGGGTCGAGGCGTGCAACTCGATGGGAGGCAAATCCATGCGCAGAAACGCCATATCCTGAACAATCAGCGCATCGGCACCGACCTCCCACATTCGGCGGGCCATACGTTCCGCCTCCGCCAGTTCCTGTTCATACAGCAAGGTATTCATCGCCACATACACCCGCACCCGATAACGATGGGCGAAGCGGCACAACTCTTCAATCTGCCGCTCATCTACCCCGACAGCGACCCGGGCGCCAAAACGCGGAGCTCCCACATACAGCGCATCCGCACCGCACAAGACCGCCGCCTGCCCCTGTTCCAAATCCCGAACCGGGGCCAATAATTCGACCTGCCGGGGCGTACTTTTTAACATTCCTTGCATTTTTTTAACAAATTCTATATCTTGCGGGCTCTAACCTGACTTATTAAGCCGTAAAGATACTGAAAATATATGGGAAATAGAGGTTCATTCAGCAGTCGGTTCGGAGTTGTGGCCGCTGTTGGGGGTTCGGTCATCGGTTTGGGAAACATCTGGCGCTTCCCTTACATCGCCGGTGAAAATGGAGGTGCTGCATTTATTCTGATCTACATTTCAATCAGTCTATTGATCTCGATTCCCATCATGCTTTCGGAATTCACGCTGGGTCGCAGCACCAAAAGAAATTCCAAACGAGCCTTTCAAAAACTCGCTCCCGGATCCCACTGGAACTGGGTCGGGTATATGGGCATTCTCTGTTCGTTCATCATCCTTGCCTTTTATAGTGTCATCGCCGGTTGGGCGCTCGACTTCATCAAAGAATCACTGTTGAACAACTTTGCAGGGAAAAGTCCCGCCGAAATCAATGCTAGTTTCACCTCCTTCGTCGACAGCGGATGGAGACCCATCGTATGGGCCGTTATCTTTATTGTGGCTACAGCAGTGATTGTACTGGCCGGCATCGAAAAAGGAATCGAACGATACAGCAAGATTCTCATGCCGCTGTTTGTTGTGCTTTTGATCGGACTGGTCATCAACTCCTTGACGCTGCCCGGAGCCCGTGAAGGGATTACCTTTCTTCTGAAACCCGACTTCAGTAAAGTAACTGGCAATACCATTTTGCAAGCCTTGGGGCAATCGTTCTTCTCCATGAGTCTAGGGATGGGCTGTATGATTACCTACGGTTCCTATATCAAGAAAAATGAAAACATGTTCAAAGTGGGCGGCATGGTAGCCATCTCGGATGTATCCATCGCCATTCTCTCCGGACTAGCCATTTTCCCGGCGGTCTTTTCGTTCGGCATCAACCCCACTTCAGGGCCGGAACTGGTTTTCCTGACCCTGCCCAACATCTTCGCCCAGATGACCGGAGGTTATTTCATTTCGATCATTTTCTTCACACTGCTGTTCCTGGCAGCCATCACTTCTTCGATCTCGTTGTTTGAAGTCAGCACCGCCTATTTCTCCGAAGAGATGCGTTTAGGTCGCCGCAAAGCCGTGCTGCTGGTTGGAGGCACCACCATCATCACCTCTACGCTGTGCGCCCTCTCCCAAATGCCCGGTTCCAAACTGACCATTCTGGGACATAACCTCTTCGACACATTTGACTCGCTCTCCTCGAACATCATGATGCCGCTGGGCGGATTACTGATCGTACTGTTTACCGGTTGGGTACTCAGTCCAAGCAAATTCAAAAACGAACTGACCAATCAACAAACCTGCGGATTGCGACTCTTCCCGATCGTGCGATTTTTGATCCGTTTTGTTATTCCGGTCGTCATCTTACTTCTATTTCTTAACCTCATCGGGCTGTTTTAAATTAGAAGTATAACTCACCGAATTCATTTATAATCGGTTGAATATCGTAGAAATTCCAAAACGGGGAATCAACAGACACAAAAAAATTGACATCTTAGCTAGGTGTCAATTTTTTTTGTATGATTACATTTGTCTTGTGCTTACTTCTATTGGTCGGATCCTATTTCACGTATGGGAAATACCTGGAAAAAATTTTCGGAGCCGACCCCTCCCGTGAAACACCCTGCAAAACCCACTACGACGGCGTGGACTATCTTCCGCTGCCAATGTGGAAAACGTTCCTGATCCAACTGCTTAACATCGCCGGACTGGGGCCCATTTTCGGAGCTCTACTGGGAGCCATGTACGGCCCGGTCGCTTTTCTCTGGATTACGTTGGGAGGGATTTTTATCGGAGCCCTGCACGACTATGCTTCAGGCATGCTTTCCCTGAAAATGCACGGACTCAGCTTCCCGGAAATCGTCGGCCGCTACCTGGGTCTGCCAGTCAAACAACTCATGCGGGGCATTACTCTGCTTTTGATGATCCTGGTGGGAGCCGTCTTTCTGGTCGGTCCGGCCGGCATTCTCCATAGCATGACCTCCCTGAGTCAAAACATCTGGGTATGGATCATTCTGATCTACTACATTCTGGCCACCCTGTTGCCCATCGACAAAATCATCGGACGGTTTTATCCGATTTTCGGTGCAGCGCTCTTCATCATGGCCATAGGCATTCTCGGCGTCTTGTTCTTCGGGCCCTACTCGATTCCCGAACTGAGCCCGGAAAACTGGCGGAACTTCAAAACCGAAGCCGAACTGTTCCCCATCTTCCCCACCCTGTTCATCACCATTGCCTGTGGAGCGGTCTCCGGCTTCCACGCTACCCAATCTCCCCTGATGGCCCGTTGCGTCACCAACCAGAAACAGGGCCGTCCCGTCTTTTTCGGGGCGATGATTACCGAATCGATCATCGCCATGATCTGGGCGGCAATCGGCATGGCATTCTGGGGCGGCACCACGGAACTGAACGTCATCATGGCCGAACAGGGCAATAATGCAGCCTGGGCTGTCAACGAAATCACCAACACCACCCTGGGACGAGTAGGCGCCATTCTTGCCTTATTGGGAGTGGTGGTCGCTCCGATCACCAGCGGCGATTCGGCCTTCCGGTGCGCCCGTCTGATCGCAGCCGACTTTCTGCACCTCGAACAACGATCCATCAAAAAACGGCTCTACATCAGCATTCCGCTATTTATTGCCGGATTCGCCATCACCCTGATGCAATTCGATGTCGTATGGAAATACTTCGCCTGGCTCAACCAGACCCTGGCGGCCATCTGTCTGTGGACCGTTACCGTCTACCTGTATATTCACCGGAAAAACCATTGGATCGCCCTGATCCCGGCCCTGTTTATGACAGCGGTGGTGTGCACCTACATTCTGATCGCTCCCGAAGGTCTGCAGTGGCCGTTCTGGACCGGATTCAGCCTTGCTCTCGTTCTGACGGCCGGTATCTTCGCCCTGACATATTGGTATATGCACCAACAACGCCAAAAACACGAAGCAGAACATACCCAAGAGAGTCTCTAACCGACAGTCGGTCCCCCTGCAAAAACAAGGATGATTCTCTGTTTCTTCGAGAATCATCCTTTCTATTTGATAAAGAAACCTTAATCAGAAAGTAAACGAAGCGTATAATGCAGGTTTATCGTCAATCATGACCGGCGAGAGCACCAAGTGATGTTTATCGGCAAATGGCCGTGTAAAGATCAGACTGGCAGCCGCCCCGATAGCAGCTCCGGCCGTCACGTCCCACACATCATGTTTTTTGGCATACACCCGGCTCCAGGCCACATAGGTCGAGAGCACATAGGCCGGGACTCCGAATTTCCAACCGTAACGCCGTTGCAGAAACGTAGCCCCGGCAAAAGCCGCCGCCGAATGAGCCGAAGGAAAAGAGTTGAGATTACTACCATCCGGCCGCCGTTTATCTACAGCCGCTTTCAGAATATAGGTCACAGCGGCCGCCGAAACACCCGAGAACACCAACTGTTTGGTTCCCTGATAGTCTTTTTCCACCAAAGTGGTCACCAAAGCGGCCACCGGCAATCCCGCTGCCAGCACATCCCCGGAAACACGGACTCCTTTATGGTACGATTGGGCCGGCACAGAGAAGGTGACACCCCATAACGCCACGATCAACAAGATCCATTTCATAAAAAGCAAGCATAAATTTTGGGTACAAACACCAGAAGGCCTACCACGGCGGCCCCGATCGACATAATCAACACCGCTCCGGCCGCCAGATCCTTGGCCTGACCGATCAGCGGATGGTGTTCCATCGAGATCCGATCGCACAAACGTTCCAGCGCCGAATTAAACGCTTCGGCCGCAATCACCGCCGCAATCACCACCACCACGACCATCCATTCCATCCTCGAGAGGCCCAACAAAGCACCCAGCAGCGTAACCAGCACGGCCGCCATCAAATGAATCCAGGCGTTGCGTTCATCGCGAAACAGGATACCCACCCCGCGGAATGCATACCGAAAATTATGCAGAGTCGTTTTAAACGATTTTCGTGAAGATGCCATAGTTTTTATTTTAGGATGATCTACCGGTGGAGCACGGAGCCGCCCACCTCGCTATATGCTGTAAAGATAGTACATTTTTTAAGGTCTCCACACACCGCCTCGACGCCAGGGGTCACGCCGCATCTGTGCGTCCCGACGAACGCCGATCGGGATATTCATCCCCAAGTTGAAAACCGCCGAGGCCCGACCCAACGGAATATATTGCGAATTGAAACGCGTCACCATGTGATCTGTCCCGAAAAAGAGGTTCACCCCCTTAGGCGCGAAGTTGAGCAACCAGCCCCAAGAGGTTCCATAATTGGAAGCCGATGCCGTTACGGAGACATTGAACCAGCGGGCCGGCCGGAAATTGACCGATCCCATCGCTTCGGTCCAGATGCGCGTCAATCCGAAACGGGTGGAAGACAACAACCCGAACGAGATCTTCCGATCCAGAATCGCATACTCTCCTCCGACATGAATCGTCGTTTTCAACATACGGGTCCGTGCCTGAGGAGCCTCTCCTTCATAGAAATCCATCAGGGCTTCGAGATCTTCCCGCACCGACTGCCACTGATCCCGGATCGACACGGCCTGACTGCCGCTTCCTACGGAAACCTCCTGAAATCCATCGAATGAAAAGGGCTCATTCAGGGTTTGCCCTCTCAGGTTATGGCTCCAGTGAATAAATCCCAGATCCACTACACTGGCCGACAACAACCAACGGTCATCGAACCGATAGACCATCCCCAGGTCCAGGCCCAGGCCCCAACCCGCCGGTCCGGGCGAATGCCAGTCGAAGCCATCGATATGTCCCTGTTCGTTGCAACGGAACGAAGCTCCATGGGCCGAAACATCCACCACCCCATTGGCATCGACCAACCATCGGTCTCCATTCAGCGAAATATCCATCCGGTCGATCCGTGCGGTGGCATTGGCCACTCCGACCAAGCCTTTGAGTTTGGCCCCGATCACCAGTTTTTCCCCAATGGGATGAGCATGTCCGACGGACAATTCGATGTAATTATCGCTCTGCAACGTCAGATTTTCAATGCGGTAATGACTTCCCTCGGCCCGGTCGACCCCCAGTTTCATAAATCGGAACAACTCTCCGGGCAGATACAGATCACTCATCGAACGAACACTGACATCGATTGTCGTGAACCCTTTCTTGCCATAGAAGCCGGTCGAAAGCAGCGTCAGATCCACATCGGCTTTCAGGGCATTTCCATCGGCAATCCCGGACAGGAACTCCGAAGAGGAGATCGTCGGATTCATAAACGTGGTCAGGCCTCCGTTCTGCGGATAGAGAAACGAGGTCAGGCTCATATTGGAGTGGACATCGGCCATCACATTTCCCAGACCGGGTACACTGATATAGCCCCGATCGCTGGCCAGCGCCGGATTCAATTTATGCCGCATGGGCATACTGCTCAAAAAATAGGAAGATCGCAGGGTCTGCGCCTCACCGACGGTCGACAACAGCCCCACCAAGAGTCCTAAAAATATCTTACGTTTCATTACTAGATTCAAAAAGCTCATTCAACCATCGGCTTACAAATCATTCAGGTCCAGATGGAGACCTCCGGGAACCTTGCAAGTCAGCGTAAATTGCAGATACTGAGAAACATTAAGCGGAATGTGCGCCACACTCTCCTGTCCGCTTCCGTCCACCTCCAGAACCAGCGCATCCAACAGCGCCAAAGCTCCCGGAATCGTTTCCCGGATCGTCACGCCGAAAGAGGAGGTCACGGCTTCCCCATTGGCTCCGCCCGCCTGGATCGTTTCCGGCGAGGAGATCTCCACGCCTTCCAACGGCTGGAAATGAATATCCATCGGGATGGCCCGACACTGCAGGTCCAAAGGAATGGTATTGGTCGCCTCGGCTACGATTTCCAACGAACTCACCTTGTCCGTCACCTCTCCGATCTCCTGGATCAGGTCCCGAATCGTATCCCGATAACATAACCGCAAAGAGGGCCCGAAACTCAACGGAATATCCAGTTCATAGGCTCCCTCCAACGAATAGCGTTCCACACCCAGATCCAGTTGCTGCGGTTGCGAAGCATCCGGTTCCGCTTTAAACTGAAAGTCGATGTAATCCGGTATTTTCTTCACCAACAGAGGAAGTTGTAATGCCTCCACATAACGATAACCGTCCGGCATATCCTGTTCCGAAGCCGCCAGCCATCGCCGGGAGAGAGTGGCCTCACCTGGCACAGCCGCCGCATCCACCGTCAGATTCACTTCATTGATCCCCTCTGACACCGGCGATCCTCCCTGCCAAGGCGTAGCGACCCAATCGACATTCAACGCCATTCCCAAGGTATTTTCGACCTCCAAAGCCACACGAGGCTCCACATCTAAAACGACCTCCTCGCCTTGTAAAAAATCCGGCATATCGGTCAGATCCACCCGTTGCTGAGAGGTTTCGACCTGAGGCTGGAAACGC
>JAHZDG010000024.1 GCA_019422485.1 Alistipes sp. | reverse complement strand
GGCTTTTCGGGGTTTGTCTTTCGGTCTGCATCGCCTTTTTCCGTCCAACGGATCCTCGGTTCCAGCACTCCCTCTCCGAGCTATGCATTAAAGCAACGTAACACGCAACAACTCAACCCGTGAGGCATCGACCCGCAAAACCCGGATCTTCATGGCATCGGTGACGATGGTTTCTCCCGTCCCGGGAATTCCCTGGTAACGATCGATCACATAACCCGCCAAGGTGTCGTAATCATCCGATTCGGGAATCCCCACACGATATTTCTCATTGAGGTACTTCACCTCCAGACGCCCCGACAAAATAAACTCCTGATCGCCGGTCTTCTTTTCCACCAGATAGTGATCGTCGTGTTCGTCCTCGATCTCCCCGAAAATCTCTTCGAGAATATCCTCGATCGTCACCATCCCGGCCGTTCCTCCGAACTCGTCGATCACCACCGCCACACTGTGATGCTGTTTGATAAAGCTCGTCAATAGCTTCTGCACCGGCATGCTCTCCGGCACATAATCCACCTGTTTGATCATGCTGTCGATGGTCTCGGGACGGCGGAACAGGGTCTTGGTATTGACATAGCCGATGATGTTGTCGATGCTCTCCTCATACACCAGCAGCCGTGAATAGTGCGTATCGATAAACCGTTCGGTCAATTCGCTCACCGAACTATGCCGATCGATCGCTTCGATATCCACCCGCGGAACCATACAATCCCGCACCAGCAAATCGGAAAAATCGAGGGCATTTTGGAAGAGTTTGATCTCTTTTTCGTTTTCGCACTCCTGATCGCTTTCGGAGGCCTCATCGAGCAGGTGTTCCAAATCGACCCGATCGAAGCTGCCCAAACTCTGATGCACATTCATCGGCAGTCCGAACATCCGCAGCAAAAGCGTCACAATGAACGTAACGATTTTGGCAATGGGAAAGAATAGCAGGTAGAGCAGATACAACGGAACGGCAAACGTCCGATAATAGAAATTAGGATTGAGACGGACGACGGCTTTCGGCACGAATTCGGCCGTATAGATAATAATGACCGTGGAAACTACCGTTTCGATCAGGAACGAAACCCCGGAAAGTTCCCCATCGGCCGTTACCCCCAGCCAATGCTGGATCAGGCGGCTCATGAACATGGAATAGACCACCAGGGCAATATTATTGCCCACCAGAATCGTTGTAATATACTGGCCCGCATGCCGGCTGAAAAGTCCGGCGATGAAATTAAATACGCGGCTTTGTTTCTTTTCGATCTCCAGTTTAAGCTTGTTCGAAGAGAGAAAAGCGATCTCCATCCCCGAAAAAAAAGCGGAGAACATCAACGAAACAATCACCACGATAATCAGCGGAAGCACCATAATCCATACATTATTGCCACGAAAGCCTTATCTGCATCCCCAATGTCATGGGGCCGGAGAAGTCGTTTGTGAACGGGTCGAATCGCTCGGACTGACATCCACCGACACCCGTCCTTTCGGACGTCGAATGGTATAGTCCTCGAACTGTTCATCGGCCTCGAATCCCTCACCGATAATCACATCCCGCCCCTGCGTCACTTTCGAATCCACATTGGAATAGACCCGTTTGGTCTTCTGATTCCAGAACAGCTGTTCGGTTTCCAGCTTACGGCCCTCCGCATTCGTGGCCACTACACTGCCCTTCGCCTCCCAAAGCTGCTGTTTTTCCAAATAGATCGCATAGTTCGCCGTCAAGGTCGATTCGATCTGATGGGTCGAATCGTTATAGGTCTGAATCTCCACCCCTTTCCGGAACTCCATATACGGTTCCCGGGCCAATTCATACCGCTCCAGCAAAGGTGTCGTGAAACGATAGGAGAGATGACCGCGCTGGGAATAGACAATCGTCAGGCTGTCACTCTGTTGAGTGATGATATCCTGCAACTGTTCATTCGAAGGCCGGGGCTTAGTCGTGCGACAGGACATAAGTAAGATAGCACTCCCTGCGAGAAGGAGTGCTACCCGATATACATGATTTATTATACAGATGCGGTTCACCGTCATCAAAAGGTCGATTATCGGTTCAGGCGAACAGTCGTACGTCCGGATACCCAACCGCAGTTAACCGTATAACCCTGACCGTTTTCCAAACCACGGAAGAAAGCTTCTTCGTTTGACGGGAAGGCTGCACGGTAGCTGGCCAATTGCTGATCGATGCTGGCCACCTGCGTAGAGTCGTTAGCCAACAGTTCTTTGGCTTTGGTCAGCGTATCCACTACCAACCAGAACACGGTCTGACGATCGAAGCCCGAGCAAGAGTTGGCACCAGCAGCATAAGCATTGGCCAACAGCAGGTAAGCATAACCGTTTTCGGGATCGATTTCCATGGCCTGACGAGCGAAGTCAGCGGCTTCACGCGAATTGCCCTGTTGCAATTCACCACCGGCGATACGCATGGCCAGATTAGCTTTAGCAGCCGGATCGGTTTCTACAGCAATCGCTTCATTGAGGTATTTACGCGAATTAACGAAATCTTTCTTGTTTTCATAAGCCGAAGCCAGTACCATGGCAACATCCGTCGAAGGTTCTGCAGCATACAGCTTTTCGCAAACCAGGATCTGGAAATCGTTCATACAGTTGTTACCGGCCAACAAACGGAATACCTTTTTCAGGTCATCCACCGTAGGAGTAGCTTCGATCGTCGGACGGAACACCTTTTCCAGGTTTTCGCAGCTGGCAGCACCACTGCTGACAAACAGGTTGTCAAACACTTTCTTCTGTTCTTCCTTGTCTTCGGCAGTGCATTTGTCGTAGATGGAAGCCAGACGATCGTATTCGCTCAACAGTTCATCCGTCGACAGTGCATCGTTTTTGTAGTCTTCTACCAATGCATTAAAATAGATATTGATCAGATCGGGATCGGCGTTTTCGCTGGCCACTTCCATGGCTTCATTGAACAAGCGTTTTACTTCTTCCTTGTTCCCGGGGTTCAACGACAGATAGTCGCGAGCCTTCAAGCCCAACAGATACACCCGACCACGGGTAGGATGATCCCCAAAGTTTTCCATACGCAGATCGTACAGCATCATCAGGCTGTCCAAAGCGGCCTGGCGAGCTTCCGGAGTCTTGGCATCGGAAACTTTCGTACGGAAGATATTGATCCCATTGATGTAGATGTTCTGGGATGCGCGAGGAGCACTGGCGATCAATTCGTTCATGTATTGAACCGCCTGGTTGTAATTTTTGTTTTTGTAAGCATCATTGAAGTAGTTGATACGCAGAACGTTTTCTTTACGTTCTTCCGGCGTATTCCCATACTTCGGATCCTCCAGGTAAGCCTGAGCCTGCGCTGCGTAGGACAATGACACTGCTGCCACGATCAGCAGAGTCGTTTTGTACATGATCTTTTTCATTTTTGCGTTGTCGTTTGTATTTAGTTTAGTCTATATGTTTTTCAGACTTATTCGTACTTATGTTTGACAAACCAATAGTCCTCGCCGAAGAGACTCAAGCCCAATGAAATTTTGAAATACCGTTCTTTGACCATCTGGAATTGACGGGTGCCGATGAATCCTGTCGTGGTCAGACCTCGCTGGCCCAATTCAAATCCGACATCGATGTTGGTCAATCCTCGACGATGCAACGGGATTCCAAAACCAAAGGTGATGGCATGATCCCTGATCGGATGTCCGTTAATCTGCATATAATAGCTATTGTAACGATACCCTACCCGATAGGTCACACGTTTAAAAAAGCTTCGGGGATCAAAAAAGTTCGGTGTATATTGCGCCCCAACCTTAATATAATGGTTATTGGTGAATTCCACCCCATTGGCTTCATCATTCGTATTCAACCCTTCCCATTTCTGGAAAGTATAATCCATCCCGACGCCCAACTTGACGGTTTCGTAATAGAAACCTCCCGTAAATGAACTCGGCAGATAGAAATTGGTTTTTGCGCTATAATAATCGATTGTATCGATATACACATTCGTCGCAATCACCTCCCGCGTCGTTGTCGGCTTCAAGTTGACTCGCGGCATATAGGTCGCACCGAGTGTCAGTTTCCGTTCATCCGTAGCGATCACGGCATATTGTACCCCGAAATCCACCCACAGTTTCGAATAATCCGAATAGGAGGTCCCGGCTTCCGTACGCAGATCCGGCGTTCCCAACAGATTGGTGATTTCCGTATTGAAATGCCGTTAGATCTTTCCGTGGTAATAAATCAGGTTGGCTCCCAACGAGAAGTTCTTAAACAAATAAGCCCCGACACCCAATTTAAACTGTGTCAGGTTCCCGTCTCCCAAATAATCGTAACGCACACTCCCCATGTTGGCCAGCACTTCGGGATCCGTTTCATACATTTTGACCCGATACCCGACACTGCTGAACGGGGTGACACTCACACCCATCCCGATTTTCTGTCCCCACAACGGAAGCTGCAGGGCTATATCTCGAAAACTGAACGAATTATAACTGCTCTTCGCACTGGCGGTTTTGGCATACACGCCTCCGCCTTCAATCCCCACATTAAACAAGGCCGATTTCGGGTTAATGTTTGCAAACGACGCCGGATTCACATAGTTGGCTCGTCGCAAGTTGCTGTACGCAACCCCAATACCCCCCATCGAGCGTAAGAACGTCGGACCTTGAGTGGAAAAATCCCCTATGCCGTAAAACGTATAGGGAGAAAATGCATTCAAATTGTTTTCCTGGGCCCGGGCCAAAATAGGAACGACCTGTAGTGCCGACAACAGGACAAGGATCAGGGTGAACCGATTACTTTTGCGCATGGTACTCTAATATTCTATTTAGCCCGTATGCTACCAGATCATAGGTTGCAAATATCGGATTTTTTAATCTTTTCGCAAAGAAATTCCCATCTCCGCCTGTAAAAATTATACGCAATCCGTCATATTTCTGTTTCAACTCACGAATATAACCTTCGATCTCGTAAACGATGCCGTTAATCACTCCACTTTCGATCGCCTCGAAAGAATCTCCTCCCAACAATACCGTATCTTCGGTCAGTCCACGCAAAGGCAACTTCTTGGTAAAATGGTGCAGGGCTCTAAAACGCGTCATAGCGCCGGGAGAGATATTTCCTCCCAGGAATTCACCTTGAGCCGAGACCAGATCGATTGTGATAGCCGTTCCGAAATCGACCACCAATACCGGACTTTCCGGATAGAGAGCATGGGCCCCCACCGCGGCCGCCAACCGATCGGAACCCAAAGTCTGCGGGGTACGATAGGCGTTGCGAATGGGCACTTCCACCTGGCTGTCGAAACGGATAAAGCGTTTCATCCGCCCTTTGAGCCAATGTTCCACCTCCTCGTCGATCGGACGCGACGAGGCCAAAATGGCGGCATCAATCGTCGGATAATGGGTCAGGATCTCTTCCAGATAAGGAATGTCAAGGGTTTCAGTTTTCAGGAAATCGACCACCTGCCCCTGGTCGATAATCGCCACTTTAGCCAAACTGTTCCCGATGTCAATGGCAAGGTTCATACAAACTTCGTTTAATTTGTACAACGACTCCGATACAAAGATAACGAATCCCTGGATTCAATCAACTATCCTTGTTCTTGTGCAACCTGCCGTCGCAATTCGCGCAAAACTCCCGTAGCCGCCGCAACATCTTTTATATTTCTAACTACAACTGACAACTTATTATTGTTCTGACGGAAAACAAATTTGCTTCCCGGCCGGGTACTGACCTTCAGAATCTCTCCGAACAGCGCACTCTGATAGTAGGCGCTATGCGGATTTTCGATGAATTTCAGGATCAGAATCCCGTTCTTGACAATGGCTTTCTCGAAGCCCAGTTCGATACACAACCACCTCAACCGCACAATATCGAAAAGCTCTTCGGTCGGCGTAGGAATGTCGCCGAAACGGTCGATCAATTCGCTGCGGAATTTTTCCAGCCGGTCTTCGGTCGAGATGTTGTCCAACTCACGGTACAAGCGCAGCTTCTCGGTACTGCTGCCGATATATTCGTCGGGAATGAACGCCTCGCGGTCGGTTTCGATCTGGGCATCGGTCAGATAGACCGATTTCACCGGCAACACATTCCCCGCCGAAGGAGCCCCCTTCGCGGCATCCTGCGGTGAGGCTCCGGCTTCCACCGCCTTCGCATACTCTTCCTCCCGCAACTCGGCCATGGCTTCGTTCAGAATCTTCTGATAGGTTTCGAACCCGATGTCGGCAATAAACCCGCTCTGTTCGCCTCCCAGCAGATTGCCCGCCCCGCGAATATCCAAATCCTGCATGGCGATGTTGAATCCCGACCCCAGATCGGAGAACTCCTCGATCGCCCGCAAACGACGCCGACCTTCCGACGAGAGCATTTCGTCCGGCGGCGTCAACAGGTAGCAATAGGCCTTCCGGTTGGATCGGCCCACCCGCCCCCTCAACTGATGCAGGTCGCTCAATCCGAAACGATGAGCGTTATTGATGATGATGGTATTGGCATTGGGAACATCCACACCGGATTCGATGATCGAAGTCGCCACCAACACATCGTACTCGCCGTAGATAAAATCCATCATCAGTTTTTCGAGCTGCGTGCCGGGCATCTGACCGTGGCCCGTCACCACCCGTGCCTGCGGACAGAGCTTTTTAATCAAGGCCGCGATGCGATCGATGTCCTCCACCCGATTGTGGACAAAATAGACCTGACCTCCCCGAGCCAATTCGAATTCGATGGCTTCGCGAATGATCTCTTCGTCGAACAGATGGCTTTCGGTGGCCACCGGCTGACGGTTGGGCGGCGGAGTCGAGATGACCGACAGGTCCCGCGACCCCATCAACGAGAACTGTAAGGTACGCGGAATCGGCGTTGCCGTCAGGGTCAGCGTATCGACCGCCACCCGCATCTGACGCAACTTTTCCTTGGCCGCCACTCCGAATTTCTGCTCTTCGTCGATGATCAGCAGCCCCAGGTCGTGGAACTCGACCTGCTTACCCAGGATTTTGTGGGTTCCGATCAGAATATCCACCTTCCCCGACTTCACCTCTTCCAGAATCTGTCGGGTTTCGGCGGCGCTTCTCACCCGTGTCAGCTGTTCGATCCGCACCGGAAAATCTTTCAAACGCTCGTTGAAAGTCCGGTAGTGCTGCAAGGCCAGAATCGTCGTAGGCACCAACACCGCCACCTGTTTGGAGTCGGTCACCGCCTTGAAAGCCGCCCGAATGGCCACTTCGGTTTTACCGAAACCCACATCGCCGCAGACCAGCCGGTCCATCGGCGTGGGCGATTCCATATCGGCCTTCACGGCCTGGGTCGCCGTCTGCTGGTCGGGTGTATCTTCATACACGAACGATGCTTCCAGCTCATATTGCAGAAAACTGTCGGGCGAGAAGGCGAACCCCTGGCTCGCTTTCCGACGTGCATACAATTCGATCAGTTCGCGGGCAATATCCTTGACCGCCTTCTTGGTATTCTGCTTGAGTCGCTGCCAGGCCCCCGAACCCAACTTGTAGATCTTGGGGGGATCTCCATCCTTGTCCTTATATTTGGAGATACGATGCAGGGCATGCACATTCACCAGCAACACATCATTATCGCGATACACCAACTTGATCGCCTCGTGCACCTTGCCGTTTTCGACCGTCCGGGTCAGCCCGCCGAAACGCCCCACCCCATGGTCGATATGCACCACATAGTCGCCGACTTTCAGCGAATTGAGTTCCTGAATCGTCAGGCTTTCGCTTCGGTCGATCTCGCCGCGGATCCGATAGCGCTGATACCGGTCGAAGAGCTGATGATCCGTATAGAAGCAATGCTTCAGGTTGTGATCGATAAAACCTTCATGCAGGGTGGCGTCCACCGGTTCGAAAGCAAGGTTCCGCTCGCCCATCGAATGGAAAATATTGCGCAAACGTTCGATCTGCGCCTTGTTTTCCGTCAACAGACAGGTCGTATAGCCCTCACCCTGACGGGTGTGAATATCCTCGGCCAGCAATTCGAACTTTTTGTTGAACGAGGGCTGTGGAGCCGTATCGAAAGAGACCCGCACTTCCGTCGGACGTTCGGTCACGTTATTGCGCAACAAGACCCAAGAATTTCCGGAGGTATCTTCCAGAAAGGCCTTCCGGCTGGTCACCAACGTATCGATGGCTGACGGCTCGTCCAACTCGCCCAACACCCGACTGCGGATGTCATCGAAACGCTTGAGCGTATAAGCCCCGTCTGCCAGCCAATAGGTCGCCCCTTCGGCATAACGGGCAAACGAAACGCGTTGTTCGGCCCGATCCTTCAGGTTGGGAACGATCTCCACCTGATCGAGTTTCTGCACCGAGAGCTGAGTCCCCAAATCAAAATAGCGAATCGAATCGACCTCGTCGCCGAAGAAATCGACTCGATAGGGACGATTGTCCGCAAAAGAAAAAATATCGATAATTCCCCCGCGCAACGAATACTGCCCGGGTTCATACACAAATTCCACCCGTTCGAAACCGTTCTCCCGCAAGGCATCCTCTACGAATGCGGTCGATAGGGTGTCTCCGACCCGAATCTGCAAGGTACTGGAGGCCAATTGCTGGCGTCCGACCACTTTTTCGACCAACGCTTCGGGATAGGTACAGAGCACCAACGTACCCGAACCCAAATTACGGATCGCTCCCAACGCCGTGGTCCGTTGAACGATTCCCGCCGGATCCTCCTGCCCGAACTGGATGGAACGCTTGTAGGCCGTCGGGAAAAAGAGCAGCCTCCGTTCATCCAAAAACGGGAACAGGTCGTTATACAGATACCCGGCCGCATCGCGATCCTCCATCACCATCACGTGCAGCCCCCCGCGTTGCAAAACGGTTCCGGCAGCCAGCAGCGAAAACGACGATCCGGCCAGCGCAGCCGCCTCCAGTGTATGGCAACGTCCGCTCTGTTTCAAAAATTCACGACTGGGTTTCTGCCCCAGAAACAATTCGAGTAACTCTTGTGCGGTCATGACCTCTCCGATTCAACACGCTTCTCTTCGTCCGAAACAGCCCGGGGAAACGGTCATTCAACCCCTCCGGGCACAACAATCTCCGTTTCCCGTCCGGCCTTCGTCTCAGATCAGCTCTTCATCGTGGCGATTGAAAAAGCGGGTTTCGATAATTCCCGTATGGGTATCCTCCACGATGCGGATGCAGCAGCGATAGCGCAACATCCATTTCAACCGCAGCGAAATCAATCCCCGACGCAAAAATGCCCCGACGATCGGACTCACCCGCAGTTTGATATAACGTTCCCCCCGGTCGCCGGCAAAATAGGCGATCTGGTTTTCGATCTGTTCATCCAGCAGGGCCGACGGCGTCACCTGCCCCGTCCCGTGACAAGCCGGACAAACCTCATGCATATCGATATGGGTTTCGGGACGCACCCGCTGACGGGTAATCTGCATCAAACCGAATTTCGACAACGGCAAAATGGTATGTTTGGCCCGGTCGGCCGCCATCAGTTTGGTCATTTCGGCCACCAGTGCCGCCCGGTTTTCCCCCTTGTGCAGGTCGATAAAGTCGATCACAATGATCCCGCCCATATCGCGCAACCGCAACTGACGGGCAATCTCGGCCGCCGCATTCAGGTTTACTTCCATGGCGGTCCGTTCCTGATCGTCCTCCACCTTGGCCCGGTTGCCGCTGTTGACGTCCACCACATGGAGCGCCTCGGTATGTTCGATGATCAGATAAGCGCCCTTGCGCAAAGAGACATATTTGGCAAACAGCGACATGATCTGTTTCGACACATCGAAATTGTCGAAGATCGGCACGCTGCCCTTATACAGTTTAACGATTTTGGTCTTTTCCGGCGCGATGGTATTGATATAGTCGCGCACCTCCTCATACACCGCCTGGTCGTCCACATAAATGCTGCTGAACGACCCGTTGAGCAGGTCTCGGATAATGGTCGTCGTACGGTTCATCTCGCCCAACAACAACGAGGGCGGAGTCTGCGTACGGATATTTTGCAACGCCTGTTCCCACTTCTGGATCAGGGACGAGATATCCTGTTCGAGATCTTCCACCCCTTTCCCTACGGCGGCAGTCCGGATAATCACGCCGTAATTGTTGGGCAGGACTCCCTGAGCGATTTTCTTCAGGCGGTTACGCTCTTCCGAAGAGCGGATTTTCTGGGAAATGGAGATCTTATTGGAAAACGGGATCAGCACCACATTGCGTCCCGCCAGGGAAATGTCAGAGGTCAGTCGGGGACCTTTGGTCGAGATGGCTTCCTTGGCGATCTGTACGACAATGGTCTGCCCGGTAGCGATATATTCGGAGATTTTGCCGTTCTTAGGCAGGGGTTTTTCAAACTTGAGCGCCGAAAAGTCAGATACTTTTTTCCGATTGGCCAACTGCCCCGTCAACTTGTGCAGCGAGGCGAACTGAGGGCCCAAGTCGAGGTAATGAATAAAGCCGTCCTTTTCGTGACCCACATTGACAAACGCAGCATTGAGTCCGGGCATGATCTTCTTGACCTTACCCAAATAGATGTCACCAACGGCATATCCGGTTTTGCACTTCTCCTTGTTGAGCTCGACGAGTTGCTTGTCCTCGAAAAGCGCAATAGTTATCTCATTGGAAGTTACATTGATGATTAATTCTTTGTTCATGGGATTTCTGCGAATACACCCAAACACCAAAACCCGCCTGGAGCGAATCGACACTTCTTCCGAGGCAGGGGCGTCACACATTATTATGCAATAAACCTAAAGCCCCGAAGGTACTTTAGGTTTATAGCAGTTAACATAATGAGGCTACTTACTTTTTCTTTTTATGACGGTTCTTGCGCAGACGTTTTTTGCGCTTGTGAGTAGCCATCTTATGCCGTTTTCTTTTCTTACCACTAGGCATAACGGTGTGTTTTTAATAGGGTTAATTATTTAGTACTAGTTTTTACCTTACCCGAAAAACTCTTAGCCGGTTTGAATGCCGGAATATTGTGAGCGGGAATGGTAATGGTCGTGTTCTTCGAGATGTTACGTGCTACTTTTTCAGCGCGACGTTTTACGATAAAACTCCCGAAGCCTCTCAAATATACATTGTTATTGGAAATCAGAGAATCCTTGATTGATTCCATGAAAGCTTCAACGATTTGCTGAACCTGTGCCTTTTCGACACCGGTGCTTTTAGCAATGTCGTTAACAATATCCGCCTTTGTCATGATTGAAATATTTTAAATGAATTGTTAAATTAAAACGTTCTCGCTTAATCCGCACCGATTGTCACACGTTCACCGCAAAACTCCACAGTACGGAATGCAAAGATAAACATTTTTTTAAAGAAAAAAACGAACTGTTTGATTCTAACGGTTTTTATATTCAGACAAATAACGTGCAGAAAAAGACGTTATCGGACCTAGATTCCCGTAAAAAATCATCAATTCATTAAAAATCAAACTTTTAATCTTTCTCCTTCACTATGTGCCACGATGACTGTCACACAAGTGTCGCTCCAAACATTTGTGGCAGTGCGCATCATGTCCAACAAAAAGTCGACCGCCAGGATCAGGCTCAGCCCTTCGATCGGCAAACCGACCGCCGTAAGGACAATCACCAACATCACAAAACTGGCCATCGGAATGCCTGCCGCGCCGATGGAGGTCACCAACGCGGTGATCACGACCACCACCTGAGCCCCCAACGAAAGATCGACTCCATAAGCCTGTGCCACGAAAATGGCTGCCACACATTCAAACAGAGCCGTTCCATCCATATTGATCGTAGCCCCCAGCGGCAAAGTAAAACTGGCCACCTGTTTCGATACGCCGCTCCGTTTTTCGACGGCTTCCAGGGTCAGCGGCAGGGTAGCCGACGACGAAGCGGTCGTGAAAGCGGTCAACAAGGGTGTGGTCATATTCCGCAGATGCCGATAGGGCCGGGCTCCCGAAAGCAGGCGCACCAAAACCGGCAAAGTCACAAAAAAATGAAAGAACAACCCGACGGAGACCGTCACCATGAAGAGACCGAGACTGGAAGCGATCGCCGCAATATCGCCATGGCGAGCCACTTCCCGCGTCACCAGACCCAATACACCCAACGGAGCCAATCGGACAACCCAACCGGTCATGTGCATCATCACATCAAAAATCGAGCTGAACAATTCGTTCAGGAACTGTTTCCGTTGTTCACCAATCCGCATCGCGAAAATCCCGAACAGAATCGCGAACAAAATGACATGCAGCATCTCGCCGGAAGCCATAGACTCAACGATGTTGGATGGGAAAATATTTTGCAGGAATGCGGTAAAACCGCCATTTTGCCCCACGATCGGTTCGATTTCGGTCACGTTTTGCAGGGGGGCTCCCTCTCCGGGGCGAATCGTATCCACCAAAGCCAGGCCCGTCACAACCGCAATCAGGGTCGTCAACATATACAATCCCAGCGTCTTGGCCCCCAAACGCCCCACATGACTCCCCGAGCCCAGGTTCATCACGCCCGAAACCAGCGAACTGAAGACCAACGGAATCACCAGAACCTTCAGCAGGTTCATGAACGAAGTCCCCATCCATGAGGCGACCGGCACGACCACCTCGCCTACCCGAGCACTTGCTACACACCATCGTCCCAGAGCAACACCCAATCCCAACGCGATCAGGATATACACGGGCAACCAGCGATCATATTTTTTCATGGTTTCCATCTCCATCCAATGTTTTCACAAAAAGCGATCGGGAAAGTCTCCGAAGCCTGCCCCTTCTCTCCCCGATCTTCTCTCTCCTATGCTTCGGGCCGTTCCTGCATGCTCGCCCGTTGTCCTATTTGCAAATATAAGATAATCTGTTTGTTTTCTTTGTGGGCGGTTCCATTTTCGGCCCTTCCCGACCGATCAATCGCCCTTAACATCATTCTCCCCCTTAGAGGAAAACCTCCCGCAGGATTCCCAACGAACGGACATGATAAATGGCATCGAAATGATACCCGAAAAAGACCAGCATAGCCTCCATAAATTCCGTACGTTCGACGTGTCCCAATCGCAAGGCGCTCAACTCCGAAGCCTCCATATCCATCAGCCGGCCCAGCAAACGGGCCGGTCCCCGCTCCATGGCGGTCCGGTGCGAAGGCATCTCCGCACAGAAAAGTCCGCTCTGAATATCGAAATAACTCTCCTCGCGGTATTCATTGCCCGGATAGAATCCCAAATAAGAGGACAGACGGACCAAAAACCAGAGATGAAAATTGGAAATTCCCTCCTGCAAGGCATCCAGTTGCACGATGGAGGCGCTGAGAAAGTCGAATAACGGTTCATTGGCCTCCACCTCCTTGATCAGGCGATAAAGCACCTCGGCCATAAACAGCGAAATGGTACTTTTCCGCACATCGAACGGCAGAGAGGTCAACGGCTGAAGCATCCGCACCTCTTTCATGCGGTGCATCTCGGCCTTCGGCTGCTCATAGCCTTCGAATTCCAGCAAAAACATGGGCTGAAACAGGGCCGCCTTATGGCTCTTTCCCCGACGACTGTATGCCCCGGGGATCATATACGTGCGTCGCCCGCCCACATCGGTAAACACATAGGCGATCAAGGCACTTTCGCCATACTTGACCGTATGGAGCACTATGCCTCGTGCTTTATAGACCCCTGCCATGATTCATCCTCTCTTCTGGCCCACATGCTGCCTGAACCTCCGCTTCCGCATCCTCTGATCCGCGTTCCCGGCTCAACCGACCCTTTCTATCTACGCCAAAGAGCAGCCTTCCGTTTCGCCCTCAGATCTTCAGATCCGTTCAGGGAATGCACTCGCACTCAGGCCCCGATTTCTTAGCCGTTGTGTTTTTCTTTCAGGAAAGCGGCCAGCTTTTCCACCGCACGACCGCGATGACTGATGGCATTTTTCGCTTCGGCGCTCATCTGGGCAAAGCTCGTTTCGTACCCATCGGGAATAAACAGCGGGTCATAACCGAATCCATGATCGCCCTGCGGTTCCGTTGCGATACGGCCTTCGACCACGCCTTCAAAATGATAACGTTCACCCCCCAGAATCAGGGCGATCACCGTCCGGAAACGGGCCCGACGATCGGTCACCCCTTCCAGATTTTTCAACAACAGACGGTTATTGTCTTCATAGGAGACATGCTCGCCGGCATAACGGGCCGAATAGACCCCCGGAGCTCCTCCGAGCGCTTCCACTTCCAAACCCGTATCGTCGGCAAAACAGTCCTGACCGGTCCGTTCATACAGAAATTCCGCCTTCTGGAAGGCATTGCCCTCCAACGTAGGCTGTTCTTCGGGAATCTCTTCGTGAACCCCGGCCTCATCGGGAGTCACCAACCGGAAACCCGGTCCCAATACGGCTTGTACTTCTTCCAGTTTATGACGGTTATGCGTCGCAAAAATCAGTGTCATCAGCGATAAAATTTACTTAATCTATAATCGATGGCGATCTTGTCGATGATCGTCTTGACCAGCGTATCGAGTTCGGTTCCCTCCCGATAATCCGCCGCACAGGCATAGCTCACCCGATTGTCCCGAATCAGTCGTTCACTGGTACGACGGTTTTTATCCGAAACCGGATTATACACCGCAATGGAGTGTCCTCCCTGCTGTTTGACCAGCTTCATGCAAGGAATATCGGTGGTCCCGTCCCCGAAATAGATCATCCGGGCAAACGGTACGGGCCGTTCCTCTTCCGGGATAAACTCATTGATGCGCTGGCTGTCATACACCGACTCGATCCCCTTGTTGATCTTGAAAATAAACTGGGTCTTGTTCGTATAATTGACCGCCACGGCCGGCCAATAGGCCACCCCATCCACATCGTACAAGAACGAACAGGCATAAATTTTCCGAAATTCGTGGGCAATTTCCGTCCCCTCAATCATTTCGCGCAGGCCCGACGAATTAATATAGTGCTGCAGCTGCAATCCCCGCTCTTCCCCATAGGCATTGATGCGGCCGAACCATTCGCGCACCCCTTCATACAGGGCGATATGTTGCCCCGACTGCATGAACGAATCCCGTCGCAGCGACTTACCCGAGCTCTTGGCCTCGTGCAACATGCGATACATATAGGCCAAAATAGGGTCACCGTCCTGTTCCTGAGCGGTTTCGTTGCTCTCTTCCCAAAAGTCGCGGTTGCTTTTTCCCACCGCCGGAATAAAGTCATACTCCTGCATGTTGCCCGGAGAGAGGGTGCCGTCAAAATCGTAGATCAGCGCCACAATCGGTTTCTG
Source organism: Alistipes sp. (assembly GCA_019422485.1). Lineage (GTDB taxonomy): Bacteria > Bacteroidota > Bacteroidia > Bacteroidales > Rikenellaceae > Alistipes_A. The sequence continues at coordinate 15,116 of JAHZDG010000024.1, read as the reverse complement.
TGTCATAGGCAGCAAATTTGAGTAAAAATACAAAAAATTTCGTTTCTCCCCCGGATCGTTTTTCATCAGGAGCGTTTCCTGCACGGTTTTCGGGGATTCCGCTCCGAAAAAAACGCCTCCCGGGCATTCCGAGAGGCGTCACTCTTCACGAGAAGAACCCTCTTACAAAATCAGGTTCCAACCGTAGTTGTCGGGTTCTTCCCCGTATTGGATGGCCCGCAGTTTATGATACAATTTCTGGCACCAGGGACCCGATTCACCGTTGTTATACACATAGGTGTGATTCGTTTCCGGATCGAACACGCTGCCGATGGGCGAAATAACGGCGGCCGTTCCGCAGGCACCGGCTTCTTCGAAAGTGCTCAGTTCGGAGGCTTCCACCGGACGTGCTTCAACTTCCAGCCCCATGTCTTTAGCCAGCGTCATCAGGCTGAGGTTGGTGATCGACGGCAGGATCGAATGCGATTTCGGGGTGATGTATTTCCCGTCGCAAATGGCAAAGAAATTGGCAGCCCCGCTTTCGTCGATGTATTTCTTTTCACGGGCATCCAGATACAGTACGCTGGGATAGCCCTTCTGATGAGCCGCTTCCGAAGAGATCAGGCTGGCTCCATAGTTCCCGCCGGCCTTGATGTGGCCCGTACCCAGCGGAGCGGCCCGGTCATGATCGCGATCGATGATCACCTTGATAGGATTGAACCCTTCCTTATAGTAAGGACCCACCGGAGAAACGAAGATAATCAACAGGTATTCGTCCGCCGGTTTCACCCCTACCTGAGGACCCGAACCGAACAATACCGGACGGATATAGAGCGAAGCTCCCGTTCCATAAGGAGGAATATAACGTTCGTTGGCCTTGACCACTTCGCGAACCATTTCGATAAACAGTTCCACGGGCGGTTCGGCCATGCGCAAATACGAAGCCGAGCTGCGCAAACGTTTGGCATTTTCTTCGGGGCGGAAAATACGCACTTTCCCGTCAGCGCCCCGGAAAGCCTTGAGGCCTTCGAATGCATTCTGCCCATAGTGCAGAGCCGTTGCGGCCATGTGCAGATTCACCGTCTCATCGGACGTCAAAACAGGAGTTGTCCAAGCGCCGTCACGGAAGTAACTGCGTATGTTGTAATCGGTTTTCATATACCCGAAACCGAGGTTTTTCCAATCCAGTTCCATGTTCTCTCAAATTTAAATATACATAATCAATACGTTCTGTTTCCGTCCATCAGCGGGTTCCATCTTCCCTGGGGGCGTTGCCCTCCGTGTTTTCGGAGATTTGCCCCTCCGATTCCGAAGATCCCGGCAGCCCCTCACTCCCGACGCACCCTTTCTCCGCCGATGTCTTTACTCCGCCGGAGTCCCGATGACAGGACCGGCGCTTTTAGCCCACCTGCGAACCGGCCTTCACATTCGACGCCGGAGAGAGCAGCACCAGCTTTCCGTCGGCATCTTCGGCCATCAGGATCATCCCCTGCGAAAGCACGCCCTTGAGTTCCCGAGGTTCCAGGTTAACCAGCACCAGCACCTGACGACCGATCAACTCTTCGGGCGTAAAATGTTCGGCAATCCCCGACACGATGGTTCGCTGATCGATCCCTGTGTCGATGGTCAACTTGAGCAGTTTTTTGGTTTTGGCGATTTTTTCGGCCGCCAGGATCGTCGACACCCGAATATCCATCTTGCCGAAATCGTCGAACGACACGGCATCCTTTTGCGGAGCCGCTTTCGCTTCGCGAGCCAGATTAGCCTGTTTGGTGGCGGCCAGTTTAGCCAACTGCGCTTCGATCACGCTGTCTTCGATCTTTTCGAACAACAGAGCCGGAGTTCCCAACTGATGCCCGGCCGACAACAGGTCGTCCTGAGCCAGCCGATCCCAACCCAGCGGTTCGATGGCCAGCATCTTCAACATCTTATCGGCCGTGAAAGGCATGAACGGTTCGATGGCAATCGCCACGTTGGCCACCAACTGCAAAGCCACATTCAGAATGGTTTTCACCCGTTCGGGATCGGTCTTGACCACCTTCCAGGGTTCGGTATCGGCCAGGTATTTATTCCCCAAACGGGCAAAACTCATGGCATCTTTCAGCGCTTCACGGAAGCGATAGTTTTCGATATTTTCTTCCAGCGAGCGTTTCAAGGCCGGCAGTTCATCCAGCGTCGCCCGATCGTAATCGGTCAATTCGCCCCGAGCCGGCACAACCCCGTCGAAATATTTCCCGGTCAGCACCAGGGCCCGGTTCACAAAATTCCCCAAAACGGCGACCAATTCATTGTTGTTGCGAGCCTGGAAATCTTTCCACGTAAAGTCGTTGTCCTTGGTTTCCGGCGCGTTGGCGCACAACACATAACGCAACACATCTTCCTTGCCGGGAAAGTCCTGCAAATATTCATGCAGCCACACCGCCCAGTTACGCGATGTGGAGATCTTGTCCCCTTCGAGGTTCAGGAATTCATTGGCCGGTACGTTGTCCGGCAGGATATATCCTCCGTGCGCCCGCAACATCGCCGGGAATACGATGCAGTGGAACACAATGTTATCTTTCCCGATGAAATGGACCATCTTGGTCTCTTCATCCTTCCAATATTTTTCCCAATCGGGCGTCAGGTCCTTGGTGGCCGAGATATAGCCGATCGGCGCGTCGAACCACACATACAGCACCTTGCCTTCAGCTCCTTCCACCGGGACAGGAATCCCCCAATCCAAATCACGGCTCACGGCACGGGGCTGCAACCCCATATCCAACCAGCTTTTGCACTGACCGTACACATTGGTTTTCCACTCCTTGTGGTCTTCCAGAATCCATTTGCGCAGGAAGGCTTCGTGTTTGTCCAGAGGCAGGAACCAGTGTTTGGTCTCCCGCAAAACCGGAGTCGATCCGGTAATGGCACTGCGCGGATTGATCAGGTCGGTCGCGTTGAGCGACGTTCCGCACTGTTCGCACTGGTCACCATAGGCCCGTTCGTTGCCGCAATGAGGACACGTACCCACGATATAACGGTCGGCCAGGAACTGTCCGGCTTCTTCGTCATAATATTGCTGGGTGGTCTGTTCGATGAACTCGCCCTTGTCATAGAGCGTACGGAAAAAGTCCGAAGCCGTCTGATGATGGGTCGGTGAACTGGTACGCGAATAGATGTCGAACGACATGCCGAGACCTTTGAAGGCCTCTTTGATGATGTTATGGTATTTGTCGACAATATCCTGAGGCGAGACCCCTTCCTGACGGGCCTTGATGGTAATCGGCACCCCGTGTTCGTCCGAGCCACAAACCGAAATCACATCCGCTCCCCGCAGACGCAGATAACGGGTATAGATGTCAGAGGGGATATACACCCCGGCCAAATGGCCGATATGAACAGGCCCGTTGGCATAAGGCAGGGCCGAAGTAACCAAATAGCGTTTGTATTGTTTCATGAATAGGCAGATAAGGAATTGGGGTTGATCTTTGAATGATAACGTGTAATGGAGCAAAGTTACCATTTTTTCCCTAAAATATACCCCCTTAGCCCGAAAAGCTGTTTGCCGAAGCGCCGGATCCGGCATTTCCGTCAGATGAGCGCCTATCGGTCACCCGGTCCGGAATCCGGGCTACAGTGTTCCCTACTGTCTGTTTCCAAAACAAAACGCATCTGCTTCCACAAACGGCCCAGCCTATAAAAAAGACAATGGACATATACTCAGGTAAAATCCAGCCAACTGCCCAGCACCCGACCCCCAACAGACGACCAAACACCCTTTGTTACACCCTCAAAAAAGATTTCGGGACGAGGTGATTTCCTCGTCCCGAAGCTTATGCGTTCGATTTTCTAATTCAAATCACTCCTTCGGAGCCAGTATATCGGCCAGCATCGGCATATAGATCCCGCCTACCACCGACCGAGCCTGACAACCAACCCGGAAGTTCCGCTCGGTCCGATACCAGTCGGTCATCGGCACCCGATCGACCGCTTCGTTCATATAATCCCACAGGGGTGTGAGCAGGGCCTGACGGGTCTGCGGATCGGCACTCAGTGCCGAAGTCCAGGCGATCCAGTCGGCTTTGGTATAGCTCTGACGGTTATCCAACGGCAGGCCATAACGGTTCTGTCGGGGCAGGTACGAGGCAATCTCCTTGCCGGCCACCGAATCCGGGAAAATCTCCCAACCCATGATCCGATCCCACACCAGGTTGTATTTCTGACTCCAGCTTCCGGGACGATCGAACGTCAACCGATAGTGATCGCCGTCATTGGCCATCCGTTCCCATTCGGTTGCCATCCGCCGAGCCTCGGCCGTATACTTTTCCGCCCGGGGCTGATCACCCAACACGCCGGCCATATACCCATAGGCGGCAATCCCCAAAATGGCCTTGATCGACAGATTGGCATTATGGGCAAAGCTGCCTCCGAAATCATCCGTACACAACTGATGCGCCGGATCGAGCCCTTCCTGCACCAGATAATCGGCCCAGGTGGTCAGAATCTCCCAATGCTTGCGGGCATAAGCCGGAGAACCTTCCCGGGCCGTAATGGCGGCCGTCAGCAACAACATATTCCCCGACTCTTCCACCGGCATATTCCCGCCATAGACCTGGCCGTTGGCCAACGGATAGGTTCCGATATCATGACAGGCAAAAGGATGTTGCCAACGATCGCTTTCACAATAGGCAAAAATCGGATTCAGCATCCCTTTGACCAGCTCCGGATTGTAACACAGGAACAAAGGCGACGAGGGATAGCTCACATCGACCGTCGCAGCACAACCGTTGCTGAAATTCTCCTTGGAGATAAACATCAACTCTCCGTTCGGACCTTCGAGCAGTTTATGGGCTGCGATAGCCTGCCGATAAGCCAACGCACACAACTCGGCATACTTCTGCCCTCCTGAACGACGGGCATCGGCCATCAGACGGGCATCGAACGCCCGACAACGTTCGGCCAGATCGGGGTATTCAGCATCGGCCTGCATAAAGAGTTGTTCGATCGTCCGGTCGCCCTTCCGGTTCCAATAACCCCGCAGGTTCTCGCCGAAGAACTGCAACGAATAGAGGTCGTCACACCCGATCATCACCCGGCCCGAGGCCTGATCGACCGCACCCAGCGAACGCACCAGTGCCGAAGCCCGGTCGACCGCCTGAGCAGGCAGCGAATCCATCCGCCCGTTCCGAGCAAAAGCCGTCCGCAACTCTCCGGGGGTACCAACCCCCAGGGTCGTTCCGTCGGCCGGGGCTGCCAAATAAAAGTAGCCCCAGTCGAGACGCACATTATCGCCTTTGCGGCCCAATACATTTTGAGTCGTACTGCCGTTTTTCAGGAAAGCATAACCATCCTTCACATAGGTCGCAGCACACGATTCGTCGTAAGGATAGTTGATTCCCCATTCGCGCCCCATCTCGAAATAGAGCTGGATGTCGTGAGCCTGACCGTCCGTCGAGGCCACTTCATAGGTAATATAATTGACCGGACGGGCCATCACTTCCAGATCGTCCAGCAACAGCGGAGCCAGGAAATCGACTTTCAGTTCGACCGGTCCGCATTCGAACGCATAGCGGGTCCGGGTCGGCTGCAAATCGACACTGGTCTGACGAGCCGTACGCGGCAAATAGGCCGTACGTCCCGCCTGGTCGTACAACCCAAAGTCGATCAAATAAAACTCTTCGGTATTCCGCACCTCGGCGGCAATCCAATTTTTCCCGCGTTTGAGGGTCTGTTTCACCTCATCGGGCAACACCAGCTGCACGTTCTTCTCCCGGGTGTCAGTCGGCGACGAGGCCACCTCGATTCCATTGACATAGAGGGAAAAGATATCGTCATGCGAATACTCCAGCACAATATCCCGATCGGTCAGGTCTTCCGGTAGTTCGATCTGACGACGCACCCACACCGCCGTATCGCTGAAATTGAGAATCGTTCCCACAGCCGTTTCGCGTTTGGTTCCCAAGGCTCCTTCTCCCGGCAACCAGTCGCTATCGTCAAATCCGGGCTTTTCCCACCCCGCCCGAGGGGTTGTTTTGGTATAACGGGCCGGCCAGTTGGGGTTTTCCAAAGCCATCCCGGCTCCGGGAATCGGATCGAGACGCAGATCGTCCGAACCCATAAAACGGTAAACCACCCCGTCCACGCGAATAGCTCCGATCAGCGGATTGGGTTCCGTCGTCCAATGACGGGTATGGTCTCCGTAGAGGGAATCGGTCATCGACCACAGGCTGCCATACGGATCCACCGTAAACAACGGATAAGCCGGTGCCCGCAGGGTATTGACTGTCTCGGCAGGCCGGGAACAGGCACCCATAACTAGCACCAACAACAAAAGGGTCAGTAGATTTTTCATTCAAGAACAAGTATATAGGTTAGTAAAGGTTTTTCATACGTTTATCGGATACCCGAAAAGACTTTCTCTCTTTCAACAAAGATAAGGTTTATCGCAAAACCGATCAAATTCTCCGTTCGGAGCAATGTCTTCGATTGTTTCATGCGAAAGGAGCGATCCCCAAGCCTCTTTCCCCGAAACATTACATCTTGTCTCATGTCTTTTGCTGCCGTGACGACTCAGAAAAAAAGCCGATTTTCGTCAATGTTCTATTGTGGATCGACATCCGGAATGACCTCCACGTACCGGAACTCCGGTCGGGCCTGCAACTGTTCGATCTGCTCTTTCAACAAAACTTTGGCCCGGGCAAACGAGCGTTGTTTTTCGATCTTGAGCAGGAAACGAACCAAAAACTGTCCCCGCACCCGATCCACCGGAGGAGCCTCGGGACCCAGCACCCGTGCCCCAAAAACCGTCCGACACCCGGTCCCGAAAACAGCTGCCGCCCGCCACAACAGACCTTTGTCCCGATGCCTGAGCGTCAATGCAATCATACGGCAATAGGGCGGATAAAGAAACGCCCGACGTTCGGCCAGCTGTGAGGCCGCCATCGCTTCGTAATCTCCCCGACGCACCTGTTCGATGATCGGATGGGTGCTCTGGGTCGTCTGAATGACCACCGTTCCCTGCCGTTGCCGACGACCGGCCCGACCTCCCACCTGCATCATCAGTTGGAAGGCTCGCTCCCCCGCCCTAAAATCGGGATAGTTCAGCAGATTATCGGCATTCAGAATCCCGACCAACGACACTCGCCCAAAATCGAATCCCTTGGTAATCATCTGGGTACCCACCAAAATATCGGTTCTCCCCTGTTCGAAATCGGTCAGGATCCGGGCATAACTCCGCGTTGTCCGGGCCGTATCGGCATCCAGTCGATCGACCACCGCTTCGGAGAATATGTCTTGTAAAGCTTCTTCGATTTTTTCGGTTCCGAAGCCCATTGGTCGCAAATCTTCCGCCGAGCAGGACGGACACATCCGCGGTACCGCCATCTGATAACCGCAATAATGACAACGCAACAGTCCTTCCGCCTTGTGATAGGTCAGCGTCACGTTGCACTGCGGACAACCGGCCGTCCAACCGCAACTCCCGCATTCGACATAGGGCGAAAATCCGCGCCGATTCTGAAACAAAATCACCTGATCGCCCTGTTTCAGTGCCTCATCGATCCGTTCCAGCAACGCCGTATTGAAATGGGAACGCTTTTCCCCCCGACGTGCCGCCCGCAACGTATCGGAAACGATCACCTCTGTACCGCTCGGACAATATCACGTGCGCATATTTCCCGCTGCAAGCATTCAGGTAAGATTCCAGCGAAGGCGTGGCACTCCCCAAAACCGTGCGGGCCCCATACAGCGAGGCCAACAGAATAGCCGTATCACGTGCATGATAACGAGGCGCGTTATCACTCTGTTTGAAACTGTTTTCATGCTCTTCGTCAATGACCACCAGCGACAGCGCCGGCATCGGCAACAGCACCGAAGAACGCACCCCCATAATCAGTTGTCCTCCCGGCGAATCGAGCAACTGCCGATAGACTTCGGCCCGACGACGATCGCTCAACCGTGAGTGATAGACCACGACCGCCGACCCGAAATAGGTCCGCATCCGTTCGATCAGCTGGGTTGTCAGGGCGATTTCAGGCAACAGATAGAGCACATTGCCTCCGCTCTGCAGGGCCTCGGCAATCAAATGAATGTAAATCTCGGTTTTCCCGCTTCCGGTCACCCCCTGCAACAAGGCGACCGATTTCTCACCCAAACCACTCCGCAACGCTTCCAACGCCCGGGTTTGCGGTTCCGAAAGCTGTGGTAACGGAGCAAATGCCGTAGATTGATTTTCAGAAAGGGGCTCCTGCCAGAACAGCTCCAGGATTTCGCGTTCGATCAGCGCCTTGAGCACCGGCCCCGATGTGGAAATATGACGACGAGGTACCGCTCTCAGGCCTCTCGGGTCAAAAGCTCCGGGCGCATCCTCTGCCATCCCTTCCGGACGGGCGGCGCACAGATACTCCATCACCGCCCGCTGCCGCGCCCGTGCCCGTCCGAGCGAATCGAGCACCGTCTGCAAATCCTCCTCGGAAACAATCCGGGGATGCAAGCGTACATAGGCAATCCGCGGCGCCCGATAATCCCCCTGTAAGGCTTCGTCCCGGGAAAATCCGGCAGGTTTCAGGGCTGCCGGCAAGGCTGCCCGCATCACAACCCCCGGCGAACACAAATAATAATCGGCCATCCACCTCCACAACCGCAGCTGTTCGGGCGTCACCACCGGAACCGCATCGGTCACCTCGGCGATCGCCCGCAGGCGTTTGACCTCCGGTTTACGGTCATGCACACACAATACGATGCCCGTATAGAACTTCCGGGCCCCCAGCGGAACCAACACACGGCTGCCGACCTCCACGCTGTCCACCCAACATTCGGGCAGCACAAAGGTCAACGGCGGTGTATCCAACGGCAGGATCACATCGACATATCGTTCCGCAGATTCATTCATCATCGTTCCAGAGCGATTCTTCCAAGGCATCAAACAAAGGTAGCATTTTTACCGTTTCCGAGACACAAATTTCACCCGTCCCTCTCGGCCCGACAAGCGCCTCATCCGGCTCCCGCCCCCAAATTTCCGCCCTCCAAACCCTCAAAATTTCCGAATTTCATCACAAAAACACATTTAAAACTTCTATTCGCGAATTTTTTATCGATCGAATCAAAAAAATCAAAAAATATTGACAATATTTACAAATTCTTTGCTATTTTTAACAGTATGAAACTCGTCACTAAAGCTCAAATCTTTCAAACGCTCAAGGAATACTTTCTGATCTCCTTCGGGTTGTTACTGTATGCATTTGCCTGGACCTGTATTCTGCTTCCCGCCAAAGTAATGGGGGGTGGCGTCAACGGGGTGGGCCTTCTTATTTACTATGCCACCGGCGGTGACAACGGAGGGATTCCGTTGGGGATCTCATTCCTGGTTATCAACGGGATCTTCGTGGCATTGGGCTCCTGGCTGGTCGGACTGAAAGTCGGCGCAAAAACTTTATACGCCATTATCTTCCTCTCCGTCGCATTGGGTATATTCCAGGAAATCATCCCCGAACACCTGTTGGGCCTCTCCGAAGAAAAACTGCTTTCGGTGATCTTGGGCGGTGCCGTGGCCGGGATCGGGGTAAGTATCTGCTTCATGCAGGGCGGCAACTCCGGCGGGATGGATATCATCGCCATGATCATCAATAAATACAAAACGATCAGCTATGGCAAGATATTGATGACCATCGATATGATCACGATGGGGTGTTCGATTTTCATCTTTAAGGATATCAGCACCGCGATTTACGGGTTTGTCATGGTGGCTACGTTCGGATACACAATTGATGCCGTGATGGCCGGGAACCGCCAATCGACCCAAATTCTAATCGTCTCCCAACACTACGAAGAGATCGCTTCGCGCATTTACGATACCATGCACCGCGGTGTAACGCTCATCGACGGCATGGGATGGTACAGCAAGAAACCCACTAAACTGGTAATGGTCGTCTGCCGCAAAAACGAATCCAATATGATTTTCAAGGTCATCAAAGAGGTCGATCCTCATGCCTTTATGACCTTCGGCAGCGTTATGGGCGTTTACGGTCTGGGATTCGAAGCCCTGAAGAAATAAACTCTTTGGGCTTCCCCTTCGGTATAAGAGGTGTTCTGCAAACAAAGGTCTTAGCCAACCGTTACCCCATATTAAATAATGACTTACAAAAAAGCGATCCAACGGGTCGCTTTTTTTTGTCAAAAAATTTGGAGATCCCAAAATCTTCCCTACCTTTGCAATCGTTACAAAATTGTAATCATTACAAAAAATGCAACCCATCACCGATACCAGCACCTACCTGAACGAATACGGCATCCGTCCTTCGGTGCAACGTATCGCCGTGATGAACTACCTGCTCAATCACCGCACCCACCCGACGGCAGAAGAGATCTACCAGGCCCTGGCACCGGAGATACCCACTCTCTCCCGGACCACCGTCTATAACACCCTGGAACTGCTGGTGGCTCGAGGAGCAGCGGCTCACATCACCATCGATCCGCGCTTTTCGCGTTACGACGGCGACATCTCTCTGCACGGACACTTTCTGTGCGACCACTGCGGCTCCTTGTACGACGTGCCGCTGGGGACCCTCCCCGAAGCCCTCTACCCCAAAGACCATCGGGTCAGTTCGGCTCAACTCTACTATCGAGGCATTTGCGCCCATTGCACTCACATGAAAAAACAATAAAACCTTACTTAATTATTTACAACCATGAAAAAGAAATTTATCTGCACCGTTTGCGGTTACATCTACGAAGGGGAAGAAGCTCCCGAATTTTGCCCCCAGTGCAAACAACCCAAATCGAAATTCAAAGAATATGTAGCTCCCGAAGCCGGGGCCATGGTTTGGGCCGATGAACACCGTCTGGGTGTAGCTCAGGGTGTAGACGCCGAAGTGCTCGACGGGCTGAAAGCTCACTTCACCGGCGAATGCACCGAAGTAGGGATGTACCTGGCCATGAGCCGTCAGGCCGATCGTGAAGGGTATCCCGAAATCGCAGAAGCTTTCAAACGCTACGCTTGGGAAGAAGCTGAACACGCTGCCAAATTCGCCGAACTGCTGGGCGAAGTCGTATGGGACACCAAGACCAACGTAAAAGCTCGTATGGAAGCTGAATGCGGCGCTTGCGAAGACAAAAAACGGATCGCCACGCTGGCCAAACAACTCAACCTGGATGCCATCCACGACACCGTACACGAAATGTGCAAAGACGAAGCTCGTCACGGCGCCGGATTCCAGGGTCTGTGGAACCGTTACTTCAAAGACTAAGAGAATCCTCCGATTCTCCATACAAAAGAGGGAACACTCCGGTGCTCCCTCTTTTTGCATATAACCCTCCTCCAACCCGCGATCCTCGACTGATCGAAAGTCCGCCCCTACTTCCGCAGGTAATTCCCCTACCCACAATCCTCCTTTTTTGCTATCTTTGGAAAGAAAGCATCCGATCGACCCGCTTGAAGACCGTATTTATGGAGAATCCGCTCGCCGCCTTGTTGCATCTGTTCTTTCCGGAACGTTGCATTGCCTGCGGAGGCCCCCTCCCGGAAGGGGCCCGCACCCTCTGTCCGCGTTGTCGCTGGGACATGCCCCTCACCGGATATGCCCGCTCACACGACAACCCGGTCTTTCAAAAATTCGGAGGGCTTATCCCCGTGGTCGAAGCATCTTCGTTGCTTTTCTTCACCCGAGGCAGTCAATACAGGAAAATGATCCATGCCTTCAAATACGCCGGCCAATGGCGCATCAGTCTGGAATTGGGTACACTCATGGGCGAAGCTCTCCGAGAAGGCGAAGGCTATCGAGACCTCGACCTGATCATCCCGATTCCCCTCCATTTCCGCCGCCGACTGCTGCGCGGCTACAACCAAGCCGAATACCTGGCAGAAGGTATCGGAGAACGGTTAGGCATTCCGGTCGAAAAACGCTGCCTGAAACGCCATATCCACAATCCCTCTCAAGCCTCGACTCGCCATCGCAACGACCGCTGGGAAAACGTCCGGGGCATCTTCACGGTCCGTCATCCCGAACGGTTAGCGAAACGTCATCTCCTCCTGGTCGATGACGTGCTGACCACCGGAGCCACCCTGGTAGCGGCCGCCGAAATCCTGCTCGAACAGGTTCCCGACTGCCGAATCAGTATTGCTACCCTGGCCGTTTCAGCCCATGAACTCTTTAGCCGCAAAACCGGGGGAGGTCTTTAAAAAACGTCCTTTCATACCGAAAACCCATTCTGCAACACGGATTTACGAAGAAAAGAACTCGATTATTTGGATCTTTTGGAAAAGGTGTTTAATTTTGGTCAATTCATTTATTCACCAACAACAGATACTATGCAAAAGTTAATGTCTCAAATCAATGAGCAGATTGCCGCTTTCACTGAAAACGCAACCGCTCAAATCGAAAAGAACAACAAAGCTGCCGGTACGCGTGCTCGCAAAGCAGCTCTCGAACTGAGTAAACTGCTCAAAGATTTCCGCAAAGCCTCTGTAGAAGCTTCAAAACAGTAATCCAAAGACGTTTTCTTCTATAACAAAGCCACTCCCTGAAGGAGTGGCTTTGTTATATCATGACCTGCTCTACCAGGCTTCTTTTTACTCTTCATCCTTGGGCAACGAACATCCGATCTGGTCGAACGGAATCGCTTTGAAGCCCGGAATGTTACGGAAAACAGCCGCGTCGGGTTTCAAGTTCCAATTTTCGGAAGCAGCATCCACGAAACCGGGATCCTCAAAGCCCTTACCGCTCCAGGTAATCCAGTTGCCGACCATCTCCATATAAGCCCGTTCATAGGGACGTTCGCCCGGGCAAACCAACAATTTGCTGATATCATAGAAGAGGTTGTTACGAGCCGTATTCCGCTTCGGCGTCTGAATCCCCTCTTCGAAATAACCGGCTGCCTTCGGATATTTTTCCTTGAAGGGGCCCGTCTGATAATTCACCGCTTCGAAACGTTTCTTATACAGATCCAGGATCTCTTTCGTTCCGGCCCAGTTTTCCAGACGATTGTCTACATACAACCCGTAAGGCGTTCCGATAAAGATGTTATTTTCATAGTAGTTATCCGACCCACCGCCCAACAGGACCGGTTGCAGACCAGCTTTATAGAGAATATTCCCAATCGCCGTCATCCCGCAGGCTCCGTCATCATGGTAGAAACCGGTCACACGACGTTTGGCGCTCAGATGGTGAACATAGTTATACATCAAGCGGTTTCCCTGTTCCGACGGGTCTCGGCCATAGTAAACGGCGCCCAGGTCGTCAATTTCCGTACATACATTATGAATGTCGTTGTATTCGATCAGATGGTCGTTCCCCTGCAAAATGATGGCCGATGAAGGAGCATCGTAAATTTCGCAATGCGAAATGCGGTTTCCTACCCCCATGATCGAAATGGCCGGACGATAAGAACGTTCCACCCGGTTATAGCGGCTGATCCGGCAGTTCTGCACATAGTTTTCGCCCGGAACGAAGGTTTTACGATTGCCTCCGCCCATGCTGATCCCTCCGGCACCGACATCCCGGATCACACAATCCACAACACCGTTACGTTTCCCGGCCTCGCGATCGAAAGTCGTATCCAGATAGATATGCTGGGCCAAATTCCCAATCATCCGGGAAACCGGTTTACCCAAAAAGGTATGACCATATTGTTTGGCCGGTTCAATGCCTTTCCCGATACATACAGCCGTCGCCCCCAGGTTGCGGAATTCACAACCCCGCAGAACCACTTCTTCGGTGCGCTCCATATAAACCCCCATGCCTCGACTGACACGGAAAGAGAGCTGTTGTACCTCGACGTTCTTCACCCCTTCGATGGCCATCATCGGTTCGGCCAACAACGAAAGCGACAGCGTGCGAACCTCTTCCGACGGGTAAATCCACAACACCAGATTTTCTTCGTCCATATAGTATTCGCCCGGACGATCGATCTCTTCCGGCAAATTGACCACATACCAGCGATTAAAATCCGAACCGGAAATCAAACCGTACATCACCGCTTCATCCAGCGTGATGGTTTTCTTGACGGTATCGATCGAAGCGATACGAACCATATCATCGGCATAGCCATGGGCAAAATAACCGGCAATCCATTTCGGAATGCCCTGTTTCCAGTCCGAAGGACGTTCGTCCAGGTAGGCAAACGTTCCTCCCTTGTTCGCCATATCGCCGACCCGCGGAATCGACCCTGTTTCCAGCACCTTCCCCATCAGAGCCATCGTATCGTTCGGCCAGCGGGAGAGTTGTTGCACCTGATCGTTGACAAACACTTCGGTCCAGGCCGGCAAAGCCGGACGGCTGAAACCCGAGTTGCGAATCGGACCGACCTCACGAATCCCCGCCTTACGCAAATCCACTTTATAAACCTTATCCCGCATCTCCGGACGAATCCGAGGTTCATCCGCAGCAACCTTTTCCAATAAACGCGGAGATATCGAAACACCGCCTCGCAATACAACCTGCTGATCATTCAAAGGCCGAATCACCAAACGACTACCTCCAGTACCTAATTGTGCTTCAGTCAGTTCCAAAGTTTTATCCAGCGAGTAATCCCCTCCGGCAATCAACAAAGTCACATCATCACCCTGTTGTTTATACTTGCCCGCCAGGTCAATCCCTTTCTGCAAGGACGATACCAGCTGAGCCCCTTTCGGAACCCCCGTACGGGACTTCCCGACACACACTACCCTTTCTGCCGCTACCGCATAACCGGCCCACAGACACAAAAGGGATACACATAACCATTTTGACTTCATAAAATACTATTCATTAAATAAATTTTCTACTACAAACAGACTCTCTAAAAGGAAAAGTCAATTTCTCTACGATCCCTCCGGAATTTTACCAACCGAGTCGTGTATCGACCACTTCAGGTTCCCATCTTCGAAACGACCGAAAGATCGCATAGCTACGTTATCTCACGATATTTTCCATAGAGGATACCTTATATATAAAAGGAGCCTCTTTCATGAACAAAAATACAGGAATAATCGAGTCTTTCCAACTCCGAGAAAACCTGACACTCAAAAAACCGTCCTAAAAGAACAAAATCCAACAAGAATATCTCTCTCTAAATTCACACTAACCTCCATATATAAAAAAACCAGGGCGGAACCGAAGTTCCGCCCTGGATAAAGGAAAACTAACTGTTAAGATTGCCTAAGCAATCCATTCATTAGTTCTGTACGC
>JAHZDG010000023.1 GCA_019422485.1 Alistipes sp. | reverse complement strand
ACCTATGCTCCCACGGCACGGGGTCTTCAATCACCATTCATCGTGGCCGTTCAGCAGCCGGACCAAATCCGCCAACTGACCGAAATGAATGCCCGCATCATGGGCGTCAGTTCCAACCCTTATTACGATGCCCCCACTTACGTGCTGGTATTTGCCCCCGACGGAGGGAAGAATTCCTTGCAAGACGGCAGTTGCGTATTGGAAAACATGATGCTGGCCGCTCATGCCTTAGGTTTGGGGAGCTGCTGGATCAACCGCGAACAGGAGATGTTCGCCACCGAAGAGGGGAAAGCCCTCATGAAACAATGGGGTCTGCCCGACGGATTGATGGGGGTCGGGGCCTTGGCACTGGGCTACCCGGATGCCACTCCGAGCGAAGCCAAACCCCGCAAAGCCGACTATTATCGCATCATCCGATAACAGAAAGGGTAGAGAAGACCCCGCCAATAACCAAAAAAGACCTGCTGTATGGCAGGTCTTTTTTATCATCATGCGCTTTCAGCGTTGCACATGCTCACTCTCCCTTTTGCGACTCAAGAATCGCCACTGCACATTCCTCTCCGAAACTCAGGGAACCGGATCATACCCGCTCCCGCCCCAGGGATGACAACGCAACAATCGCTTCAGGGTCAGCCATCCGCCTTTCCAGAGACCATAACGACGCAACGCGTCCAATGCGTACTGCGAACAGGTCGGCACATAGCGACACGACGGAGGAGTTAACGGGGAAATGCAATATTGGTAGAAACGGATCAGACCGATCCAAGGGGCAATCGCCGCTTTTCGAAGCCACGCTTTATATGAAACCGATTTTTTGCCCATACGTTTCCCTCGAAAAGATTCTATGAAAAGAGACCGAAGCGTTCTGACGCAACGGAGAGTCCCGGATCAATCTTGAGACTCGGACAGCAGCGTCTCCAGAATTTTGCGTACGGACTGTTCGATCACCGCATAATCCAACACCCGATCAGACGTATACAACAACGCCAAACTGAGCCGCTCCCCTCGACGAAGCATCTCCGCCCGCAAAGGTTCTTTCTGTAAACGGTAGGCTTCCCGCAACCGACGTTTCAACAAATTGCGTGCATGGGCCCGTTTATGATGCCGTTTGGGCACCGACACCAGCAGACAAACTTCCGGTTCCGAAGCCTTTTCCCGTAAGGCCACATAGCGAATCGGATAGACAAACCCTCCTTTGCCGCCACCGAACAATGCATCGATGCGGCGTTTCGAACGCAGGCGTTGCGCCCGCGGGAGCGTATATCGTTCCGAAAACACCGGATTATTTTTTGGCCGAAACGACCGATTTCACGCTATTGCTGGCAGCCGGTTTGGCAGTTGCGGGACGACGTTTCACCGTCCGCACTTCCCGCGACTGAATATAAGCCTGGTCCGGAGAGTCCCCTTCGAGCATTACAGCAGGCACATCTTCGCCAGCTTCGATCTTTTGGATATAGAGTTCCAGCGCCTTGGTCATCGAGGGAGCTTCAGGAGTCGGCGCCATGACACTGACCGTCAGACCTTCTTTCAGGGCTGCACGAGTGGCACCGTGACCAAACGTGGCGATCCGGGGAGTTTCGCCCACTTCCGGGAATTTGGAGAGCAGCGCAGCGATTTCCGACGGACTGTAAAAAACCAGCATATCATACTGATTGATATCGATATCCGTCAAATCGGCACTCACCGTACGTGCCAAAATCACTTTATCGAATTTCAGCTTCAGCTTTTCCATGGCCATCGGCATTTCCGGTTTGTGCGGTTCGGAAAGCGTCAGCAGGAATTTTTCCGTTTTATGCTTCAGGATCAGCTCCATAAAGTTGGCAAAAGAACCGTCGGCAAAGAAAATCTTCCGTTTACGATACACAATATATTTCTGCAGATAGAGCGCTACGGCTTCCGTATTACAGAAATACTTCATCGTTTCAGGGATTGTGATGCGAGCCTCTTCGCACAGACGGAAGAAGCTGTCGATGGTCGTCCGGCTGGTAAAAATCACCGCACTATGTTCCAGAATTTCGATTCGTTGGCTACGGAATTCTTTGAGCGATACGCCTTCCACCTTAATAAAAGGATGGAATTTGATATCAACATGATGTTTGAGGATAATCTCGTTGAACGGGGACTTTTCGATCATCGCCGGAGCCGGCTGAGAGACTAAAATATTTTTAATTTTCAAAACAAAAACTTTTAACGTTCTGATTTTTCTCTCTCCGAACCGAAGTCGCGGAAACCACTACGATTCAGATCGCATAACGCAATCCCGCAAATAACAACAAACTGAGCGGGAAGATTTCGACGGTGCAAAGGTACAAAATCCATTGCAGAATTGAAACATTTCTCGAGACAAAGAATCGATAACTACTTTCGAGATACCCTCCCACCAACAGAGCTATCACACCGACCATCAAATAGATAATCCATCTGGCCCCCGCTCCTTCATACAGGGCACAAAGTAGGAAAAGCGGGGTCAGCAACACCCCGCTGAGGGCCGAAAATACCCGATTCATAAAGCGATAGCGATCGAAAAACTGTCGATTTTGCGTCACTCCACCGATCAACAGATTCGCCAGATACCGATAGAGCATCACCCCGGCACAAGCCGTTAACACCCCCAGAACAATCCAGTTGGTTTCAGCTCGTGACAGTCCCGGTAACCAATGGCTCATCTGCCAGAAATCACCCAGACGAACCACAATCCCCACTGCCAACAAAGCCATCATACCCAAGGCAATCCGCAGAAAATTTTTAAAAAACAGAGTCTGTTCCTCATAGACTTTTTCCAACGGTACCCGATGGGTCTGCATCTTGAACAAAATACCGATACTGCTACGATATTGATACAAGAGGTAACAAGCCAAGATAAAAAGTGTGATCACCAATGCCTCATAGGCATAACTATCTATCCAAGGGAAATGATCGATCACTCGCGGAGCAGCGACATGTGCCGACGCAAACTGGCTGGCGGGTCCGAAAAAATAATCAACGTTCCATTCCACCGGAGGTAACGTATCCGCAGCAAGGCTATCTGTCCCCAGCGGCCCCATCCACGATTCACAATCGGTACAGAACGGGATATTCATCATAGGTACAGATTAAGCATCAATTTTTTTCAACGCGATCCGGATCGTCGTGCCCTGATCGATTTCCGACTCCAGCACAAAGATCTTCCCGTTGTGATAATCTTCAATGATTCGCTTGCTGAGCGAAAGGCCCAAGCCCCATCCTCGGGTTTTGGTCGTAAATCCCGGCTCGAAAATCCGTTTGAAATTACCTTTGGCAATTCCTTTTCCGGTATCTTTCACGTCGATATATATCCAGTTGGGATCGTCCGAAAGCTTCACGTCGATATGTCCCACCCCCGACAAGGCATCCAGGGCATTCTTCAACAGGTTCTCGATCACCCATTCGAACAGCGCCTCATTGACCATCGCCCGCTGTTGGGCCATCGCCAAACCGTTGTAACTGATCGTCACGTTTCGGGGCACACGGGTTCGGAAATAGAGGACACTCCCGCCCACAATCTCGTTGATCACGCCTTCGCTCAGCAACGTGGCCGAACCGATCTTCGAAAAACGATCCACCACTTTCGAGAGGCGGGTCACGTCTTTGCTGATCTCATCCACGGCCTGCTGATCGATCGGTTGGGTCCGCAGATACTCGACCCATCCCATCAACGATGAGGTAGGGGTACCCAACTGATGGGCCGTCTCTTTGGCCAGCCCGATCCAAACGCGATTCTGTTCATCCTGTTTGGAGGAGCGGAAGGTGATGTAGCCAAAGATGGCAAACACCAAAATGATGGTTAGCTGAACATAAGGGAAGTAGACCAGGCTTTTCAACAGGTTCGACTCATCGTAGAAAAGATAGTAGGTATCTCCCACCAGGGTCTTGATCTCCAGCGGATGATTGGCCGCCGACATCTCTTCGAGTTTTTGCCGCAACAAGCCGGGGTTTTTCAAAATACGCTCCGGGATCAGGTGACTTTCCACCACCTGCAATACCCCGGTCGTCACGATAAACGGGATATTGGTATTGGCATTGATGATAAACAGCAGCAACTGGTTATCGGGCCCCACTTCACCCATTTTGCTCATGGCCCACGACCACATGGCCACCTCATTCTGCTCCTTGATTCGCAGCTGGCGGGCCATTCGGTTGGTAAAAATCAGCGAGGTCGTACCGATAATCAACCCCAGGGCGATGATCACCACCCGGTTCCGGAACGAAAACACCCGACTGAGAATCTTTTTGCGTTGGGACATACGAGCCTTGTTACGGTTGAAAGACCTATTTGCGTTCGGTATCTTGAGACGTCAGAATTTGTTGATAACGAGCCGGATCGTTCAGCAGTTTCACCGCTTCGGTCACTCCCGGATCGGTCGGCAGATTGTGGCGTGCCACACCCTCCTTATAATGATAGCGCAACAGAATTTCGCCTTCGATCAGCCGGGTAATATCGTCCCGGAAAGAGGTCAGATCGGACTGTTTATCCTCCTGAATCTTATTTTCAATGGCGGTCAGTTCATCCGAGATCCGGTCGAGGTATTTATCCCGTTCCGCTTTTTTGCGCAACTGATCCAAAGCCTCTTTGGTTTCCGACTCAAAATCGACCGTCTTGTCGGCCATGAAACGAACGAAATCCTGGTATTCCGCATCGCTCAACCGATAAGTATCAACATCCACGCCGTCCCGATGCTGTTTGTAGTATTCGTTGGCGAAGTCTTCGATAAAACCATTGTTATAGAGAGCGATGGCGAAATTACTGTAATAGGTGGCAGGGATCCGGATATCCGGCATAATACCTCCTCCGTCGTATACTTTACGACCCTGACGGGTGGTATATTCCCGGATCAACGAATCGGGCACCGCACCCACACTTCCATCTTCGGCCCGATGGGCATAGTCGATCGCCTGAATGCAACGTCCGCTGGGAATATAATATTTGGCCGTCGTCAACTTCACATAAGCGTTATACCCCAACGGGATGGTCGACTGCACCAAGCCTTTCCCGAAAGTGCGCTGTCCGATCAGCACGGCCCGATCCAGGTCCTGCAAGGCTCCCGAAACGATCTCCGAAGCCGACGCCGACGTGCTATTGACCAACACCACCAACGGAATTTCGGTATCGATCGGATCGTTTTGTGTAATGAAGGTGGCATCGGTCTGTTTCTGACGACCTTGCATCCGCACCACTTCCGTTCCTTTGGGTACGAACATCGACAGAATCTTCACCGCTTCCTGCAAAATCCCGCCTCCGTTGCTCCGCAGGTCAAGAATCAACGCCTTCATGCCCTGCTTTTTCAGCGACATAAACGCATTGCGGATGTCACTGCTGCAATCCTCCGTAAAATCGCTATGGGCAATATAACCGATGCTGTCAGCCACCATGCCCGAATAGGTCACCCCCGAAATCGTAATGCGTTCCCGTTTCAGCGAGACCTCTTCGGTTTCACCCGACAGCAGTTTTTTGACCTTCAGTTTCAGAGGCGTACCCGGCGTTCCCTTGAGCAGCGCACTCACATCGGCCACTTCCATTCCTTTGATATCCTGACCGTTTACCTCCAGCACCAAATCGCCGATCACCAACCCGGCTTTATCGGCCGGAAAACCGCGATAGGGTTGGGCGATCATCACATAATCCCCGCTTTTGCGGATCATGGCGCCCATACCGCCATATTTCCCGGTGGTCATGATTTCGAAATCGGACATTTCGCTCTCGGGAATCAGTTCCGTATAGGGATCAAGACGGGAGACCATCCCTTCGGCCGCGTCTTTAAGCATTTTATCCGGGTCGACGGGATCAACATACATCAGATTCAGTTCCCGAAACAGATTGAACAGAATCTGCAGATTACGCCCCAAGGCAAAATCGGGATTGGAGGCTGCCATGAAAAGCCCTCCGGCCACCACCACAATCCCTGAAAGCAGGATATAACGAAGTCCTTTTCGCTTTTTCAATATTTCTTTCATAATCTATTCTCCATCACACACGCCCGGTTACTCTCCCCGGAGCATCGGTTTGAGGCGGAATTCCACCTTAACGGCCTCTCTGCGCAATCCCTCAATGGCAAATCCGGCCGGCGTCGGGACCACACGCAACGTATCTTCCCACAGCAACAAGGCCCGTTTCCATCCGGCATCGGCCCGAAAGACCATTCCGGCCTCTGTCTCTTCCATCAGACGGTAACCGCTCCGGGAAAAGGCTTCCAGCACGACGTCCCGATTTTCAGACAGATCGACCCGAATCTCCCGATTCACAAAACCATAGCGCGGGTACAACAAGGCCAGAAAAACAATGGCACAAATCATCATCGTCCCACGCGAACTACCGAACAGGAGTTCCAGGCTTTCGGCCGCTCCCACCTGCGAACCCCCTGTAAGGATCATCAGCAGGAAGACCACCATAAACAGGATCGTCAACCAAATGAGGTATTTGACAGAACGTATCAGATATTGTTTCATAAGTCATCAGATTTGAGCACAAAGATAACGATTTTGCGGGGCATTTCGTCTTTTCGCTACGGATTATGCACCCAGACCTCCCGCGCAGCTCCCACGATCACCCGATTCACCGCCACATCATGCGCTTCCCGGGGCAGCCGATCGTACCACTGAAAGTCGAAACAAACCCCTACGCTTCGGCACGAGCCGGCCTCCGGCGAACTCAACAACCGATCGTAGAAACCCTTGCCATATCCCAGCCTGCCTCCCTCCAGATCGAAGGCCGCACCGGGAGTAACCACTAAATCAACCTCACGGAGCGGCACACTCGGCCCGGAGGCCGGCTCCCACACGCCCCAGGGATGACACACCAGATTCTCATCCCCCGTATAGGGTTTTAACAGCAGGTGATCGCCCGCCATGACCGGCAACAAAATCCGTTTGCCGACCGACCATCGACGCACCGCAGCCTGGGTATCGACCTCCCGGGACATCGACCAATACATCAACAGGGTTTGCGCTTGTTTGAACTCCGGCAGCGACTCCAACATTTCCATGATACGACCCGAGCGATCGAGTCTCTCCTCCGGATCACACAACGCCCACTGTGCCTTCACCGCCCGACGAACACTTCTTTTGTCGGCCTCAGCCGGCAAGCGTTGCGGAACAATACCTTTCAACGTATGATTCATGAAAATTTTCTGACTTTTTCATAAAAGGCCCCAGAACTCTATCTGTAGGGAGCGTCTGCTACAAACGATTCTTCAACTCTTCAGGCATGGGCGGCATTCCTCCCGCCTGGCTGCAGACATACGCGGCCACATCCACCGCCAGGGCATGCGCTTCCGGGATCGATTTTCCCCGCAACAGCGCCGCACAAAAACTGCCGGTAAACGAGTCTCCGGCACCGACCGTATCGACCACCTCCACACGAGGCGTTTCCCGATACGACGATTCCTCTTCCGTAAAGACATAACTGCCCCGGCTGCCGCAAGTCAGAATCAATGCCCGCAACGGATAGCGTTCCATGATCCGACGACAAAGTTCCTCCTGAGACCCCTCTCCCAGAGCAAACATCCGAGCCAGCACAACCAACTCCTCGTCGTTAATCTTCAAAACGTTGCAACATTCCAACGAACCTTTGATCACCGCTTCCGTATAAAAAGACTGACGCAGATTGATATCGAAGATCCGCCAGCTTTCCGAAGGCATGCTCTGCAAAAAGCGACGGATGCTCTCCCGGGAGGCCTCTTCCCGCTGAGCCAGCGAACCGAAACTGGCCGCAGCACACCCCGACGCCATTTTCAACAGCGTCTCATCGAACAATATGTGATCCCAGGCGGTATGTTCCCGAATGGTATAAGCCGGAATTCCCTGTGCGTCCAGCTCGACCAACACGCTTCCGGTCGGATAATCGTTGCGCTGGAGGCAGGTATTCACGCCCCGCGACTCCAACAGCGTCTTCAATTCATCCCCCAAAGGATCATTGCCCACAGCACTGACCACCACACCCTCCAAGCCGAATTGCGATACATGGTACGCAAAATTGGCCGTAGCTCCGCCCGGAGTCTTGCCCTCCGGCAACATATCCCACAACAATTCTCCGATTCCGACAACTCGCTGCCGCACAGTCTGTTTTTCCATATGATTCGTTTCCTGATTAAACGGTTTCATTTCCCGTGAGCCCTCTCCAAAGGCTCAGCTGTCAAATTTAACGAAAATAACGAAACATTTCACCCCTCCACGGCACACTTTCTTTGCACCCCGCACAGCGTTTCCCCGGAAAAGTTTTCCTTTTTGACCTGCTTTCAAGCCGGCCGGCAACCGCCCGCTCCAACGATCACCTCCTCCGGCGCTTCCCCTCCAAAACCTCCCGAAAAGACCCATTCACCCCCTAAAGCACCGGATCAAAGAGAAAAAACCTCTTTTTTTCGCAAAAAATTTACCGACAAAGAGGCCCTAAGGATTGTTATTTCAAAAACAATCAGATACCTTTGTGGCACGGGAAGGATTCGGGAGGTCATATCGCACACCGAACCCATCCCGTTTTCCGCCCCCGCATTTATTTAATTGATGACATAAATTTTCTAACAAACTTACTTATGGGCAATTTGTTCTCTTCCTCAATCGGCAGAAAGTTGATTATGAGTATCTCAGGTCTCTTTCTGATCCTGTTTCTGCTGTTCCACATGTCGATGAACCTTGTGGCCGTCTTCTCTACCGAAGCCTACAACATGATCTGCGAATTCCTCGGAGCTCACTGGTATGCTTTGGTCGGAACCCTGGTACTGGCTGCCGGTTTCCTGTTTCACATCATCTACGCCTTTATCCTGACCATCAAAAACCGTCAGGCCCGCGGTAACCAACGTTATGCGGTTTCCAAAAAAGAAGAAGGCGTCAGCTGGGCTTCGAAAAACATGTTCGTGCTGGGTGTGATCGTGATCCTGGGCCTGCTGCTGCACTTCTACAACTTCTGGTACAACATGCAGTTCGCCGAACTGGTCGGTGAACAAGTAGGTCCCTTCAGCCCCGCCGACGGTGCCTCTTACATCGCCAGCCTGTTCAGCAGCCCGGTATTCGTAATCCTCTACCTGGTATGGTTCGCCGCTCTGTGGTTCCACCTCACTCACGGGTTCTGGAGCGCCTTCCAAACCCTCGGCTGGGACAACCAGATCTGGATCAAACGCTGGAAATGCATTGCAAACATTTTCGCCACGGTGGTGATGCTTTGCTTCGCCCTGGTAGTCATCGTATTCTTCCTGCGCAGCTTCTGCGGGGGTGCGTGCTAATCCATCCTGAATCGTAAAATAAGACAATACAAGATTATGGCAAAGTTAGATTCGAAAATTCCGGCCGGCCCGTTGGCCGAGAAATGGAGCAAACACAAAGCTGACATCAGAGTAGTCAGCCCGGCTAACAAGCGCAAACTGGACATCATCGTCGTTGGGACCGGTCTGGGGGGCGCATCGGCTGCTGCTTCTCTGGGCGAACTGGGCTACAACGTCAAGATATTCTGCATCAGCGACTCTCCCCGTCGTGCACACTCGATCGCCGCTCAAGGGGGGATCAACGCCGCTAAAAACTACCAGAACGACAACGACTCGGTATTCCGTCTGTTCTATGACACCATCAAAGGGGGTGACTACCGGGCTCGTGAAGCCAACGTATATCGTCTGGCCGAAGTGTCGAACAACATCATCGACCAGTGCGTCGCTCAAGGGGTACCCTTCGCCCGCGATTACGGTGGATTGCTCGATAACCGCTCCTTCGGGGGTGCTCAGGTATCACGTACGTTCTATGCCCGCGGCCAGACCGGTCAGCAGCTGTTGCTGGGTGCCTATGCTGCCCTTAACCGCCAGATCGCCAAAGGCAGCGTGAAGAGCTATCCGCGTCACGAAATGCTTGACCTGGTCATGATCGACGGCAAAGCCCGCGGGATCATCACCCGTAACCTGATTACCGGCGAAATCGAACGCTTCGGGGCTCACGCCGTAGTTATCGCTACCGGTGGTTATGGGAACGTATTCTTCCTGTCGACCAACGCCATGAACTCCAACGGTTCGGCCGCTTGGCAGTGCTACAAAAAAGGCGCCTGCTTCGCTAACCCCTGCTTCACGCAGATCCACCCGACCTGTATCCCCGTTCACGGAACGCAGCAGTCGAAACTGACCCTGATGTCCGAATCGTTGCGTAACGACGGTCGTATCTGGGTTCCCAAGAAAAAAGAAGACGTGGAACTGATCCGCGCCAAAAAGAAAAAGGCTTCTGACATCCCGGAAGAAGATCGCGACTACTACCTCGAACGCCGTTACCCGGCCTTCGGGAACCTGGTACCGCGTGACGTGGCTTCGCGTGCCGCCAAGGAACGTTGCGACGCCGGTTACGGGGTGAACGAAACCGGTCTGGCCGTATTCCTCGACTTCAAGACCGCTATCGACCGTCTGGGTGAAGACGTGATCCGTGCCCGTTACGGGAACCTCTTCCAGATGTACGAAAAGATCACCGACGTGAACCCCTATCACGAACCGATGATGATCTATCCGGCCGTTCACTACACCATGGGCGGTATCTGGGTAGACTACAACCTGATGACCACCATCCCGGGTCTGTACGCCATCGGGGAAGCCAACTTCTCTGACCACGGCGCCAACCGTCTGGGTGCATCGGCTCTGATGCAGGGTCTGGCCGACGGTTACTTCGTACTGCCTTATACCATCGGTGACTACCTCTCGCACGAAATCCAGTCGCCGAAAGTCAACACCGACGCTCCCGAATTCGCCGCAGCCGAAAAAGCCGTCAAAGAAAAGATCGCCAAACTGCTCTCGATCCAAGGGAAAGAATCGGTGGACGATATCCACAAGAAACTGGGTCACATCATGTGGGAAAATGTGGGGATGGCCCGTACCAAAGAAAGCCTCGAAAAAGCCATCACCGAAATTCAGGCTTTGCGCAAGGATTTCTGGAAAAATGTCCGTATCCCGGGTACCAACGAAGAATTCAACCAGGAATTGGAAAAAGCCATTCGTCTGGCCGACTTCTTGGAACTGGGCGAGCTGATGGCCCGCGACGGTCTGCATCGTCAGGAATCTTGCGGTGGTCACTTCCGCGTGGAATACCAAACCCCCGAAGGCGAAGCGCTGCGTGACGACGAACATTTCGCCTATGTAGGCGTATGGGAATACCAAGGTCCCGATCAGGAGCCCAAGCTCGAAAAAGAACCGTTGGTATTCGAAGCCGTACACCTGGCTCAACGTAACTACAAAGACTAACGCCGGATTAGGACTTTAAAATTAACGAACATGAATTTGACTTTAAAGATATGGCGTCAGAAGAACGCCAAAGCCCCGGGAAAATTCGTAACCTATAAGGTGGAAAACATCTCCCCGGACACTTCTTTCCTCGAAATGCTGGATATTCTGAACAACGACCTGATCCACAAAGGCGAAGATCCCGTCGTGTTCGACCATGACTGCCGCGAAGGCATCTGTGGGATGTGCTCGTTGCATATCAACGGCTTCGCTCACGGGCCCGACACGGAAATCACCACCTGCCAGCTGCACATGCGCAAATTCAAAGACGGCGACACTATCACCATCGAACCGTGGCGTTCACGTGCCTTCCCGGTGATCAAAGACTTGGCTGTCGATCGTAGCGCCTTCGACAAGATTCTGCAAGCCGGCGGGTTCATTTCGGTGAACACCGGTGGGGTACCCGATGCCAACTCCATTCCCATTCCCAAGGCTGATGCCGACGAAAGTATGGATGCGGCTGCCTGCATCGGTTGCGGCGCTTGTGTAGCTACCTGCAAAAACGGTTCGGCCATGTTGTTCGTTGCCGCTCGTGTATCTTCACTGGCCAAACTGCCGCAAGGTCGCGTAGAAGGCGCTCGCCGTGCCAAAGCCATGGTAGCCAAAATGGACGAACTGGGCTTCGGCGCCTGCACCAACACCGGTGCCTGCGAAGCTCAATGCCCCAAAGGCATTTCGATCGCCCACATCGCCCGTCTGAACCGCGAATTCCTTTCAGCCAAACTGAAAGACTAATCGCCACATAGAGGAGGAGTCCTGACGGATCACTCATTGGACACAGGCTCCGAATCCACACTAAAAAAGCGTATCGAAACCGATACGCTTTTTTTATCGGGCTGTCAGACCTTATCCTCGGGCTCCAGATATATGTCATCCCATATGGGCTCTCCATACAAAAGGAGCGGAAGATCACTTCCGCTCCTTTCTATGTTCTAAGTCTGCCATTCAAATATTATTGAATTCCGCGCAGCTTCTTTTCCCAAGCCCAAGCTGAAGCCAGGGTGTCCTCGATGTTACGTTGCGCTTTCCAGCCCAGCTCCCGGTTGGCAAACGAGGTATCGGCCCAGATCTTTTCGATGTCTCCGGCCCGGCGGCCTACAATCCGGTGATTGACTTTAACGCCCGTAGCCCGTTCAAAAGCCGCAATCAGCTCCAATACCGATACTCCATGCCCGGTTCCCACATTGAAGAACTCATAATGGCTTTTGCTCTTGCCCTGTACCATGCGATCTACGGCAACCACGTGAGCCCGCGCCAGGTCAGTAATATCAATATAATCACGGATAGCCGAGCCGTCCGGGGTATTATAGTCGTCCCCGAATACGCTCAGGCATTCACGCAACCCGGCTGCCGTTTGGGTCATATAGGGTACCAGATTGCCGGGAACGCCTTTGGGCAACTCCCCAATCAAAGCCGAAGGATGGGCCCCGATGGGATTGAAATAGCGCAATGCAATCCCGTACAGCGCCGGATAGGCCGCTACCGTATCCCGAATGATATCTTCGCTGATCTGTTTCGTATTGCCATAGGGCGAAGTGGCCGGCTGACGAGGCGTCTGTTCGGTAACCGGCAGCACTTCAGGCTGTCCATATACCGTGCACGATGAGGAAAAGACCAGATTGCGCACCCCTTTGTCCCGCATCAGTTCCAGCACATTGATCAATGAACCTATGTTGTTGCGGTAATACAGCAAGGGCTTTTCGACCGATTCCCCCACGGCTTTCGAAGCGGCGAAATGGATGATCGAGTTAAATTTATAGCGGTCGAACACTCCGGCCAGCGCCTCCTTATCTCCACAATCGACCTGTTCGAAAGGAACATCTACCCCCGTAATGGTTCGTACGCCTTCAACGGCTTTCATTTCCGAATTGGAAAGGTTATCCACGATCACCACGTCATAGCCCGCAGCAATCAATTCCACGGTCGTGTGCGAGCCGATATAGCCCGCGCCTCCGGTTACCAAAACACATTCTTTCATATTCTCAAGCGATTAAATAACGCGTTTTTTCATTCATTATAGAGGATCACCCCGTCATACACAACTCCTATGGAAAGCCGTTTCGGCTAATAATCTGAATCAAGGTGCTTCCTCTGTGTCCATAATACCCCAAATGTCTATACACAGATTTCTGCAAAACAATCAGAGAGACATCGCCCAATGCCGTATGGAAAACAGATCGTTTAGACCCTGTTCGACACGCAGCAATTCCATCACAGACAAATTGATCGGGATATTGGTCAAAGATATGGATTTATCCCCACAAAATTGTTATTTTTGTCACTAAATTCTTACGAAGTCAATCATTCAAAAGATGTTATATCCATTAAAATTCAAGCCTCTTTTCAAAGAGCGCATCTGGGGCGGCGAACTGCTCGCCAGCGCCATGAACAAGAAATTACCCGCCGGGAAACGCATCGGCGAAAGTTGGGAACTGTCGGCCGTACCGGGCGACATCTCGGTGGTAGCGAACGGCAAACTCGCCGGCAACAACCTCGAAGAGTTGACCGAAGTCTATATGGGCGACCTGGTCGGCGATCATATCTACAACCAATTCGGCTTGCTTTTCCCGCTGTTGATCAAGTTGATCGACGCCCAGGACGATCTGTCGATCCAGGTTCACCCGAACGATCAACTGGCCCGCGAACGCCACAACTCATACGGCAAAACCGAAATGTGGTATGTGCTGGCCTGCGAACCGGGAGCCTCTCTGTATGTCGGCTTCAACAAATCGGTGACCCGCGAAGAATACCTGAAACATGTGAACGACGGTACGCTGGCCGACATTCTGGACAAAGTACCTGTGAAACCGGGCGATACGTTTTTCATTCCGGCCGGCACCATCCACGCCATCGGTCGGGGCCTGCTGATCGCCGAAATTCAGCAAACTTCCGACATCACTTACCGGGTATTCGACTGGAACCGGGTGGACGCCAACGGCAAAGGACGCGAACTGCATACCGAACTGGCTCTGGATGCCATCGATTTCGATTCAAAACAGCAGTACGACAAGACCCGCACTCCGCGTAAGAACGAAGCGGTCAATCTGGTCAATTCGCCCTATTTCGTCACCAATGTCGTGGAAGTGAGCGGAGAACTGACCCGCAACCACGAAGACAAAGACTCTTTCGTCATCTACATGGGTACGGAAGGCAACCTGGAACTGACCTGGGGAGCCGGAACGGAAACCCTGTCCAAAGGCGAAACGATCCTGGTACCGGCCTGTCTGGATGAAGTAGTTCTGAAAGGCGAAGGAAAAGTACTGGAAATCTACATGATGTAATTTTTGAACCATTCGCTCATGGGATACGAAGCGGAAAAACAACGACAACTGGACCTGCGATACCTGCGCATGGCTCGGATTTGGGCCGAGAATTCCTATTGCGTACGTCGGCAGGTGGGCGCCCTGATCGTCAAAGAGAAGATGATTATCTCGGACGGTTACAACGGCACGCCCTCGGGCTTTGAAAACATCTGTGAGGACGAAGCGACCGGTCGCACCAAACCTTATGTGCTGCACGCCGAAGCCAACGCCATCACCAAAGTCGCCAAGTCGAGCAACAGCAGCGAGGGAGCTACCCTCTATGTCACCGCTTCTCCCTGCATCGAATGCGCCAAACTGATCATCCAAAGCGGTATCCGCCGCGTGGTGTACGCCGACAGCTACCACAGCACTGATGGAATCGACCTACTGAAAAGAGTAGGGATCGAAATCGTCCAGCTGGAGTTGAAATAACTGGCTGTTGGCCGCCTGGCGATTCCGCCTATCTTCTGTGGGAGCGGAATGCTCCGTCAGCTGATTTTCCCGGGGCCGACCCGACCAAAGGTTCGGTCCACATGTCGCCCTTAAACGCACACCGGTATGAAAAAAGAGAAGGACGAACGTTTCCTCCATGCCAAACCGCTGCCTGTCCGATCGGTGCTCTCCTCCTATCGTGAGGGAGACTACCGATTGGTAAAGGTTTATGTGGAGGGTTATGACGATGTGGCATTCTGGCGCAGTGTGTTCGACGATTACGAAACCGACCAGCTGCGTTTCGAGATCAGCGTTCCTCCCCGGGAAGACCTGGCCAAAGGGAAACGCGTTCTACTGGAAATGATCCCGCGCAGCAACAGCGAAATGATTCTGTGTGTGGACAGCGACTTCGACTACCTGTTCAACGGCTATAACGAACAGTCTCGACTGGTAAACGAATCGCCGTTCCTGTTTCACACCTACGCCTATGCGACGGAAAACTTCCTGTGTTATCCACCTTCACTCCATCGGGTCTGCGCCCGAGCCACCAAAAACGACGCCATGATCTTCGACTTCGAAGCCTTCATGGCCAGTTATTCCGAAGTCATTTATCCGGTATTCCTGTGGTATGTCTACTCGGCCCGGCGCAAAAGCGAACGAGCCTTCTCCCTGACCGATTTCCGCAGTACAGTCCGCCTGAACTACCTCGATCTGAACAACGACGGCGAACATACCCTGGCCTGGTTGAAACGTCAGGTGGACAAACGCCTGCTCTCGCTGGAACACAGCAATCCAGATTGGATCTCCGAGGTGCAACACCTGGGTGAAGAGATCACACAACAGGGAGTTACCCCCTACAACGTCTACCTGTTTATGCAGGGGCATACCCTCATGGATAACGTCGTGATGATCCTGTTAAACGCCGTGTGCGAAAAACTGCGAGACATGTCCATCCAGCGCATTACGGCCGGCACCAAACAAGGTATCGCCCTGAAAAACGAACTGAGCAACTACAACAACGCCTTGCGTAATGTCCGTGAAGTGTTGTTGGATAACGAACACTACCGGGATTGTTTCCTGTACCACAAACTCCGGCAGGACATCGAACGCTATATCGCCACACTGAAATAGAAACCGTCTTCCCGCAAATCTTAAAATAATGGCCGAATTCATCCATGATTTCCCGGCGCGGCTCTATGAAACGACCCACCGTCTGACCCGCGAAGTTCCTTCGTCGGTAGCTACGCGGCGTTTCGTTGATGCGCTGACCAACCTGCTTTTCCCCATCCGTGAAAAACGGAACCTCAGCCGTGCCGAAATACAGGTACGGTGGGAGAGTCTGCAAAACGACTTTCTGGAAATTATCAGCCCGTTGTGTCAGGGAATGGATTGTTGCTGCAAAAACCTGACCGAAAAATTCTTCGGCGAGATTCCCGCCCTCTACGACCAACTGCTGGAGGATGCGGCAGTTTTCGAGCAATCCGACCCGGCCGCCCGCTGCGTCGAAGAGGTAATTTTGTGCTATCCAGGTTTTTATGCCGTGATGGTCTATCGCATCGCCCACATCATGTATCGGCTGGGTATCCCGATCTTGCCTCGGGTCATCACCGAGTATGCCCACAGCTGCACGGGGATCGACATCAACCCGGGAGCCCGCATCGGAACGCACTTCTACATCGACCACGGGACCGGCATCGTGATCGGCGAAACCACCATCATCGGCAACAATGTCAAGATATACCAGGGGGTAACCCTCGGGGCGACTTTCGTCACCAAAGACCTGTGCGGACAGCAACGTCACCCGACCATCGAAGACAACGTCATTATCTACGCCGGAAGTACCATTCTGGGGGGAAACACCGTGGTCGGACACGATACGATCATCGGCGGGAACGTCTGGCTGACCGAATCGGTGCCTCCCTATTCGACCGTTTACCACAAACCGGAAGTATTCATCAAAGGAAATCAGACGTGTGCATCCGCTTCGGATGAAGAGCGTCGCCTGTAAACACGCCTCCACTATGATCAACCTCAGAAATCTGTTCCGCAACGACTTCACCACGCTGCTGGGTCGGTTAGCTTTGTTATATATTCTTTGGGCGCTCTGCCGGGTGATGTTCTACCTCACCAACCAGCTCGCCATCGGCCCCCTCAGCTGGGCTGAACTACCCGGTCTGTTGCACGGAGCCTTGGCGTTCGATACGGTGTCGATTCTGTATGTCAATTCGCTGTTCATCCTGTTGTCGCTCCTGCCGTTCCGGTTCCGCGAACGCCCGGGATATCGCCGGGCCCTGAAGATTCTCTTTCTGACCATCAATACGCTGGCCCTGTTTATCAACGTGGCCGATGGCGTATATTTCCGCAACGCCCGCAAACGCTTCACCTCCGACGAATTTTCCTACCTGAGCAACAACGACAACAACCTGCCCGTGGTGTTGAAAGCCATCGGAGAAAACTGGTGGTTGCTGTTGTGGTTCGCGCTGTTGGTCGGACTGCTGTTCTACGGCTACCGCAAAATCAACTACCAACCGACCCGCATCCGGAACCGCTGGGCCTATTTCGGGGTCAATCTGGGGCTATTGCTGCTGTCGGTCGGCCTGGTGATCGGCGCCATCCGGGGAGGTTTCAGCCGACAGACCCGCCCCATCACCCTGAGCAACGCCACCCAATACACCTCGTCGAGCACCAAAGCCAACCTGATTCTGAGCAATCCGTTCTGCATCCTGCGTACGGCAGGAAACCCCTCCATCACCTACACCAAATTCTTCGACCAGACGACGCTCGACTCCCTCTATACCCCCTATCACTATCCGCAGGGAGAGGCCCCCTCGTTGGGTAAACGCAATGTGGTGCTATTCATCCTGGAAAGTTTCTCGGCCGAACATTCAGGGTTGCTCAATCCGGATCTCTATCCCGACGGGAAAGGATTTACTCCCTTCCTCGACAGCCTGATGCGTGAAGGATACTATTTCACCAACGCCTACGCCAACGGCCGTAAATCCATCGAGGCCCTGCCGTCGGTGCTGTCCTCCATTCCCTCTTACCGCACCTCGTTCGTTTTGATGCCGCAGGCGCTCTCGCGCATGGACGCCATGCCCAACATCCTGGCCGAACAGGGCTACGCCACTTCATTCTTCAACGGCTCGACCCGCGGGTCGATGGGCTTCGGTGCTTACGCCACCCTGACCGGCATCCAAACCTATTACAGCCGCGAAGATTATGAAGCGGCTCATGGCACGGACGATTTCGACGGCTATTGGGGTATCTGGGATGAGCCCTTCCTGCAATACATGGCAGAAACGTTGGCTCAAACCCCGCAACCGTTCTTTGCCTCGGTCTTCACGCTCACGTCCCATCACCCGTTCGTAGTGCCCGACTCTTATCGTGATTCCCTGCCCAAGGGCAAAACCAAAGTACATCCCGGAGTGGCCTATACCGATAAAGCCGTGCAACGTTTCATGGAAACGGCCTCTCAACAACCCTGGTACGACAGTACTCTGTTCGTTTTTGTGGCCGACCATGTCTCGTCGGAAACTTTCGCCCCCAAAACCCTGACCCCGACCGGCAATACCCATATCATCTACTTTCTCTATACCCCGGACGGCGCTTTGCGAGGCGTCGATTCCGGCATCACCCAACAGATCGACATCATGCCGACGGTCTTGGGCCTGTTGGGGAACCGGAAACCCTATTTTGCTTTCGGTCGCGACGTGCTGCACGAACCCGAACGTAGAGCCATGGCCGTCAACGGTGTCGGCGAAAACTATCAGGCCATTACCGATTCGATGGTTCTCTTCTTCAATGGCAACGAAGCCGTGTCGGCCTATGCCCTGAACGACACGCTGCAACGCAACGACCTGCTGTCCACCCACACACCTTACCTCGAAGAGATGGAAACCGAACTGAAAGCCCGTCTCCAACAATATTACCAACACGTAGAGAAAGGGGACTACCTGGTCAAACCGATGCCAGCCCCCTCTGCAACGCCGTCCGAAGCCTCCGCACCGACCGACACCCTGGCAGACACTCCGACAATACCTCAGAAATAGCAGGGAGCCCCGGGAAAAGGGCTCCGATTATTTCCGAAATTTTCGTATCTTTGGTGCACGTCGTTGGAAGCGAATCCGGGGCCGGGCTACGGACAGACCGAACCCCATCGAGGCTATCGACCAACGAACGAGAGCAATAGCATGGAAAACTTCATCGTATCGGCGCGTAAATACCGTCCCTCGACGTTTCAGTCTGTCATCGGACAAAAGCATATCACCTCGACGCTCAAAAATGCCATTTTGCGTTCGCAACTGGCGCATGCCTATCTGTTTTGCGGACCGAGAGGGGTAGGGAAAACCACCTGTGCCCGCATTTTTGCCAAGGCCATCAACTGCCAGAACCTCACCGCCGAGGGAGAAGCCTGCAACGAATGCGAATCCTGCCGAGCCTTTAACGAGGGTCGTTCATTCAACATCCATGAACTGGACGCCGCCTCCAACAACTCGGTTGACGATATCCGCAACCTGACCGATCAGGTGCGTATCCCGCCTCAGGTGGGCCGTTACAGCGTCTACATCATCGACGAAGTGCACATGCTCTCCCTGCAGGCCTTCAACGCCTTCCTCAAAACACTGGAAGAGCCGCCTGCACACGCCGTATTCATTCTGGCCACCACTGAAAAACACAAAATCATTCCCACGATTCTGTCCCGATGCCAGATCTACGACTTCAACCGCATCCGGGTCGAAGACACCGTGGAATACCTCAAATACATCGCCTCGCAAGAGGGGGTAAGCTACGATGACGAATCGCTGCACGTTATCGCTCAAAAAGCCGATGGCGGGATGCGCGACGCGTTGTCAATGTTCGACAAGGTGGTCTCTTTCTGCGGCAACCAGCTGACCGTAGCCGAAGTGGCCGGAACCCTCAACGTATTGGATTATGACACCTACTTCAAGGTGACCGAATACATCCTTGCCGGCAATTATACCCAGGCGCTGTTGCTTTTCGACGAAGTATTACGCAAGGGGTTCTCGGGACAGACGTTCGTAGCAGGCCTCAACAGCCATTTCCGAGATCTGCTCATGTGCAAAAACCCGCAGACGCTGCCGCTGCTGGAAGTGACCGGCAGTGTGGCGGAACGCTATAAGGCCCAGGCTGCCCAATGTCCGGTTCCGCTTCTTTTCGAGGGAATCAACCTACTGACGGCCGTGGACTCTTCGCTGCGAACAGCCACCAATCAACGATTGCACGTAGAACTGGGTCTGATGAAACTTTGCGGACTCGGTCAAAAAAAAAATGACGACACCGTAACGCCACAACTGCCGCCTCTGCCGGGACAAGCTGCGCCCAGCGCCTCCGCCCGACCGAATACGGCAACTTCTCCCGTACAGAGTGCCTCCGGGCAACCTGTGTCGGGCCAGTTCGCCCCGAACAGAGGGCCTCAACCTCCTCTTACCCAACCGACACCTGCCACACCATCTGCTCCGGCCGGGTTTCAGCAAACGGCCTCCACGCAAACCACTCCGGTCTCCCGCCCGGCCGTTTCACCCACTCCGGCTCCGACAACCGCCTCTCCCCTCCGAGGGATGCCCACTTCAAGTGCACAGGTAACTTCTCCAAATACCTCCGGAACGTCAGCCGGCCATCCACAACAAGCTCCGAATGCAGGACTCAGTCGTCCATCAACTCCCGTATCGGGCAGTTCAGTCGGTGCCCCGGGCCTTTCTTCTTTAGTACAAGGTTCTGCCACAACGGAGGCCTCACGGCCCACTTCGATTCTATCGGGCCGATCGATTCTGTCCATCCTCAATAATGCCCAGACCGACACCCCTCCCGATCACGATGTCGAAGAGGAAGCCCTCCCGGAAGACGAACCGATTGAAATCGACGATACGGTAGAAGAAACGCTGGTACAGGGATGTGCACGTTTTGCCCGGGAATTGATGGAGAAACGCCCTCGCATGGGCAATATTTTTCAGGAAGCCGCAGTAACCGGCAATCGGGTGTCGCTCAAGGTGCCCAATGAATCGTCCTACGATGAATTGATGCACTCGCTCAGCGAGATGAAGATGCGCCTGTCTGAGCTCAGCGGTTTGCAGGTGCCCATCGAATTCGACGTAAAGATCGCCGCCGACCCTAAGGGACTAAAGCCGATCAAGGTCGAAGACCGGCTCCGTTATCTGACACAGAAAAATCCGTTACTGACCACCCTCCGCCAACAGTTGGAACTGGATGTAGAATAACTTCTATACCTACTTTTTTCTGAACTCGTTCGTATACGGTTTGGGAAGGCTGTATCTGACTAACAAAGCAAAACTGACAAGACATAACATGAAGCAGGTCTTGAATGATTTGCTTAAACGCGTCACACCCTGACCCACTTCACCCACAAAGTTTGTCAAATTTCTATCGGATTTTTATTACACGGCCTCCTTCTCGGCGCAACCGTATTCCTACAAAAAGAATCACTAAGCCTGTGAAGCCACCCGCGTACAGAATTCCGTCAAGATCTCGGCGGAACGTTCCGGTTCTTCGACAAAGCCCATGTGTCCCGAATGGTCCAACCAGGCCACTTCAGCCTGCGGTTGGGCCGCAATGATGGTCTCGGCCGCTTCAACCGGAATGAATGCATCCATCCGCCCGAAAATAAACAATTGGGGAACGTTCAATCTCCGCAACATTTCGTTTTGATCCTTGCGTTGGATCAACCCGCCCAGCAAAGCGATGATCCCTTCATCTTCGCTCATGCTGATAAGCTCTTCCTGTTGGGCAATCCGTTCCCGCAAGCGGTGACGATTCACCTCGGCAAAACCCTTGGGGGCAAACAAAGTGGCTATCGTCTCTTTCTTCCCGGCACGAATCAATTCGATCTCCCGGCGACGATTTTCCTTTTTTTCTTCGGTATCCGGGTTAGGGGTAGAGTGGAACAGCACCAGACCCAACAAACGTTCGGGGTAGGCGGCTGCAAAGGCTTCCGCCACATATCCCCCCATGGAGTGTCCCACCACAAAACAGCGGTCGATACCCAGCTTATCGAGTACCCCTTTGAGCACATCAGCCACAAACTCCATCGTATGCACCTCGCTCTTCACCTGAGAAATCCCATGTCCCGGGATATCGATCGCCACGACCCGGAAATGCGGCGTCAGCAAGGTCGTAAAATCCTCCCACACATCCAGGGATTCGAGATAACCGTGCAACAATACCACAACGGGGCCCTGTTTTCCCCGATCACTGATACGCAAAGCCGTTCCGTCGGCTATGATAAACTTTTCCATATCCTATTTCTCTATGCCCGATAAAAATCCTGCTGCCGGAACTTTCTCTGGATTCGTTCCATCCTCAGTCGCCCACAGGTTTACTACCGGTCTGTCCTTTGAAAAAATGGCCGCTCACAGGCGACCATCTCTTGTTTCCCTTGGCGGGGAGTCATATCTACCGACGACCCGAGACGCGAACCTCTTCGAGATCTTCTTCCAGCACGTCTTCATCGTCATCCAGTTCTTCATCCAACTCGTCATCCTCCCACTCTTCGTCGTCCAGTTCATCGTCCTCGTCGAATTCCTGATCCTCCTCTTCTCCGTCATCGAAATAATCCAGGATAGAATCTTTCTTTCTCACCCGGATCAATTCCATATCTTCCTCCTCATCGATCTGGCTGTAAAGGACATGTCGCTCTTTTCCGCTTTTCTTGATAGGATCGAGCTTTGCTGCCCGTTTCAGCGAATCTTCGGCGCCGAAATCGTTTCCCCGGCCCCGGAAATCTTTGGTTGTTTTCATGAAATAATGAAAATGATACGTTTGATACGTTTAATCGGTTAATTACATATGCGGACTCCAAATCAAGGATGACTCCATAGGCAATGTTAAGGATAATTTTTGAAATTCCGTCCCCGTAACGCACTTTTTTAAAGGAAATTTACGTCGATCTTTCCGTCAAACACCTTCCGGGCCGGACCGGTCAGGACAATTCCTGTAAACGTATCCTCGTGATGGGCCGCAAACCGCACCCCCAGCGTTCCTCCAGGAACATCCACCCGAAACTGCGACAGCCGGCTGCCCCGATCCAGCACAGTCGCCAGAACCGATGCCGTCGCCCCGGTTCCGCAAGCCAAGGTTTCGTCTTCCACGCCCCGTTCGAAAGTCCGGACCCGGATATGGCCGTCCGACACCCACTCCACAAAATTGACATTGGTTCCGCCCCCGGCCGCAAAACGTGGATCATGACGCAACTGAGCACCCCGGGTTTTGACATCCAGCTGATCCAACCCCTGCACGAACTCCACATAGTGAGGCGAACCCGTATTGAGGAAATAACTGTTTCCCAACCGTTCCACATGCGACACGTCGATCATTCCCAAAGCCACCGTCGCTCCGGTTCCCGCTTCATCCACCGACAACAAATCGGCCGTATGCAGGCCGTCCATTCCGCGAAACACTTTATGCAGGCCGCCAATTCCCAGATGATGGGCAAACAGGGCAATGCAACGTCCGCCATTGCCACACATGGTTGCCTCCCCTCCGTCGGCGTTGAAATAACGCATCCGAAACTGAGACTGCGTATCGTCCTCCAGCATCATCAGTCCATCAGCTCCAATACCTCGGTGACGGTCACACAATGCCGCCACCCGCTCCCGAAGCGGTTCAAACGTTTCACGACGGGCATCCACCAGCACAAAATCATTGCCCGCACCCTGGTATTTACTGAATGTCAACATATTTTACACTTTTCTTGGATCTATCTTCCCGTCATTCTTTCAAGCGTTCACACCAACAGGCGCCAACCCCAAAAGTCCGAGCAGGGAGAGACACAAATATGGCGATTTTTCGGGAAACTCTTTCCGCTTTGAAAAAAATAACGGATATTTGTGATTTGGGCTATCAGGCCTTTCTGAACATCTACTTTTACACATCCAATCCATCATGATACCCGAAATTCAGCAACACCGTACGGTCCGCCGTTACAAACCCGACCCCATTCCCGAAGAGACCCTCAACCGCATCCTGACCGCCGGCACCCGGGCCTCCAACACCGGCAACATGCAACTCTACAGCCTGATAGTGACGACCGATCCGGCCGTCAAATCCGAACTGGCCCCCCTGCACTTCAACCAGCCGATGGTAACCCAGGCGCCGGCCGTGATCACGTTTTGTGCCGACATTCATCGGTTCTCGCTCTGGTGCCGCCTGCGGGAAGCCGAACCCTGCTACGACAACTTCGTCTGGTTCATCAACGCCGCCATCGACAGTCTGTTGGCCTCGGAAAACGTGGCTTTGGCCGCCGAACACGAAGGCTTGGGCATCTGCTATCTGGGTACGACCACCTATAATGCGCTGGAAATCGCCGAAGTATTGCATCTGCCTCAAGGGGTACTGCCCGTTACGACCCTGACGATGGGGTATCCCGAAACCCTGCCGCCGCTGACCGACCGTCTCCCGCTGGAAGGGGTCATCCACCGCGACCGCTATCAGGACTACACCCCGGAAGCCATCGACCGTATCTGGGCCGAACGCGAAGCCTCGGAAGAGACCCGCGGCTTGTTGGAAACCAACCAACTTCCCAACTTGGCCCGCATCTTCACCGAACGCCGTTATACGGCTCCGGACAATGTTCTCTTTTCCCGCAAATACTTCGAAGCCCTCAAAAAACAGGGTTTCTTCAACCAATAAAATCTTCACCCGATGAGTGAAAAAGATTACGATCCGGTGATGCACAGCGCCGAACACCTGCTCAACGGAGCGATCGCCCGTCTGTTGGGTTGCGGCCGAGCCTTTTCGACCCATATCGAAAAGAAAAAATCGAAATGCGACTTTCACTGCGACCGCGACCTCACGCCCGACGAGCGGCAATGGCTCGAAAAAACGGTCAACGAACAGATCGCTTCGCACGTCGACGTCTGGGACGAACGGATGGGCGTCGAAGAAGCAGCCGCCCAATACAGCCTCTCCCGGCTGCCGGACGGAGCCACTGAAGTGCGCATCGTGCACATCGGCGATTACGATGCCTGTCCCTGCATCGGGGCACACGTAACCAATACCCGTGAAATTCCTCCGCTGCGCATCGTCTCCAGCGACTGGAACGACGGTGTTCTGCGGGTCCGTTTCAAACTGAATCACTCCGCGACCGAAAAATAAATCCGTAGATTTACGACCTCCGGCATGAGCAACAGAGTTTGGTTGATGGTTTTTGGGGCGATGCTTCTGCTCGCGGCACTCTCTTCGTGCAGCGTGACACGTCACATCCCCACCGGAGAATACCTGCTCAATCGCACGGATATCAAAATCGAACGCGATCACGGACTCAGCAAAAAAGAACTGGTCACCCAGTCCGAGCTCGACAAATATGTCCGCCAGCATCCGGCCAAACGTTTTCTGGGGACCAACCTTCCGAGCGCGATCTACGTCCAGGCCAACCCCAAACGAAACACCTGGTGGAACCGCCTCAAAAAACGCATCGGCCACGAACCGGTCTTGTTGGACACCGCCCTGACCCGCGCCTCGGCCGAAGGGATGAAAATCTACATGGACAGCCGCGGCTTTCTCAACTCCAGCAGCACGTACATCATCGACACCCTGAAGAAAAAGGCCCGTGTCACTTATGTGGTCAATCAGGGGGCTCCCTATCGGTTGGGCAAGATCGACTATCGTTTTCGGGACGACTTCGTCCGTTCGGTCATCCTGAGCGATACGGCGGCCAGCCTGCTCAAAAGCGGTCACATTTTCGACGTCAACGTACTGGACCGCGAACGGGCCCGGATCACCGACGACCTGAAGAATCAGGGCTATTACAATTTTTCGATCAACAACATCTCTTACGTCGCCGATTCGCTGCCCGGGGAACGGATCATCAACCTGACAATGGTCGTCCGACGGTCGATGAACGGTTACAACGCCGACGGAGAAGCCATTCTGGAGAACAACCAGATCTATCGCATCCGCAACATCTACGTTTTCTCGAATTACAACCCCACCTTGGCGGCCACCGATTCGCTGTATGAACGCAAGCTAGACACGCTGACCTATAAAGGGCTGAATATCATCTACGACATGCGGGAAAATGTCCGCCCCGAAATTCTTCGCCGGGCCATCAACATTTACCCCAACTACCTCTATAACGCCGAAGCCGTACAACACACCTACGACAACCTGATCCGGTTGGGTTATTACCGTACGGCCAACATTCTGTTTACCGAATCGGCAGACACCACGGTCGGCAACAATCTGGTCACCTTCGTGGGAGAGGGGGCCGACACCACCCAACAGGCCGCCTATACCACCGAACGCTATCTCGACTGCAAGATTTTGTGTACCCCCACCACCCGTCAGAGTTATTCGATCGACATGGAAGGAGCCTTCTCTGACGACTATTTCGCCCTGATCGCCAAGGTAGGGTACCAGAACCGCAACCTGTTCCGAGGAGCCGGACTGTTCGATGCCAGCATCCACGGAGGATACGAATTTTTGCGAAAAGGCCAGACCAACCGACGCAACAACTCCTTCGAAGTAGGGGCTTCGGTTTCGTTCTCTTTCCCGACCTTGCTCACACCCTTCCCCGTCAACCGCTACAACCGCGCGTTCAGCCCGCGGACCAAAATCGAACTTTCCTACACGATTCAAAATCGCCAATATTACCATCGGACGCTTTCGGGGATCACCTGGGGGTATCAGTGGGGCGACCACAAACACTCGACCTTCATTCTGCGTCCCATCGACATCAGCGTCATCAAATTGCAGCGCATTGACCAGACGTTTCTCGATGAGCTCAACAACCCTTACCTCAAACAGAGTTACCAATCGCAGGTGATCGCAG
Source organism: Alistipes sp. (assembly GCA_019422485.1). Lineage (GTDB taxonomy): Bacteria > Bacteroidota > Bacteroidia > Bacteroidales > Rikenellaceae > Alistipes_A. Next base: position 3,449 of record JAHZDG010000023.1, on the reverse strand, counting down.
GGCTGTCCGGCTCGTACGTATACAGCACCCAGCAACGAGGGGCTCAAAACGGGTATTTCAACATGCGTTTCAACTACGAGACCAACGGCAACCTGCTCAGCGGTCTGTACGGCATGTTCGGGGCCCACAAGGTAGAAGCCACCCCGGAAGCTCCCGAGCCCGGCGAACAGGTCGAAATTCCCGAAAAGACCTATCGGATTTTCGGAACGCCTTTCGCCCAATATTTCCGGATCGACGCCAACCTCGCCAAACAGTTCGTTCTGGGAGAAAAGACCCGCCTGGTCTACCGGTTCTATGCCGGATGGGGATTCGCCTACGGGAACTCGTCGACTCTGCCTTTCGACCGGATGTTCTATGCCGGAGGGATCAACAGCATGCGCGGATGGGTCGCCCGCACGCTGGGACCCGGGACCAGCGCCATCGACGAAAGCGAATCGGACATCCAGATCTTCCCGCACCAGGTGGGCAACTTCAAACTGGAAACCAACCTCGAATTTCGGTTCCCGATATGGGACATTTTGCACGGAGGGATCTTCTGCGATGTAGGGAACATTTGGTTTGCCCGCCAAGGGAACATCCAATCCGACGAAACCTTCCGCTTCGATACATTCTATAAACAATTGGGGTTCAATACCGGATTAGGGCTTCGTTTTGACTTCAACTTTTTCGTTTTCCGCGTCGACTGGGGGATCCAGCTTCACAATCCCAACCAACCCGCCGGCCAACGCTGGGTCATCAAGAATTTCAAACTGAAAAATACCTCCCTGAACTTCGGTGTCGGATATCCGTTCTAAAACCACCTCTCAACTCGGTACGGTTCTTGCAACTTATCGTTAAATTCATACAGCTCGACACAAAATCACGGGTTATTTCCGTACCTTTGTGTCGATTATAGAGAGATTATGGTAAAGAAGAAGAAAAAGTCCTCCAAGGGGAGGACCTCCCAACACGACATGTTGGCCCTGATCACGGAACTGTTCCGTGCCATGCCCGACAAACGCTATTCGATCAAGAATCTGGTGTCGGCTACCGCTGCCACGACCCGTCAGGAAAAAGATGACGTCCGTGCCGTGGTGCGCTCACTGCTCGAATCGGGGACCATCGAACTGGTGGCCGAAGGCAAATACCGCCTGAGCCGTTCGAGCCGTCCCACCTTTGAAGGAACGGTCGACATGACCTCCTCGGGTGCCCTGTATGTCATCGTCGAAGGCCTCGACAGCGATATTTACGTCAATGCCCGCAACACCGCCCACGCCATGCACGGCGACCGGGTTCGCGTGGCCATCCTCCGCAAACGCAAAGGCTCGATGAGCCATCCCGAAGGGGAAGTGGTCGAAATTCTCGAACGCTCGCCCCAACGTTATGTCGGGATCGTAGAGGTCTCTCCGAACTATGCCTTCGTCAAAGTCGACAGCCGTAAGATCGGTACCGATATTTTCGTGCCGCTGCGCAGCCTGAACGATGCAAAAGACGGCCAGAAAGTCGTCGTCAAAATCACCGACTGGCCGGCCAACCTGAAAAATCCGCAGGGCGAAATCGTAGACATTCTGGGGACTCCCGGAGACAACAACACCGAAATGCACGCCATTTTGGCCGAATACGATCTGCCTTACAGCTATCCGGAAGAGGTTGAAAAAGTCGCCGATCAGATTCCGGATACAATCACGGAAGAAGAGATCGCCGCCCGCCGGGATTTCCGCCAGGTAACAACCTTCACCATCGACCCCGACGACGCCAAAGATTTCGACGACGCCCTTTCGATCCAACGCCTTTCCAACGGCAACATCGAAGTAGGGGTGCACATTGCCGACGTTACCCATTACGTGCATCCGGGCGATGTGATCGATACCGAAGGGCAAAATCGGGCTACTTCGGTCTACCTGGTCGACCGCACCATCCCGATGCTGCCGGAACGCCTCTCCAACGAATTGTGTTCGCTGCGCCCGCACGAAGAAAAATTGTGCTTCTCGGCCGTATTCGAACTGAACGAAGAGGCAGAAGTTCAACAAGAATGGTTCGGACGTACGGTCATCTATTCGGATCGCCGTTTCACCTACCAGGAAGCCCAACAGGTTATCGAATCCGGAGAGGGTGACCTGGCCGAAGAGCTCCAGAGCCTCAATGCGCTGGCAAAAAAACTGCGGGAAGCCCGTTTCCGCAACGGTTCGATCAGCTTCGAACGAGAAGAGGTGAAATTCGATCTGGACGAAAAAGGCAAACCGATCGGCGTTCACTTCAAAGTGATGCAGGATTCCAACCAGCTGATCGAAGAGTTCATGTTGTTGGCCAACCGCAAGGTCGCCGAATTCATCGGCCGCAAACGCAAAGGCGTCCAAAATGCCGAACGCACTTTCATATACCGTATCCACGACAAACCGAATGCCGAAAAACTGGATTCGCTGCGTAGTTTCGTCACCCGTTTCGGGTATCACATGAAACCGGAAGCCACCGGGAAAACCCTGGCCCGCGACATCAACAAGCTAATGAAGAACATCCACGGCAAACAGGAAGAAAACCTGATCTCGACGCTGGCCGTCCGCACCATGGCCAAAGCGGTCTATTCGACCACCAACATCGGGCACTACGGTCTGGCGTTCGATTATTATACCCACTTCACGTCACCCATCCGCCGCTATCCGGACATGATGGTTCACCGGCTGCTGGCCCACTACTTGGCCGGCGGGAAGTCCGAAAACAAAGAGTATTACGAAGAACTCTGCGAACACTCTTCGGCCATGGAACAGCGCGCTTCGGATGCCGAACGGGCTTCGATCAAGTATAAGATGGTGGAATTCATGCTCGATAAATTGGGACAGGAATTCGACGGCCATATTTCGGGCTGCACCGAGTGGGGTATTTACGTGGAACTGAATGAAACCCATATCGAAGGGATGATTTCGGTCCGCGACCTGACCGACGACTACTACTCCTTCGACGAAGCCAACTACGCCATTGTGGGTCGCACCACCGGCCGCACCTACACCCTGGGGGATGAAGTGCGCATCCGGGTGGCCAGAGCCGACCTAGCCCGCAAACAACTGGATTTTGAACTGGTCGCCACCTACGATTTCCAGACCCACCAGGCTCATCCGGTGGTTCACACCCTCTGATCGAAAGAGCTCTGATCATAATAAAAGACCTGCCTCGAAAATGCACTTCCAGGCAGGTCTTTTGTTTGGGTATGTTATAATTTTCTCGTTTAAAGAAAGATTTGTTGCAGAAAAATTCTTTGAATGATATTTTTTTCATATCTTTGTGCCCGATTTCGCCCCTCGCCAATGGGCGGAGTTGGCACAATTAATGGCATTTTTAGCGAAATACACACAATTTTTAGTGAGTACTATTTGCTTATTAATAAATTATATGTATTTTTGCCAACCCTTAATTGCTGCAAACTGCCGATGTAGCTCAGTTGGCCAGAGCAGCTGATTTGTAATCAGCTGGTCGGG
>JAHZDG010000022.1:18675-31220 GCA_019422485.1 Alistipes sp. | reverse complement strand
ACCTTGTCGGCCGGGAAGTCCGGATGGACCACCGAATTCGTCGGACAAACCGCCACACAGTGCCCACAGACAATACAATGCGAAACGTTCTGCAAACCGATCGGACCACCGGCTTTGACCTGCGTAAAAATTTCCGACGGACATATTTTCACACATTTCCCGCAACGAATGCAAGTCGATTCATTAATATGCAGTAATTCATTCATAAGCATTTTCATTTAAATAAGATCATCCAAAGAGAACTTTTCCCGTGCCCGGGAACTTTATCTCCACATACAAACTCTTTCTTGTGTATTTATATGGATAGGATACACGCGGTCAAGTTACCGCAGTTTATTCCTCTCAAAATGCGGGCCAACTTTCCAGCGGAAAAATATGGCAGAGACCACTGTCAGACATGCACCGAACAAATAAGCATGATTGAACGTGCTGACTTGGCCGATATAACCTCCGATCAGCAAACCGGCACCGATTCCGACATCCCAAGAGGTCAGGTAAGTCGATGTGGCGGTTCCCCGTTGATTGTGCGGAGCCAGATTCACGAATAAGGTGTTAAAGGCCGGAAACATCGTTCCGAAACCCACGCCCAACAGCAAGGCAATGCCAAAGAAAAGATAACGACCCACCTGCGGATAGGCCTGCATCATCCATTGACAGGAGGACAACAAAAAGAAGCAGGCGCAAACCAGATAGATCCCCAATGAAATGACGGTCACGATTTTTCCTTTGTCCACTTGACGCCCGGAGAAGATTCGTGAAACGGCCATACCGACCGCCATCAGGGTAAAAAACAGGCCGGTCCCACTGTGAATTCCAATCTGTTTGGCATACATGGCCACATAGGTTGTCGTCATTCCATACGGGATCGACAACATCAACAAAGCTACCCCCGCCGGAATGCCTTTCAACAGGATAAAGCGGTCCAACGAAATCGGTTGACGTTTCACCGGTGCTTTTACCGGCGCATGAACCAGACTGGCAAACAGCCATCCCAAGGCACAAGATGAGAGGGCCGCCAGGAATAGTGTATTGAAGCTGACTCCGGCATCGTGCATAAACAGCCCGACCATCGGTCCGACCGACATGGCCGTATTGTTTGCGAGTCCATAATAGCCGAGACCTTCTCCACGACGGGATGAGGGCATAATATCGATCACGACCGTATTACCGGCAACGGTGACCGTACCGAAAGCCACCCCATGAACCACCCGCAGAATCATAAACAGGGTCAAGGTTCCGGCTATCATATATCCGGCAAAAATGGCGGCGAAAAGAAAATAGGCCAATAAATAGAGGGGTTTTCGGGCAAAAGTGTCGAGCAGATAACCGGAGAAAGGCCGGACCATCAGGGCTGCAATCGTGTAGCAGGAGAGAGCCATCCCCATCACGGCATGTTCGGTATGCAGCACTTCGGTCAGAAAAAACGGTAGCACCGGCATCAACAAATAAAACCCAAAGTAAAGCAAAAAGTTCGCCGTCAATATATAACAATAACTGGGAGTAATCAGCCGATCTTTAGTCATATTAAAAATCTTATAAGGTTTCGAACCACATAAACTCAGGTGTCTGCAGTAAGGAGACTCCGGATCCAACTAAGTCCATGATGGTATACATCGACAAAGGTAGCTATTCCAATGAAGATATCTCCTTGCTACTGCAATTGGAATGCAGAAACTTTTAATACTGTATCGTGTTTCTATGATTCTAGGAGGACGTAAGGCGCTTTATATTCAAAAGAGCGGAATCTGTTTCATTAGAATAGGGAAGTCCCGCAGGTACTCTTCTCGACTGATAAATAGATATTTGCAGATAACAAAAAAAGCAGTCACATTACTGTAACTGCTTTTTTGTGGTGCCACCACGAATCGAACGAGGGACACAAGGATTTTCAGTCCTTTGCTCTACCAACTGAGCTATGGCACCATTCTGTCGTTTTGACGGTGCAAATATAGCGATTATTTCTATACAAACAATAGCTTCGGCAAAAAAATATTCATTTTTATTCGAGACCTTCATAAATAAACGGAATTACTCAAAAAATAGTCTATTTCACCGAAAGGAAAGATGCACGTTATGGACAAAAATTGTATCTTTGCAAAGTTTACTATCACTAACCTAAAGTCTAAACGGGATGAAAATAGCTCTGGCCCAGCTTAATTATACGATCGGCGATTTCGAGGCCAACAAGGTGAAGATTATTAAAGCGATCAACCAGGCGAAATCGCAGGAGGCAGACTTGGTCGTATTCAGTGAACAGGCCATCAGCGGCGCTCCTGCCTATGATTTATTAAATAAAGTCTCGTTTCTGGACTTGTGTGAAGAAGCGCTGGTAGAAATCGACTCCTATTGTGACGGCATTTCGGTATTGGTGGGCATGCCTGCTCAAAGCACCAATAATAAAACCATCAGCATCGCTGCCCTGATCGAAGATCGAAAAATCAAACGCTATATCGGCAAGAAGACCATTGACTCACGCGATGAACTTTATCATTTGTCTCCTTCCCAAGGTTGCGAATATGTAAAGATCCGAGGCGTGAAAGTGGCCGTTGTAGTGGGTAAGGACATCCGTTCGCGGCAAGAATATGGCGACAATGCCGATCTGATCGTCAATCTGTGCAACAGCCACTACTCAAGAGGCATCATCGAACGTCGTTACGACTTGTTCCGCAAAGTTTCCTATCAAACCGGCAAGCCGGTCATCTTTGTGAACAGTCTCGGTGGACATACCGATGTCATTTATGACGGATCGTCGGGGGTCTTCAGCGGACAAGGCGAAGCATTGGCTCTATTGAAAAGTTTCGAAGAAGATTTCTGCGTCATCGATATGGCGGCCGATAATCCGCCTTTGCAAATTCCGTATCAGGATAAAACGGTAAACGTCTATCGTGCCATCAAATTGGGATTAGGCGACTTTTTCCGCAAAAATCACTTCCAGACCGCTTGTGTAGCTGCATCGGGAGGACTGGATTCTTCGGTTGTCGCTGCCTTGGCTACGGAAGTGTTGGGACCGGACCATGTCAAATTACTGAACATGCCTTCGCAGTTCTCCTCGAAACATTCCATCGAAGACGCTCGTCAGTTGGCTGAGAATTTGGGCGTTGAATGTTTCTCGGCCCCGATCAACGACACCTTTATGGCGATGACCGGAGCATTGGGGCCCATTTTCGGAGAACAGCCTTTCGATATCACGGAAGAAAATCTACAAGCTCGGATTCGCGCCACCTTCTTGATGGCATTGGCCGACAAATTCGGATATATCCCGCTGAACACCTGCAATAAGAGTACGAACGCTGTCGGGTATGGCACCCTGTATGGCGACAGTGTAGGAGTGATCAGCATCATCGGGGATCTCTATAAAACGGAAGTTTTCGATCTGGCCCGCCATATCAACCGCCACAAGGAAATCATTCCGCACAATATCATCACCAAAGCACCCTCGGCCGAGTTGAAACCCGACCAAAAGGATACCGACATTTTACCTCCTTACGACGTATTGGATGCCATCTTGTATCGCATGTTCGAGGAAGGGCAGAGTCGGGAAGAGATCATCAACGCCGGATTTGAAGCTCGGGACGTCTATACGACTTACGACATGGTGGTGCGCAGCGAATACAAACGCGACCAATCGTGTCCGACACTGCGTCTCTCGACCCGTACCCTGGGTATCGACCGGACCTTGCCGTTAACCAATCGTTACGGTTATTGATTCAACATCTATTGGGAAAGAGAAAGCGGTGGATACATCAATTAAACATGCAGGTAAAGTCATTCAAGTCACTTCAAACGAAGTGGTTGTTATGATCGAAGCAGAAGGCGCGTGTGCCTCCTGTCGGGCAAAAACACTATGCGGCATGTCCGAAAGTCAGGACAAGCTGATCTCGGTAGCGACCGCTGCCGCGCCTCATTATCAAATCGGAGAAGAGGTCGAAGTGTCGGTCCAGCAACAAATGGGAATCAAGGCGGTCATGATCGCTTATGTATTCCCTTTTTTATTGGTCATGGCTGTTCTGCTGGGGCTGCTGGAAGGGGGCGTCAACGAGTTGACGGCCGGTTTGTCAGCCTTGGGGCTGCTGGTCCTTTATTATATAGGGCTGGTCCTGTTCCGGCGCCGCATTGCGAAAGATATCGTTTTTGAAATTCATAAACTACAAGAAAATTAATTGCAAGAACTAAACCGATGAGTGACGTTTTATTATTTACTATTCTGACAATGTGCATACTGGGGGTTCTGGCCGCCGTAGTCTTGTATTTCGTGGCCCAGAAGTTCAAAGTCTTCGAGGATCCCCGGATCGATACGGTCGAAAGTATGCTGCCGGGGGCTAATTGCGGTGGATGCGGATTTCCGGGTTGCCGCGGGATGGCTGATGCCCTGGTGAAAAACGATGACATTTCGGCGCTGTATTGCCCGGTGGGAGGGGCTGCCACCATGAATGGAATTGCCTCTTTCCTCGGAAAGGCTGTCGCTGAAAAAGAACCGCAAGTAGCCGTAGTACGATGCAACGGGACCTGCGACAAACGCCCCCGTACGAACCAATTCGACGGAGCTTCGTCCTGCGCAGTGATCGCTTCGCTGTACGGCGGTGAAACCGCTTGTACTTACGGCTGTCTGGGAAAAGGCGATTGTGTGGCGGCTTGTAATTTTGGCGCCATCCAGATCAATCCTGAAACCGGTCTTCCGGAAGTGGACGAAGAAAAATGTACCGCCTGCGGTGCCTGCGTCAAAGCTTGCCCGAAGATGATCATCGAACTGCGTAAGAAAGGGATTAAAAACCGGCGGATCTACGTAGCCTGCTCCAATAAAGATAAAGGCGGCATCGCTCGCAAAGCTTGCGTAGCTGCTTGTATCGGTTGCGGCAAATGCGTGAAGACTTGTCAGTTCGGTGCCATTACCTTAGAAAACAATTTAGCATACATCGATGCTTCGAAATGTAAATTGTGCCGGAAATGTGCCGCCGAATGTCCTACGGGCGCCATTGTCGAAGTAAATTTCCCGCCGCGTCCTCCCAAAAAAGAAGGAGAAGCTGCCAAACCGGCCGCTAAAATGGTAGTTGCGGCTCCGGCTGCATCGAAACCGGCAGCTGCCGACGCAACGGCCAAAGCCGCTACGTCGAACCAGGAAGCAAAACCGGCCCCGGAAAAACCGGCTGCAACAACGGCTCCTGCTCAGGAAGCCAAACCGCAGGCAGCTCCGACGCCGAAATCGGCCGAAACCGAAAAGGCGGCTACCGCTCCAGAAGCGAACGCGGCTAAAAGCGCTGCATCTTCAGCCTCTTCGGAACAAACTCTTTTTTAATTTGAATTAATCCGTAACAGCTATATGTTGAAAAGTTTCAGAATCGGCGGTATTCATCCGCCCGAAAACAAGCTGAGCCGAAAGGCGGCCATCACTCCGATGCCGCTGCCCGAGGTGGTCGTCATTCCGCTGTCGCAGCATATCGGCGCGCCAGCCCAGGCCGTTGTGGCCAAAGGGGATGTCGTCAAAACCGGCCAACTGATTGCCCAGAGCGGAGGGTTTGTTTCCGCTAACATTCATTCGTCGGTTTCGGGAACGGTAACTTCACTCGACCCGGTTGCCGATGCGGGAGGCGTACGTCGTCCGGCCATCACCATCCGTGTGGAAGGCGACGAATGGGTCGATTCGATCGATCGCACCCCCGACATTATTAAAGAGTGCAACCTGACTCCGCAGGAAATCATCGCTAAAATCGCCGCAGCCGGTATCGTCGGTATGGGTGGGGCGACCTTCCCGACTCAGGTCAAATTGTCGGTACCCCCGGGCAAAAAAGCCGAATACCTGATCATCAACGGGGTAGAATGCGAACCCTATCTGACGGCAGACCATCGGGTAATGTTGGAACGCGGTGAAGAACTGCTGATCGGGATCCGGATTTTGGCCAAAGCCTTGGGTGTCAAACAAGCCTTTATCGGAATCGAAAACAACAAACCCGATGCGATCAAACACCTCACCGAATTGTGTGCCAAGACCACGGGCGTTGAAGTCGTTCCGCTGAAAGTACAATATCCGCAAGGGGGTGAAAAACAACTGATCGATGCTGTCATCGGTCGTCAGGTTCCTTCTGGCGGACTGCCCATCGACGTAGGGGCTGTGGTACAAAACGTCGGCACCTCGCTGGCGGTATACGAAGCCGTACAGAAAAACAAACCGTTGATCGAACGCGTCGTGACCGTTACCGGGAAATCGTTGAAGAACCCGTCCAACCTGTTGGTTAGGGTAGGGACCCCGATCAATGCCCTGATCGAACACTGTGGAGGTCTGCCCGAAGCTGCCCGTAAAGTGATCAACGGGGGGCCGATGATGGGTCGTGCCGTTGCCAATCTGGATGCTTCGGTCACCAAAGGGACTTCTGGTATCCTGATGCTGGACGAAAAAGAAGCCCTGCGCCCCGTTACCGGAAACTGCATCAAGTGCGCCAAATGTGTATCGGTTTGCCCGATGGCACTGGAGCCCTACCTGTTGAGCAATAAATCCAAACGAGGCATGTTTGCCGACCTGGAACCGCTGAAAATCACCGATTGTATCGAATGCGGTTCTTGCTCCTATACCTGCCCGGCTGCCTTGCCGCTGTTGGATTACATCCGCCTGGGTAAAGCCGAAGTGATGAAAATCATTCGCTCGCGTAAATCGTAGGCGTCGGATAAGTTGGTTCAAAAAGTGAAAAACAAACGATAATGGAGAAAAAATTAGTTATAGCGCCCTCTCCCCACATTCACGGTAATATGACGACGACCCGTTTGATGCGAGACGTGTTGATCGCTCTGTTGCCCGCCTTTATCGTGTCGGTGGTGGTTTACGGCGTGAGTGCCTTGATCATAACGGCAGTATCCGTCGCATCCTGCGTGTTGTTCGAATCTTTGATTTCCCGCTTCCTGTTGGGGAAACGGGCTACGATCGGCGATCTCTCGGCGGTCGTAACCGGGGTCCTGCTGGCCTTCAACCTGCCCAGCTCGCTGCCGGTTTGGATGGTCGTTATCGGTGCCCTGGTAGCCATCGGCGTCGGCAAGATGTCGTTCGGCGGACTGGGTTGCAACCCGTTTAACCCGGCTCTGGTGGGTCGTGTATTCCTGCTGATCTCATTCCCGGTTCAAATGACGACCTTCCCGACTCCGGCCGGTGTCAATGCCATGGGCGGAGCAGTGGATGCCGTTTCGGGTCCTACCATTTTGAGCTTTGTACGTGGCGCCCTGAAAGGGGGTATGACAACGGCCGATATCGCCGATCAGATCTCTTACGGCGATATGTTGCTGGGTTTCAAAGCCGGATCTTTCGGGGAAATCGCAGCCTTGGCTCTGTTGCTGGGATTTGCCTATTTGCTCTACCGTAAAGTAATCACCTGGCATATTCCGATCTTCGTACTGGGAACAATGTTCGTATTCAGCGGCCTGCTGTGGTTGATCGACCCGCTGCACTACATGAATCCGGTGTTCCAAATCCTGACCGGTGGTGCTCTGCTGGGGGCTATCTTCATGGCAACCGATTACGTCACTTCGCCCATGACCTATAAAGGAATGGCCATCTATGGGATCGGGATCGGTCTGATTACGATTCTGATCCGTGTCTGGGGGGCCTATCCCGAAGGGATGTCCTTCGCCATCCTGATCATGAACGCGGTAGTACCTTTGATTAACAAATATGTGAAGCCCAAACGTTTCGGGGCGGTAACGGCTAAAAAGAAGTAGAAGGATGGAAAGTTCATTGAAAAATATGGTGCTCACGCTGCTGATCATCACCTTGGTCACTTCAGCAGCAGTGGGTCTGGTCTATCAAGTGACCGAAGAGCCGATTGCCGAAGCAAAAACCGCCAAGGTAACCGGTGCCATCGCACAGGTATTGCCCGCTTTCGACAACAATCCGGCCGATCTGAAACAGGTCGAAATGGTCGATGGGAAAGAAGTGGTGATCTATCCGGCATTGAACGGAACGGATACGGTGGGGTACGCCATCGAAACCTTCTCGCCCAACGGTTTTGGCGGGATGGTGAAATTGATGGTAGGTTTCCTGCCCGATGGAACGATCTACAAGGTAGAAACCCTCTCCCACAGCGAAACGCCGGGATTGGGCGACAAAATGGAACGCAAAAAATCGAACTTCTCCGTGCAGTTCGAAGGGAAAAACCCGGCTACCTTTAAATTGAGTGTCAAAAAAGACGGTGGCGATGTAGATGCCATCACGGCCTCGACCATCAGTTCGCGCGCCTTTACCGACGCTGTTGACCGGGCTTACAAGGTATTTCAATCGCTGAACCAGAAAGGAGGAGAAAGCCATGAGTAAATTACAACTGTTGACCAAAGGGCTCATCAAAGAGAACCCTACCTTCGTTCTGATGTTGGGGATGTGCCCGACGCTGGGAACGACCACTTCGGCCATGAACGGTCTGGGGATGGGCGTAGCCACCATGTTCGTATTGACGCTGTCGAATATGGCGATTTCGCTGATTAAAAACGTGGTTCCGGGGAAAGTCCGGATCCCGGCCTTCATCGTGGTGATCGCCTCGTTTGTGACGGTGGTTCAGCTGCTGATGGAAGCCTATATGCCGGATCTGTATGCCACACTGGGGGTATTCATTCCGTTGATCGTGGTAAACTGTATCATTTTGGGTCGGGCCGAAGCCTTCGCCTCCAAAAACAACGTGCTGGATTCGGCATTGGACGGGCTGGGCATCGGATTGGGCTTCACCATGTCGCTGACAATTCTGGGCGCTGTCCGTGAAATGCTCGGTTCGGGTTCGATCTTCGGCATGAAATTCATTCCGGGCGATGCCATGTTGGTATTCGTACTGGCTCCGGGAGCCTTCATCGCTTTGGGCTACCTGCTGGTTATCTTCAATAAATTAACGGCTAAACTCAGATAACGATGGAATACTTTATCATTATTATCGGGTCAATCTTCGTCAATAACATCGTATTGGCCCAGTTCCTGGGAATCTGTCCTTTTCTGGGGGTTTCCACGAAAGTGTCCACCTCGGCCGGTATGGGCGCGGCTGTCACTTTCGTGATGGCTATCGCTTCGATCGCCGCTTACCTGATTCAATACTTCGTTCTGGTCCCGCTGCACATCGAATACATGCAGACCATTACGTTTATTTTGGTGATTGCTGCGCTGGTGCAGATGGTGGAAATCATCCTCAAAAAGGTGAGCCCGGCCCTCTACCAAGCGCTGGGGATTTTCCTGCCGCTGATTACGACCAACTGCGCCGTGTTAGGGGTGGCCATTCTGTTGGTACAGAAAGAATACAACTTGGCCGAATCGGTTGTATATGCTGTTTCGACCGCCATCGGGTTTACGCTGGCGCTGGTACTGTTTGCCGGTTTGCGTGAACGTCTCGAACTGGAAAATCTTCCCAAAGCCATGAAAGGTATTCCGATCGCTTTGATCACGGCCGGTATCTTGGCCATGGCCTTCATGGGCTTCTCCGGATTGGTTCGCATGTAAGCATCCGCACCATATCAAAAAGAAGGCCTGCTTTTGAGCAGGCCTTCTTTTTTCTGCACCTATCGGCTGCCTCAGAACAGGCCTTTCCATCTCCACATAAAAGCCTCACACCTTTCTCTCAGAGAACTTCCCCGATCATTGCCTCGCGATTCTCTTTTATCGGAATCAACCCTACGAATTTCGGGCTGAAAAGGTTATATTTGTTTGGCAAAATAGTATCATTGGCTTCCTGCCTAACCATTTCAGATCGTTTCTGCCACTCACTATACGGGGATATTTATGAAAGGCGTCTGGCTCACATTGTTGGCTGTCATAGTCGCGGTTTCATCCCAGGCTCAGGGCATCGCACCAACTGAGCCTGCGCCCCCACATACCCTTCGCCGATTTCCCACTGGAGGAGGATCGGGTCGCCTCAGCTCGGACACCATTCAGTTCAAACAGCTCTTCCCCGATGATCCCGAATCCGGCAAACTGAAGAAATGGCTACGCAGCACCCTGACCCGACGACGCAATCCTGCCTCTGAACGCGAACTCATGCGCCGAGAAAACGACTATTACGATCGTTTCGAGGGACGCACCATCGGCAATATCCACATCTATCGGAACAATGTTTTCAATGAGGAAGAAACGTTACGTTGGCCGGAACGGGTTGCCAATTCGACTCACGTCGTCACGAGAGAAAATCAGATTCGACGCGATCTGCTGTTTGAGACCGGAGATACACTGAATGCCGCTCTGATGATGAACAACCGCCGACTGATCCGTTCCCGAAATTATATCGCGGACGTTAATATGCTGGTCGTTCCTCAAGATCCCGACTCAACCGTTGTCGATATCTATGTCATCACCCGCGACAAATGGTCCATCAGTGCCGATGCCAATTTCAGCAGTGATGGGAAATCCTTCATCGAACTCTATGACAACAACATATTCGGCTGGGGGAACAAACTGAGCATCAAAACCTCATTCGACTGGAAACACCGATTCGACTATGGCGGGAACGGCCTCGAATATGAGATCCCCAACATTGCGGGCAGTTTCTTCAGCGGCCGACTGATTGCCTGGAAACACTTCGACATTTCCGAGTACGGCATGGATATCAACAAAGAGTTTATTCGCCCCCAAGACTATGCCGTAGGTGTGTCTATTCTGCGCAAACGAGAACGGATCCACATGTATGCACAGGATACGACGATCAAAACCACCTGGCAGGCCGTAGATGTCTGGGGGGGACGTTCATTATACATACCTTCGTGGAGAAACAGTCTCTATTTCAGCGGACGCGTAGCCTATCTGGATTATCTGGAACGTCCACCGGTCAATGAAAACCTGAATCCCTATTTTCACAACGAGACCCTGCTGCTGACCGAAGTAGGGTTCTACAAAGAACGTTTCCGGACCACCAATCGTATTTACGGATACGGGATCAACGAATACGTGGCCTATGGATACAAAATGGGGCTCAATACCGGATATAGCTGGGGCGAATTCGGCAACCGTTGGTATATCGGTTTAAATCTTTCCGGAGGAACTTTCACCCGTTTGGGATATTTCGGAGGCTCCATCGGTTTGGGAAGTTATCTGAACCATCATGACGGGAAATTCTATCGTTCTGCCTTGGTTTCTGAATTACGCTATTTCAGCAATTTGCGCGGCGAACGTCGCTACCCGGTCCGCCAGTTCGTAACCATCGGCATAACCCGGGGCTGGAATCGACTAGACGGATATCAGGAAGTGATTGGTTTTACGGATGACATGCAATTACGAGCACTCAATCGTCGGGTATTCGGTCAAAACCGATTGTTGATGAATACGGAAACGGTCGTTTTCACCCCCTGGCATATTTATGAATTTCGGTTTGCCATGTTCGGGTTTCTGGATATGGGGCTGATCGGGAATTACGGGAACTTTTTCAAAAATGATTTTTACAGCACCATTGGCCTTGGCGTCCGGATCAAGAACGAACACCTGATTTTTAACACGATCACCGTCCGACTTGGGGTAGCCTTAGGAAAGAACGGGTTGGTTGAAAGCCAATATTTCCGCATTGATAACAGCGAAAGAATGGCGCTGATGCGGTTCATTCCACAAAAACCCACCGTCATTCCTTACCAATAAAACGAAAGAATCAATATGGACAGGGTAGGGAGATCGTCTGCCACCTACACACAAATAAAAGGTTAGGCTAATAAAATCAAACTGACCGCCATCACGATCATACCGGTCAACAAACCGTAAATGGAAATGTGATGCTCACCGTAAGCCTCTGCGGCCGGCAGCAGTTCATCCAGCGAGATAAATACCATAATACCGGCTACCGCCGCAAAGACGCTGTTGAGCAAAAGGGGCGTCATGAACGGCGTCAAAATCAGATAAGCGGTCAAGGCACCCACCGGTTCAGCCAGGCCGGAGAGGAAAGAGTACCAAAACGCCTTGCGTTTACTGCCTGTGGCAAAATAGATCGGCACGGCCACCGCGATCCCTTCCGGGATATTGTGAATGGCAATGGCCAAAGCAATAGCAATCCCCAGGCCCGGTGAACTGACCGACGCCATGAAGGTGGCAATCCCTTCCGGGAAGTTATGAACCGCAATAATAATCGCCGTCAGAAGTCCCGTACGCATCAACTTACCCCGATCATGAGGGGGATGCTGCATGCTTTCCACACTCTTGACTTCATGTGGGTTTTCTTTGGAGGGCACCAGCTTGTCGATCAGGGCCGCAATCAAAATACCCCCGAAAAAGGAAGCCGCACACACCAATTTTCCCGTCTGAGTTCCCAGCATGGCGGTCAGTTCGACCTGCGCCCCATAAAGCAACTCGACAAAAGAGACATAAATCATCACCCCTGCCGATACCCCCAAGGAGAAGGAGAGGAACTTTTTATCGGTATGTTTGGCAAAAAAAGCAATAGCGCTGCCGATCCCTGTGGCCAAACCGGCCATCAGGGTCAGCAAAAACGCATATAGTACGGTGGCGGACATAGGCGCCAAGGATTATAGAATCGAATTAATTGGTTTTGAACGGCATTTTGATCTCGGACAACTCCCGATTTGCCTTTTCGATTTTGCCGGCCAATTCCTTTTTGAATTTG
>JAHZDG010000022.1:0-18665 GCA_019422485.1 Alistipes sp. | reverse complement strand
TCCGTAGCCGCTTCATCGCCGGAAGCCATGATCTGAGCCGCCAGAATCGCCCCGTTACGAGCACCGTCCAGGGCCATCGTAGCCACCGGAATCCCGGCAGGCATTTGCAGAATAGAGAGAATGCTGTCCCAACCGTCGATGGAGTTGGAAGACTTGATCGGAATCCCGATAACCGGCAGCGGCGTCAAGGCTGCGATAATCCCCGGCAGGTGAGCGGCTCCACCGGCTCCGGCGATAATCACACGAATGCCTCGTTTATGAGCGTTCTTAGCGAAATCGACCACCAATTCGGGAACCCGATGGGCCGAAAGGGCATTGATTTCGTAAGGAATTTCCATTTCATCCAGAAATTTGGCAGCGGCTTCCATCACCTTCATATCGGAGGTGCTGCCCATGATGATGCTGACTTTGGGTGTCATAATGCAGCGATAATTTTATTATTGGAGAATTAATCTATACTTTTGCAAAGATAAGTAAAAACCTGGCAATGGAAACGATTTCCAAGATAAATGACGCCCACGACACCTGGGTTAGACTGGCCGACAAAGAGTTCCGCCCATTGATTCCGCATGAAAAGGTAATGGAAGCCATCGAACGGGTGGCCCAACAGATCAATCAGGATTACAAAGACAAAGAATTGCCGCTGTTTTTGGGTGTACTGAACGGATCGTTCATGTTTATGGCCGAATTGGTGCAACGCATCAACTGTGTGTGCGAAACCTCGTTCGTCAAAATTGCTTCGTACCGGGGCACCTCCTCCAGCGGTCGCGTACAGGAACTCATCGGGCTGACCAACAGCCTGCAGGGAAGACATGTCATCATCGTCGAAGACATTGTCGATACGGGCTCCAGCATCGACTACCTGATGCGTTCGCTCGCGGGACATCAACCGGCCAGTGTAGCGGTAGCCACACTGCTTTTCAAACCCGATGCCTATAAAAAGTCCTATCGGATTGACTATCGTGCACTGGAAATCCCCGATCGTTTTGTTGTTGGGTTTGGACTGGATTACAATCAGATGGGACGGAATTTGAGAGGTATTTATGAACTGGCAAGATAACGAGGCATTGTTGGACGGCGGACGTAAACTTCCGCTGGTCGAAGATTTCTACACGATTCAGGGCGAGGGATTCCATAGCGGAAAACCGGCCTATTTCATTCGATTAGGGGGTTGTGACGTAGGATGCCGCTGGTGCGACGCCAAAATGACATGGAATCCCCGTCACTTTCCGCCGGTCGACATCGAAACCATTGTGGAACGGGCAGCCTCTTATCCAGCTCAGGCTATGGTAATTACAGGAGGTGAACCTTCGCTGTACCCTCTGGGGCCGCTGACCGAAGCCCTGCATGCCCGGGGATTGCAGATTTTTCTGGAAACTTCAGGGGCTCATGAGTTGAGCGGATCGTTCGATTGGATCTGCCTTTCGCCCAAAAAGCAGAATCCGCCGGTCGACACTATTTTTCCACGTGCCGATGAGTTAAAAGTGATCATCGAAACTGAAGAAGATTTCCGTTGGGCCGAAGCCAATGCGGCCCGCGTCAGCGATCACTGCATGCTCTATTTACAACCGGAATGGAGTCGAAGCGATGCGGTCATGAGTGCCGTCGTCGAATACGCCAAAGCGCATCCGCGTTGGAATATCTCCATCCAGACGCACAAGTATATGCATATCCCTTAAGACTGGGATACAACATATTGTACAGGATTATCTTCTTTGATTATTTAAATACGTAGATCACCTCTCCATCGCGCTTCATCAGATAGTGTTCACGGGCATAACGCTCTAAAAAAGCATCGTCTTTGAGGTTTTCAAGCAAGGTGCTGTCCTGGGTGATTTTTTCCTGGTAATACTCTTTCTGGGCCTCCAGTTCATTCAGATCCTGCTTCAGACGCCAGGCTTCGATCAGATTATTCTTATCGAACACAGCGATCAACAGGACGAAAATCACAATAGAAATCACCCAGAGACGTTGGTCTTTCAGTATTTTTTGCACGAACGCTTTCACCCGTTGAATTTTCGGTAAAGATACGTATTTTATTGCTCTGAATCCCGGCGGAAGCGATAAAAATGGTCTACCGGACCATGTCCGCCTCCCAATCGATAAGCCTGCCCGCTCAGAATGGCTTGGTGAATGTACTGTTCGGCCCGATCGACCGCTTCCGGCAAAGCGTATCCGGCCGCCCAAAAAGCGGCAATCGAAGAGGAGAGGGTACAGCCCGTCCCATGGGTATTGGGCGTATCGACCCGCTCATAACGATACCGATATTCCTCTTGTGGAGTATATAAATGATCAATTAAGCTATCCTGTTGTAAATGCCCAGCTTTTAATAGAATAGAATCCACCTTTTGTTTTCGAAAAGCCGCCGAGACCGCTGCAAAATCAGCTTCTGTCTCGATATGAATTCCCGTCAGATATTCGGCCTCGGGAATATTGGGCGTAATCAGAGAGGCCAAGGGAAACAGACGCTCCCGAATCGCTTCAACGGCTTGGGCGTCGATCAGTTGATGACCGGAAGTAGAAATCATCACCGGATCGAGAACCACCTTCCGTATATGGAATCGGTTTAACTGCCGGGCAACCGCCTCGACAATCTCGGCATTGGGAAGCATCCCCAATTTGACGACATCAGCCCCAATATCTTCCAAGACAGCCTCGATCTGTGCCTCGACCATCTCGGCCGGAACCACATGGATTGCCTTGACACCTAATGTATTCTGGGCCGTAACCGCCGTAATGGCCGTAGCCGCATAACCACCACAAGCCGAAATGGCTTTCATATCGGCCTGAATGCCGGCACCCCCTCCGCTGTCCGACCCGGCAATCGAAAGAACGCGTGGATAAGTCGTATATGAGCTCATGTTCCGCAATAAATCGTTTTAAAAATGGGTAAAACCTTTCCAGTCGGGATGAATCTCCCGTTCATTTTGCCGCCAGATAATCCGGGGCTCATCCGCAGTAATTTGCCCGATCGCATAAAGCGGCCGACCGAAACGGGCTTCAAACTGTTGTTGCAAAATCGGAACTGCCGCAGCCTCCGCCGTACACAACAACTGATAATCTTCGCCACCCGTAACAGCCAATTCTACAGATACTCGAGTCGGTATTTTCTCAACAGATACTTCAGCACCCACTCGAGAGGCTTTCAAGATATGTTTCAAGTCGGAAGCCAACCCATCCGAGAGGTCCATCATAGCATGTACCGCCGACTGCGCACCCAACCAAACGCCCTCTTCGACAGCCGGTTCGGGATGGTGATGAATCGCAATAAACGGAGAATCCAAACGTCCGGACAACAGATCATGTAATCCTTGAGCTGAATCCCCCAATCGACCGGAAACCAAGATCATATCCCCTGGAATAGCGTCACTCCTACGTTTCAGTAAGGAGTCATCTCCTTGCCCCATGGCGGTCACACTGATCGAAAGACCCTCTTTCGAAGAGGTGGTATCTCCACCCAATAACGGAACACGATAGCGGGCGGATAGGGCATGATACCCTGCCAGAAAGGCTTCCATCCAGTCAGACGGCAAGTCAGACGGCAGGGCGATACTGAGAAACGAGGCACAAGGCGCCACTCCCATAGCCGCCACATCGCTCAAATTGACCGCCAAGGATTTATATCCCAGATCGAACGGTGAAATATGCGCCCGCAAAAAATGCACATCTTCCACCAGCATATCCGTCGTCACCACCCAGGAGAGGCCATTCCCTTGAGGCAGAATCGCACAATCATCCCCAATACCGGTCATTCCCTCATGGGCTATATCTCCGAATTGACGCCGAATCTGTTCAATCAGACCGAATTCCCCCTGCGACAAGACATCTTTCATACCACAAGACTTTAATTATTGCTCCGGGCTCTGCACAAAAATAGGTCAAAAATTGCTATTTTTGCGCGATATTTGATTTGTTCGAATGAGATTTGTTTTCCCCGGCACCAAGGAGTCATCGCGACTTCCGGGTGACTCAGGAAAACAATAACGCTAAATCTTGCGACATGAAACTACTGATTGTCAACGGACCCAATCTGAATCTGCTCGGCAAACGAGAACCCGGCATTTACGGCACCGCCACTTTTGAGGATTATCTCAAAAAACTGAGAGCCGATTTTCCTCAGGTCGAGATCGACTACTACCAATCCAACAGTGAAGGTGCATTGATCGACTGCATCCAACAGGCTGACGGCGTTTACGACGGAGTGGTACTGAATGCCGGCGGATACACCCATACATCTGTCGCTCTGGCAGATGCCATCGGGGCAGTCCAAGTACCGGTGGTCGAAGTACACATTTCTTGTATTTTGGCGCGCGAATCGTTCCGTCATGTGTCGATGATTGCTCCCAAATGCAAAGGATCGATCATGGGCTTCGGATTGGATTCTTATCGATTGGGACTGCTGAGTTTCATGGCCTAAACTCAGATCGCACAGGTCATAGCGTGTAATAGGAGAGAAGAGAAACATGAAAAAAAGAACCAAAATCATCGCCACCATTTCCGACATGCGTTGCGAAGTGGATTTTATCCGCTCGCTGTATGAAGAAGGAATGAATGCGGTGCGTATCAATTCGGCCCACGTAACGCCGGAAAGTGCCAAGAAAATTGTAGAAAATACCCGTGCGGTATCGGATCGCATCGCGATCATTCTGGATACCAAAGGCCCCGAAATTCGGGTTACCGGCATGGCTCCGGGCTTTTCGGACGGGATCGCCGTTAAAGAAGGAGACCTGATCAAAGTACAGGGAACCAGCCGAGACCTGCCCTCCAGTGACAAGATGGTCTATCTGAACGACCCTTCTATTTATCAGGATGTACCGGTGGGCGCCTCCCTGCTGATCGACGACGGTGAACTGGAATTGGCCGTGACGGATAAAAAAGACGATACGCTGTTTTGTGAAGTCCGCAACCCGGGCCGGATCAAAGGACGTAAAAGCGTGAATGTCCCGGATGTGCATATCGACCTGCCTTCGGTGACCGAACGCGACCGGATGTTTATCAACTGGGCCATCGATATGGACATCGACTTCATTGCCCATTCGTTTGTCCGCACCAAAGAAGACGTGCTGGCGGTTAAAAAGATCATCAAAGAACGCAACAGCAGCATCAAGATCATCTCCAAGATCGAAAACCGCGAAGGGGTGGATAACATCGACGAAATTCTCGATGAGACCTACGGTATCATGGTTGCCCGAGGCGATTTGGGGGTAGAAATTCCGGCCGCCCAAATCCCCGTGACGCAGCGCAAGCTGGTGACCAAATGTATCGAAAGCAAAACCCCGGTGATCATCGCCACACAGATGTTGCACACCATGATCACCCATCCCCGTCCGACTCGTGCCGAAATTAGCGACGTGGCCAATGCAATTTACCAGCGTGTGGACGCCGTAATGTTGAGTGGGGAAACGGCCAACGGCGCCTATCCGGTAGAAGCCGTGCGCACCATGGCCAATGTTGCCATGGTGGTCGAAAAAGACCATGACAGCCACCAACCGAATATCGATATGAACCTGGTGCGTATCAACAACGAAATCACCGCACAGTTGTCTCGTTCTGCCGTACGCGCCAGCCTGAACCTGCCGGTTAAGGCCATCGTCATCGATACACTTTCCGGACGTACCGGTCGTTATCTGGCCGCCTTCCGGAGCTACAAACCGGTTTTTGCGGTCTGCTATCGCCGCAGTGTGATGCGTTGTCTGGCCATTTCATACGGGATTCACGCCCTGTACAGCGAACCGGCCCACAACCACGAAAGCTTCCTGCTTGGCGTTCTTGAATACCTGGAAGGTCAGCACTGGCTTTCCAAAGAAGATCTGATCGTAGTTTTGGGAGGCAGTTTCGGAGCTTCGAAAGGGGCTTCGTTTATGGAAATCGGCAGCGTTGCTAACCTGGAAACCAAAGCCAAATTACATCAGAAATAGCCGAATACCCTCTCTTAGAAATGACAAAACCCGCTTAAACAAAGCGGGTTTTGTTTTATCTGGCAGAACAAAAGAGGGCCGGAGTAACTCCGGCCCTCTTTGAAATATCCGATTACTATTCGTTACTCATACAAGCTGGGCTGCTGTTCGCCTCGCAAAACACGAAGCGCATTTTCGGCCAGTGCCCGCATTTCGTCTTCCCCCGGGAACAATGCTACCGGAGCGATAAACGACACCCGTTGCTTAATCGATTCACAAATACGTTTGCTGTGAGCAATGCCTCCCGTTAACAGAATGGCATCCACGCGCCCCGAAAGTACCGTAGCCATGGAGCCGATCTCTTTAGCCACATTGTAACAAAAAGCGTCAACAATCAGTGTGGCGCGGGTATCTCCCTGATCGCAACGTTCCAGAATCTCGATCAGGTTATTCGTACCCAACAGGGCGACCATCCCGCCGGCTCCGCACAGCATCCGACGCACCTCCTTTTCGGTATATTTCCCGCTGAAGCATACATCTACGACCTCTTCAGCCGTCAGTTTTCCCGAACGCTCGGGCGAAAAGGGGCCATCCCCGTGCAAAGCATCGTTAACATCGATGACACGTCCCCGATGATGGGCACCCACCGAAATACCTCCACCCAGATGAGCAACAATCAAATCGAGCGAATCATAATCCTTCCCGATCTGAGCCGCATAAGTACGGGCCACCGCTTTCTGGTTCAGGGCATGAAATATGGAAACTCGTTTGAACAACGGATGCCCGGAGATACGGGCTACGTCATCCAGTTCATCGACTACCACCGGGTCGGCAATATAGGCTTTCGCCCCCTGCAACGACGCGGCAATATCGGCTGCGATCAAACCGCCCAGATTCGAGGCATGTTCCCCCTGAGGCGGATCGATCAGGTCTTTGCGCAACGCCTCGTTCACCTCATACACGCCCGAAGCGATCGGCTTGACCAATCCGCCCCGACCGATCACGGCCTGCAGCGTATCCAAAGCGATTCCCTCCTCCTGAAGAGCCTGCAGAATCAATGCCTTGCGAAAAGAGAACTGATCCGCCACACGGGTATACGGTTTCAACTCTTCGGCCGAATGACGCAACGTACGGGTCATGACCTCCTGTTCGTTATCGAACACCGCGATTTTGGTCGAAGTAGACCCGGGATTGATCACTAAAATACGATACGAATTCATGGCGAACGATTTATCGAGCCGTCAACGCGGCCAAAGCAATGGAATAGAGTTTCGATTCGGGCGTATCGCCTCGAGAGGTCAGCACACAAGGAGCTTTGGCCCCCACAACCATCGCTGCCAGCGGAGCCTGGCAAATTTGATTGGCCGCTTTAAAGAAGACGTTCCCGGCATCCAAATTGGGAAACAACAAGCAATCCACATCTCCCGCCACCGGACTGTTCAGGTGTTTGATCTGGGCCACTTCGGCATACAAAGCGACATCCAAGGCCAGCGGTCCATCGAGAATTACATCGCCGAACTGTCCACGATCAGCCATTTTAGCCAGCACGGCCGCATCGACCGACGATTGCAGACCGGGCAACAACTGTTCACTGGGAGCAATCACTCCAATCTTAGGCTTTTCAATACCCAAAGCCCGCGCCGTTTGAGCCAAATAACGGACCAAAGCTACCTTCTGACTCAGATCGGGGTAGGGAATGACTGCAACATCCGACACCAACAACAGCTTCGGGTAATTCGGCAATTCAAATACGGTCAAGTGGCTCAAAATCCCCTTCGGAGGCAACAGTCCGAACTCTTTATTCAGAATCCCCCGCATGTATTTATCGGTCGAGACCAATCCTTTCATCAGGATATCGCCTTCGCCGTCTTTAACCATACGGACAGCCTTGTTAACACAAGCCACATCGCCATCTTCTTCCGCTATTTTAAACGTATGAGGGTCAATCTCCAGGGCCATACATTGACGAGCAATTTCGGCCCGATTGCCCACCAGCGTGGCATCCACAATTCCCATTTGCACAGCGGCATTGACCGCTTCCAGCGTATGTGCATCTTCTGCATAAGCCACCACCAGTCGTTTGCGAGGACGACTTTTCACAGCGGCAATCATCTGTTCGAGTTTTGTAATCACAGCTTTTCGAATCTTTGGTTTCAAGGGCTTAAAGATAGCGATAAATTACCAGTATTCTCTCAAAAAGGAAACCTTTCCACAAACCACCCACACTTTGGGAAAGCATCCGACCCAGCACAAAAAAACTCCCGATCTTAGAAGGATCGGGAGTTTTTTTGCTTTATACAGAAAATTATTCTGAACGTTTTTTGGTCAGACGGAACGTATCCGAAGCAATCACCAGCTCTTCGTTCGTGGTCACAGCCACCACTTTGACTTTCGAAGAGGGTTTGCTCAGAATCACATCTTTTCCACGGACACCGTCGTTGGCAGCGCTGTCGAATTCGACACCCATGTATTCCAGGTTTTCGCACGACCATTGACGAACGGCGAAATCGTTTTCACCAATACCGCCCGTAAAGACGATCAGATCAACCCCGCCCATCAGTGCCGCATATGCACCGATAAACTTGCGAACTCGACCGCTGAACATTTTCAGCGCCAGTTTGGCACGTTGGTCGCCCCGTTCGGCGGCGGCATGAATATCACGCATATCCGACGAAACACCAGTGATACCCAACATCCCCGATTCTTTGTTAATCATCGTATTCAGACGATCCAGATTCAGCCCTTCCTTTTCAGCGATATAAATCAGGGCACCCGGGTCAGTGCTTCCGCAACGGGTTCCCATCACCAAACCGTCCACCGGCGTAAAGCCCATTGACGTAGCATACGATTTGCCGTTCAGAATGGCCGTAATCGAAGCCCCGTTCCCGATGTGGCAGGTAATGATCTTCGAGTTTTCAAAATCAATACCCGTCATTTTGCAGGCCTGCTGGGCTACATATTTATGGCTGGTACCGTGGAAACCGTAAACCCGCACGCGGTGTTCTTCATAATATTTGTAGGGGAGGGCATACATGAAGTTTTCGGCCGGAATCGTCTGATGGAACGAGGTGTCGAACACGGCTACCTGAGGCGTATTCGGCAAAATGTTTTCCATCGAAAGAATCCCTTTCAGGTTAGCCGGGTTATGCAACGGAGCCAGATCGAAGCAAGCTTCGATTTTTTGCTTCACCGATTTATCCACCAAGGCACTGTCCTTGAAATATTCCCCGCCGTGAGCAACCCGATGACCGACTGCCGAGAGCTGAGAAATATTTTCCAAAACACCGTGATCAGGATCGACCAGTGCTTCAAGAATCAGGCTGATCCCCGAGGTGTGGTCAGGAATGCTTTTGGTAAGTTCAAATTGAGGACGGTTGGTGGGTTTATGCACCAACAAACCGTCAGAAAGTCCAATGCGTTCGACCTGGCCTTTCACCAACAGGGTGTATTCCGTAGGAGTGGTCATGTCGATCACCTGGTATTTGATCGACGAACTGCCGCAGTTTAAAACCAGAATAGTCATTTAAGATATGCTTTTAGGTATTTGTACTTCATCCATTAAAGTCCGGCGGCCTGGCAAGCGGTGATAGCCACCAGTGAAACGATATCGTCTACCGAGCAACCGCGCGACAGGTCATTAATCGGCGCTGCCATCCCCTGCAAAACCGGTCCGATAGCTTCGGCATGGGCCATACGCTGTACCAGTTTGTAAGCGATGTTTCCGACTTCCAGGTTCGGGAATACCAGTACGTTGGCACGGCCGGCGATTTTGCTGCCCGGAGCTTTCTGTGCACCGATTCCCGGGATAATGGCGGCATCGGCCTGCAATTCACCGTCGATCTGCAGCGAGGGATCCATCTGCTGAGCCAAACGGGTAGCGCTCACCACTTTGTCTACCAGTTCGTTTTTAGCCGAACCTTTGGTCGAGAAGCTCAACATGGCGATGCGAGGTTCGAAACCGGCAATGGCCCGAGTCGTACGGCCCGTCATGACAGCGATCTGAGCCAGTTCTTCGGCCGTGGGGTTGGGATTCACAGCGCAGTCGGCAAATACCATCATACCGTTTTCACCGAAAAGCGTATCTTTAAAGAACATGATGAAGGCACCCGACACAACGCTGATACCCGGCATCGTGCGAACATACTGGAAGGCCGGACGCAATACATTACCGGTAGCGTTCATCGCACCAGCCACTTCGCCGTCCACATCACCGGCTTTGACCATGATCGCCCCCAGATACAGCGGATCGAGCAGCTGTTTTTCCGCATCTTCACGGGTCAGTCCTTTGGAGGCACGGAGTTTCAACATCAGTTCGATGTATTCTTCTTTCTTGGGGTTATTTTGCGGATCGACAATCGCAACGTCACCGAGATTTTTCAAATAATACTCGTCCGCCAAGTGGTGGATCTGATCCGGATTCCCGATCAGAACGACTTTGGCAAATCCTTCCTGCGCAATTTTGTCCGCAGCTTTGAGGGTACGTTCTTCCGTTCCCTCGGGCAACACGATGGTTTTGAGGTTTTGAGCGGCTTTCGCCTTAATCTTTTCAATGAATTCCATAATCAATGGTTATTTAATGATATTGATTTTTGTTCCAATATAAAACCCGAGTGCTACAGCAATCAAGGAAAATAACAAACTTAATCCGATGTACGAGGCGGCCATCGAATAGTGTCCCGATCGCATCATCCGCAGCAACTCCAGCGAAAAGGTCGAAAAAGTGGTAAAACCGCCACAGAATCCGACGACACTCAACGAATGCCAGTGAGCCTTCACTTCGATGGCCAACAAACAACCGATCAATAATGACCCAACGACATTCACCAATAAAGTGTGCCAGGGAATACTGTTCTGAGAGACCACCGGTTGCATGGCAACCGAAATCAAATAGCGGCATACACTGCCGGCAAATCCCCCCAGTCCTACCCACAATATTTCTTTCATACTTTTTTTGCTTATCATGCAAAAATAGGGATTTGAGAAGGAATTAGAAAGGATAAACGGATATTTTTCGTGTTTTTACCCGGAAAATAGATTTCTTGGAAAACTTCTCTATTTTTGTCTTAATAAACACCCACGAATTGATGGTTATGAAAACTTTTGTAGGAATGCTGATCGGGCTTCTATGCTGGATGCCCTGTTCCGCTCAGTTCAACTGGCAAAAGGCGCTGAGCGCCGGAGCCAAAGCCGTGCAAGCCGCCACTTTGAGCGATGCACAAATCGAAGCTTATGTCAAAGAGTACATCGATTGGATGGACGCCAACAACCCGGTATGCGAAGGCGATGACCCTTATGCGGTCCGACTAGAAAAAATCACGAAAAATATTGACGGGGTCGACGGCATCAACATCAAGGCTTACCGCGTAACGGATGTAAATGCCTTTGCATGTGCAGACGGCAGCGTACGTGTATTTGCCGGACTAATGGACATTATGACCGACGAAGAAATTCTGGGGGTCATCGGCCACGAAATCGGCCATGTGGCCAACAAAGATACAAAAGACGCTTTCCGCAATTCGCTGTTGACTTCCGCCTTGCGGGATGGAATCAGCTCAACCGGAAACACCATGGCCAAACTCAGCGGCTCCCAATTGGGCGACCTGGGAGAATCGCTGATGAACGCCTCATATTCTCAAAAACAGGAACGGGCCGCAGACGAATACGGTTACAATTTTCTGAAAGAACATGGCATCAACCCCTGGGCCATGGCTCTCTCTTTTGAAAAACTCAAAGCACTGCAAGAAGATTCCGGGGTCAATAAAACCGGCAAGATTCAACAGCTTTTTTCGACACACCCAGACATCGATGCGCGCGCCAAAGCTATGGCTGAAAAAGCTCAGGCCGACGGTTTTGAACGTCCGACCATGACCACTTCCGAGGCAGCCCAATAACTCATCGAACCGAATCAACCTACATAAAAAGCCGGCCGCTCGTATGAGCGCCGGCTTTTATCGTTCTTTGGCTTTGAATAGAATTAATCTTCGTACTTGTAACCAACTCCTTTGACGGTGACGATATGACGATCGCCCAATTTTTCGCGCAGCTTACGAATATGCACATCAATGGTCCGATCTCCGACAATCACATCATTTCCCCATACATTGGAAAAGATCTCATCGCGCGAAAAAACTTTCTGGGGTTTGGAGTAGAGCAGGGCCAACAACTCGAACTCTTTACGCGGCAGAACGATCTCCTGTCCGTCTTTCACAATCAGATAGCGTTCCCGATCCACCACCATGCTGCGATGCTGGTCGGGCGTCTCCACCGGCGTGTTTTCCAGACGCTTGAGCAAGGCCTTGATCCGACTGATCAACACCTTGACGCGAATCGGTTTGGGAATGTAGTCGTCGGCTCCCGCCTCAAACCCGGCGATCTGGGAGTAGTCTTCGCTACGAGCCGTCAAAAAAGCGATCATCGTATGTTTGAGATCATCATGGGTACGGATCTCCTGGCAGGTCTCGATGCCATCCATCTCGGGCATCATCACATCCAGCAAAATCAGGTGGGGGTGGGTTTCCAACGCCACTTTAATGGCATCTCGACCATTGGTAGCGGTCTCCACCTGATAACCCTCTTTGGTCAGGTTATATCCGACAAACTCCAAAATATCCGGTTCGTCGTCGACCAGCAGAATGCGGTAACTCATCGTCATTGTCTGTTGTGAGCGTTAGGTGCTCGGGTGATATATGCAATTTTCAGCGGTTAAATTTACGTACTATTTTCGTTAACTTCGATTAAAGAATCGTTAATTCCGCGATTTTTCCTTTTAGGAAAAGCCTGGGCAACTTTTTGGTCTCAGCCTTCGCTATTTCCGAAAAAATCATCTATCTTTGTCATTTAGACTCAGGTGTGAGTCTCCTGCAAAAACCCTACGAAGATGACTGCTGAAAACAAAACCGCTCCTGTTCCCGAGGAACAAGTCAATAGCATGACGGCTATTGAGGATACGAGTGTGGCTCATGCTACCGAAACTCCAGAAGAAAACGCTTCTGCCACTGCCGCTCCGAATCAGGCGTCGGACACCGCCGCCTCACCCGTTGGGGCGACTCCAGAAGCTCAGTCCGAACCCATTAACGCCTCCACAGACGAAACCGCCGGAGGGGATGACGAAGATCCTCAGCACGATTCACAAGTGGATTTCTCGGAAGAAGAGGCTGCCTTGGCCGCCGAAGCTCCGGAATTCGATTTGGGCGACGAAACGACCGACGCCGAAATGGAAGAATCGGAAGCCACTGCGGATCAGACTCCGGACTATACCCACAAGAGCAAGGAGGAGCTGGTGGCCATTTTCGAACAGTTGTTGGCAACGCGCCCCGTACAGACACTTCGCCGGGATGCCGAAGCCATCAAAGTCGCCTTCTATAAAACCTATCGGGCCGAAGTAGACCAAATGCGCCGTGCTTTCGTCGAAGGCGGAGGCAGCCTCGAAGATTTTGTCCCGACTCCCGACGAAAACGAACAACGCCTCAAAGCGCTCTTTGCCCAGTATCGCGACAAACGCAACGAATACATGGCGGGGCTGGATCGGGAAAAAGAGGAAAACTATAAAACCAAATTGCAGATCATCGAAGAGCTCAAAGAGCTGATCGGCGGCAGCGAAACCCTGAACGCCACGTTCAACACGTTCCGTGACCTGCAAAAACGGTGGAAAGAAACGGGTCCCGTACCCCAAACCCACCTGAAAGATCTGTGGGAAACGTACAATCTCTACGTTGAAAACTTCTACAACTTCATCAAGATCAACAAAGAGCTGCGCGACCTGGATCTGAAGAAAAACTATGAAATCAAACTGCAGTTGTGTGAAGATGCCGAAGCCCTGTTGCTGGAACCTTCGGTGATCACCGCCTTCCACAAATTGCAGAAACTGCATGAACAATGGCGTGAAACGGGTCCCGTTGCCAACGAATACAAAGATCAGCTGTGGGAACGTTTCCGGGAAGCCAGCACCAAGATCAACAAACGGCACCAGGAGCACTTCGAACACCTGAAAGAAGAGCAAAAACGCAACCTGGAACTGAAGACCGAATTGTGCGTCAAAGCCGAAGAGCTTTCTGTCGCTCCGCTGTCGACCCGCAAAGAGTGGAACAAGGCTTCCGAACAGCTCATCGAAATCCAAAAGGTATGGAAAACCATCGGGTTCGCTCCCAAAAAGGATAACACGAAGATTTACGAACGTTTCCGGAACGCCTGCGACAAATTCTTCGAAAACAAACGGGCCTTCTATCTCCAAAACAAACAGGAGATGGAAAACAACCTGACCCTCAAGACCGAAATTTGCGTAGCCGCCGAAGCGTTGCAGGAAAGCGACCAATGGAAAAAAACGACGGACGAACTGATCTCGTTGCAAAAGAAATGGAAAGAGATCGGTCCGGTATCGCGTCGTCATTCGGATGCCATCTGGAAACGGTTCCGGGCAGCCTGCGACCACTTCTTCGAACGGAAAGCCGCTCATTTTGCTTCGATTGACGCCCAATACGAAGACAACCTGGCCAAAAAGCGTCAGCTGCTCGAAGAGCTGAAAGCCTTCACGGTAGAAAGCCGCGACAAAGGTTTCGAAGCCATCAAGGAACTGCAACGCCGCTGGTCGGAAATCGGCTTTGTTCCCATCAAATATAAGGAAGCCATCCAAACCGAATACCGACAGGCCGTAGACGCTATCTTCGCCCAACTGCGCGGCAGCGAAAAAGAACACCGCCTGGAACGCTTCAAACACAAACTGGCCGGCATGAGCGAAAGCGGCGACAAACGCCTCCGCTATGAACGCGATCGTCTGTATAACAAGATGAAGCAAATGGAAGCGGATATTGCCCTGCTGGAAAACAACATCGGATTCTTCTCGAAGAGCAAAAACGCTGAAGCGATGATTCGCGACGTGAAGGAAAAAATCAAACGCTACCGGGAAGAGATGGCCACCATCGTGGAAAAAATCAATATGATCGATAAACAACAAGCTGAGTAATAGGATTATGGCCTTAGCAAACAAGAACAAGACGAAATTTATCTTTGTAACGGGAGGAGTTGCCTCTTCTTTGGGGAAGGGGATTATTTCCGCTTCGTTGGCCCGCCTGCTGCAGGCTCGAGGATACCACGTTACCATTCAGAAACTGGACCCTTATATCAATGTGGACCCCGGTACGCTGAACCCTTACGAACACGGAGAATGCTATGTCACCGAAGACGGGGCGGAAACCGACCTCGACTTGGGACACTACGAACGTTTCACCAATATTCCGACCTCACAGGCCAATAACGTGACGACCGGACGCATCTATCAGAGCGTCATCAACAAGGAACGTCGCGGAGAATTTCTGGGCAAAACGGTTCAGGTGATTCCTCATATTACCGATGAAATCAAACGCCGCATCAAACTGCTGAGCGCCAAAAACGAATACGACGTTATCATCACCGAAATCGGGGGTACGGTCGGCGACATCGAATCGCTGCCTTACATCGAAGCGGTTCGTCAGTTGCGTTACGAACTGGGGTACGGCAATACGTTGATCGTACACCTGACGCTGTTGCCTTATATGGCGGCTTCGGGCGAATTGAAAACCAAACCGACGCAACACTCCGTTAAACAGTTGCTGGAAAACGGTTTGCAACCTGATATTTTGGTATTGCGCACGGAAAAACACCTGTCCAACGAAATCCGTCGCAAAGTAGCCCTGTTCTGCAACGTGGACATCAGCGCGGTGATCGAATCGATCGACGTACCGACCATCTACGAAGTTCCGTTGAAGATGCTGGAACAAAAACTCGATATTGTTGCCTTGGAAAAACTTCACCTTCCGCACGATAACGAACCCGACCTCAAGCGTTGGATTGAGTTCGTGGAAAAGGTGAAACACCCCCAACAGCAGATCAATATCGCTCTGGTCGGGAAATACACCGAACTCCCCGACACGTACAAATCTATCGCCGAATCTTTTGTTCATGCAGGAGCGACCCACCACATCAAAGTCAAACTGCAATACATCAATTCGGAAAAAATTACGCCCGAAAACGTCTCTACTCAGCTCAAAGGAATGGCCGGTGTCTTGGTTGCACCGGGCTTCGGTCATCGGGGTGTGGAAGGGAAAATTACGGCCATTCAATATGTCCGTGAAAATAAGATTCCGTTCCTGGGGATCTGCCTCGGCATGCAATGCTGCGTGATCGAGTTCGCTCGCAACGTATTGGGATATGCCGACGCCAACTCGACCGAAATGGAAAATACGGCTCATCCGGTGATCGATCTGATGGAAGAACAGAAAGGGGTGACCGAAAAAGGCGGTACGATGCGTCTGGGCGGATATCCCTGCGAATTGGCCGAAGGATCGAAAGTGGCTGCCGCCTACGGGAAACGACAAATCGTCGAACGCCACCGTCACCGCTATGAATTCAACAACCACTACCTGGACGAGTTCACTCAGGCCGGTCTCAAACCCGTGGGGATCAACCCCGAAACAGGTTTGGTGGAAGTGGTTGAATTGACGGATCACCCGTGGTTTATCGGGGTTCAATACCATCCCGAATACAAGAGTACGGTGCTCAATCCCCATCCGTTGTTCGTCTCCTTCGTACAGGCTGCCGCCGAATATGCGAAGGAACATCCTGCCAATAAACAATAAACGCTCTTACGACACTACATGGACAAGAAAACACTGATCGGTTTACTCTTAATCGGAGTTATTCTCTTCGGTTTCACGTGGTATAATAACGCTCAACTCGAAAAATACAACCGCCAAAAAGCCATCGCCGATTCGATCGCTGCGGCCAATATGCCTGCGCCCGAAGAAGTGATTGCGCTCGACACGCTGCAACCGGCCCTCACTTCCGCACAGGCCGACACCTCGGCCCGGCAGGAAGCCATGAACCGGTTGGGAGCCCAACTCTATGCGGCTTCCACGGGTGAAGAGCAGTTCTATACCGTTGAAAACGACCTGATGAAGGTCACTTTCTCGAACCGCGGCGGTCGGGTAGCCTCTGTGGAACTCAAAGACTACAAGACTTACCAGGGAACGCCCTTGGTACTATTCGATGAAAACTCGTCGGTTTTCGACCTGTCGTTCTTCATCAAACAGGCTTTCGGAACGGCTCAGATCAATACTTCGGATTACTATTTCACTCCGGTAGACCCGCAAAACCTCACCTTCGGAGAGGGCGAACAGGAAAAAACCTTCGCCATGCGCCTGCCGATCGACTCGGCTTCGTATATCGAATACTGCTACGGTATCCAGAAGGATAATTACAGCGTTTCGTTCGATGTACGGTTTGTCGGGATGCAGGACAAACTGGCCCAAAACCAAGGCGATATGGGAGTGCTCTGGAAACAGACCACGTTCCAGAATGAAAAAGGATTCGACAACGAGAATAACTATACGACCATCGCCTACAACTATCCCGGAGAGAAGTCGATCGAAGACCTCGGTTATTCGAAAGAAAGCAAATCCGAAACCATCAACACCAAGGTGAAATGGGTGGCTTTCAAACAGCAGTTTTTCTCATCGATTCTGGTCGGCGACGAAGATTTTCAGAACGGTTCGATCGAATACCAGACCTTCGCTCCCTCGGCTGATCGGATGAAAGCTTTCCAGGCCCGATTGTCGGTTCCGTTCACTCCCCAGACGCAGGAATACGGCTTCTCGTTCTATTTCGGGCCCAACAAGTTCTCGACCCTCAAAAAGTATGACCTGCACTTCGAACGTCTGGTTCCGCTGGGCGGCTGGATTGTGGGCTGGATCAACCGCTGGCTGGTAATCCCGACCTTCGATATTCTGGGTAAGTTCATTCACAACTATGGGATCATCATCCTGTTGTTGACGATCATTATTAAAATACTGATCTCTCCGCTGACCTATAAATCTTACCTGTCGACGGCCAAAATGCGTTTGCTCAAACCGGAAATGGATCAGCTCAACGCCAAATATCCCAAACCGGAAGACGCCATGAAGAAACAGCAGGCCATGATGACGCTGTATCGCAATGCCGGAGTCAATCCGATGGGGGGCTGTCTGCCGTTGTTGATTCAGTTGCCGATTCTGATCGCGATGTTCCGCTTCTTCCCGGCCTCTATCGAGCTGCGTGGCGAACATTTCCTCTGGGCCGACGACCTCTCGTCTTTCGACAGCATTCTGAACCTGCCTTTCAACATTCCGTTCTACGGCAGTCACGTCAGTCTGTTTGCCCTGTTGATGGCCGTGTCGGTCTACATCTCTTCGCGCATCAACTATTCCCAGACAGCTTCAGCTGGTCCTCAAATGGCCGGTATGAAATTCATGATGCTGTATATGATGCCAATCATGTTGTTGCTTTTCTTCAATAATTACTCCAGCGGATTGAGCTGTTACTACCTGGTGAGCAACCTGATTACCATCGGGCAAACCTATGCGTTCCGGTACGGTGTCAGCGATGAAAAACTTCACCAGCGCATGAAGGAAAACGCCAAGAAACCGCAAAAGAAATCGAAATGGCAGGAACGCTATGAAGAAGCGCTCCGTCAGCAGCAAGCCAACGCCCGCCGCAGATAAACCTTTCGATTCATCCGATAAAAAAACGTGATCTCAATGAGATCACGTTTTTTTATTATCAATAGGGGAGTGTTGAGTTATTCTTTCCAACAGCGGCTCCCTTCTAAGGCATCCGCTTTTTACTTCAAATGCTCGAGATATTTGGCCAAACCTCCGGCCGCCGTTTCCTTATAGAGACTTGGGAGGTCATGTCCCGTATGACGCATCACTTCGACCACTTTATCGAAGCTGACACGGTGACGACCGTCCGAAAAAGTCG
>JAHZDG010000021.1 GCA_019422485.1 Alistipes sp. | reverse complement strand
GTCTATTCGGACTACCGCGACCTGGACTTCGGCATGAAATACGGATTCGTCATCCGCGAACTTCGCCTGTTGGGACGCGGCGTCGTGGTGGTCGATCCCCAGGGAATCATCCGCCACATCGAATATGTATCGGAAGTCACCCAGGAACCCGACTACGAAGCCGCTCTCAAAGTGGTCAAATCACTGTTATAAGCCGCTTCCCCGAATCCAACACCAAGGGATACCTCCAACGGTATCCCTTTTTCGGTGCATCCACCGGTCCATAAAAATCACCGGAGGACTTGCATTTCTCGAAAAATAATCCAATCTTTGTCCTGCAATGGTTTCCCGAACCGGCTCGCTCCGGGAAAGGAATGTAAAAGGGAATGCCGTGCAAATCGGCAACAGTTCCCGCTGCTGTGAGTTCCGATCTTCCCTCCGGTGAAGATCCTCGCTTTTGAGCCATCCGACCTCCCCGGTCCATGAACGTCACTGTCCGCCCTGCGGACGGGAAGACTTCAAAAGTGGAACAAGTCAGAAGACCTGCCATCTGCGTATGAATTCTACGACCTACGGTGATATGGGTTAGTAAGAAACTGTCCGGCAACGTGCCGATCTTTTTCCCTCGTGCGACAGCTTCTGCAAACATCCGTCTGCCACAAACGGTGGGGATGTCATTTGAGGTCTGCGAATTCTTCCAACTGAAAATCAATCGGATGGACGAACGGTTTTCTTCACACCTTCGTTCTACCCCCTATCGAACCGATCGGCGTACAGAACCTTCGGTCCGTAAAAAAAGAGGAGAAGCCCCGCAGACGCCGTGAGGCATCGGGTTTTCGGAATCGTTCCGGCAGATAAAAAGAGTTTAGGTTTGTATTTGGTGACTGTCAGGATCGTCATAAGCAATAAGGAACGGAGGCTGGGGCCTCCTCTTTTTTTCTTAACATGCTATGAATTCCGAATTTAAAACGGAATGCTTATCTTTGTTGAGCTTCAATCATACGTTTTATGAAAAAACAACTCTTTTGGATCGGGCTTTGTGCCCTGGCAATCGCTCAAACAG
Source organism: Alistipes sp. (assembly GCA_019422485.1). Classification (GTDB taxonomy): domain Bacteria; phylum Bacteroidota; class Bacteroidia; order Bacteroidales; family Rikenellaceae; genus Alistipes_A. The sequence goes on along the minus strand of JAHZDG010000021.1, from coordinate 34,003 downwards.
CTTGCTCCTCTTCTCAACAATCAAAACGCGACGCGATCACTTCCGTCGATCCGGCCTATTCACGAACTCAAGTCGTACCGCAAACTACCGAAGTGGACGGTGCCCCCTGGTTGTATGCCGACACGGAACTGGAAGCCTATCGCCACGCCCTGCTCATCAAACGGATGAAAGAGGCGAAACTCCGGGTGGCTTATCCCGGCAAATATTACGACTATAAAGATACTGCCTGGTTCCAGTGGTCTCCGGCACAGGAAAGCAACCAACCGGCCGAACCGTCGGCCATCGTCGACATTTATGCATTCGGAGACATCTCCATCACCCAGGACTGGAAAGAAATTTATAAGGGCCAGAACCAACGTACCCCGCACCGGGTGACGCTCGATCCCCACAAAACCCTGCTCATCAAACTGCAGGCCCCGAACGAACCGCCTGCACTGCGCATCGAAAACGGATTCTGCTCGACCCGTGATGCCGGATGGCGGGCCTGCGCCGACGGAACCGACTGGAACTATCCCTGCGCATACGCTCCGCTGCAGGGCGACAGCCTGCCCCACCGCATGGAAACCCCGACCATCGCTTTGCAACCCGAAAAAATCGACGGCTCGACTTACGACTTCGGTCGTGAACTTTTCGGTTTTGTATCGCTGACCGCTTCCGAAAAACCTGAACTCTATGCCGGTGAATCGCTGGCCGAAGCTCAGGACACCGTGCTCAAACACCGGGAACAGAGTTTTGATCTGGTTCAGGTAGGTCCCAACCGCTGGCGCACCGTTCACTCATTGGGCTTCCGCTACCTGACCCTGCAAGGCAAAGGTATCAAAGATGTAGTCTGCGACGCCTACACCTATCCGGCTCAATACAAGGGTGAGTTCACCTCGAGCGATCCGCTGCTGGACCAAATCTGGATGAACAGCGCCTACACCCTGCGTCTGTGCATGCATGAATTCCACCTGGACGGCGTCAAACGCGACCGTCTGCCCTGGGCCGGCGACATTGCCACCAGCTTGATGGTCAATGCCTACACCTTTGCCGATCCGGAAATCGTGCGTCGCTCAATCGCCGTACTGGGCCGTGAAGGCATCGCCGAAACCAACATCAACAACATTGTCGACTATTCACTTTGGTGGCTGATCTCACAAGACAACTTCCAACTCTATTTCGGGGATACACTGCACCTGAAACGCGAATGGAAACGTATTAAAGAGATGGTCTCCGTGCTGGAACAACGCAGCGACAAGGATGGTCTGTTGATCCCGGGCAACGCCTGGTTATTCCTCGACTGGGTGAATGTCGAAAAAGAAGGAGCCCTGCAAGTATTGTGGTGGTGGGCTCAGCAAAGTGTTGCCAAACTGGCCGACCGCATGAACGAACCGGAAATGGCTGCTTACTGGCGGGCCAAATCGGACACTTTGAAAACCGTCCTGCTCGAAAGAGGTTACGATGCTCAACGCGGTGCTTGGCGCGGGATGCTCAACGAAGAATCCGGCCCGAACCGCCATGCCAACTTCCTGGCCGTTATTTCGGGTCTGGCTCCCGAAAGCCAATATGAAAGCATCATCCGCACGTTGAGCGATACCACCGTACAACAAGTCGGCACGCCTTACATGATGGCATTCGAATACATGGCACTGGCTCGTCTGGGTCAAGGTGAAGACATGCTCCGTCAGATGAAAGAATATTGGGGCGGCATGATCGACAAAGGAGCCACCAGCTTCTGGGAAGGATATGATCCCAACGAAGGTCCGGACAAAATGTATACCTTCTACAAACGCCCCTATGGCAAGAGCCTGTGCCACGGTTGGAGTAGTGGTCCGGCCGCACTGATTCCGGGCGAACTACTTGGGATCCGTCCGCTGGCCGACGGTTGGAAAGTCTTCTCCGTTGATCCGAAGATCACCTCTGTGAAAAATATTCACACTATTATTCCTACCCCTCAAGGCGACATCGAAGCCACGATGACCGACGGTAAAATCTCCGTCAAGATTCCGGCCGGGGCTCAAGCCGTCTATCAAGGGAAAACCTACACGGAAAGTATTCCCTAATCAGATTTCCTGCTCTTTGGCAGGCAACACTGTAACAGAAATATAACGGCATGAACGAATACACACTGGAAGAGGTCACTTCCGCTCGTTTAGAGCGGGAGTTCCTTGACCTGCCTAAACGCATTTACAAAAACAATCCTTATTGGGTTTGTCCGCTGGACAACGACATCCGGGGACGATTCAACCCTCGGGTCAACGAACTGTTCCAGGACGGAGAGGCCATCCGATGGATCGCCCGCAACAAACAGGGAGAAGTGGTCGGACGTATCGCCGCATTCTATAACTGCGGACTGGTCGCCGCTTCGGAAGGCCAACCCACCGGTGGTTGCGGCTTTTTCGAATGTATCGACAACCAAACCGTTGCCAACCTGATGTTCGACGCCTGTCAGCAATGGCTGAAAGCCCGAGGCATCGAAGCCATGGACGGTCCCATCAACTTCGGAGACCGGGATTCATGGTGGGGCTTGCTGGTGAAAGGGTTTGACGATAAGCCGATGTACGGATGTCCCTACAATCCCGAATATTATATGGCGTTGTTCGAGAACTACGGTTTCCAAAACTATTTCAACCAACACACCTATTTTCGGGAACTCAAGGCGGGTCTTTTCCCTCCCAACGTCTACGAACGGGTCAAACGACTTAAAGAGGAACCGGCCTACCGTTTCGACCATCTCCACAAAAAACGGCTTAACAGCTATGTCGATGACTTCATGACCATCTATAATGGCGCATGGGCCAAATTCGACGGGGTAAAACCCATCGACCGGGAACATACGATGGCGCTGCTGAAAACCATGAAGCCCATCATCGACGAAAAGCTGATGTATTTCGCCTATTACAACGACCAACCCATCGGATTTTTCCTGATGGTGCCCGATCTGAACGGCGTCATCGAACCCTTCCACGGAAAATTCGGATGGATCAACAAGTTGCGTTTCTTGTGGCGACTCAAAGTCTCTCACAAATCGGATCGGATCATGGGACTGATTTTCGGGGTTGTCCCCGAATTCCAGGGCAAAGGAATCGAATCCGGCATGATCGAACGTTTCGAACAGGAAGTGGCGTTAGGTACATTGAAACACTATCCCAAAGGGCTGGAACTGGTTTGGGTAGGCGACTTCAACCCGTTGATGATGCGGGTGGTGGAAACGCTGGTCAACGCCAAACCCTATCGGATGTTCACGACCTACCGCTATTTGTTCGATCGCACCAAAGAGTTCCACCGGGCTCCGCGCATGCGTGTCAAAAAGCAGTCGAACAACACCTCAACCTCGACTGCGTCCGAAACTCAAACCGCCCGATAAGATCCAAAACGATCTCCGCGATCGTACCGTCAGCATCGTCTGAATCATCTGTCTCATACCGAGGGTCCTGCCATGCAGGACCCTTTTCTTTTTCGGGGAAAGCAGGCCCTCTGTCTTTGAAACACCCCTTTTCGCTGAGAAAACCACCCCACTCAGCCCCCCATCCGCCACAAAGAAAACCTGGCACGGTAATTGACCTTAAAACAAGGACCTATCGCAGTATGTCGCCCAACAGCTCATCCGTGCGACAAATGATTTCATCTCCCATTTTCTGACTCATCAACTTTATGCATCAAGCCCTTTTCGGAGGAAGCTCCGACCTCGCCCAGCTCAACCTGGCGCAAACCCACCTGACCCAAGCCGTTCAACAACACCATTCAGGAAACCATACCCGATCTTTTTCATCCCTTCGCCAATCCGTGGTCGCCACACATCGGCTGACGGGATTCAAAGGAAGTCTTTGGCCCTATTTCGACTCGTTCGATCTCCAAGACCTCGACCTGAACGACGTAAGCGAAAGTCTGCAGCCGCTGCTGCAAGCCATCGAACAACGGGATGAAAAGCTCGATCTGTTATCCGCCTTTCTTGCCGATGCCGAACCCTCCGGTCATCTTCCGCACCCGACCTCCCACACCGAACCTTCCGTCCAGGATAGACTTTCCACGTTTCTCTATCGTCAAATGATTTTAGAACAGATCGTCTCGATTCCCTACCAACCGGCGGTCATCGCCCCCTCTGTTCCCTCTGAAAAAGGGAAAGAGGAGCTAAACTTTCATTTTGCGTTAACGGCCTACCTGGAGACCTTTCTCCTCGACCACCAAGCCTGTCTGGATTTTTTGCGGGGTATCATGCGGCAAGCTGTATGCCCTCAGACACCTCCCGTTCTCGCAGCACCGCTTCCCTAATCCGGTATCTTACGGATAGAACTATGTTCATTTTCATAAAACAAAGGAGTGCCTGACAACAAGCACTCCTTTCTATCTCGTATTCATGGAGAATCATCGGCCTTTCCGCACATAACAACGATACCTCCACCAAATCACATACAGTACGGCCAACACCCCGATCATCACTCCTAACAACCAAGATTGACGGGCCCTGACGGGCGCCTCCGCCAACACCGACAGCACACCGCGACCGGCATACTGTTCGCTAAACCGGGGAATATCCCGACAATTCCATTTGGCCAACAACGTACCGTCCTGGAACAACACCAACCCACGATGTGCCCGGATCAAGGATTTCAACATCGTTCCATCGATATTGAACAAAGGCACCTGCTCGCTCCCCAAATGCAACACTTTATCTTCCGGCAAAGTAACCGCAGTCGCCGCATAAACCGAGATCGCCTGCTCACGGGCATAGGCCAACAGATCGGCATAGCGCTGTTGGCATTTTTCATCCATCGGCGACAGATCGCTCAACGTAATCAAGAACCACGGATCTTTCGAGGCCAACCAACCGGCCGCTACATCCCCTTGCTCGTCGAAAACCGAAAAATCGACCGTTTCCAACGATGATTGTTCCACCTTCGGCAGCGGTGCATCCACGAAACGGGTATCGACAAACTCCCAACGGGTCGAGTCCTGCCAGGTCGTATCCTGCAACGAGAATTCCGCCAACTGTCCGTTCGTACGATCCCGGTAAATCAGAATCGCTTCACGCGGAGCCTCTACCGGCTGAGCTTCTGCCGACAACTTGACACCGACTTTATAGGGCAGAAAATCGATAATCGGCAAATGGCGCAGGCTGTATAATCCCACCCCTAAAGAGAACAACAGGAAACAAAAGCCGAGGGCAAAACCCAAAATTTGATTTTTTTCGGGCAGAACCGGCGCACACCAGGCATCCTGCGAGGGACGGTCGGCCTGTACCGTCAGAACGGCAAACAGCAACAGAACCAGATTTTTATAAAACGTCTGCCAATTGGTCAACTTCACGGCATCGCCGAAGCACCCGCAATCCGAAACCGGATTCCATATGGCCAACACCAGAGTCAGCGCCGTAAATAAGATCATCACCCACAAAATCAGCCGCGAAGTCAACCTCCCTCCCTGCCGAAACAGCAGGCAAAACCCTAACAACATTTCGGCTGCCGACAGAAGCACCGAAAAGAAATAGCGGGCACCCGACAAGAAATCCAGCCCGAAGGCCTGGAAATATTCATCCAATTTGATGGCGGTTCCCCAGGGATCCACCCCCTTGACAAAGCCTGAGAAAATAAACACCAAGGCCAACAACAGGCGGATCACTCCGCTTAAGGTCGAGTAACGTCTCATCATCGTACAAAGTCAAAATCCGGATGGTAACAAATATACACTTTTTTCTCGACGATTGTACCCTGTGTCCGTCTACTTTTCCCTTAGAATCAGCTTACAGCCAAGCGGAAAGGCGCTCCATAAGGCGGGCAAAGATGGCGTCGGGCGGCAACATTCCGCCCTGAGCATCGGCACAGGAGATCACTCCAAAGTTCGGATCCAAAGCCTCCTGAGCCAGGTACACCTGACGCACCCGTTCCTGCAACGAGAGCGAGGCTTCATGAATATCGGTTTTCCCTTGTAAATATTGACGATCCTCGCCTTCGCGGTTTTCCTCCAACTTGCGACGGGTAAATGAAAACGGAACGTCTAAAAAAAGCGAAACATCGGGCCGAGGAATGGCATGATGCGCGTATTCCAGATCGACGATCCAGTCCCGCAAACGGTTTCGTTCGGCCTCATCGTCGACTTTCGCACACTGATACGCCACATTGGAATAGACATAACGGTCGACAATGACCACCTTGCCGTCCTGCAGCCAGCCCCGAATCAGATCGGCCGCTTCGGCCCGATCTCCGGCATAAATCAAAGCCACCAGGTAGGGATTCACACTCTCGACACTCCCCAACTCCCCGCGCAGAAAACGAGCCACCAGATCGCCGTAAACCGGCGCATCGAAGCGGGGAAAATGAAGGTATTCATACGATTTACCCGCTTCTGCGAGTCGTTGTTGCAGCAGTTTGACCTGGGTCGACTTCCCGGCCCCATCCAGTCCTTCCAATACGATAAACGGCATAATACAAGATATACTTCCGGCTCCGTCTGCCGGACGATAAAACGATATAAGCTTCCGATCAAGATGCCCTCGTTCGGGGCTAATTTCCGTACGTTCCCGTCGGTCTTTTTCTTACCGCAACATGCGGGCGGCCCGTCGCACAGCTGCCTCCAGAACGTCGATTTCTTCGAGGGTGTTATACAGGCCCAGCGACACCCTGGTCATCGAAGTCAAACCATAATGCGTCATGACCGGCTCGGCACAATGGGTTCCGGTTCGCACCGCCACCCCCATTTTATCGAGAATCATGCCGACATCATACGGGTGGGTTCCATCGATCGTAAACGATACGATCCCGCACTTACCGGGCTGTGTACCATAGATCCGCACACCATCGATGGAAGACAAACAGTCGGTCGTACGTTTCAACAACTCTTCTTCATGCTGAGCCACTCCCGCCAAATCCAACGAGTTCAAATACCGGATCGCTTCACCCAATCCGATCGCCCCAATGTAATTGGCAGTTCCGGCCTCGAATTTCAGCGGCAATTCGGCATAGGTCGTACCGGTAAACGATACGGTGGCAACCATGTCCCCCCCTCCCATAAAAGGAGGTATTTCCGCCAGCCATTTTTCTTTGCCATACAACACGCCGATGCCTGTCGGGCCGTACAATTTATGCCCCGAAAACGCATAAAAATCGCAATCCAGGGCCGTCACATCCACACCTCCATGAACAACTCCCTGACAACCGTCTACCAGCACCGGCACCCCGGCAGCATGTGCCATCCGGATGATCTCCGGCAGCGGAGGACAGGTTCCCAACACATTGGAGGCTTGGGTAACGCACACGATACGGGTCCGTTCGTCCAACAGTTCGGGTAACTTTTCGATCATCAACCGTCCCGCATCATCGAAAGGCAATACACGCAGCGTAGCCCCTTTGCGTTCGCAGACCAACTGCCAGGGAACAATATTGGAGTGGTGTTCCATCTCGGTGACAATCACGTTATCCCCTTTCTGCAGATAACGTTCAGAAAAGCTGTAAGCCACCGTATTGATCGAAGCGGTTGCCCCCGCCGTAAAAACGATCTCCCGAGTCGAAGCCGCCCCGATAAATCGACGCACCTCTTCCCGCGCCACTTCATAGGCTTCGGTCGTCTCTTCGCTCAGACGGTGAAAACCGCGGTGAATATTCGCATTACATGAACGATGCAATTCATCGACCTTATCGATGACGACCTGCGGCTTTTGGGCCGTAGCCCCACTGTCGAGATAGACCAAAGGTTTTCCGTTTACTTCCCGGGACAGGATCGGGAAATCTTCCCGTATTTTTTGTACGTCAAACATGTTCTGTGCTTTTCTTTTTCCCTAACGATCGACATTGACGAAACGCTGACCATACGGCGGTTTCTTCACCCGGATAACGCTCCTCAGAAGCGCCCCTTCCGTTCCTTCGGCTTAGAGACGATCGATTTTTTCTTCGGCCAGCCGATCCAACGTATCGGCCAACCCTTCGATGCGGGTCTTATCCAACACCTCGCGGACAAAGCCATACATCTGCAAACGACGGGCCTCTTCCAACGAAATCCCGCGCTGACGCATATAATAAATGGCTTCGGGATCCAGCTGTCCGACCGACGCCCCGTGACTACATTTCACATCATCGGCATAAATTTCCAGCTGAGGCTTCGTGTCCACATGCGCCCCTGTATTGAGCACCAAAGCCTTGTTTTGCTGATAGGCATTGGTGCGCTGGGCATCGGGAGCCACATAGATCCGTCCGCTGAACACCGCGGTTCCTTCACCGGCCGCAATGCTTTTGAACTGTTCGTGGGAGGTTCCGTCCGGGACCAAATGCCGGATGTCGGTTGCATAGTCGAACGTTTCCGTTCCACCGGCCAACATCACGCCATCGGTACGATTTTCGGCCCCGCGTCCTTCGAGCGATACGACCAGGTTGTGGCGCAACAGCGCTCCGCTCAAGGAAACCGACAACGAATCGAAACGACTGTCCCGTTCCTGACGGACATAACTGCCCGACACGCTCACCGTCTGCAGACCGAGTTGGTAGGCTTCGACCATTTCGACATGAGCCCCCTCTGCGACCACCACTTCGCGGGTCTGGCAACTCAACGACGAGGCTTGTCCCCCACTCCGATGGTGCAACACCAGTTTGGCGGCACTTCCCCGTTCAAAGATATACAGATGACGGGCATAGACACTGAGATTGTCGGTGTCGTCGCCCATCTCACTTTCGATCACAAACGGCAGCGGCTCTACCACGCCGGCCGGCACATAGACAAACACGCCGTCCAATGCCCACATGGCCGACAAAGCCGAAAAGGCATCCTCTTCCTGTTGTGTCAAGAGGGTGTAATACCGTTCCACCAATTGAGGTTCCTGCCGGGCGGCAGTGGCCAACGAGCCGTACATCACCCCGTTATCGAGCCGATGCAGAAGCGCTTCCCGGCAAAAGCCGTTCGACAGCTCGATCCGATGACCCGGACAATCCAACCCTTTCGAAGGGAGTTTCGGGGCGGCGGCTTCCGTCGCCCGGCGATATTCGCCGGCAAAGGCGGCTCGCAAATCGGTATAGTGGTAACGATCGCCGTTCCCTGACCCTTTAGCCGGGATTCCCAAGCGACCGAAGGCCTCCAGAGCCGCCTGACGAGGCGCGTTCAGCGCCGGAGCGGAAGCCGCCGCCAGCCCTTCACTCTCGGCACGATACCGATCGATCCATTGTTGTTCAAGAGAACGTTCCATAGCCCTATTCGTATTGATTGATGAGCCAGTCATAGCCCTCTTTTTCCAACTTCAAAGCGAGTTCTTTATCCCCGGAGTAGATGATGCGCCCTTTGTAAAGCACATGCACATAGTCGGGTACGATATAATCCAACAGACGTTGATAGTGCGTGATGACGATCGTAGCGTTATCGGGGCGTTTCAGTTTGGTCACACCCGTTCCCACGATCCGCAGGGCATCGATATCCAAGCCGCTGTCGGTCTCGTCCAGAATGGCCAGTTTCGGTTCGAGCATCGCCATCTGGAAGATCTCGTTCTTCTTCTTTTCACCGCCCGAGAAGCCTTCGTTCACTGCCCGGGAGGTCAGTTTGCTGTCAAGTTCGACCACCGAAGCCCGATCCCGCATCATGCGCAGGAATTCCGAAGCCGACAGCGGTTCCAAACCCTGATATTTTCGTTTTTCCTGCACGGCCACTTTCAGGAAGTTGGCCATGCTCACCCCCGGGATCTCCACCGGATACTGAAAGCCTAAGAAAATCCCGGCCCGGGCCCGGTCTTCGATACTCATCGACAACAGGTCCTGGCCTCCATACAAGACCTCACCGGCCGTCACTTCGAAACGTTCGTTGCCGGCCAAGACCGAAGCAAACGTACTCTTCCCCGAACCGTTAGGGCCCATGATGGCGTGCACTTCGCCCGCCCGTACCGAGAAATTGATTCCCCGGAGTATCTCTTTGCCATCGACTGTGGCATGCAAATTCTTAACCTCTAACATATCTTTTTGGCTATTTTTTGACATTTTTCGATTTCACGCTGCGACAATTCATTTCGGTTTCGGGCGCCGCTGTGTCCGACTCTCCCCACAACCCGATAGCCGCTCCACCGCAAGATCTCCCGCAACGACCGGAATACCCCGCTGAGCTGGCCGAACCACACACTAAACGGATAGGCCGTATTGCAACTGGCCACCAACACGGCCTTTTTGCCCTTGTGTAAAGGTTGCGGCAAGCCGTTCGGTTTTTCGCCCATCAAAGCATATACGGTCCGGTCGAAAAGCTGCTTGAGACTTCCGCTCATATTACCCCAGTAACAGGGTGAACCGATCACCAATCCGTCGGCCCGACGCAAACTGTCCGCAATCCGATGGGCATCATCTTCCGGCAACACACACCGTTTCAACGAACGACAACGCATACACCCGATACACGGCCGGAACTGCAATTCGGACACCGCCACATACTCCACCTGAGCCTCTGCGGGCAATGCCTTCATCACCTCCTGCAACAGCATCGAGACTTTTCCCTGGAGTCTCGGACTGCCATTAAGTACCACGATGCGTTTCATCAGACCTTCCTCGGTTACGGCACGCCGCCTATCCGACGCTACCTTCCAATGAAATTGAGAGCAATTTCTGCGCCTCTACCGCAAATTCCATCGGCAGTTTATTGAGCACCTCCTTGGCGTATCCATTGACGATCAGCCCCACGGCATCTTCGGTCGAAAGCCCACGTTGGTTGCAGTAGAACAGCTGATCTTCTCCAATCTTGGAGGTTGTCGCTTCGTGTTCCACCACCGCCGAGGGGTTATCCACCTCGATGTACGGGAAGGTATGCGCCCCGCAGCGATCCCCGATCAACAACGAATCACACTGCGAGTAGTTCCGGGCTCCTTCCGCTTTACGGGAAACCCGCACCAAACCCCGGTAGCTGTTCTGACTCTGACCGGCCGAAATCCCTTTCGACACAATCCGGCTGCGGGTTCCTCGTCCCAAATGGATCATACGGGTCCCTGTATCGGCTTGCTGATAATTATTGGTCACAGCCACTGAATAAAACTCTCCGACCGAGTTATCCCCGGCCAGGATGCAACTGGGGTATTTCCACGTAATGGCCGACCCGGTTTCGACCTGGGTCCACGACAAACGGGCATTTTCACCCCGACACATACCGCGTTTGGTGACGAAGTTATACACCCCGCCCCGACCGTCTTTGTCGCCCGGATACCAGTTCTGCACGGTCGAATACTTCACTTCGGCGTCCTTGAGCACGACGATTTCGACCACCGCAGCGTGTAACTGGTTTTCATCCCGCATGGGGGCGGTACAGCCCTCCATATAGCTGACATAAGCTCCTTCATCGGCCACAATCAATGTCCGTTCGAACTGACCGGTTCCCGCCGCATTGATGCGGAAGTAGGTCGACAACTCCATCGGGCAACGGACGCCCTTCGGAATATAACAAAACGATCCATCCGAAAAGACGGCCGCATTCAGCGCTGCAAAAAAGTTATCGGTATAGGGAACCACGCTGCCCAGGTATTGACGGACAAGATCGGGATAATCGCGCAAAGCTTCGGAGATCGAACAGAAAATGATCCCCTTTTCGGCCAACGTTTCTTTAAACGTCGTCTTCACCGATACCGAGTCCATCACGGCATCCACCGCCACCCCGGCCAATACCATCCGTTCTTCAATGGGCACCCCAAGCTTTTCGAAGGTGGCCAGCAGTTCCGGATCCACTTCATCCAAACTTTCGTATTTGGGTTTGGTACGAGGAGCGGCGTAATAAATAATATCCTGAAAATCGATTTCAGGTATATCCAGATGCGCCCAGCGGGGCATCTTCAGGGTTCGCCAGTGGCGATAGGCTTTCAGCCGGAATTCGGTCATCCAGTCCGGTTCGCCCTTTTTCTGCGAAATCAACCGAACAATCTCTTCGCTCAGTCCTTTCGGAATGGTTTCCGTATCGATGTCGGTCACAAAACCGTATTTATACTCCGACCCGGTCAGGTCATCCAGTATTTTATCTTTTTCTTCCATCGGAATCTCTTTCCGTATATAACATGCAATTTAAACGACAAAGTTAATCTTTCGGGAGGGACCTGCAAAATTTTCGCCCATTTTCAGCGCACGTTGAGCCTCATATTTCTCATCGGAAATTCCTTACTCATAACCGTTCTCACCCGCTTCCCAGACTCAGTCTTCCTCCTTCCCGATCATTATCTATCCATTTCTAAAACGAACCGGCAGGCCGTTTCATTGTTTTGATCCCTTCTTTCCCAACTTTCACCACAGAAAGCGACAAAAAATGGGGGTGCAATTTTCATTGCACCCCCACTCTAAATTTTAGTTTTTAGAACTATTCCTGCATGGATTTGAACAGTTCGTTATACTTGTTGTAGTTTTCCATCATGCTGGGAGATTCATCACGCAGACGGAAGAATACATTTTTCAGCAGTTCCACGCTGGCCGGATCCTGAGGAGCGATCGTATGAGCTTTTTCCAGCGGAGCGATGGATTGGCTGTAAGCTTCATATACTTTGGCCAATTCGGCATTGTAAGCATCCTGGCTGGTGAAACGTTTTTCATTGAGGATCTTGGCCTGTTCGTCAGCGTATTTAATCATCGTCAGACCCAAGTTGAAGTTAGTGCTGAAGTCATCCGGCAACAATTCAGCTGCTTTCTGGAATGCCGCAATAGCGTCCTGCAGTTTACCCAGTTTTTCGTTGACACGGCCCAGACCGGCATACAGTTCAGCATTGGTCGGATCAGCAGCGATAGCCGATTCTACCAGCGGAATGATCGAAGAAGGATCTTCACCCGTATTGGCATATACGTTCAACAGACCTTCGATGATCTTGGTGTTTTTCGGATATTTAGCCAAAGCATCCTGCAGAACGGTTTTGGCTTCTTCGGTTTTGTTTTCACCGTTGTAGCAGATCGACAGATAGTAGTAAACGTCACCGTCCATGGTGTAATCATGAGAAGCAGCTTCGTTCAGGTATTTTTCACCCATCGGATAGTCCATCACTACCGTAGCCAACAGACCAGCATTGTAACCCGACAAGGTATCGATCTTGTTCAACACGGAACCGCTTGCCAGATCGTAAGCTTTGGCAAAATAGATCGAAGCCGTTTTAAACTGACGACGAGCATATTCGTTGTCTGCGATCTGTTTGTAAGCGTTCACTACAGCCTGAACACCTTCTTTGGCTTTTTCCATCGTACCGCTGGATTTATCCAATTCAACGGCTTTCAGGTAAGCTTCAGCCGATTTATCCAAATCGCCTTCAAAAACCGGTTTCGTAATTTCCCAGAAAGCCAACATACCGTTGTCAAAGTAGAGATCTACATACGGGAAGCTGGAAACTTTGTACTCTTTTCCTTCTACCGTTTTCGTCGTTTCCTGTGCGGTTCCGAAGGTCAACATGGCATAAACTTCGTCCATCCCACGATACAGCTGAGAGGTAATGGCAACCCCTGCATCATAGTAGGATTTCCCCAAGTTTAACCACAGAGCGGGTTTCCCGTTCTTCTTGGCATCTTTGCTGTCAGCTTCCAATTTTTCGATTTTCTTGGTCAGTGCAGCTTCGTTTACTTTTTGTGCCTGAGCGAGCCCCATGCTCCCCAGCAAAGCAACCGATATCAATACAACTACTCGTTTCATAATCGATTTGTTTTAGTTAGAATTCGATTTTATGCTTGTTCTTCCGTCTCGTCCGAACTTTCTGAATTCGAGGAAGAGGCAGATTCTTCAGAGAGCGTTTCGTTCTCCTCGCTTTTAGGAACCGGGATCACCGATGCGATCGAGTCTCCTGTCCGCAAATTAATTACCTTAACCCCTTGAGTGGCACGACCCGAAAGACGAACATCACTTACCGGGATCCGGATGGTCAGACCCGATCGATTGATAATCATCAGGTCGTTTTCGTCGCACACGGCTTTTATGGCGATCAATTTACCGGTTTTTTCGGTAATCTGCAAAGTTTTTACACCTTTTCCGCCTCGGTTGGTGATACGATAGTCTTCCAGGTTGGTCCGTTTCCCGTAACCGTTTTCAGATACCACCAGGATATCTTCCTGGCTATCCGGTTCAATGCAAACCATACCGACTACTTCATCGCCTTCATCAATGGTAATCCCCTTGACCCCGGCACCCGTACGACCGATCGGTCGAACATTCGATTCGTTGAAGCGAATAGCCTTTCCTTCCCGGGCGGCAATAATCACTTCACTGTCACCGCTGGTCAGTTTGGCTTCCAACAACTGGTCGCCATCCTTGATCGTAATGGCATTCACCCCGTTCTGGCGAGGACGAGAATAGGCTTCCAAGCAGGTTTTCTTCACGATCCCCTCCTTGGTACACATAATAATGTAGTTATTGTTCACATATTCCTTGTCATCCAGTCGACGTACATTGATGTAAGCCCGTACCTTATCGTCAGGTTCGATCTGGATCACATTCTGAATGGCCCGACCTTTGGATGCCCGAGCCCCTTCCGGAATATCGTATACTTTCAACCAATAGCAACGACCCTTTTCCGTAAAGAACAACATCGTATTGTGCATGGTCGTCACATAGATGTGTTCGATGAAATCTTCGTCACGGGTAGCGCTGCCCTTCATGCCGACCCCACCGCGGTTCTGCGTACGGTATTCGGTCAGAGGGGTCCGTTTGATATAGCCCATGTGGGAGATGGTGATCACCATCTCTTCATCGGCGTAGAAATCTTCGGGGTTGAACTCTTCGGCGCTCAGCACCACTTCGGTCCGACGGGCATCCCCGTATTTTTCCTTGATTTCAACCAATTCGTCGCGTACTACCTTCATTTGCAGGGCTTCGCTTCCCAACACTTCCCGCAGATAAGCGATCAGTTTGGAAACTTCTTCGTATTCGGCTTTCAGTTTGTCGCGTTCCAGACCGGTCAGCGCCCGCAAACGCATATCGATGATGGCAGCCGCCTGGACTTCGCTCAGCGAGAAACGTTCCATCAAAGAGGCCTTCGCCGCATCGGGATTTTCCGCCGCCCGGATGATCCGAATCACTTCGTCGATGTTGTCCACCGCAATGAGCAAACCTTCCAGGATATGGGCCCGTTTTTCGGCCTGGTTCAGGTCGTAACGCGTACGACGCACCACTACATCGTGGCGGTGACGAACGAAGTATTTGATCAGGTCTTTCAGGTTCAACAACATGGGACGTCCGTCCACCAAAGCGATGTTGTTCACCGGGAAAGAACTCTGCAACTGGGTATGCTTGTACAGGTTGTTCAGCACGACACTGGCTACGGCATCGTGTTTGAGAATCATCACGATACGCATCCCCTGACGGTCACTTTCGTCGTTGATGTAGGCAATCCCGTCGATCTTCTTTTCGTTGATCATATCGGCGATCTTGCGAATCATCTCGGCCTTGTTGACCATATAGGGAATTTCGGTCACCACGATACATTCGCGTCCTGTCGAAGTATGTTCGATTTCGGTCTTAGAGCGAATGACGATCCGTCCGCGGCCCGTTTCATAAGCTTCGCGTACCCCTTCATAACCGTATACGATCCCGCCAGTCGGGAAGTCAGGAGCCTTTACATAGTGCAACAATTCCGAAATTTCGATATCCGGATTGTCGATATAAGCGCAGGTGGCATCCAGCACTTCCGAAAGGTTGTGGGGCGGCATATTGGTTGCCATCCCTACGGCGATCCCGGCCGCACCGTTGACCAACAACAACGGAATTTTGGTCGGCAGCACTTCCGGTTCGCGGAGCGTTTCATCGAAGTTGGGACGGAAATCGACCGTATCCTTGTCGATATCGGCCATCACCTCGTCGGCAATCTTCTGCATACGGGCTTCGGTATAACGCATGGCAGCCGCGCCGTCACCGTCCACCGACCCGAAGTTACCCTGACCGTCCACCAGCATGTAACGCATGTTCCATTCCTGGGCCATACGCACCATGGCTTCATAGACTGAAGAGTCGCCGTGCGGGTGGAACTTACCCAGCACATCCCCCACGATACGAGCCGATTTACGATGAGGTTTATCGGAATAGAGATTCAGTTCGTTGCTCATATCGTACAGAATACGGCGATGCACGGGTTTGAGACCATCCCGCACATCGGGCAGAGCACGCGACACGATCACCGACATCGAATAGTCGATGTAGGCGGTCTTCATCTCTTCCTCTATATTGATCTTAATTATTCTTTCTCCTTTTTCTTCTTCAGCCATATTTTCAGGTCTTCAAAATCATCCCGCTAAAGTACTTATTTTTTAGATAACCGCAAAACCGAGGGGGCACTTTTTAGCTTTTCCCATCCGTCTCTAAGCCTCTTTCAGGGCGTTCATCCGAGGCCCGAGCGTTATCCATACCATTCGCAACCAGGTCACCAGGAAAAGCCATTGGTTGAGATCCAGCGTATCAAAGAAAAAATGCATCCACTTCACCGGGAAAAGCAGATCCACCGGCATCCACACCAGCACCACAAAGTTAGCCCAATAGAGCAATTTATCGACCGGTCGTGGCATTCGGCTTCCGTACCAGATCAGGTAGCCCAGCAACGCAATGACATAGGTATGTTTTTCAACGGAATTACTGAACAGAATCACATATCCCATCAGGATACCGAGGGCTTGTGCCCGAAAAGCCGGGTCGCACCACCGGCGTCGACACGCCACCAGCAAACCGGCCAACGCCACCAAAACACCGCCCTGCACATAATGCATATAAGGAGGCAGCGTCGGGAACAGAATCCGTATATTAAAGAAGGTTTCAAAGACCCGTGTTCCGTAATGCACATTCAGACCGTCGATCCAGGCTCGATAATAATCCAACAGCGATTCGGCCGGAATCTTCACCACCGGCAACAAAAAGTAGAGGGCAGCAATCCCCACCGCATACCCCATATTGCGCCAGAAGCGGGGATAACACAACAACAACCCCAACTGAAAGAGGCCGTACACTTTGGTAAATCCGGAAATCAAGATCAGAGCTACCGCCCATCCGGCCCGTCCTCTCTCCAACAGATTAAAGGCAAAAACAAACAGGTAAGCCACCGCCACATTGTACTGGAACGAAAGCTGGGTCGTTGCCAGAATCAGCATGGTATACAGATACATGTTTCGTTTTTGCCGGACGGTATATCGGTCCGGGAGGGTAAAAATCGCCAGGAAATAGAGGGTATAATTAAAGAGATTCCATACAAACGGCCCCAACCAGCCCGGCAGCAACGCAAACGGAGTAAACAGCAGGTTGAAAAGCGGACCGTACAGATAATAGTCATGATGCGCTGCGGCCCAGTCACTCCCATAAGGAACGACCCCTCGCCAGAAATCGAGCGTTGCATCCGCGAAAATCATAAAATTGAAATGTTTTCCCCGCATGACCTCCGAGAAGCTGAGGCCGAATGTCAACAAGAACCCCAACAGATAGAGGTTGCGTCGATTCATGAAAAAGCGGTCGAGGGCTGTGAAAAAAGAGCGCATAAGCTATTCGATTGGCATTAGATCGGCGGGGATTTTCGGTCACTTCCCGCCTTAATTTTCGGCCCAAAGATACGAAAATTCAAGATTTTCCACTATATTCATAGACATGAAACGCCGGACTCTTTTCCCTGGGACCATGAAACTCCTGCGCCGAACCATCGAAATCTTCGGAGGCTGCCTCATGACCCTGTCGTTTTCCACGCCGACGCTGTCCACCCCGTCCCCTATCGGTTCCATCCATTCGGATGCTGTCACACCCAACGCTTCGCCCTCGTCGTCAGACCCTCAACACATGGTTCTGGCCTTCTACAACACCGAAAATTTCTTCGACACCCTGCCCTCTCCTCACCTCCCGAACGATCCCTACACCCCGAGCGGAACGTACCGTTGGAACACTGAACGCTACTTCCGGAAGGTGCAGCACATCGCCCGGGTGCTCGACAGCCTGAAAGCCGATCTGGTCGGGTTGGCCGAAGTCGAAAACGAAACCGTACTGCGCGATCTGGTCTCCCAGCTGCACACCAGCTACAACTACCTGATCCAGCCGGGCAGGGACCCGCGGGGCATCAACGTCGCCTTGCTGTATCGGGGCTCTCAATTCTTCCCTTTGCACACGTTCCAAATCAAAGGCCCGGGACTAACTCGTCCGGTATTGGGTGTACAGGGCCGACTGCAGGATGACACCCTTACCCTGCTGATCGCCCATCTGCCCTCACTCCTGAATCAGGCGTCATGGAGAAAGGCAGCCACACAAACCCTTCAACAACGCCTCCAACGACTCATCGCCCAAAATCCCCGCACCAAAATCATCCTGATGGGCGATCTAAACATGGTTCCCAGCAGCGCCCTGGCTCACAAACTCTTAGGCGTCCGTCCCTGGCCCGCCCCTTCCCTTCAGTACGAAAACGACCATTCCACCCGTTCTATCCACGAACCCGAGCCGCTCTTCACCCCTTTCACCACCCTGGAACGAAGCGGTGAGGGAAGCTACCTGTACCGCGACCGACGTTATGTATACGACTATTTTCTACTCAACCGCACCTGGTTCGAGCATCGAGGCTGGCAATTCCGGGACGATTACGGCATCTTTGCCCCCAATTTTCTTTTCCACCCGGACGGCCCCAAACGGGGATACCCCCAACGGACCTTCGACCGAGGACGTTACATCGGCGGATTCAGCGACCACTTCCCGGTGTGGATAGTGCTCGAAAAATAACAGAGAAGCAACCATTTACCAGCGTTTAGTTTTTGAGAAACCCGATTAATTTGCTATCTTTGTGACTCTACAAACCAAAAGTGTTAAAAAATTCACTTTACAAACCTTCCTATAGAAACCATTTTTTAAACGCAAACCGATATGCCGAACAAAAAACGAGTTTACACTTTCGGAAACAAACAAGCCGAAGGTAACGGAAAAATGAGAGAACTGCTGGGCGGTAAAGGGGCCAATCTGGCTGAAATGAACCTGATTGGGATTCCTGTACCTCCGGGCTTTACCATCACCACCGAAGTGTGCGCCGAATACTTCAGCCATGGCCGCGAAGAGGTGATCCGTCTGATCAAACCTCATGTAGAAGCCGCCATGAAACAGGTGGAAGAAATCATGGGTATGGAATTCGGCAGCAACACCAATCCGTTGTTGATGTCGGTTCGTTCGGGCGCACGCGCCTCGATGCCGGGGATGATGGACACGATCCTCAACCTGGGCCTCAACGACCAAGCCGTCGAAGGGTTGGCTAAAAAAACCGGCAACCCCCGTTTCGCTTGGGACTCGTACCGTCGTTTCGTACAGATGTACGGTGACGTGGTGTTGAACATGAAACCCCAAAGCAAAGAAGACGAAGATCCCTTCGAAGAGATCATCGACGAAGTGAAAAACGCCAAAGGGATTAAAAACGACACCGAACTGACGACCGACGATCTGAAAGAACTGGTCGTTCGCTTCAAAGCCGCCGTGAAAAAAGTTACCGGTCAGGATTTCCCGACCGATCCTTGGGAACAGCTCTGGGGGGCCATCTGCGCCGTATTCAGCAGCTGGATGAACGAACGCGCCATCCTTTACCGCAAACTGAACAACATCCCCGCCGACTGGGGTACCGCTGTCAACGTACAGGCCATGGTCTTCGGGAACATGGGCGAAACCTCGGCTACCGGGGTGGCCTTCACCCGTGACGCCGCTACGGGCGAAAACCTCTTCAACGGCGAATACCTGGTGAACGCTCAGGGTGAAGACGTCGTTGCCGGGATCCGCACCCCGCAGGAAATCACCATCGAAGGTTCTCGCCGCTGGGCCGAACTGCAGGGTATCTCCGAAAGCGAACGTTCTGCCAAATATCCTTCACTCGAAGAAGTGATGCCGGCCGCTTTCGCCGAACTGAACGAAATCCAGCAACATCTGGAAGACTACTTCACCGACATGCAGGACATCGAGTTTACCATCCAGAACGGTAAACTGTGGATGCTGCAAACCCGTACCGGGAAACGGACCGGTGCCGCTATGGTGAAAATCGCCATGGATATGCTCTCCGAAGGACTGATCGACGCCAAAACCGCCGTTCTGCGCGTAGAGCCGGCCAAACTCGACGAATTGCTGCACCCGATTTTCGATGCCGCTTCGCTGAAAAAAGCCCATATCATCACCAAAGGTTTGCCCGCTTCTCCGGGTGCTGCCACCGGCCAGATCGTCTTCTTCGCCGAAGAAGCCGAAAAATGGGCCGCCCAAGGCAAAGAAACCATCCTGGTTCGTATCGAAACCTCGCCTGAAGACCTCAAGGGGATGAACGTATCGAACGGGATCCTCACCGCTCGTGGCGGGATGACCTCTCACGCTGCCGTTGTAGCCCGCGGGATGGGTAAATGCTGCGTATCAGGGGCCGGCGATCTGGTGATCGACTATAAGAACCGCACCGTAACGGTAGGCAACAAAACGTATAAAGAAGGCGACTGGATTTCGATGAACGGTTCGACCGGGATCATCTACGAAGGACGTGTTGCCACCAAAGACGCTGAACTGAGCGGCGATTTCGCCAAACTGATGGAACTGGCCGATGAATTCGCCCACCTGAAAGTTCGCGCCAACGCCGATACGCCTCGTGACGCCAAACAGGCCTTCAGCTTCGGGGCTCAGGGGATCGGTCTTTGCCGTACGGAACACATGTTCTTCGAAGGCGACCGCATCAAAGCCGTACGCGAAATGATTTTGGCCGATGACGAAGCCGGCCGTCGTGCTGCTCTGGCCAAACTGCTGCCCATGCAGCGCGGCGACTTCGAAGGGCTGTTCGAAACCATGCAGGGTCTGCCTGTAACGGTTCGTCTGCTCGACCCGCCTTTGCACGAATTCGTTCCTCATCAGGACCACGAAATGAAAGAACTGGCCGATGAAATGGGCGTTTCGTTCGAAGTGATCAAACAAAAAGTGGAAGCCCTCAGCGAAGTGAACCCGATGTTGGGTCACCGTGGTTGCCGTCTGGGGAACACCTATCCCGAAATCACCGAAATGCAGGCTCGCGCCATTTTGGAAGCCGCTCTCAATACCAAAGCCAAAGGTATCGACGTTCATGTCGAAATCATGGTTCCGCTGGTCGGCAACCACAAAGAGTTGCGCTACCAGAAGAAGGTGATCGACGCCGTAGCTGCCGAAGTATTTGCTGAACGCAACCAGGTGATCGATTACATGATCGGTACGATGATCGAAATCCCGCGTGCCGCCGTAACCGCCAACCAAATCGCCGAAGTGGCTGACTTCTTCTCGTTCGGGACAAACGACCTGACGCAGATGACCCTCGGGTTCTCACGCGATGACGTGGCCAAGTTCTTGCCGATATATCTCGAAAAAGGTATCCTCAAGAACGACCCGTTCCAGATCCTGGATGTCAACGGGGTAGGACAACTCGTTCGCGAAGCCGTCTTCAAAGGCCGCGGCGTAAAACCCAACCTCAAATGCGGTATCTGCGGGGAACACGGTGGTGAACCCAGCTCGGTGGAATTCTGCCACTACGCCGGACTCAACTACGTGTCGTGCTCGCCGTTCCGGGTGCCCATCGCCCGTCTGGCTGCCGCTCACGCCGCCTTGAAACAACAATAATCAATCTCCATACGATTCTGACGAGATTCGTCAAGATCGTTCTCCCTCTCAGACAGACCCTGTATAAGGGTCTGTCTTTTTTATATCCTTTTTTATATCCTTTTTCAAAACCATTACCTCACCTTATTAGCACTTACGCTGCCGCATACACCAACGTTCCAAACCCTTTATGCCATTAAAAACAAAGAGGGGGCGCCTAATAGGCGCCCCCTCTTTTATGGAAGAAACTCGTTTTAACGTTCGATATGATGACAATAGACATGATAGCGGGACCACACTTCATTGACAAAAGCCAATGTCTGGCGGCTGTTAAACGTTCCGCACTTCACGGCACTGTCCTGAGCCACGGCCGGATTCGCTTTGGCTTTCAGACAGGCCGATACATCTTTCCAACTGTCGGGATTGCCCCCTCGCTTACGGGCCAAGCTCCGCGCATCGAGCACATGTCCCAGACCCGCATTATAGCAGGCCAACACGATCTGCATCCGATCGGTCCATGAGGTTTCCGGCGCAAAATCGAGGGATTTTTCAATTTTACCCAACACTTTCAGGGCCAGCAAAACATTATTTTCGGGATCTTTCAGATCGCCTTTCACGCCGAACTGACGCGCTACCCGCGGCATGACCTGCATCAGGCCCTGGGCACCCTTCTGGGAAACCACATCCGGATTGAACCGCGACTCATTGTACGCAATGGCCGAAATAAACCGCCAGTCGTACCCTTCCCGTTCACATACCCGCTTAAAAACCTCATCATAGGCCGAAATCCGTCCCGGCAGGTAACCGCTGACGCCCTTGTTCATCAAGGCTCCAACAATACCCTTCTCAAAATAGAGATCGTTGAGTACCGCATACTCAGAACTACCGCGATAGGCCTCCAGCCAATTTTCAAAATCGGCTTTAAGCGTCGGATCGAGCGGAGTCACTACCGCACTGAGAGCGATCGGTTCCGAAAAGCTATACACCTCTTCGACCTTGCGAATCATAGCGCACCCCAATTGGGCCTCACTCATTTCGCAGATCACATAATCGTACGTTCCGTTGGCCACGCTTTCGATCAAATCGAAACTGTTGCAGGACGAAACATAAACATTCGCCGGCAACGAATCCAACAACGTACTGTACGCCTTCGTTCCCTTGAAACCCGAAGAGACCAATACCTTACCTCGTTTCAAAAAGGGAATCAGTTCAAAGGCAGGGTCGCGGCGCACTTCGGCGGCCAAACGAGAACCGCACAACAATACGTACGAAGTTTGATAGATCGGCACTTCATACGGACGGTCCGCTTTTTCGACATGGTCAGACAAGGTGGTCAACACATCCACCTCTCCCTTCTCCAACATCTTGGCATAGACGGAAGGTTTCTGACCGTCCACCACCCGCAACTGTTTCCCGCGGGCATCGGCATACGCCTTGAACAAATCGTACTGATAACCGTACCTCTCGCCGTTCAGCACGAAATAACCCGGCATCTGTTCATCCATGACCACCACCAATTCGTTGCGGTCGCCGGGGGCGGATTTACGAACATTACAACTGAATAAAGAACTGATTGCTAAAGCTAGAAAAGCTAATTGACATACTCGTTTTAGCATACATTTTGACTTGGTCGGGCTGCGTCCCTGCCCTCAGTCTAGTCATAGAACGTCCAGGAGATGCCCAATCTGAACATCCGCTTGTTGAGCGGATAGTGCTGTACCGAGAAATAATTTCTTTCTCCGAACAGATCATCGTTCAGGTGCTGCAATTTGGCCAGAATCCGCATGCGTTTCCATTTCGCCGTCACGAAAAAGTCCAACATCGGATAGCCGCCGATCTGTCTGTCGTCGCCCTGGAGTTGATAGGTGTAGAACTGCATAATGGCCGGATTGTATCCATAGCCATTGTATTTCGTGTTGTAGCGACCGTCGATACCGATCTGCATGCGCAACACATTTTTCACCACATTAAACTCGTAATAATAGCTCAGATAGACGCCGGCCAGCGGCACGGGAACAACCTCCTCGGCATTACTATACTGGAGCAATACCCGGTGGTTCAGGTGAAGTCCGCCGAGGCGGAAATCCTTTTGGCCGTACAGACCCAGCACATTCACGGTCCCGTTGTACTGCATGGGCACCATATCCGACCCGAAATAGATCTTATTCCGGGTCATGCTGTTGGTGGCGCCGAGTTCCAGCCCGATGATCGGGGCCGAAAGTTTGACCATGAAGCGGGTCTCAGTCTCTTTCGAAAAAGAGTTTGACCACACAAAGTGGTTAGAGAAATAACGCTGCATCCAGTAGTTCGGCGTACGGCGTTCGTACGTCACACTCCCGCTGAGCGTCAGGGGTCGTTGTCGAATAAACAGTCGCATGGCGATGTCTCCACCCAGGGCCATATCCTGGCTGAAATCGCCGAAAGGATGGTATTTCATGTGGGCATCCCAATCCACATAACGGCTCACCTTGCCTCGCAATGAGCCGTACACATAGGTATCGTTGCGTTTCGCCGCCGAGGCTTGCATCAGGTAATCCTCGGGATGAAACTGCGAATAAAGATGCATGTCATAACCGATACCGGCATTAATCACTCCCACAGCCCCCTCGCGATCCCAAGGCTGGATCTGAACAAAAACCTTGTTCGAAAAGAGGCGTTCATAGGTAGAATCCTTGGTCTGGGTCGGGTCGATATACCAATGCTGGAAATAATCGCCCGACGAAGATTTGGTATCGGTGTAATTACGCGAAAAACGGCTGTACTCCATCGAGTGTCCGATGAAGAACGACGATTGGTCAGCGATCGAAAAGTCTTCATCGGTGAGTTTCCGCAGCGGAACCCCATACGACTGGAACAGATACCAGGTATTGCCTTTCACCAAGTTACGCGCACTCTGCAAATTGACCGGAATCACCTCCGGCATTTCAAACACCGTATCGCGAATGCTGCCATCATCGGTAATCCCCCCGTTTTCGTTCAAACGGACCATATTATAGATATATCCCGCTTGCAACGTATATTTCTTTCCGGTATGGGAAAATGCCATCGAGAGGTTTTTATCCCGGGTCTTGTGGTTGGTATAGATCCCTCGCATCCCCCAGGTGCGGTAATCGATATTAAACCCGCTGGAGGGCGAAATATTCTGGGCATGCGTAATCCGGAACCCTTCTTCAAAGCGCTTGGCCTGCCCCGACATGGAATAGGAAAAATGCGTAAAGGCCTTCTTCACATTGAAATAACGCGCCCGTTCCGGCGTAAACAGATAATCGTCCACCACCTGGGTGAACATAAAGTTCTGACTGTTGGGCCGATTATAATAATCCAACGGCATGGCAGGGCCACCGACATTCCCGGTATAAATAGCTCCTACCCCAGACTGTAAAAAGGGATAATCGTTCTGGAATCCGTTCAGGGAGGTATCAATATCAATATATTCGACCTCGTTGACATCCAGTTTCGGCGTCCAGGCGAAGTTCAGACGGGACCGCAGGGAATCTCCAAAAAAGTACGATTCGAGAGGTTTGCGGATTTTAGGCTCTTTCTTGGTCGTGTCGGCCTGTTGTTCCTCGGCATTATGGTCGACCACCCCCGCTTGAGCCCCATATTGCATCTGAGTCTGCGGATTCTGGACTGTTCCAAACGGAGAACGTAAAGATCCGGAAGTGGTCTGTGCAGACAGTGAGCCCCCCCACCCGAAGCAAACCATCGCTCCGAACAGCCAGGCCACGGCCTTGTATCTACCCCGACAAAAATTCACGCTGATGCCTTTATCTGGAGCTTTCGGCGACGGATTTCGTCCCCTTTGAAAGCCTGAACAATAACGTTTAATGCCACAAAAAGTACGGCAAAGGTAGTAAAAAATTCAAAGATGACTACAAGAGGATCGTCTCACGCCTTCCGGGAGGGCTTGCACACCGCCCACGAAACGAGGGAAACCAGAATATACAACAGGATGATTCCGCTCACGGCCCCGAACCCTCCGATCAACAGCGCCAACAATGAAACCGCCAAAAACACATAGCGGATTTCGTTGCCTTTGAAGCCATAGTGTTTGAATTTCAGGGCGAACATCGGAATTTCGCTGATCAGCAACAGGGCCAGCCCCAAGGCAATGGCCAGAATCACGGCCGGATGAATCGTAAAGAGTTTGGCTTCGAACATATAGCCCAACGAGGCCACGAACAAGGCAGCGGCCGGAGTAGGCAATCCGATGAAATGATCATGCTGCCGATCGTCGATATTGAACTTGGCCAGTCGCAGAGCCGAAAAGGCCGCCAACAGAAAGACGCCATAACCGATTTCACCCACCCCGCCTGAAGATTCAAACATGCTCAGCAAGATAGCTGACGGCGCCACCCCGAAGCTCACCACATCGGACAATGAGTCGAGTTGTACACCCAAGATCGAATTGCTGTGAAACAGCCGGGCGGAAAATCCGTCCAGGAAATCAAATACGGCCGCAGCCACGATCATAAAAAACGCCATCTGCAACCCGTCGTAGCGCAAGGTAAAAACCACGGCCAGCGATCCGGAAATCAGATTACACAATGTCAAGATATTAGGAATCGTAAACAACGTAATTTTAGGCGATTCCTGTTGGGTCTTTTTTTTCATCGTTCCTCTATTAATATATGGGCTGTCCACTACCGTTTTACACGATGCCCACCCTTCCCGGGCTACGGCACCGAAACCCGTCAACTGGCCAAAGGTACGAAAATTCCCGCAGTTCCATCTCCCCTGCTCCGCAAAAGTGGAAGAGCCGTCCGGAAAGTTTGGTTATCTGCCCGAAAAAAGGTAATATTGTCACAGCTAACGAATACAAAAAAACTCCATATTTATGAATCATCAGCGTTATTGTGTCATCATGGCCGGAGGTGTCGGCAGCCGTTTTTGGCCCATCAGCCGTCGTACGATGCCCAAACAGTTTCTGGACATCTTAGGTACCGGCAAAAGTTTCATCCGACACACTTATGAACGATTCGCCCGGATCATCCCTCCCGAAAATTTTCTGGTTATCACCAATAGTCTTTACAAAGATCAGGTGCTGGAACACCTGCCCGAACTGAACGAAAATCAGATTCTGTGCGAACCCATCGGACGCAATACCGCGCCTGCGGTGGCCTACTCGGCCTGGAGACTCCAAGCCATGAACCCCAACGCCACCATGATTGTCACGCCGTCCGACCACCTGATCCTCAATGAGGCCGAATTCTGCGAAGTCATGACCGAGAGCGCCGAATTCGTCGAACAGCACCCGGCCCTGATGACCATCGGCATCCGGCCCAGCCGTCCCGATACCGGTTACGGTTACATCCAGGTCGAACCCGAAACCGATCCGGCCCATCCGGCCATCAGTCGGGTCAAAACCTTCACCGAAAAGCCCAACCTGGAATTGGCCAAGGTTTTTGTGGACAGCGGCGAATTTTTCTGGAATGCCGGCATTTTCATCTGGAAGGTCAGCACCATCATGGACAACCTGAATGAATTCCTGCCCGAAACCCAACAACTGTTCGCTTCGATCGCACCCGTCTACAACACCCCGGAAGAACAACAGGCCATCAACGCCGTATATGCCGAATGTCGCAGCATTTCGATCGACTACGGGGTGATGGAAAAAACCCGGAACGCTTATGTTCGCCGCAGCGATTTCGGCTGGTCAGATATCGGCACCTGGGGATCCCTGTACCAAAATGCCCCCAAGGACGAACAGGGTAACGTCAAATATGGAAAAACCTTGACGTACGACACCCAAAACTGCATCATCGGCAGTGCTCCCGGCAAACTGACCGTCATCGACTCGCTCAACGACTATATCGTGGTGGACACCGAAGACGTTCTGATGATCTGCCCCAAATCCAACGAACAGAACATCAAGATTTTTGTAGACGACGTCAAATTCAACATCGGTGACGAATACATTTAATCGGCGTCCTTGACGCTTTCCTGTTATGGATACACTGCATCAGTTATACGAGCTGTTCACCCAACAGCCTCTCATTTCAACAGACAGCCGGAAAATCGACGCCGGCTGTCTGTTCTTTGCCCTCCGGGGCGAACAGTTCGACGGGAACCGCTATGCCGCCGCCGCTTTACAGGCCGGGGCCGCATGGGTAGTCGTCGACAATCCGGAAGTCGTACCGCCGGCTGCCGACCCGACCCGTGAACGATACATCGTCGTCGGGGACGTTTTGGAAACCCTGCAGGCGCTGGCTACCTTGCATCGTCAGACTTTGGGCATTCCCCTGCTGGCCATTACCGGCAGCAACGGAAAAACCACCACCAAAGAGCTCATCGGCCGGGTGCTGGCCCGCCGGTGGCGCACCTCGATCACCCAAGGAAACCTCAACAACCACATCGGAGTGCCGTTGACCTTGCTCTCCATGACACGCCAAACCGAATTCGGTATCGTGGAAATGGGAGCCAGTCATCGGGGCGAAATCGCCCGGTTGTGCGAAATCGCTCAGCCCGATTTCGGACTGATCACCAACGTCGGACTGGCCCATCTGGAAGGATTCGGCGGCCCCGAAGGGGTCAAGCGCGGCAAAGGCGAACTGTTCGACTACCTGGCTGCGGCCGGCAAACAAGCCTTCTACCGCCAGGACGACGACATCTTACAAGCGCTGGTGACCGAACACCCCACCCTAAAAACCATTCCTTACTCCGCTGCTGCCCTGAACTGCACCTACACCGATACCGGAATCGAGGTTCACGAAGCCGGACTCTCCATCCACACGCATCTGACTGGGGACTACAACCGCAATAACATCGCTGCCGCCCTGGCTGTCGGCCATTACTTCCAACTGCCGACCGCCGAAATCGTGGCTGCCATCGAAAGTTATGTTCCAGACAACAACCGCTCTCAACGGAGCGTCACCTCCCGCAATACCCTGATTCTGGATGCTTACAACGCCAACCCCTCGAGCATGAAGGCCGCTTTGGAAAATTTCCTGCACGAAGAATCGGCCATCGATCCCGCTTCCGGTCAATCGATGCCTCACTCCGTCATTCTAGGTGATATGCGGGAATTGGGAGATTGGGCCCCTAAAGCTCACCGGGAGATCGTCGAACGGCTGCTCGAAGCCGATTTGCACCATGTATTTCTGGTCGGTCCCGAATTTTGTGCCGCCGCACAAGGAACCTCTTTTCACACCTTCCCGGATACCGCCGCCCTGCGAATCCATTTACAAAATCAACCGCTCAACGGGCAACTGATCCTGATCAAAGGCTCTCGCGGCATTCGACTCGAACAGGTGGTCGATCTACTTTAAATCCTTCTTCTGAGAACCTTTGCATTTCATACTTCCCCGGCCTCCTCTGAGACCGGGGATTTTTATTCATACGGGACGTTATCGCCCATCTGATCTTCCGCAAAAACAGCAAGGGTGCCGCACGACTGTCCTATCGACACTTCACAATTTACAGAAACATCACATTTCCTTAAAACACAGGTTCGATGATCCGGTTTATTTTGTCGCCGAATCAAAATTTGTGTCGACATTATGAAACATGTAGGATTACCGCTACTGGCCATCGTTCTGTGCTGCGGAACGTTATCCGCCCAAACCCGGCATGAGATCCACATTCCCGATCTCAAAAATTATCAGACGCTGAAATGTGATTTCCACCTCCATACGGTGTTTTCTGACGGAACGGTTTGGCCGACCGTTCGTGTGGACGAAGCCTACCGCGAAGGGTTGGACGCTATCGCTCTGACCGAACACATCGAATACAGACCCCACCAACAAGACATCCAAGCCTCCCACAACCGAGCCTTCGAAATCGCCCAAAAAGCCGCCCAAAGCAGAAACATCCTTTTGATTCCCGGCAGTGAAATCACCCGTTCGATGCCTCCCGGCCATTCGAATGCACTGTTTATCAGTGATGCTGATTCATTGGACCGTCCCGAATACCGAGATGCCTTTGCGGCCGCCAAACGCCAAAATGCATTCATCTTCTGGAACCATCCGAGTTGGGATGCCCAACAACCCGACACCACCCTCTGGTGGGACGCACACACCGAACTGTTGGAAAACGGTTGCATGCAAGGCATCGAAGTAGTGAACTACACCACCTACTCGCCAGAAGCCCATCAATGGTGTCTGGATAAAAAACTCACCCTGCTCGGCAACTCCGACAGTCACCAACCCATGCAAACCGACCTCGATTTTCTCGGCACAGAGCATCGCCCCATGACACTGGTATTCGCCAAAGAACGTTCCGTCGAAGGAATCCGCGAAGCCCTTTTCCAACGCAGAACTGCCGTCTATTTTGGAGAAAACCTGATCGGCGAAGCCATCTACCTCCGGGAAATTTTCGAAAACGCTCTGGAAATCAAAAACATCAAAAAATCCGAAAAATCGGTTTCCATAACGCTATTCAACCATTCCGATCTGGTGTTCCATCTGAAGAAAACCGAACACGATCCGAAACTCATCTACCCCAGAGCGTACACGCTCCGACCGAACTGCGAACAGACCATCACGATCCATTTGGAGCAGGGAGTTCGTTCGGGCGAAGTCAATTTCGAAGTGACCAACTTGTGGGTTGCTCCCAATCAGGCCCTGCAGTACACCTTTAAAATTTAGAAAATACGCTACCCCCATTTTCTGTACACAGGCTGTTCTTTTCAAAGAACGGCCTGCGTTAGCTTTTACAGGGAGCGCATGCTCCTTCCAATTTTCACCCATCAGGCCTCATTTCCTCGAACCACTTTGCTCTTTTCTTCCCCGAATTCGCCCTGCTTGGAGTGAAAACTTTTTTCAAAAAAATATTCCAGAGAAAAGACAAAATATATCTCACACAGGCCAACCTATTATTCTTTAAATTCCTTCTCTCACCCAAAAAAGACTCGATTTCTATCAATTTCTCAGGATTAAACGTTCCTTTTTTACGAATATCGAATATCACCTTTCCTCATCCGACAAATTCTAACGAAAATAGTCATCCATCTTTCCCGTTTTGGAACCTAAAAACCGTACAATGTCTTTTCTGCTATCCAATCATCAAGCAGAATTTCTACTTCATTTATAAATCGAAAGAAAAAACAACGATTTACATGCAATTTGTTATTATTCTGAATTTCAAGGGAATTTTATGCTGAAATTTAGGCTAAATATTGTATGTTTGCGCCGTACTATAATGAGGTATTATTTTTTATTCGAACAATTAAACCGTTGTCTATGAGAAAATTTTTACTCTTATCTTGTCTCATTTTGGTGGGCTGCCTGCAAACAGTCCTTGCACAAAACAGGAAAGTTTCCGGTACAGTTACTTCCACCGAAGGTGAACCCCTGATCGGTGTAACCGTTATCGTTCCCAGTACGGGAGAAGGTACCAGCACCGATGTAAACGGGAAATATTCTATCGAAGCTCCCGCTCAAGGAACCCTGAACTTCTCATATATCGGGATGAAATCGATCGAAATGCCGGTCGAAAATCGTTCCTCGATCAATGTAACCATGGAATCTGACGCTATTTCCGTGGATGAAATCGTGGTTACCGGGTATGGCGTCACCCGTAAGGCCGCCTTCACCGGTTCGGCTCAGGTGATCGACAGCGAAATCGTCAGCAGCCAAACCGACGCTAACTTCATGAAAACTTTGCAAGGGAGCGTAGCCGGGTTGCAGATGTTCAACGTCAACGGTCAACCGGGTGGATTTGCCAGCGTCAACATCCGTGGGGTCGGTTCGGTCAACTCCGGTGTAGAACCGCTCTATGTAGTGGACGGGATGCCCATTTACTCTGACAAACTGACCGCTCTGAACGGGGACAATAACGGGGATATGGCCGTCAGCCCGCTGGCCAATATCAACCCCTCCGATATCGAAAGCGTCACCGTACTGAAAGACGCTACCGCAACCGCCATTTACGGGGCCCGCGCTGCCAACGGGGTGATCGTGATCACCACCAAACGCGGTCAACAAGGGAAACCGAAAGTAAACTTCCTGGCGAAAAAAGGGTTTGCCCGTATCGCCAATCTGGACTGGGACTACCGGGGTGTCAATACAGAACGTTACCTGGATATCTGGGGCCGTGGTTTGGAAAACTCGGGTGAAGCCGCTCCGGGTCAAGGTCTCGCCCTGGCCAAAGAATATGCCTCGACTTATTACGGCTGGGAAGAAGGCGTAACGCCCGATACCGACTGGCTGAAAGCCATCTTGCGCAACGGGAGTGTCGACGAATACAGCGTCGATGTAACCGGTGGTGCCAACAATACCAACTACTTCATCAGTGCCGGGTACTACCGCAACGAAGGGATCGTGATCGGGACCGACATGAAACGTTACACTCTCCGTTCAAACATTACCCATGACGGTAAAGTATTCTCTTTCGGGTTGCTTTCGTCGGCTGCCTACTCCATGAACAACAACGTTCCGACTCAGTCGCAGTACATCAACCCCCTCGTAGCCGTATACGACCTGCGCCCGATCGAACCGATTTATAACGCTGACGGTTCGTACAACCTGAATGCTTACTACAACCCGGTGGCTCTCCGCGACAAAGATAAGGGAGACATCAACTCTCAGCGTACTATCACCGCCAACATCAACCCTTATCTGACGGTTAACTTCGGTAAAGGATTCTTCGCCAAGAGCAACTTCGGGATCAACGTTCACAACCTGCTCGAATACAGCTTTGCCAGCATGATGAACCCGCAGGGGATGGAATCACACATGTATGCTGATCAGAACAACGAAACGCTGTTGAACCTGACCATCACCAACTCGCTAAACTGGATCAAACAGTACGGTAAACACGACATCAACTTGATGCTCGCTCAGGAAGCTCAACGCCTGATGGACGAACAGACCCTCACCGGCGCTTCGAACTTCCCGTACGAAGGACTGCCCGAAATGGGAACTGCAGCTACCCCGACCTCGGCCGGTACATATCGCCAGAAATCGACCCTCAACTCTGTTTTCTTCAACGGTCAGTATAGCTACGACAACAAATACTACTTCTCCGGAAGTGTACGTTATGACGGTTCGTCACGTTTCGGTAGCAACTCTCAATGGGGTCTTTTCTATTCAGTAGGTGCCAAATACCGCATCTCGGAAGAAAACTTCATGCAAGGTGCCAAAAACTGGCTCAGCAACCTGACTCTTCGTGCCAGCTACGGTACGGTAGGTAACCAGGAAATCGGTTGGTACAATTCACGCGCCTACTACGAAACCGGTTACCCCTATAAAGGGAACCCTGGTAGTGTACCTATCACCTTTGCCAACCCCGACCTGAAATGGGAACGCCGCGGTAAATTCAATGTTGGTATCGATGCTACCTTCCTGAACAACATCAGTCTCGAAGTCGACTACTACAACGAACTGACTTCGGATATGATCTTCGAAGTGCCTATTTCACTGACCACCGGTCTGGCTTATGAACTGCGCAACATGGGTAAGATGCGGAACAGCGGGATCGAAGCCTTGTTGAATGCCCGTCTGTTGACCGTAAAAGATTTCTCTTGGGATATGTCGTTCAACATCACGGCCAACCACAATGAAATCGTTGCTCTGTCGACCGACCTGCCGATCGAAACCTCGACCACGATCCGTAAAGTCGGCGAAGCTTACCACACCTTCTACATGCCCGAATATGCAGGGGTAGATCCTGACACGGGTCGTCCGATGTGGTACAAAGGCACCGAAGGCACCGAAACCACCTTCGACTACAACGAAGCCGGTCAACGCATCGTCGGCAAAGCCGATCCGAAATTCTACGGCGGTTTCTCGACCACATTCCGTTACAAAGGCATCGACCTGTCAGCTTCATTCAGCTACAAATACGGCGGAAAAGTTTACAACAGCGGTTTCAGCTATGACATGCAGGTGGGAGACTACTTCTTGGGCCCGGTAACCAACTACGTTTATGAAAACGCTTGGACCCCCGAAAATCGCTATACCGACGTTCCTCAATTCATCGCCGATGACACCTCGGGTGCCAGCAACACTTCGAGCCGATTCCTGATGGATGGTTCTTACCTGAAACTCCGTTCTTTGCAAGTGGGTTACAACTTCCCCGAAAAGATCTGCAAAAAGCTCTTGCTCAGCAATCTGCGCGTATTCTTCAGCGCCGACAACCTCTTCACCGTAAGCAGCTCGGACTACATCGGGTTCGACCCCGAAACTCGTGCCAACGGGTTCCAACAGTGGGTATACCCTATGCCGCGTAACTTCATCTTCGGTTTGTCGTTCGGTTTCTAATTCGCTAAACTTTTAATTAAACATGAAATTTATGAAAAACACAGCATACGGTATTTTAATGGCGCTTCTGTTGGGCCTGGGCTTCAATTCCTGCTCGCTGGAACCCGAATACTACCAAGGGAAAGAAAGCAGCGAAGCCATCCAGACCCCCGGTGACGCACAAACCGCCCTCAACGGTGTTTACTACCAACTGGGCTACTATCCTTTCGGAGGACGAGACGTTATTGCTCTGGGTGATGTGGCTACCGACATCATCGACGATATGAACCGAACCACTCACATGTTGAGCATCTGGCGATACAACATCACTACCACCGATCCCTATCTGGAAGAAATCTGGGAATACGGTTATAAAG
>JAHZDG010000020.1:36650-43020 GCA_019422485.1 Alistipes sp. | reverse complement strand
CTCGTGACCTCTTGCATGCCATGCAAGCGCTCTAGCCAGCTGAGCTAATCCCCCTCGATTGTGGTGCAAATGTATAAAAAATTTTTGGGATACAAAATATTTCCTCAAATTCTTTCCATTTTTTCACAGAGGATTATTTTGTTTTGAAAATTTCTTTCTTAACTTTGTCGTATTCTAAGCGTGCCTTGGAAGGAATTACTTGGTGAGCAATATAAATAACCGAATAAAAAACACTAACACAACATGGAAATCAAGAAAACTCCAAAAGCCAATCTTGAGAACAAGAAAGGTCTTTTCCTGGAGATCGGTCTGATCATTTCGTTGGGCTTGTGCATCGTGATGTTCAGTTTGAGCCAAAAAGAAAAGGTCGTTGTTACGATGGTGGAAGATTCGCAAATCATCGAAACGGAAATCGTAGAAATCACCCGTCAGGAAGAACCTCCCAAAGCACCTCAGGCCAAAACCATCTCGGTAACGGCTGATATTCTGCGTGTGGTAAAAGACGATGCCAAGATCACGACCAACATCGACTTCACCGAATTTAGCGATGAACTCGCTGTGGATGTAGCTCCCGCCGCTCCCGTAGAAGAAGAAGTTGTTGAAGAAGAAGAAATCTTCTTGATCGCCGAAACCATGCCGACCTTCAATGGTGGTGACCTGAACGTTTTCCGTAAATGGGTACAGGAACGCCTGAAATATCCCGTTGTTGCTCAGGAAAACAACATTCAAGGACGTGTCGTTGTAACGTTCGTCGTTGGGAAAGACGGTAGCGTAGGTCGTGTTCAGGTATTGGCCAGCCCCGATAAATCACTGGGTGAAGAAGCCGTTCGTGTAATCGAAAGCTCGCCCAAATGGACTCCGGGTAAACAACGTGGCAACCCCGTACAGATCCGTTTCAACCTGCCGGTTGAATTCAAGATCCAGTAATCGGACCCGTTAATCCTATAAAAGGTGCTGCCATCGGCAAGCACCTTTTTTTATCTAAACGTTATCCGTTTTTCGGGCCCAAAAGGGAGATAATCTCCCTCTGAGTCCGAATACTCAGATGCCTTTGTCAAATCACGGAATCACACAATCCGTATCCTCAACCAGATTGGCCTATATGCCTATGAAAACAGAAACACCCGCCTATACTTCCATGCAAACTGCGATTTTGATCGCTGTCATCAGGGACTCTCAAAGCGAAGCCCAAGTCAAGGAGTACTTGGACGAATTGGAGTTTCTGGCCGAAACGGCCGGCGTCCACAGCGTCAAACGCTTCACCCAACGCTTGCCGGCTCCTCAGAGTCGAACCTATGTCGGAGAGGGTAAATTGCAAGAGATTGCCGCCTATGTCGAAGAACACGAAATCGATTTCGTCATTTTCGACGATGAACTGACCCCCTCGCAACTGCGCAACCTGGACAAAGTTTTTTCGCGTAAGATCTACGATCGCACCAGCCTGATTCTCGAGATTTTCATGCAACGGGCGGCAACCGCCTACGCCAAAACTCAGGTTGAACTGGCCCAATGCCAATACCTGTTACCGCGATTGACCGGGATGTGGACCCACCTCGAACGGCAACGTGGGGGCACAGGAACCCGAGGCGGGGCCGGGGAACGCGAAATCGAAACCGACCGACGCATTGTCCGCCAGCGTATCAGCCGTCTGAAGGAACAGCTGCAGAAGATTGACCGCCAGATGGCCGTTCAACGCAGCAACCGGGGACAATTGGTCCGGGTCGCGCTGGTCGGGTATACCAATGTGGGAAAATCGACCCTGATGAACCTGATTGCCAAAAGCGATGTCTTTGCCGAAAACAAACTCTTCGCCACGTTGGACACCACAGTACGTAAAGTCGTTTTGGACAATCTGCCGTTTCTGCTGTCGGACACCGTCGGATTTATCCGCAAACTGCCTCATCAACTGGTCGAATCGTTCAAATCGACCCTTGACGAAGTGCGCGAAGCCGATCTGTTGTTGCATGTAGTCGACATTTCGCACCCGGGTTTTGAAGATCAGATCAACGTCGTGAAGGAAACCCTGCAGGAGATCGGAGCGGGAGACAAACCCGTCTTTTTGATTTTCAACAAGATCGATGCCTACACCCATATTCCCAAAGAGGAAGACGACCTGACTCCGGCAACCCGGGAAAACCGTTCGCTGGAAGATCTCAAACACAGCTGGATCGCCCGGGCCAATACGCCTTGCATTTTCATCTCGGCCAAGGAACGCATCGGCATCGACAAACTTCGCAAGGATCTTTACGGCATGGTTCGGGAAATCCATGCCGGACGTTATCCGTTCAACAACTTTTTATACTGATCGGTACAAACTTTGCGGCCCGCCCAACGTCTTTCGCCTTGCATAAACGGAAAATAAACCGTATTTTGTTAAGAAATTCATTACCGATGGTTACTATTTTCGAACGTCAGAACTCCCTTATGAATCGTTTCATTGCCCAGATGCGCGATGTGAACGTGCAGGGAGACAGCATGCGCTTCCGCCGCAATCTCGAACGTGTGGGAGAGATTATGGCTTATGAAATCAGCCAAACGATGCACTACAAGCAGACTCGTGTCGAAACCCCGCTGGGGGTGGCCGATGTCATGCTGCCGGACGACCAGGTCGTTATTGCTACCATTCTGCGCGCTGGACTGCCCTTTCACCAGGGTTTTCTGAACTATTTCGACAACGCCCAGAATGCCTTTGTATCGGCCTATCGAAAATACAGCAAGGATAACAGCTTCAACATCAAAGTAGAATACATTTCAACCTGCGAACTGAGCGGCAAAACACTCATCATCGTGGATCCGATGTTGGCGACAGGATCTTCTCTGGTACTGACCTACCAGGCCCTGATCGAAAAAGCCGGCATGCCGAGCTATACCCACATCGCCACCATCATTGCCAGTGAAGAGGGCCTCGAATATACCCGCAAACATTTCTCACCCCAAACCACTTCGATCTGGTGCGGAACCGTAGATGCCGAAATGACTGTCAAATCCTATATTGTTCCGGGAATGGGAGATGTCGGAGATCTGGCCTACGGAGAAAAAATGTAGTTTCGACTTTCAATCAAACTTGAATATCAAAAATCGGGCGGCTTGATGGAGCCGCCCGATTTTTGGTATAGCTATTTCGTATCGGTTACAACACGACGTTCACAATCTTACCCGGAACCACAATTACCTTCTTCGGCGTTTTACCTTCGAGGTATTTTGCGGTCATCGCATCGGCCAGTACCGCTTCTTCGATTTCCCGAGGCGACAAACCAGCCGGCAGGCTCTTCTTAAAGCGCACCTTGCCATTAAAGGAAACCGGATAGGAAACTTCCGATTCCACCAGGTACTTATCGTCATGCTGCGGATAGGAAGCATCGAAGATCGTTCCCTGATGACCTAACTGCGACCAGATTTCTTCCGCCAAATGGGGCGCAAACGGAGCCATCAAAATCACCATCGGTTCGAGCACCTCCCGTTTATTGCACTTCTGTTCACTGAGTTCATTCAGACAGATCATGAAGGCACTCACCGACGTATTGAACGAGAAGTTTTCCACATCTTCATTGACCTTTTTGATGGTTTTATGCAGGCTCTTCAACTCAGCGGGCGTTGCTTTTTCATCGGTGACAATCAAGCGGCCGTCCCGATCGAAGAACATCCGCCAGAAACGACGCAAGAACTTATGCACACCGTCGATCCCGTTCGTATCCCAAGGCTTGCTCTGTTCGAGCGGACCGAGGAACATTTCGTACATCCGCAGGGTATCGGCCCCGTACTGTTCGACAATGTAATCGGGATTCACCACATTGAACATCGACTTGGACATCTTTTCCACGGCCCAACCGCAGATGTATTTCCCGTCTTCGAGAATGAATTCCGCCGTTGCGAATTCGGGTCTCCAAGCCCGGAAGGCGTCCAGATCGAGCACATCGTTCTTCACGATATTGACATCCACATGGATTTCCTGGGTCTGATACTGATCTTTCAGACCCAACGACACAAACTGGTTGGTACCCACCACCCGATATACGAAATTGGAGCGACCTTGAATCATCCCCTGATTGACCAGTTTCTTGAACGGTTCCTTTTCACAGACATACCCCAGATCATACAGGAACATGTTCCAGAAGCGAGAGTACATCAAGTGACCCGTTGCGTGTTCGATCCCGCCCACGTACAGGTCCACATTGCGCCAATATTCATCGGCCTTTTTACCCACCAGCGCCTGGTCGTTGTGCGGATCCATATAACGCAGGTAGTAGGCCGAAGATCCGGCAAAGCCAGGCATCGTACTCGTTTCCAAGGGGTAACCTTCCGGCGTTTTCCAATCCGCTACCCGAGCCAAAGGCGGTTCGCCCTGTTCCGTCGGACCGAAATCTTCGATCGGAGGCAGCGTCAGCGGCAACTGATCTTCGCTCAACGGATAAGCGATCCCGTCCTTATAATAGATCGGGAAGGGTTCTCCCCAATAGCGCTGACGGCTGAAAATCGCATCGCGCAGACGGTAGTTGATCCGACGTTTCCCGATACCCCGTTTTTCCACCTCTGCGAACATCACCTGAATGGCCTCTTTCACGTCCAAGCCATTGATGAAGTCCGAATTGATCATTTTCCCGGACTTCGCATCATAGGAGCTTTCGCTCAGATCGCCCCCTTCAACCACCGGAATGATCGGCAGATCAAAATGTTTGGCAAAAGCGTAGTCACGGCTATCGTGTGCCGGCACCGCCATGATGGCTCCGGTTCCGTAACCGGCCAGCACATAATCACTGATATAGATCGGAATTTCCGTACCGGTGAAAGGATTGACAGCATAGCTGCCCGTAAATTGACCGCTCACCCGTTTGGTATCGGCCATGCGTTCCCGTTCAGAACGTTTCTTGGCCTGGGCCTGATAGTCTTCGACAGCCTGACGGTATTCCGGGGTGGCCAACCACGACACAAATTCGTGTTCCGGAGCCAGCACCATGAAGGTTACCCCAAAAATGGTATCGGGACGGGTCGTGAAGACTTCCAGTTTTTCTTCCGAACCTTTGATCCCAAAGAAAACCTGAGCCCCTTCGCTACGACCGATCCAGTTGCGTTGGATCTCCTTGAGCGACTCGCTCCACTGCAGATCATTCAACCCTTCCAACAGACGTTCGGCATAGGCCGTGATCCGCAACGACCACTGTTTCATCCGTTTCTGTTCCACCGGATGACCGCCGCGTTCCGACAGCCCGTCTTTCACCTCGTCGTTAGCCAGGACCGTTCCCAGCGCCGGGCACCAGTTGACCAACGTATCGGCCCGGTAGGCCAAACGATAATTTTGCAACACTTCTTCACGAGCCCGTTCGTCCATGGCCCCCCATTCGGCTGCCGTAAAATGCATCGGCGACGTACAAGCCACATTCAGACCTTCGGTCCCGGCCTTTTCAAAAGCCTGGATCAATTCGGCAATGGGCCGCGCCTTCTGCTGATCATAATCATAAAAACTATCGAACATCTTCAGGAACGCCCACTGGGTCCAGTGATAATACGACGGATCGCAGGTACGGATCTCCCGATCCCAATCATAGCTGAAACCCAGTTTATCCATCTGTTCCCGATAACGGGCGATGTTTCGTTCGGTCGTTACGGCCGGATGCTGGCCCGTCTGGATGGCATACTGTTCGGCGGGCAGCCCGAAAGCATCATATCCCATCGGATGCAGGACATTGAATCCTTTGAGACGTTTATAACGAGTGTAAATATCCGAAGCGATATACCCCAGCGGATGCCCTACATGCAACCCGGCTCCCGAAGGATAGGGGAACATATCCAACACGTAGAATTTCGGACGGCTTTCGTCCACCTCCACGCGATAGACTTTGCCGGCAGCCCAACGGCTCTGCCACTTTTGCTCGATAGCCTTAAAATCGTATTCCATATTATGTAG
Organism: Alistipes sp.; assembly: GCA_019422485.1. GTDB lineage: Bacteria > Bacteroidota > Bacteroidia > Bacteroidales > Rikenellaceae > Alistipes_A. The sequence continues at coordinate 37,118 of JAHZDG010000020.1, read as the reverse complement.
CAATTAATTACTCTTTTTATATGTGGGAAGCGGTCCCGTTTATTCTCCCCCGAAGGAGAGCGTATTTTCTATTTTCCGGCTCGCAGTGCCTGCAAAATACCTTCGGCATCATAGCCACACAAATGCTGCAGTTCGCGCTGCTTTCCGTGCGTCACAAATTCATCTCCCACACCCAACATCTGTATCTGTGGCGTATATCCCCGTTCATTCATAAAGGTCAACACGGCGCTGCCCACTCCTCCATGAACCACGCCATCTTCCACCGTAACCACACGGGTGAATTCCCGACCCACCCGATCCAACAGCACTTCATCTAACGGTTTGGCATAACGCAAGTCGATATGCAGCACCGAAATTCCCTCGGCTTCAGCCTGTTTTACAGCCTCTTCGGCGGCATTGCCCACCGGTCCCAATGTCAACAAAGCCACATCGTGCCCCTCATGCATAATCCGACCCCGCCCGACCGGC
>JAHZDG010000020.1:13935-36640 GCA_019422485.1 Alistipes sp. | reverse complement strand
AGGACGATGCCAATCGGGTGTCACCCCGGCTCCGCGCGGATAGCGGATCACAAAAGCACCTTTCCCTAAGGAGGCGGTATACATCAGGTTTCGCAATTCGATCTCATTCATCGGCGATGCGATGGTCAGATCAGGAACCGGCAACAGACACGCCAGGTCGAATACCCCGTGATGGGTCGGACCATCTTCGCCGACCAGCCCGGCCCGGTCGAGACACATCACCACCGGCAGACGCTGCAAGGCCACATCGTGAATCACATTGTCATAGGCCCGCTGCATGAACGACGAATAGATGTTGCAGAACGGGATCATTCCCTGCGCCGCCAATCCGGCCGAGAAGGTAACCGCATGTCCTTCGGCGATGCCCACATCGAAACAGCGTTCCGGCATTGCTTCCATCATGATATTGAGCGAACAACCCGTGGGCATCGCCGGCGTAATGCCCACGATGCGTTCGTTGGTGCGGGCCAGCTCCAGCAGACTCTCCCCAAAAACTTCCTGATAGAGAGGAGGCTCTCCCGGCTGACGTTTACTCATTCGGGTCCCGGTATCGGGATCGAACATCCCGGGGGCATGCCAGATACGCTGATGTTCCTCGGCCGGTTTATAGCCTTTTCCCTTCACGGTCAGGACATGCAACAACTTCGGGCCCGGAATCTGTTTCAGATCACTAAACACCTTGACCAACTGTTCCACGTTATGTCCGTCCACCGGCCCGAAATAACGGAAATTCAGGCTCTCGAACAGGTTACTCTGTCGCAGGAAGGTCAGTTTCAACATATTTCCCGCATGTTGAATCAACCGCCGCAACCGCGGGAATCGTTCCAACCGCGTCCATGTATGGTGTTTGAACAGATTATAACGTTTCGAAGTGGTCAGCTTGAGCAGGTACTCCTTCAGGGCCCCCACATTGGGATCGATCGACATCCGGTTGTCGTTCAGCACGACCAACAGGTTGGTATTGGCCGCACCGGCATTATTGAGCCCTTCGAAAGCCAGCCCCCCGGTCATTGCACCGTCACCGATCACGGCCACCACATTGCGAGACTCACCCCGCAAAGCCGAAGCCGTCGCAATCCCCAAAGCCGCCGAAATCGACGTGGAAGAGTGCCCCGCACCGAACGCATCGTACGGGCTTTCGCTCATTTTCGGGAAGCCGCTCAGGCCGCCCAATTTCCGATTGGTCGGGAAACGGTCCCGACGACCGGTAATAATTTTATGAGCATAAGCCTGATGTCCCACATCCCAGATCAACTTGTCATCAGGGGTCTGGTACACATAATGCAATGCGGCAGTCAATTCGACCACCCCGAGGCTCGATCCCAAATGACCGGGATTGGCCGAGAGCTGATCGATAATATAGGCGCGCAACTCTCCGCAGTAAACTTTCAGTTCACTGACAGTCAATTTCTTGAGGTCATCCGGAGAGTTAACTTCGAACAGATATTTGAATGACGAGGCCATCATTTCCCTGCGTTAAACGTACAAAGATAGGAAAAGATCGTCAGAAACCCTCCCGAAACTGAGGCACATACCGGGAATCCAAAAACTTTTTCGTATCTTCGTGGCAACGAATCATCTCTAAACACGCTACACATGAGAAAACTTTCCTGCGCCATATTGACCGCTCTGATTCTGAGCGGCTGTGTTTCGACCAAAAAATTCAATTCGATGAAAGCCGAAGCGCTGCGTCTGGACAACGAACTGACCAACGCCCAGCAGCGTAACGAAGAACTGGCTGAACGCAACGATGCCCTGACCCTGGAAAAACAACGTCTGATTGCAGACACCGTTCGGTTGCACAACGATTACGTCACGCTCCAACAACGCTACCAGAAATTGTTAGCCGACGGATCGGCCGAAGCCGCCCGCATGCTCAAAGAGCTGGAAAACAACCAACTGGAGCTCAACGAACGTTCACGCCGCGTCGACGAACTGGAAGCCATGCTGCGCAGCCGCGAAGAGGCCATCAACAACATCCGCCGCAAAGTGGCCGATGCCCTGACCGGTTTCGAAGGCAAAGGCTTATCGATCTCCATCAAGAACGGCAATGTATATGTCTCCATGGAAGACAAACTGCTGTTCCGTTCGGGCAGCTTTGAAATCGACCCCAACGGAGCCCGGGCCGTCCGTGATCTTTCGACCGTGCTGGCCCAGAACCCCGACATCAACGTCATGGTGGAAGGACACACCGACGATGTTCCCTACCGTCCCAACGGCCAGTTGAAAGACAACCTCGACCTGAGTGCCAAACGGGCTACGACCGTCGTACGTCTCCTGCTGGAAAACAAATCGATCCAACCGAGCCGCATCATTGCCGCCGGACGAGGTGAATCGTTGCCGGTAGACCCGGCCAAAACCGCCGAAGCCCGGGCCAAAAACCGCCGTACGGAAATCATCCTCACCCCGAAACTGGATGAGTTGATGCAGATTATGGAAAATACCAAATAAATTTCACCGATATATACCCTCACACCATGCCGGCCTACAAACGCATTTTACTGAAATTGAGCGGCGAATCGCTCATGGGCGCTCAAAAATACGGTCTTTCGACCGACGTATTGACCCAATACGCCACCCAGATCAAGGCTGCCGCCGAAAGCGGCGTCCAAATCGGAATCGTGATCGGGGGAGGCAACATTTTCCGCGGACTGAGCGGAGTCAAACGTGGTTTCGACCGCGTCAAAGGAGACCAAATGGGCATGTTGGCCACGGTCATCAACTCGTTGGCCCTGCAAACGGCACTGGAAAGCGAAGGCGCCCGGGCCCGGGTACTGACCTCGATCCGCATGGAACCTGTAGGCGAGCTTTACAGCAAAGCTAAGGCACTGGAACTGATGGCCTCAGGGGTGATCGTCATCATCGCCGGAGGCACCGGCAATCCTTATTTCACGACCGACACGGCTGCGGCTCTGCGCGGAGTGGAAATCGAAGCCAACGTCTTGCTTAAAGGCACCCGTGTAGACGGAGTCTATACAGCCGATCCCGAAAAAGACCCGACCGCGACCAAGTTCGATCGCATCTCGTTCGACGAAGTTTATCGTCGCCAACTCAAAGTCATGGACCTCACGGCCTTCACTTTGTGCAAGGAGAACGGTCTACCCATCGTGGTATTCGACATGGACACGCCGGGCAACTTGGCAAAGGTGGTCGCCGGAGAACCGATCGGAACCCTGGTCAACGACTAATCGCCGCACAAAACGCCTTACACACACACTGAACGAATTTCAAACCAAGCCTCATAAAACCTTACTCTATATGATTGAATCCAAGACCATATTAGATGCCGCCAAGGCCAAAATGGACAAAACCATCGAACACTTGGCAGAAGAGTTGGCCTCGGTTCGCGCCGGCAAAGCCAGCATCAATATTCTGAACGGGATCACCGTTGAATATTATGGCAGTGAAACGCCGATTTCACAGGTAGCCAGCGTAACCGTTCCGGATGCCCGCACCGTATTGGTACAACCCTGGGAAAAGAAATTGATTCCGCTGATCGAAAAAGCCATCCTGGTGGCCAACATCGGTCTGACTCCCTCCAACAACGGGGAACACATCCGTCTGAACATTCCGCCCCTGACCGAAGAACGCCGTAAAGAGTTGGTCAAACAGACCAAAGCTTGCGCTGAAACGGCCCGCATCAGCCTGCGGAGCATTCGTCGCGATGCAGTCGAAGCGTTCAAAAAGGCACAAAAAGAGGGCATGCCCGAAGACGTTTCGAAAGACGGTGAAGACGCTACCCAGAAATTGACCGACAAATACGCCAAAAAGGTAGAAGATCTGTTTGCCGAAAAAGAAAAAGAAATCATGACCGTATAATACGGTTCATCGACCAGACATAAAATCGGGGAGTATCCACAAAAGGAACTCCCCGATTTTTTATGAAACTGTGTATCATTATCGTTTAGGTGGCAGATACTGATTTTATCCCCCAACCATAGAGCCGCAACCGACCGAACCAAACTATTTTTTCCCGATCAGATGCATGAACTCCTGACGAGTCTGCAATTGCGACAGGAAAATCCCGGTAAAGGCCGAAGTCGTAGTGACGGAATGTTGTTTCTGCACCCCCCGCATCTGCATACACATGTGATTGGCCTCGATCACCACGGCTACCCCCAGCGGATTGAGTGCCTCCTGAATGCAGTCACGAATCTGAACGGTCAGTCGTTCCTGCACCTGCAACCGACGGGCAAAAGCCTCCACGACCCGGGCGATTTTCGACAAGCCCGTAATATAACCGTTGGGCACATAGGCCACATGCGCCTTGCCGTAGAACGGCAGCAGGTGGTGCTCACACATCGAATAGAGTTCGATATCTTTGACCAGCACCATTTGTTTATACTCTTCGGTAAACTTCGCCGACAAGAGGATGTCGACCGGATTCTGTTCATAACCCTGAGTCAGAAAACACATCGACTTGGCCATCCGTTCCGGGGTTTTCAGCAGGCCTTCCCGGGCTGGATCTTCGCCCAACAGTTTCAGGATTTCACGATAGTGTTCCGACAGACGGGCGATTTTCTCCGCATCGTACCGTTCGCAAAGCTCGTAATTCGATTCCATGATAAGCGTCTTAGGACGACAAAGGTAAACAAATCCCGCCAGATTCCCGCCCCGAGCCCCCCGAGGTTTTTGTATTTTTCAGATAATCAACTCTCAAAAGCGCTCTCTCACAGGGAATACGTATTTATACTTAGCCAAAATACGTTTTACGCCTTATCCATCCATGGGGAGGGTTTCGTACTTTTGCTATACTGAAAACTGTATCCATTAAGGAAACCATCATGGGGAAATATTTCGATATGCTGATGGAAGATGTGCGCATGAAGGAGGGTCTGACCGCCTGCATGAATTGCGGCATCTGCACCGGGGTGTGCCCATCGGCCGAATTCTACAATTACGACCCCCGTCAGATCGTCGACACGGTTCAGACCCAGGACGATCGGGCCATCGAAGAACTGCTCAAAAGCGATACGATCTGGTATTGCGGCGAGTGCATGTCCTGCCGTCCGCGCTGCCCGCGAGGCAACACGCCGGCCTATATCATCCAGTCTTTGCGCAGCCTCTCCCAACGGTTGGGCTTTTTCGTCTACAGCGAAAAAGGGCGTCAGCAACTGGCCCTGAAACGTACCATCGGACAGAACATTGTCAATACGGGATACTGCCTCATGCCGGAGTTGATCGACCCGGAACTCCATCCGGAACAGGGTCCCGTCTGGAAATGGGTCCACGAACACGACCGGGATGTTTATGAACGTTTCGGCGACAACTACCGCCAGGAAGGCCCTGGAGCCGTCCGCAAAATCGACGACCAGAGCATGGCCGAACTCCATAGCATTATGAAAGTAACCGGTTGCGACGACTTTTTCGAGAACCTGGAAAAATGTTCTCAGGAGAAAGCCGTCGAAATGGGCTTCAACGGAGCGGACGAAGAGTACTTCCACTACATCTATACGACCGACAACGGAACCCACCAATAATCGACCATCATGAAAATCACTTGGAAAGAATACCAAAAAGATATTGCGGACGACCGTTACTATTATGCCCGCAGTTGCATTCGCCAGAATTTTTTCCCGGGTTCCGAAGCGGCCTTTCTGCGCATTTTGGGCAACGACCTGGGGCGCGACATTCTGGATGATCCCCGCCACACCTCCTGCACCGGGATCGGCTACCATTCCGACATCGTTCCGCTGGATACGATCATGACGGTGGTCGCCCGTCAGTTTTCGCTGATGACCGAAGCCGGATACGAAAATTTCGTCTCCTCGTGCATCACCTCCTTCGGTATCTATTCCGAAGCCCTGGAAATGTGGCACGACTTCCCGGAACAGGAAGAAAAGGCGCACGAATACCTCTACAAGGCAACCGGCCGGGAGTTCAAAAAACCGAAAAACCTGGCACATACGTCAGACATCATCTTCCACCACCGTCACCAGATCGCGGCTCAGGCCAAACACAAACTCATCAACGTCCAGACCGGCGAACCGCTCAAAGTCGTCGACCACATCGGATGTCACTACGCCAAAATTTTCCCGAAAGTCGGAGTCGGCGGATCGGAATTTCCGTATGTTCTCTCGGGTATGGTCGAAGCCTGGGGCGGCGAGTGCATCGACTATCCGGAACGTCGCCACTGCTGCGGATTCGGTTTCCGCAACTACCTGGTACAAGCCAACCGGGGTTGCCCGGTAGCCAACTCCAAAAAGAAACTGGAGTCGATGGCCCCCTACAAACCCGACTTCATCGTCGCCAACTGCCCGGGTTGCACGATGTTCCTCGACCGTTGGCAATACGCCATCTCGGAGATGGAAGGCACCTTGTACGGACAGGACGGACACGGGATTCCGGTGTTGACCTATGAAGAGATGGCCGGATTGGTGCTGGGATACGACCCTTGGGATCTGGGTATGCAACTGCATCAGGTCGCCGTCGAACCGCTGCTCGACAAGATGGGCATCGAATACGACCCGGGAGCCAAATACCTGGGCAAAAATGGAAAATTCATCGGCAAGCCCGAAGACTCGATCATCGGCTGCTATACGAAATAACTTTCGCAACCAAGCAAACCTATGACAGGACGCGTAATCATTATCGGGGGCGGGGTCGCCGGCATGCAGACGGCCATCACCCTGGACGAACTGGGATTCAAACCGGTGCTCATCGAAAAAGAAGAGGCTCTGGGCGGCAAGTTATGCCGCTGGGACCGGCTCTTCCCCACCATGACTCCCGCCCATGAAGTGCTGGACGACTTGCGGAACCGTTTGGGAAAAACCTCGACCGAGGTTCACACCTCCACCACGGTTTCCGGTATCGAAGAAGAGGGCAGGGGGGTAACGCTCTCCGACGGCAACCGATTGGAAGCCGAAGCGGTAGTGGTCGCTTCGGGATTCGACATCTTCCCGGCCGAACGCAAAGAAGAATACGGATACGGACTCTATGACAACGTCTATACAACGGTCGACGTCGAACGCATGTTCCGCGAAGGCGGCGTCCGGATGGCCAACGGTCAGACCCCAAAAACCGTTGCTTTTCTGCATTGCGTAGGATCCCGAGATGAGAAAGTCAACCAGCGGCACTGTTCGCGGGTCTGCTGCATCACGGGCGTCAAACAGGCCATCGAAGTCAAACAACAGATCCCCGACGCCGAAATTTTCAGTTTCTATATGGATATGCGCATGTTCGGTCCGGGCTATGAAGAGCTTTATCGTCAGGCCCAGCAGCAATACAACATCCATTTCGTACGGGGACGTATTTCGGAAGCCTCGCCGACAATCGATCACCGCATCCACATCAAAGCCGAAGACACCCTGATCGGACGTCCGTTACGCATGAGCGTCGATATGCTGATTCTGGCCGTCGGCATGCAGGCCGGTTCGAGCAACGTGGCTTTCGGCCGCAACAACAGCATCGACGTTTACCCGAGCGGTTTTCTGCGCCCGCTGAATCAATTCACCGGCAACGTACGCTCGGCCTCTCCCCGACTGTTCTATGCCGGCACCGTTACGGCCCCCAAAAACATCGGAGAGTCGATCAACGAAGGCATTGCCGCCGCCTATCAGGTGGCTCAAACCCTTAATTCCGGCAAACGATGACCTCTTGGGGATATTCGATCAGTCGTCCCCGGTCGATCGACATCGACCGCAACGACATGAGCTACTCCAAGGAACTCCTGCGCGAGTATCCGGAGTTGCAGACCTGCATTGCCTGCGGCAACTGTACAGCTACCTGCACAGCCGCCAACCTCACTTCGTTCAGCCTGCGCAAAGTACCTACGCTGGTGCGGCGGGGCGAATATGAAGGCATGGCCGAGGAGCTCGAAAAATGCATGCTTTGCGGGAAATGTCGGCTGACCTGTCCGCGTGGAATCAACACCCGCCAGATCGTGCTGACCATCAAAAAACACTTAGCTAACCGTTCGCGCTAATGGAACATTTCAGACTGTTCGTACTTCCGTTCTATGCCGGAGCCTTTTTCCTGCTGGTCACCCTATTGTTCAAGTATATCTACTGGTTCGTAGGGCTGAGTCGGGAGCAAAAACGACTTTTCTGGCGCTCGTTGCCTACCCGGGCGACCTGGAAATCCATTCTCGAAATCATCAACGAATCCCTGCTGCACCGCAAAATCTGGCGCACCAACCCCTTGCTGGGCTACATGCACACCAGCTTTGCCCTGGGATGGTTTCTGTTGATCTCCGTGGGCTGGCTCGAAACCTTCGTCTATTTTAAAGGCGAAAGCGTTCCCTTATATGTCGATATTTTCTTCTCGTATTACGTCCACCCCATTTTCGAACGGAACTTCAACTTTTCGCTCATCAAGGATGCACTGTTGTTGCTGATTCTGATCGGGGTAGGGCTGGCCCTGTTCAAACGCCTCCGCTCCCGGATCATGGGCATGAAACGGACCACCAAACACATGTTGGGAGACCGTATCGCGCTGACTGCCCTGTGGCTGATTTTCCCGGCCCGGCTGCTGGCCGAAAGCCTCACCAGTGCAGAAGTCTGGCGTTTCGGCGGTTATGTCTGGACCCTGAGCGAAAACACCCAACTGATCCCTCCCGGCATCGGTTGCGGCAGTTTCCTGACGGGCAGTCTGGGCCAATGGCTGGCCGATTTCCTGCCGGCCCGCATCATCGAAGCCCAACACATCGAACTGGGAGCCTGGTGGATCTACTCCATCGCTTTAGGGGTATTCTTCGTTGCGTTGCCCTTCTCGCGCTACATGCACATCTTCACCGAAATTCCCCTGATTTTTCTGCGGAATGCCGGATTGCGTGCCTGCGAAAAAGAGAGCACCTACGACCGTTTTCAAACCGATGCCTGCTCGCGTTGCGGAATCTGTATCGACCCCTGTCAACTGCAAAGCGGAGCCGGAATTAATGGAGTTCAAGCTGTTTATTTTCTGCGCGACCGACGTTACGGCCGACTGACTGACGCGGTAGCCGACAACTGTCTGATGTGCGGACGTTGTCAACAAGCCTGCCCCGTCGGTATCGAACAAAACACCTTGCGTCTCAACAGCCGCGCCAAGCGAGCTTATCCCGACTCACCGAACCGATACGCCTATATCCAAAGCAAAGACCCCTCGTCCGGCGAAGGGAAAGTAGGTTATTTTGCCGGTTGCATGACCCTGCTGACTCCGAAAATTCTCCGGGCCATGGAACAAATCTTCACGGCCGCCAACGAATCGGTCTGGTGGGCCGACAAAAATGGAGGTGTATGCTGCGGTCGTCCGCTAAAACTCTCCGGCGAAGTGGATGCCGCCCGCAAAATGATGGATTTCAATAAGAACCTTTTCCAGAAACACGGGATTACCACATTGGTCACCTCATGTCCCATCTGCCTGAAGGTTTTCAAGGAAGATTATCACCTGGAAGGAATCGAAGTGTTGCACCACTCGGAATACATCCAAAGACTGATCGCCGAAGATCGTCTGAAACTCCATGCCGGCACCGAGACCTTTACCTATCACGATCCTTGTGAATTGGGTCGGGGAGGAGGCATTTACGACGCTCCTCGGGAAGTGATTGCGGCACTGGGCACTCTGAAAGAGCCTGCCGAAACCCGCGAACACGCTTTATGCTGCGGATCGAGCCTGGCCAATACGGCTATTAACGATGAAGGACAACGCCGCATCGGCGAACAGGTAGCCACAGCTCTAGCCGCTACTGGAGCCGAAAACATTGTTACGGCCTGTCCGCTCTGCAAGAAAGGCATTGCCCGCGAAGCGACCATCCCTGTTTACGATTTAGCGGAAATTGTAGCTCGAGCCTTATAAATCCCTATCCAGGGAAATAATAAAGCGGCTAAACATTAGCCGCTTTATTATTTTCAAGCCAATTTTTCCGCATCCCAACAATTCAACTACTCTTTATTTTCAGCCATTTACACCAGCAAACCCAACATAAATTCAAAAAAGAATCGGTCCGACCCGCAAAAAGATTTGCAAAAAGTCAAATTTTCACTTATATTTGCATTCCGAAATCGCGGGGTGGAGCAGTTGGTAGCTCGTTGGGCTCATAACCCAAAGGCCGCAGGTTCGAGTCCTGCCCCCGCTACTTAAAAAGAGATTCGAATCATCGAATCTCTTTTTTTTATTTCTCCTCACGCCTTTCCTTTTTCTAAAAATACCCTTTGAAGTAACCTCTCTTACAAATCTCGTTTCTCCGATACTTTCATCCCAATTTCCCCTTTTACCTTAGTGAAACTTTTTCCAAAAACAATATATTCCGCTTACAAATACTCTCATTTTCAATAAAATATCCTTTCAAAACCACAAAAGCGTTCCTAACCAAAAATAAAACTTCTTTTTTTAAACTGACACTTTTCGTAATATTTCCTTACCCTTACTCCATTAGTTTTGAATTTTTCCAATACACAAAAATCCAGACACCCATTCCATCGAAAACCTAATCCATTTTTACAAAAAAAGCCAAGCAAACCACACAGAAAATCACTACCTTTTAAATAAATAAAACACAATTGGTTTGCTCGGCAACAGCCTCCAAAGAGAGTGTCTTCCTTTTGATTCAAATATTTTGTATCTTTGTCCTGATCCCAATCGGATTATAGACATATTTGAACACAATAGGAAGTGTTTCGCTTTATTCTCAGAGAATAAATCTGGTAAATTTATATAGGATGAGAATAAAACACGTCTCTCTCACGTCATATCTAATATGGCGTGGGCTGTTGCTTATTTAAATCCACAGGTTTACCAGAACCTTTTCTCTTTAAATCAAGCGACCAGTCCCACGCTTTCTTTCTATATTTTCTTTTTCTCTTCCCGGGGACTCGATCAGAACAAGCCAAACCTCAACAGGTTATGTGCTTCTATATGCCATGTATTAACCTATCCGTACCATTACGCTTACACCTTTTACTTCCTATAACTCACTAACTTAATGTTTTCAATCATGAACCATGCTTCATTTCGCCTCACCCTGTTGAGCGCATTACTCCTAACCTGCTGCTCAAAGGATCCCAATCCAGCCCCTGAACCCGAGCCGGATCCCGATCCTATTACTCCCATCGAAACCATTACGGTTTCCGACGCAGCCTTTCAAACTTATCTACTGGAAAACTATGACACTGACCAGGATGGCAAACTTTCTTCGGATGAAGCGTCTGCCGTCAAACAATTACTAATGGCCTATCAGACATCTGAACCTCAAAGTCAAGAAGTCACAACCAAAGTGATTGAATCCGAAGATGTGACCGTCGAATCCAAGACAGAAACTTCGGATATTGACACCCCTCAAACCCGCACCGAAACAGAGACCCGTGCCACCAACGGGATTACCAAAAAAATCAGTTCTCTTTCAGGTATTGAACACTTTAAGAATCTGGAAGTGCTCGATTTCAGCGGTCATGGTATCAGCGAAGTGGACCTAAGTAAGAACACAAAACTGACCTCATTGAATTGCAGCAATAATCAGTTGGCCTCTCTCGACCTGAGTCAACAGACCGCCCTGACGACCCTGAATTGCTCTAACAATAAATTGACCGGAGCATTGGATTTCTCGGCCAACGCCCAATTAACCAATCTGAATTGCTCGACTAATGAAATCACCGCATTGGATCTGAGCGCCAACACGGCACTCGAAAAATTGGATTGCAGCTCCAATAAATTGGCCGGTGATTTGGACATTACAACCTGTCCCCAAGTCAACGAAGTCAACTGTTCCGGAAATGAAGAACTCGCCCAAGTTATTTTACCGGACAACCAGGAAACTCCAGCCAATGTAACGGCAGATGAAACGACTTCGGTCATCACGGGAGAATCACTCCTACCTGTCACCTTCGAAGATAAAAACTTTGAAGCTTACATTTTGGAACGGTATGACGCAGACGCCAATGGCCAAATCTCCCCGGAAGAAGCCTTGACGGTAACCACCATCAACATGTACGGTTCCAGCTCTATAATGACCTCGGGAATATCATCCTTAAAAGGCATCGAACGTTTCCCAAATCTCGACACCTTAACAATCCTTTATACAGTCAAACAAGCCGTTACAGATTTAACTTTCTGTCCTAAACTTCGCTACCTTTCTTTGATGATTTACTTAGACGATCCTTTCGACCCTGTCGAAATTGATCTAAGCGCCAATACGGCTCTTGAAAAGATGACACTAGCTGGATGCTTTCCAAATCTTGACCTGAGCCACAACACAGCACTTACAACAGCAACAATCGGGAATAGCGCTAAAATAAAGGAGTTTGATTTAAGAAACCTGACAGCCCTTAAAACACTTATGATTGATTCCAGAGCTCCAGAAACGCTCTACGTATCCCCCTCAACAGAAAGAGTCGATTTCATACGAATTCCTGATGAGAACCTGAATTTATCCCAATTATCCAACGTGAAAAATCTAACAATCCGAGATTGTTCAAAGATTGTTTCCCCTGATTTCAGCCAATGCAAAGCATTGCAGACGCTCAAAGTTTTACGATGTGCTAAGATGGAATCCCTCGACCTGAGTCCATGTCCGGCTTTGGAAACGGTAAATATTACCTCCTGCAGTGCTTTGCAAACGGTCACTCTTGCCAAAGGATCACAAGCTCAAGTCTATGCAGACAAAGAAATAACCATCATCGGTAGAGGCGGCATCGCTTTCGAATATCCCGAATTCAAAACTTACTTGTTAGGATTGTGTGACAACAACGGTGACGGGGAAATTTCGGAAGAGGAAGCTTTAACGGTAAAAGAAATCGAATACCAGGTTCCTTATCCGACTGAACCACAAGCGACTATTCCTTCTTACTCTTTTAAAGGATTAGAATATTTCACCAACCTCGAAAAGTTGACGATCACCTGTAATTACAATGGTGGTGAATATGCCCCCATCGTCACAAATTTAAATTTAGCACCGCTTACTCAATTGAGCAATCTGACATTCGGGAATCTTCAATCCAATGCACTGGATTTTACCCAAAACAAAGAACTTAACTACATTTCCCTTTCCTATCGATCATTGGACGGGATAGTCCCCGATATGAGTCAAACTAAAGTAGACTCCCTGAATTGCGCAATTTCCAATTTGAATACGACACAAGATATTGATCTGAGCGCGCTTCCTTTATTAAAATATCTCTCTTGGGGAACGACGGTCAACTCATTGGATATCAGCCAAAACACAAAACTAGAAAAAGCGAATATTCGTTACAACAGCACAACTCACCTTATATTCCCTGCAAATATTGTGACGATCGCAGGTATGGGATGGAGTGGCTCCTCTATAGACATTTCAAAAAGTACCTCACTTCAATCTCTGGAGTTATCCGGAAGCCATAATCTGTCTTCCCTTGATTTATCGAACAACACAAACCTGACTTCCTTATACGTATCGTCCCGGTCACTGACCTCTCTAGATGTCAGTGTCAATACGGCCTTAACCTCATTAACCATTGGAAGCTGTTCATCTTTGAAAGGAATCAATCTTCGGCAAAATACAGCACTAACCACCCTTGTTATTTCGAGTGGCACTATTCTTGCCGGACCTCTTGATTTGACACAAAATACAAAGTTGAAATCCGTTTCTACGATAGACTGCCCCGTTCTGAATGAAATCCAACTACCTCAAAGTCTGCAAGGCAGTGTAAATGTTTCCTCTGATGCCAATACTACAATAACCTATGTTCCTTAGATCATATAGCTAAACACTCGCATAAAAAAAGGGAGGCATAAATGCCTCCCTTTTTTATTTATTATTGATGATCACAACCTCCAATTCTGAGCATTCTTGTCTTTATTCCAACATCAATTGCCAATCTCCGATATCCAACCAGGTATCGAACTTACGGCCTACCGCCTTGAAATGAGAAACTTGCTGAAAGCCCAACCGCTCGTGCAAACGCGTACTGCGGGGATTGGGCAACGTAATGCAAGCAATCAGCGTGTGGACCCGCTGCCGGTCGATGGCATTCAGCAGCCATTCATACAGCGCCTTTCCTCTTCCGCCATCCAAACAATCCTTATCCAGATAGATGGTCGTTTCCAGCGAAGCCTGGTAGGCAGCCCGACTTTTCCAAGGATGCACATAGCAATAACCGACCACACGTCCGTTCTCTTCGCCCACACAAAAAGGCAAATCCGCCTTCAACACCTCTTCGATCCGTCGTTTCATCTCGGCTTCCGATACCGGTTCGATTTCAAACGAATAGACCGTGTTTTGTACATAATGATTATAAATCTCGCTGATCGCCCGTGCATCCTGCAACACGACCGGACGAATTATCATTTCAGTTTTATACTCCATCATCTTTATGGTGAGAGGATTAATAGTTTGGCAGAAAAACTGCCAGAACCGACATTTTTCAAGTCCACGCAAGTCATCGGTTCGGCCCCACGAATGTAAGGATTAATCGGCCCCGATGTACCCCGCAGGGCCCAATATCTGACGGAATATTAAGCTTTTCTTACGCTTTCCAGTCCACACACTCATACCCTCAACTTTTTTGTAACTTTACTCAATGAATCCGATCTTTAACAGCACTAAGCCCATGAAAATCATCCAAAGCATAACCCTCTCTTTATTAACCCTC
This sequence comes from Alistipes sp., assembly GCA_019422485.1. GTDB lineage: Bacteria > Bacteroidota > Bacteroidia > Bacteroidales > Rikenellaceae > Alistipes_A. The sequence goes on along the minus strand of JAHZDG010000020.1, from coordinate 22,100 downwards.
TGCGGTTTCCTTCCCTCAGTCCTGGCGCAAACACAAACAATCGCACATCGAGGTTACTGGCAAACCGACGGTTCCGTCCAGAACTCCCTGGCTTCATTACAGGCTGCAGAACGACTGGGCATTTTCGGTTCTGAATGTGACGTCTATTTATGCGCTGACGGAGACCTAATGGTTTTTCACGACCCCTCCGTTACAATCGACGGTCAAAAGAAATGGATCGAAAAAACACCTTCAAACGTACTGAAAACCCACACCCTGAAAAACGGGGAGGCCATGCCCACCTTTGATCAATACCTGCAGACACTGAAACAATGCCCGAGCATCCGCCTCATCATCGAGTTGAAATCGAATGCACTTTCGGAAGAACAACAAACCGAATTGGCCCAGAAGACCTTGAACAAGGTGAAACAAGCCGGGCTGTCGGATCGGGTCGAATACATCGCCTTCAACCTTCGCCTCTGCCAGGAAGTACACCGCCTCGACCCCCAAGCGCAGGTCGCCTATCTGAACGGAGACCTAAGTCCCCAAAAAATCAAAGCATTAGGACTAACCGGCCTGGATTATCACATAGACGTTTACAAAGCACATCCCCAATGGATCCGGAAAGCCCGGAAACTGGGACTCAAAAGCAATGTCTGGACCGTCAACCGGTCTGAAGAACTGCAATACTTCATCGAGCAAGGGGTCGATTATATCACCACCGACCGCCCCGACCTGTTGGAATCCATGCTTCGGAAAACTCCAGCCCGATAACCATCGCCGCAAGGAATCAGTGCAGCAGCACTTCTGCAAGGACCTCCCAATGGATGGACTTTTCCCTTTTCCACAAAACCCTTATCTTTGAACAATCTTAACCCACAAGACTCCCAACATGAAAAAATGGTTCTTTTTCCTTGCCACCCTGCTCTGCAGCACCGGTCTTTGGGCCCAAGACGATTTTAAAGTCATCTGCGGCCCTTACCTCCAGAACATGGGAGAAAACGAAGTAACCGTTCTTTGGATCACCAACCGCGATGCGGTTGGCTGGGTGGAAATTGCACCCGATGATTCCACCCATTTTTACGCCGATGCCCGCCCGACTTTCTACCAAAGCCGCAACGGACGCAAAACCATCGGAAAACTTCACTGTGTACGAGTCAGCGGGTTAAAGGCAGGCACAACCTACCGTTACCGCATCATCTCTCAGGAGGTTACCCGCAACGAAGACTATTTCGTCCAATACGGCAAAGCCACCGGCAGTGATGTTTTCGAGCACGCCCCCTATCGATTTACGACCTTCGATTCGCGCAAACCATCGATTCGTTGCACCGTTGTCAATGATATCCACGGCAAGAACGACCTTCAAAAAACATTATTGAAAGAAGTCACTCCGACCCATACCGATTTTGTTCTCTTCAACGGAGACATGGCCAACCACCTCTCTTCCGAGCAACAGATCATAGAGGACTTCTTAAAAACCGCCTCCGAAACCTTTGCCGCCGAAACGCCCTTCTTTTTTGCCCGGGGCAACCATGAAACCCGAGGTCGTCTCTCTTACGAGTTTTTGGATTATTTCCCCACCCCGACGGGTGAGACCTACTATACATTCCGAAACGGTCCGGCCTTTTTCATCGTATTGGACGGGGGAGAAGACAAACCCGACAACGACATCGAATACCACGGTTTGGGCGATTACGACCGCTACCGGACCGAAGAGGCTCGCTGGCTGGAAAGTATCGTATCGAGCGATGCGTTTCAACAAGCCGCTTTCCGGATCGTCGTCATGCACATTACGCCCGTGAACGACACCTGGCACGGTGCTCTGGAAACCCGCCGGAAATTCGTCCCGCTGCTCAACGGACACCAGATCGACCTGATGCTCTGCGGGCATACCCATCGTCCTTACTACGCTCCGGCCGGACAAGACGGTTGCGATTTCCCGCTACTGGTCAATCCGCCCGACCAGGCAGTCGACCTCGATATCTCCAGCCAACAGCTGCAAGTTACCCTTCGCGACGCGGCGGGGAAAATCCTTAAAACCCTATCATTCCAAGCTAAACCTTAAACACCATGCTTTTCTCATTACGTTCACTGTGCATCATCGGTGCCATTTCGGCTCTGTTCGCCTGCAAACCAGCAACCAATCCTCAAGTCGTCATTGAAACGGACCAAGGAACCATTACTGCTGAAATCTACCTAAAACAGGCTCCGATTTCAGCCGGCAACTTCTTGAAACTGGTCGACCAGGGCCACTACAATCAAGGGAACGCTGTCTTCTACCGGGTTACACGAGCCAACAACCAGCCCAATAACGACGTAAAAATCGACGTCATTCAAGGAGGGCTGTATCATGAAGCGGATGCCGATGCGATTCCTCATGAAACCACCCAAGCAACCGGACTGCATCACCTGGATGGGAGCTTGTCGATGGCACGCGCAGAGCCGGGCACGGCTTCTTCGGAATTTTTCATCTGCATCGGCGACCAACCCGAACTGGATTTTGGCGGCAAGCGCAATCCTGATGGTCAAGGATTTGCCGTTTTCGGACAAGTCACCGACGGCATGTCAACCGTACACACCATCCAAGCCTTGCCCGACAACCAACAATATCTGATCGAACCGGTCGTGATCCGTTCCATCCGACGCCTTCCTTAGTTGTGTAAGGTATCTCTTTCGAGGACCGCGCCATTCTTCATGAGAGTTTGATGGCAGTTCCCTCATTCTCTCATGAACCGTCAGAGGCTCCTCGACTCACGATATCCAGGCCACAAACCGAAGGGTCTGCCGAACATCGACCGTTGCAAAACGGCTCCTCCATACACAGAACAGTGATCGACAGGGATAAGACACACAACGTCTGACATACAGCGTCTTTCCCTGTCGGTTTTTCTTCACCAACCTCCACACATCTTCGGCAAAAACTCCTCTTTATTATTTTCCTATCATGCCCATCCCCGAAACGCATCCACTTCCCTTTTTTCTGCCACCTCAGGCCCGTCTGTTAATGTTGGGCAGTTTTCCGCCCAGACCCAACCGCTGGTCGATGCCGTTTTTCTACCCCAACCTGCAAAACGACATGTGGCGAATCATGGGATTGCTGTTCTTCAACGACAAAGATCACCTGCTGACCCCCGACCGCAAAGCCTTTGACCAGCCTCGCATCCAGGCCTTCTGCTCTGAGCAGGGAATTGCCCTGGGAGATACCGCCACCGAGGTGATTCGTCTACGGGACAACGCTTCGGACCAATTTTTGGAAGTTGTCCAACGCATCGACCTTTCCGCCACCCTGGCCGCCCTTCCTCAACTGCAGGCCATCGTCACCACCGGTCAAAAAGCCACCGACACCCTGCTCTCCCTGATCGAGGCCCAAGAACCGTCAATCGGCTCCAGCACCACCTTCCAGTTTGAAGGGCGTACCCTGCAACTGTTCCGCATGCCTTCGTCCTCTCGAGCCTATCCCAAACCGCTGACCGAGAAAGCGGCCATCTACCGCCAGATGTTCGAACAATTAGGCATACTCCCGGCTCACGTACATCAAAGTCGCTGATCAGTTCACCCCCGATCTGGCGGGACCGCTATCCAGCACTGCGTCCAATCCGACCTTCCACGCATAAGAAAAGCCGCTCCTGCAGGAGCGGCTTTTCTATACAGAACAACTTCAGAAGAATTTTCCTCTAAAATTCCAAGGTAACTACATAATCAATATCGGTCGGCACTTCAGCCAGTTTCAACACAACACCATCCTTATCCTGCGTGAACTTCACCGGCGAACCGTCTTTGAACAGAGTGGCTTTTTTCACCTTTTTATCCGTAATCGGCAAGAAGAGACCGTTATCCTCCAAATTCAGAATGTGAACATAGAGTTTGTTATCCTTTTGGGTCGTCACCCCCCAGTCACGAGGTTTGATCTCACCGCCCCGCGTACCATACACCGTTTCACCGTACTGACGCAACCAGGCACCGATCTCTTTCATCCGTTCCAATGCCAGAGCCGGAATCTCCCCATTGGGCTGCGGACCCACATTCAACAAAAGGTTGGCGTTATTCCCGGCAGCCTGTACCAGATACTGCACCAGAGTCCGGGTATCTTTATAGTTCTGGTCGGTGATACGATAACCCCACATCCCGTTCATGGTCTGACAGGTCTCCAGCGGAAGGTCCCCGATCTCGGAATCCGCCGAGTGACCAGCCGTATTCTGTCCCGGCAGGTCGCGTTCGAACATCTGGAAATCTTCTCCGTCAAACGGTTTGAGATGGTGGTTGTTCCCGATCAGACAGCCCGGTTGCAAACCGTGAATCAAGGCATACTGTTCGTCCAGTTTCCAATCCACCTTGGTCTTCTGATCCCACCAACCGTCGAACCAGATCATATTGATCGGGCCATAATTGGTGAGCAATTCGGTCAACTGATTGTTCATGAATTTCAGGTAATCATTCCAGTCGCCATGTTCCGTACGTCCGGTACCATGCCCGCTGCGTCCCAACGGATAGTAATCCGGACGACGCCAGTCGAGGTGGGAATAATAGAACCCGAGCTTAATCCCTTGTTTGCGGCAAGCTTCGGCCAGCTCTTTGATCACGTCACGTTTGAAAGGAGTGGCATCCACGATGTTATAATCGGACTGTTTGGTTCCCCACATCGAAAAACCGTCGTGATGACGCGAAGTGATCACGATATATTTCATCCCGGCGTCTTTCACCGCGGCCACCCACTCATCGGCATTGAATTTCGAGGGATAGAAGCCCGAGGCCAATTTGGCATATTCATCGTAATGGATATTCTTTTCATCCATGATCCATTCCCCGTCGGCCATCATGCTGTAAATCCCCCAGTGAATGAACAGACCGAATTTATCATCCTGAAAAGCCTCCCGATTTTTCAGATTTTCTTCGGTCGGCTGATATTTCCCTTGTGCCGGAGATTGAACAACACAGGCCACTGCCAGCAGACAGGCAAGCAAAAAATTTTTCCTCATAACTGAAATCCGTGTTTAATGTAGTGACTTCAAAGATAATCATTTGGGCGGGGATTCCAAATTCAGGCAGTGATTTTCCCCTCCGTTTTTGCCTCGCATTTATTCGTTCAGGCTCCCGAGGCAAGATCCGTCCGAACCTGCCGAAAAGAGCCTCTGAGAATTGTTCCTGACGGAAAGAGGACCTCCATATACAGGAAATTCCCATAAAATCATTATCTTTGGGGATTAACTGTCGACACGGGAAGAGAGTCTTCAGAAAAAACGAACTTCAGACTCCTGTTCGGGCTCCGATCCGCTCCCGTTCGGCCCTGAAAACGAATATATTATTAATCCAATTTTATGAAAAAAACAGTTCTTTTATCGTTTTTTCTGGCTTGTGCAGCCATGGCCTCGGCTCAGGTCACCTCGCTCGACCGAGTGAATCCCATGATCGGGACCGCCAAAATGGGACACGTTTTCCCCGGAGCCTGCGTTCCTCACGGGATTGTAGCCCTGAGCCCCGACACCGACACCATCCCCAACAACGTGGACGGCGTCTATCAGCCGCGCACCTATGAATACTGTGCCGGCTACCAATACAAAGACTCGACGATCGTCGGTTTCAGCCATACCCACTTCAGCGGTACCGGCCACTCGGACCTGGGCGATTTCCTGATCATGCCCACCACCGGCGCCCTGAAACTCAACCCGGGTACCCAGCAGAATCCCGATGCCGGTTACCGTTCACGTTTCAACCACGCTTCGGAAGTGGCTCGTCCGGGATACTACTCTGTTTTCCTGGAAGATTACGGCATCAAAGTCGAATTGACCGCCACGGAACGTACCGGTATTCACCGCTACACCTATCCCAAAGATGCCAAAGACACGCGGTTCATCCTCGATCTGAATCACGGGATCTACAACTATGACGGCAAGACGCTGTGGGCCAACCTGCGGGTGGAAAACGACACCACCCTGACCGGTTACCGCATCACCAACGGATGGGCTCGTACGAACTATACGTATTTTGCCATGCGTCTGTCGAAACCGATCAAGAATTACGGTTACATCGACAAGATCGAACCTCCCTATTTGGGCCAATTGAAAAAGCTGGGTCTCAACCAGAACTTTCCTCACATCGAAGGTCGTCAGGTAGTTTCCTACTTCGAATTCGACCTGGGGAATGATCCCACGCTGGAAATCCAGTTCGCCATCTCGGCCGTCAGCACCGAAGGCGCCATGAAGAACCTGGAAGCCGAAGCCCTGGGCCGTTCTTTCGAACAGATCGAAAAGAGCGCCGCTTCGAAATGGGCCGAAGAACTCCACGTGATCGAAGCCGAAGGGACGGACGATCAACTCGACATGCTCTACACCTCGCTGTACCACACCCTGATCAATCCTTCGGTCTATATGGACGTGGACGGCCAATACCGGGGTCTGGATCACAACATCCACACCGCCAAAGGGTTCACCAACTACACCATCTTCTCGTTGTGGGACACCTATCGCGCCCTGATGCCCTTCTACACGATCATCAACCGCGAACGCAGCGCTGACATGATGGCCTCGATGTTGGCTCACTACGAACAGAGCGTACACAAGATTCTGCCGATCTGGTCGCACATGGCCAACGAAAACTTCTGTATGATCGGTTACCACGGAGTATCGGTACTGGCCGACGCGATCGCCAAGGGCGTGAAAGTCGACAAAGACAAAGCTCTCGAAGCCATGATCAGCAGCTCGACCAAACCCTACATCGTCTGCATCGGCGATTACATGAAACACGGTTATGTTACCGACGAATGCAACCCGGCATCGGCTTCGATCACTCTGGAATACTCCTACGACGACTGGTGCATCTACCGCACGGCGCTGTCGATGGGTCGCCAGGATGTAGCCGACAACTACATGAAACGGGCTCAATACTACCGCAACGTATTCGACACCACCTTGGGCTTCGTTCGTCCGAAAGGGGCCAACGGTCAGTTCCGCGAAAACTTCAACCTGCTCGAAACCCACGACATGGGCTTCATCGAAGGCAACTCCTGGAACTACTCGTTCTATGTACCTCAGGATGTGAACTCGCTCATCGAAATCATGGGTGGTGACAAGAGCTTCGTTCGCAAACTCGACTCGCTGTTCACGATGTACCTGCCCGACGAATTCTTCGAAAAGACCGAAGACGTGACCCGCGAAGGGATCATGGGGAACTACGTACACGGCAACGAACCCAGCCACCACATTCCTTACCTGTACGCCTGGACGTCACAACCGTGGAAAACCCAGTACTGGGTACGCGAAGTGATGAACCGCATGTACAAAAACAACATCGAAGGGCTGTCGGGTAACGACGACTGCGGCCAGATGTCGGCTTGGTACATTTTCACGGCCATGGGCTTCTATCCGGTATGCCCGGGTACCGACCAGTATGTGCTGGGGGCTCCCTACCTGCCCTTCATGCAGCTCAACCTGGAAAACGGCAAGAAATTCGTAATCCGTGCTCCGAAGGTAAGCGACACCAACCGCTACGTACAGAGCGTAACGCTGAACGGCCAGCCGCTCAAACGCGCCTACATTACGCAGGATGAAATCCTGGCCGGCGGGGAACTGAACTTCGTGATGGGTCCCAAACCCAACAAAAAACGGGTTTACACCGCCGAAGAACGTCCCTATTCTTTGAACTAATCGACACCCGAATGTCAAAAACCCCTCCGTCCTCCCGGGCGGCAGGGGTTTTTCATCCAATACCCACCTAAAACCCTACCGAGATGAACAAACCAACCTTATTCTTCACTCTTTGTACGCTCTTCGCCATGAGCCTGTTCATGACCGGCTGTCATGAATCGTCGGCTCCGCAGAGCGAGATGATCGAATTCGCGACCCCGGAACGGCCCGCCGGCCAGACCGACGTATTGGGCCTGCGCTGTGAACCCATCGACACGGTTCGGGTTGCCTTTATCGGGGTTGGTTCCCGAGGAGGTGGCGCCGTGGTTCGTTTCACCCACATCGACGGTGTCAAAATCGTGGCACTGTGCGATGTCGTTCCCGAGAAACTCGACTTGGCCCAAAAAGTACTGACCGACGCCGGACTGCCCAAAGCCGATCTCTACTGCGGAGAAGAGGAGTGGAAGAAGGTGTGCGAACGCGATGACATCGACCTGATTTACTGCTGCACCGACTGGAAGCTGCACACGCCGGTTTCCGTATACGCCATGGAACACGGCAAGCATG
>JAHZDG010000020.1:0-13925 GCA_019422485.1 Alistipes sp. | reverse complement strand
CTGGTCAATACGGCCGAAAAGACCCGCCGTCATTTCATGATGCTGGAAAACTGCTGCTATGACTTCTTTGAAATGGCTACGCTGAACATGGCTCAACACGGACTGTTCGGGGAGGTTTTCCACGTCGAAGGAGCCTACATCCACGACCTGCGCGACTACCTGTTCAACGACACGACCGGTTACCACGACATGTGGCGTCTGAAATACAACGAAGTGCATGACGGGAATCCCTATCCGACTCACGGACTGGGCCCCATCTGCCAGATTCTGAACATCCACCGGGGCGACAAGATGGAATACCTGGTTTCGATGTCTTCGGATCAGTTCAGCCTGACGCCCTCGGCCATCAAGAAACACGGTCCGGAAAGCGATTTTGCCAAACGCACCTACAAGAAAGGGGACATCAACACCACCCTGATCCGTACGGCCAAAGGCAAAACCATCCTCATCCAGCACAACGTTTCGAGTCCGCGTCCCTACAGTCGGATTCACCTGGTGAGCGGCACCAAAGGGTTTGCCCAGAAGTGGCCGACCGAAGTGCTCTCGTTCGACTCGTTGGGCCATGAGGCGATGGATCGCGAAGCCCGCGAAAAGATGCTGGCTCAATGGGAACACCCCATCAGCAAGGAATACGGCGAGAAGGCCCGGGAAGTGGGCGGTCACGGAGGCATGGACTTCATCATGGACTCGCGACTGATCTACTGCCTGCGCAACGGTCTTCCGCTGGATCAGGACGTTTATGACGCTGCCGAATGGTCCTCGTTGGTCGAACTGACCGAAGCCTCGGTGCTCAACGGCAGTAAGCCGGTCAAAATTCCCGATTTCACCCGCGGCGCCTGGAACAAGCTGCAGGGTCTGACCCTGGCTACCGCTCCGGGCGACAACCAATAAACAGACGAATACGATGGATCAGAAAAAAGAAATTGTCAATCGTTTTGCCATTCGGGGTACGGTAGCAGAACTGGCTCCGGTCGGCAACGGGCTTATCAACGACACCTATCGGGTTCGTACCGCCTCGAAGGATGATCCCGATTATATTCTGCAACGGATCAACCACCACATTTTTCAGGACGTGGAACTGTTGCAGACCAACATCCAACGGATTACCGATCACATTCGCGCCAAACTCACCGCTGCTGGTGAAACCGACATCGAACGCAAAGCCTTGCGCATCGTTCCGACCCATTCCGGTCAGTTATACGACTTTGATGGGGAGAGTTACTGGCGTGTAATGGTCTACATCGCCGATTCCGTGACCTATGAAGCGATGGACAGCCACCTGGCCGAGCTGACAGGCGAAGCTTTCGGACGCTTCCAGCACCAACTGTCGGATATGCCCGAGGGAGCCTTACGGGAAACCATTCCCAATTTTCACAACATCGAATTCCGACTGGAAGGTTTTCGGAAAGCCATTGATGCGGACGCCAAAAGGCGTTTGAGCGAGGTTCGTCCGCTGGTGGACGAACTGTTGGCTCGAGCGGCCGAAATGTGCAAAGCCGAAGTACTGCACCGGGCCGGGAAACTCCCCAAACGGGTAACCCACTGCGACACCAAGGTTAACAACCTGTTGTTCGATCAGGCGGGGCAACCGCTGTGCGTGATCGACCTGGACACCACCATGCCGGGTTATGTTCTGTCGGACTTCGGGGACTTCATCCGCACCGGTGCCAACACCGGCGCCGAAGACGATCCCGACCTGAACAACGTGAACGTCAACATGGATGTCTTCCGTGCTTTTTCGACAGGATACATCCGTTCGGCCGGAGATTTTCTCACTCCCACCGAACGTGAAAATCTGCCCTTCGGCGCCAAAATGCTGACCTATATGCAGACAATCCGTTTCCTGACCGACTACCTGGAAGGCGATACCTATTATAAGATCAAACATCCGACCCACAATCTCCAACGTTCGTACGCCCAATTCAAACTACTGCAAAGCATCGAGGCCCACGAAAAAGAGATGTCGGATTTCATCGCCGGACTGTAAACCATTCACCAACCCAGACGTGCGGTCTTCCTGAGCGAGACCGCCCGTCTCTTTTCCATTCTTTTCTCATGACAGAGGCCATTCCCTCCCTTTCCATCATCATCGCCACCTACAACCGCGCCCCGTACCTGCTGGGAACGCTCGAAAGTCTGGCAGCCCAACACCTCGATCCCGCTCGCTGGGAAGCCGTAGTGGTCAACAACAACTCCAAAGACAACACCGCGGAAGTGTTTGCCATCTTCGCGGCGGCTCATCCCGAGCTTCAAATGACGATGGTCACCGAAACCCGTCAGGGTCTTTCCCATGCCCGCAATTGCGGCATCCGTCATAGCCGGGCCCCCTATGTGGCCATCATCGACGATGACGAAAAGGTCAATCCGGGGTTTGCCGCCAGCTACATCGACTTCTTCGAACGTTATCCGGAAGCGGCCGGAGGTGGTGGGGTAGTCGTTCCCATCTATGAATGCCCGCCGCCTCGCTGGTTATCTCCCATCGCGGCGCGACCCATTGCCGGGGCTCTCTATCTGGGCGATCAGATCCGGCCTTTCCCGGCCCGCAAATATCCGCCGGGAGGAAACATGGGGGTTCGGCGCAAGACGCTGGAGCGTTACGGTCTGTTCAACACCGAGCTGGGACGTACCGGCGAAAAACCGATGGGAGGAGAAGAAAAAGAGCTCTTCGCCCGACTGAGAACTGCCGGCGAAAAGATCTACTACCTGCCTGGAGCCGTCATCTACCACCTGATCCCGGCCAGCAAACTCACGCCGGACTATTTTGATCGGGTCAATCGCATGGGCGGCATGAGCGAACGGGTCCGTACCCGGGAACTGGGACGCATGGCCTATCTGCGGCGTTTGGTGGCAGAAGGCGTCAAATGGGTCGGAGCTTTGGTTTTTGCCATAGGATATACCCTGCGGCTACAACCGCTCAAAGGATGGTTCCTGCTACGAATGCGATGGCAAATCAGCCGAGGACTGATCGGCTAACCGAAAACACAAAGGGCGACCTACTGATAAGGTCGCCCTTTTATTATATCGATCGTTTGCCCCAGACCAGGTATTCCGCCCCAATCCTTTCTGCGTCTATAAACCCTTTTTAGCCAGCTTCCAGGCCAACCGATTGTATTGCCGAAACACCCAGGCCCGTAATGGCATCGGAATCCGGTTCAACACCCAGAGCTTGTACCAGGCCCGCCGGTTACAACGGGTATAACGATAAAAACGTTCTGCAGAACGCCCTGCCTCGGTTCCGCCTTTGGCCGAGAGGGTCAGCGCCTTTCCGAGTTCCACCCGAGCCAGGTATTCATTCAGATAGAAGTCTCCCTGCGGATCGTAAAACGCCCGGAAGGAGTAAGGTGTCGATTCCGGCGTATAAATGGCTGCGGAACGATTGGAGGCGACCAGGCTGTAATTGAGCAAACGTTTGGGTGAAAAGCAGACCGGGTAACGCCGGGCAATCTTCACCCACATGTATTGATCCCCGCCCATACGCATGCCTTCCGGGAAACCGCCCACTTCTTTGAACACAAAGGCCGGAATCGTCGAGGTCGAAGGAATGCTCACATAATAACTCAGTGATTGGCGGAAGAAATTATCGACCACGCCCTCTTCTTTCGGAGAGTGACTCGGGAATACCCCCTCCCGACTCACGATATGAAAAGCCGTGCTGTACATACCGCAACCGGGATAGCGATCGATCAATCGCGCAATCTCTTCCAAGTATCCCGGGTCCCACGTATCGTCCGCATCCAACAAGGCCAGATACTCGCCTCGCGCCTCGGCAATGGCCCGGTTGCGCGCGGCACACTCTCCGGCATTGGGTTGTGTAATCAGACGAATGAGCGGACTATCGAATGAACGGACCACATCGGCGCTGCCGTCCGTACTGCCGTCATTCACCACCACCACCTCCAAGGGAAGGTAACGCTGGGCGAGAATCGAGCGCAGCGTATCGCCGATTTCGTTTTGTTTATTATACAGCGGTACAATGACCGAAAATGTATACGGTTTCATAGGCGGATATCCGAAGAGGTTGGGGTGGCAGGGGCAGACACCGGACGATCTAAACGCACCGAAGGCATCTCCTGCAACCAGGTTTCATAAAACGACGAATTCTTTCCGTAATTATTGTCGATCAGCACGACCTCCTTTTTGCGCAACAAGATTCCCAGAATGGCACCATGCAAACGAGTCGTATAAAGCGACCCGTATTGAGTCAGGAAACGCACTCCCGTCCGAACATTTTCCGGGCGTAAACTTCTGAAAGCCACCGTATCGGCCCATCGGGCGCATCCACGAGCCAAAGCTCGTCCCCACGCGTAGCAGGACAAGCGATCGCACACGCCACTGAGTTTATAGACCCACCACGTGGCGCAGGTTCGCCGCTCTAAGGTGGGCCAATCGTGCGGGCGTACCGACTCCGCCAATTCGATCGGTCGTTCGGCCGAACCCAGTTCCTGATCGGTCCGTTTAAGCCATAAAGGTTCTGGCCGAACGGGATGACAGGCATAGCGCATCAATCGTTCGGGCGGAATACAAAACGCCATATCAGGCAGCAACAATAACCGATTGCGGAAACAGGTCTGCAGATAGCTATACGAACGGCTATCCCGGGCACAGATCGTCAGATTCGGATGTCGGGCCATGCGTTCCGCATCAGACAGACTTCGCTGCTGATCCCGATAATGGACCGTCTGCGGAAAAATCACGATCGGATGATCCGGATAAGTTTCGATCACCCGAAGACGAAAATCCTGTACCCCGGGCCACAAATCCCCGAAATTTCCTCCACCATGCAACAAGATAACGGTTCCGGGCTTCAAGTGCGGAAACTGCCAGGTCGACATAGAACCGTAAGCCAACATTCGGTGGGGGAGATCTTTCAGAAAGGCGAGTTCACCTTCCCAGATCAACGTGTCGCCGATATTGGCATGATAGGGACAATCCAGCAACACGTAATCCGCCGTCACCAGCGGTCGCAACTGCTCAACCAGCAGGCGGTGTAATCTTTCGATCGGATCTCCCTGACTCATATCTTCTATTGAACCAACAAATTACACCCCCGGATTTCGCTGCCACTGATCCGTCCCAAGATGCGGAATCCCCCGTCACGCTGCAACACCCCCATATCGGCGGTCTGCAAGAAGCTGCAGGAGTAGAGATTGGCCAGATCAATGATATTCACCCCTCCGGTACGACCGACCGGAAGCTGCTCGAACGGATCGTTCAAATCACGAATCACGATCCGCATCCAGTCCGGGGTATAGAACAAACCCTCTCCGGCCGAGTAGGCCTGAGACATCAACTCGGCCATTCCGTATTCGGAATGGATGGAAGGCACCTCGAAAGCCCGCTGCAACAGGGCATGAAACTCTTCGCGCGGCAACTCCTGACGCCGGCCTTTCATACCGCCGGTCTCCATAACAATGGTATCGGTCAGGGGGCCGGGATGTTGTTCGGCCAGATCCCATAAGGCATAGCTGACCCCCAACAGAATTTTCTTTTTTCGGCAAGCGGCCAAATCCTTCAACAATTTCTCGTGATCGTGCAGATAAAAGCCTCCGCCTCCGCGAGCGATCAGACGATCCGCCATATAGATCAGGGAAGAGCCCTCGCGTTCCAGATAACTGGGCAGTAACGCAAACAGCGCCACCTCTTCGGCCGGACCATAAAAACGTTCAAAGGACCGTGTAAAAGCTTCTTCATACAGGGCCAACGAAGCCACATAGTGTTTCGAGGGTTGTTGTCCCGAGGTGCTGCTGCTGGTAAAGATCTGTTCCGGCTCTTCTTCCGCGGCATAAATCCGCTGGGTTTTAAAGAGCTCCACCGGCAGGAAAGGAATCTCCTCCAACCGGGTCACTTCGTCCGGATCGACACCCAACAAGTTCAGGTATTCCCGATACGGGCCGCAACAGCGAGCCTGGTAACGGAACACCTCCAACGTCACCCGTTCGAAATCCGCTTCGTTCTTCAGGGCAAATATCGTCTGAGGATCCACCATACGGTTACGGTTTTCACCCATTAGGCTTCCATCAACAAAAAGCGTTCGGCTTCGATCGCGGCCATACAACCCGATCCGGCGGCCGTAATCGCCTGCCGGAAGTGCGGATCCTGCACATCCCCGGCCGCAAACACGCCTTCGATATTCGTAGCCGCCGAACCCGGACGCGTACGGATATACCCTTCGTCATCGAGATCCAGGGCTCCGGCAAACAGAGCGGTATTGGGCGTATGTCCGATGGCCACAAAAAATCCATAGGCATCCAACACCCGTTCGGAACCCGATTCATGCCGCACCCGGGCTCCGGTAACACCGTTTTCATCGCCCAGCACCTCTACGGTATTATACCCGAACAGCACTTCGATATTGGAGGTTTCCATCACCCGTTTCTGCATATGTTTCGAGGCACGGAGGAAGTTCTTGCGTACCACCATATAAACTTTGTTGCAGATCGAAGCCAGGTAGAGCGCCTCTTCGCAGGCGGTATCTCCGCCGCCCACCACAATCACGTCCTTTTTCCGATAGAAAAACCCATCGCAGGTCGCACAGGCCGAAACCCCCATGCCCCGATATTTCTGTTCCGACTCCAGTCCCAGATAACGAGCCGATGCCCCCGTCGCAATAATCAGGCAACGGGCTTCGATCTGTTTCTCGCCGTCTACCGTCACGCGGAAAGGACGTTCCGAGAGATCGACTCCGGTCACCACTCCGAAACGCACATCGGCACCGAAACGCTGCGCCTGTTTTTTCATCTCTTCCATCAACAGCGGTCCGGCGATTCCCTGCGGAAAGCCCGGGAAGTTCTCGATATCCGTAGTGGTTGTCAACTGTCCGCCGGGTTCCATTCCTTCGTACAATACAGGAGAAAGATTGGCCCGTGCGGCATATATGGCAGCGGTATATCCGGCGGGACCGCTCCCGATAATCAAACATTTCGTAGTTTCCATTTCCATAGTTCTTACTTTGAACGATTTGAACAAAGATACGCTTATTTATTCAATTTCGGGTAAAAATGACTACCTTTAGCCTGCTGAAAACCGTAAAAGAGACCGTTCCTGTCATAAATCCACCACCCGTATCTTTCCGGTTCCTATTTTCGACAGAACTGTCCGCCACAAAGAGACTTAAACGCCACCTTATGCTGAGACGATCGCTGCCTTTTTTTCTGGTTACCCTATTTCTTTTTTCAGGTTGTTCCGTCCTGAAATTCTCTAAAAAGCCCAAGAAAAATAAAACACAAAACACCGTTCAAACCACTCCGGCGCAACCAATTCCGGCGGAAGAGGTGCTTCCTGGAGCCAAAGAAACCGACCCGACCGATACCTCTCTGCCCGAAGGCCCCGATTCTTTACCGTCTCTGCGTAAACTCCAAGAAAAACGTCAGCCTCAACCGTCTCAAAACATACCTGAAATCCATTTTTCGGAGTCAGAAAGTCAGCATGTCCGTTTGCCGGCCAACCGCGATAACCCATTTCCCTCTTCGGGCGAACTGACCATCGACCTGAACGAGCTTCAAGACCAATTCGTCTATCCCTATCCGGGCAAACTGATCTCCCCATACGGCTATCGAGGACGCTCCTTACATACCGGTATCGACATCAAAGCAGTTCCTCGCGATACCATTCGGGCAGCAATGTCCGGGGTGGTCCGCATGTCGAAACCTTACAGCGGTTATGGTAACACCATTGTCATCCGGCACTATAACGGCATCGAAACGCTCTACTCGCACAACAGCCGCAACCTGGTTCACGTCAACGACGTCGTACAGGCCGGTGATCCGATCGCCCTGGCCGGCCGCACGGGACGAGCCACCACCGAGCACCTCCATTTCGAAATCCGAGTATCGGGGGAACATTTCAACCCGACCCTGATGGTAAACCCGGAAAGTCGCTCCCTGCGCGACGGCACGCTCTATTTGTCGAACCGGGGCGGACGCATTCGGGCCTCCAACAAGCCGCTGCCTTTATATGCCGACAGCCAGGAATCATCGGAAAAAGAAGAATCTTCGGCCACTTCTTCCTCGAGCTCGTCGAGCAGCAGCAAGGGCTCGCCGCAATACCACATCATCCGGAAGGGCGACACGCTCTCGGCTTTGGCCAAACGGTACGGCACCACGGTTTCCAAAATCTGTGCCCTCAACGGCATCAAGCCGACCAAGATCCTGCAAATCAAAGAACGAATCCGGGTCAAATAGGCTCCGATTCCATACACAAAACCGAGGGAGAACGCTGTATACGCAGTTCTCCCTCGGTTATTTTTCTGTCTAAAATTTTCAGGCTTGCATCAAGGTTCCTGACAGCCCCGGAACGTAAAATGTTTTTGCATCAGATAGCTATACACAATCGATAGCAAAGAGGTCAGCACCTGGGAAGGGGTAGGATAGATTCGGACCACCTCCACAAAAAACTTCAGCAACACATAGTTGAGCAAAATTGACCCCAAGACACTCAACAGATAGCGAAACAGTTGCGTTCCGTTTTTCAAAGGCGAGTAACGGAAGGCGATATTCTTCTGCAACCAGAAACCGGTCAGGAACGTAACCGGGAAAACGACAATAAATGCGGCGATATAGGGCGAAATCGCCATAAAGCCCAGCTCCACAATCTCTTTATCAAACACAAAGTTGTAGAGCAGCGCATACAACACCCAGTTCAACAACAAGTTGCCCCCCCCGCACACCGCATAACGAAACGTCTGCAACGGCATCACGCGCGACAACGGAGCGACATAAAACCAATCGATCAACCGGGTCAATCCGTGAGCCAGTGTCATACCTTTTCCAAATTTCGTTGTTTTTCCTGCAAAGCGTACATCTGATCCCGATACTGAGCCGCTGCGGCAAAATCCAGCTCCCGGGCCGCACTTTCCATCGCTTCGCGGGCCAATTTGATCGCCACATCCAAATCTTTGTCGGTCAGGTAAGCTGCTACCGGATCGGCCGCCATACCCGGCTGGGTCGCTTTCAAATCATAAGTTACCCCTCCGCCCGACAGTTTTTCACCGCTGATGATTCCTTTGCTGCTCTTCATCGCCTGGCGAGGCATCACCTGATGTTGGGCATTATAGTAGAGTTGTTTTTCGCGACGACGGTTGGTATCCTGAATCGACAGACGCATCGAATCGGTGATGGTATCGGCATACATAATCACCCGTCCGCCGACATTCCGGGCCGCCCGACCCGAGGTTTGGGTCAGCGAACGCGCACTGCGCAGGAAGCCCTCCTTGTCGGCATCCATGATCGCCACCAGAGAAACTTCCGGCAGGTCGAGACCTTCACGCAACAAGTTCACCCCGATCAACACATCGAACATACCCGCCCGCAGATCATCCAGAATCTGAACCCGCTCCAGCGTATCCACATCCGAATGGATATAGCGACAACGGATCCCCATATGGTCGAAATATTTATACAACTCCTCAGCCATGCGTTTGGTCAGGGTCGTCACCAACACCCGTTCGTCGTGCAGCGCCCGCTTTTCGATCTCTTCCACCAGATCGTCGATCTGATTGAGTGTCGGACGAATCTCTACCGAAGGATCGATCAAACCGGTCGGACGGATAAACTGTTCGACAATCGAGCCTTCCGATTTGATCAGTTCGTAATCGGCGGGGGTAGCGCTCACATAAATCACGTCGTTCTCCAGGGCCTCGAACTCCTCGAACCGTAACGGCCGGTTATCCATGGCTGCCGGCAGGCGATACCCATACTCTACCAGGTTGTGCTTTCGGGAGGCATCCCCGCCATACATTCCTCGAATCTGAGGAATCGTCACATGACTTTCGTCGATAATCAACAGATAGTCTTTCGGGAAGTAATCGATCAGACAGAACGGACGACTACCCGGTGAGCGACCGTCGAAATAGCGGGAATAGTTTTCAATGCCCGGACAATATCCCAACTCCTTGATCATCTCCAGGTCGTATTCGACCCGCTGTTTGAGTCGGCGAGCTTCCACCGGACGTCCGGCCTGTTCAAAAAACTCGCATTGCTTGCCCAGATCGAGCTGAATCTGACGAATCGCCTTTTCGACCCGCTCTTTGGTGGTAACGAACAGATTGGCCGGATAGATCTTGACCCGTTCCTGACGATCGATCCGCTGTCCGGTCGTCGGGTCGATCACATAGATCAGTTCGATATCGTTATCATACGAGATGATCCGGTAGCAGACATCACCATAGGCGGCATAAATATCCACCGTATCGCCATTGACACGAAAAGTACCCGGCCGGAAATCCGCTTCACTCCGGGTATACAGCGCATCGACCAGCGCATACAGCAACTTATTGCGGCTGATGATGTCCCCCACATGCAACTCAATGGAGGTCGCATTGAAGTCTTCCGGATTCCCGATCCCGTAAATACACGACACACTCGACACCACGATCACATCATTCCGCCCGCTCAGCAGGGCCGAAGTCGCACTCAGACGCATCTTTTCAATGCCTTCGTTAATCGAGAGGTCTTTTTCGATAAACGTATCGGTGGTAGGAATATAGGCTTCGGGCTGATAATAGTCGTAATAGGAGACGAAATACTCGACGGCGTTCTCCGGGAAAAAGTTCTTGAACTCCCCATAGAGCTGGGCAGCCAACGTCTTGTTATGGCTCATGATCAGCGTCGGTTTATTGAGCCGGGCGATGACATTGGCCATGGTAAACGTCTTGCCGGAACCGGTCACCCCCAACAGCGTGTTGTGCTTACACCCGCTGCGAAGCGATTCAGTCAGCCGCTCAATAGCCTCGGGTTGATCTCCCGTAGGCTGGTATTCCGATACGAGTTTAAAATCCATGGAACAAAGATAACCGATTTCCGACAAACTTTGACACCTTCCTTTCAGGAAGCCCTCAGAAATCCTTTCCCTTGGCACCGCTGGGATTTCAGGCCGCTTCTCTCCGTAGAAAAGGCTATTTCAGTTAAGGATTTTCCCTCCCGTAAATTCTTTCCGTTGAGACCTTTCGCCCGTTTCCAAGACAAGCCCATTTCAACCCCTGAAAATTCCCGATCAAAATCACGAAATATACCCGGCAAATCGTACCTTTGCGGAAATCTTCTTACTCAATTTATGGGCTTTCTCTCCATCTTGCTGCTGGGTGTCGGACTCAGCCTCGATACGTTTGCCGTTTCGCTCTCTTTGGGCTTTGCCGCGGAACGCACCTCGAGAACACAGAAAATCCGGTTTCTGGCCGTCATCGGGCTGTTTCATTTCTTCATGATCCTGGGAGGCTGGCTGTTAGGCGAAAATATCAGCCGCCTGATCGCCGCCTATGACCATTGGATCGCGTTTGGTCTGCTCGCCTTTCTGGGAGTACGGATGATCCGCTCGGGATGCTCCGGGTCCGAAGACGACGAAGTCGATTGCGACCTGCTTTCCTGGCGCAACACCCTGATGTTCGGGGTGGCCCTGAGTATCGATGCCCTGATCAGCGGTTTCAGCCTGGGGCTGGTCAAAGTAGCCCTGATCGACAGCAATCAACTGATCAACATTCTGTTGGCCGCCACCCTCATCGGTCTGACTGCCTCGGGACTTTCGACGGCCGGCATTCTGCTCGGGAAAAAAGTCTCCTCACGACTGGGCCCCAAAGCCGAAATTTTCGGAGGGGTCATCCTCATCCTCATCGGGTTAAAGGTTCTGATCGACCACCTGTTCTAAACCGGCTTCGAAGCGCCGGACAGAGTCGAAAAAATTTGCGTATCTTTGAGGGATCGTTCCCCGAACGACTTTTCATTCCGGCATGATAGACCAAGCGACCATAGACCGTATATTCGCCGCCGCCAACATTGTGGAGGTGATCGGTGATTTCGTATCTCTCAAACGGAAAGGGGTCAACTATCAGGCCTGCTGCCCCTTCCACAACGAAAAGACCCCTTCGTTCGTGGTCTCTCCCAGCAAAGGGCTGTTCAAATGTTTCGGCTGCGGCAAAGGCGGCAATGCTGTCACCTTCGTCATGGAGCACGAACACATGACCTACCCCGAGGCCCTGAAATACGTCGCCCGCAAATACAACATCGAGGTGGCTGAACGGGAAATGACCCCCGAAGAACAACGCCATAACGACGACCGGGAGAGTATGATGGTCGTTTCGTCGTATGCGGCCGATTATTTCGCCCGCATGCTGCACGAAAGCCCCGAAGGACAAAGCCTCGGACTGGCCTATTTCCGGGAACGGGGATTCTCCGACGCCACCATCCACAAATTCGGCCTGGGCTACTGCCCCGGCGGAGGAGACACCTTCACCCGACAAGCCCTGGCCGACGGGTATCAGGAACAGTTTCTGGTCGCCACGGGATTGACCATCAAACGGGAAACCGGCGGTTATTATGACCGTTTCAGCACCCGGGTCATCTTTCCGATTCACAGCGTGAGCGGACGGGTCACGGCATTCGGCGGCCGCACCATGCGCACCGACAAGAAGACCGCCAAATACCTCAACTCCCCCGAATCGGAAATCTACCACAAAAGCGATGTGCTCTACGGGCTCTATTTTGCCAAACGGGCCATCACCCAGCAGGATTGCTGCATTCTGGTGGAAGGGTACACCGACGTGATCTCCATGCACCAGTCGGGCATCGAAAACGTGGTGGCCTCCTCGGGCACCTCGCTGACCGAAGGGCAAATCCGGCTCATCAGCCGCTTCACCCGCAATGTCACCGTAATCTATGACGGCGACGCTGCCGGTATCAAAGCCTCGCTGCGGGGGATCGACATGATTCTCGCCGACGGGCTCAATGTCCGGGTGGTCCTGCTCCCCGACGGAGAGGATCCCGACTCCTTTGCCCGCCAACACAATGCCAGCGAACTGCGCGATTTCATCCTGACCCACGAAGAGGATTTCATCGGGTTCAAAACCCGTCTGTTGTTGGACGAGGCGCAAGGCGATCCGCTCAAAAAAGCCGCCCTGATTACAGATATCGTCCAAAGCATTTCGGTTATTCCGGATGCCATCACCCGCTCGGTGTATACCCGGGAATGCGCCCGGACGATGGAGATCGACGAGCAGATCCTGTTACGGGAAATTGCCCTCAAACGCGTCGAACGTTCAGCCGGCGGCGAAGCCAAAGAATTCGTCCGTCGTCAGGAATACATCCGGCAGAAAAGCCTGGCCGAACAAACCCAAACCGCTACTCCTCAACGCCACATCACGGCAGGCAGCAGCGCAGCCGAACTGGAGCGCGAACTCATCAAATACCTGCTTAAATACGGCCATACGGACTTCGACTACCGGGAAGGGAAACAGTTCATTCCGCTCAATGTAGCCGAAGTCATCATCAACGATCTGGACAGCAACGGTATCATCATGCGGAATCCGGTCTACCGGACCATCTACGAAGAGTACAAACGGTTACGGGCCGAAGGACAACCCATCGAGATGAGCCACTTCATCAATCATGCCGATCCGGAAGTCGCTTCCGCCGTGGTCGATCTGCTCACCCACGACGAACTGTATACGCCCAGCAAATTGTGGCAAAAGCATGACATCGTCATCCACAGCGAGCAGGAACTGCTGCCGGAAGCCTTGCCCCGGGCCGTGATTCTCTATAAATCCAAAGTGATTGAAGGCATCATCCAGGAGTTGCAGGGGCGGTTGAGTGCTCCCGACTTGAGTGAGGAAGAAGAGTCGCGTCTGGCTTCCCAGATTTCGGCTTTGAACCAAGAGCGCATCCTGATCGCCAAGAAACTCGACCGATCAATTCTGTAATCTTCTTTCAGCCCCTCCGCAAGACAGCAAGACAGTCTTCATACCAGAGATAAAACGTCAACGTTTCGAAGGGGGTATCCATAGCTCCCCTTCCGGAACGCGCTAAACGATAAAACCATGGAAAAAGAGTTGTTGCAAACGATCAAAACCCGTCGCAGTTGCCGCCGCTACAAACGTGAACAGATTCCGGACGAACTGCTTCGACAAGTATTGGAAGCCGGCACCTATGCTCCCACGGCAC
>JAHZDG010000002.1:81906-108174 GCA_019422485.1 Alistipes sp. | reverse complement strand
ATTTCGGTTTATTACAAAGACGGTCTGGAAGAGATTGTACGTCAACTCTCTGCAGACGGAGTTAAATTATATTCGACCGGGGGAACCCTCTCTTTTATCGAAGGGCTGGGTCTGGAAGCCACTTCGGTGGAAAGCCTGACCGGTTATCCGTCTATTCTGGGCGGACGGGTGAAAACCCTGCATCCTAAGGTATTCGGCGGCATTCTGGCTCGTCGTGACAATCCGCAGGATGGCGAACAAATGACTCAATATGAAATTCCTGAAATCGATCTGGTGATCGTGGACCTCTATCCGTTCGAACAGACGGTGGCTTCGGGGGCCGACGAACAAGCCATCATCGAGAAAATCGATATCGGTGGGATCTCGCTGATCCGTGCCGCCGCCAAAAACCACAAAGATGTGCTGATCGTGCCGTCGGTGGATCATTATGCCGAAGTGTTGGACATCCTGACTTCGCAGCATAGTGCCACGACTTTCGAACAGCGTCGTCGTTTTGCCGCTTACGCTTTCCAGGTAAGCTCGCATTACGATACCGCCATCTTCAACTATTTCAACCGTCAGGAAGGTCTGCCGGTTTTCAAACGGAGTTATGACCGCGGGGTCGTGTTGCGTTATGGCGAAAACCCCCATCAGAAGGCCACCTTCTATGGCGATCTGGATCGCATGTTCGACAAACTCCATGGCAAGGAAATCTCCTACAACAACATGTTGGATATCGATGCTGCGCTCAACCTGATCGACGAATTCAGCGAACCGACCTTTGCGATTCTCAAACATAACAACGCCTGCGGGTTGGCTACTCGTGCCACCGTGCTTGAAGCCTGGAAAGATGCTTTGGCCGGAGACCCGGTATCGGCCTTTGGTGGGGTGTTGATCTGCAACCGGGCTGTGGATGCCGCTACGGCTGCCGAAATCAACAAGATTTTCTTCGAAGTGATTCTGGCTCCGGATTACACTCCCGAGGCTCTCGAAATCCTTGAAGGCAAGAAGAATCGCATCATCCTGAAATTGAAAGATACCAGCCGTTGTCCGATGCAGTATCGTTCGATGTTGAACGGGGTAGCCGTTCAGGATCGTGACCTCAAAGTGGGCGGACAGGACAGCGAAGTCAAAGGGGTGACGAACCGTCAGGTGACGGACGAACAACTGGCCGATCTGATCTTTGCCAACAAGATCGTGAAAAACTCGAAGAGCAACGCGATCGTATTGGCTAAGAACGGTATGTTGCTGGCCAGCGGGGTAGGTCAGACCTCTCGGGTGGACGCCCTCAAACAGGCCATCGCCAAGGCTCAGTCGTTCGGGTTCGATCTGCACGGGGCCGTCATGGCATCGGATGCCTTCTTCCCCTTCTCTGACTGCGTGCAAATCGCTCACGAAGCCGGTATCGAAGCTGTGATTCAACCGGGCGGTTCGGTGCGCGACCAGGAAAGTATCGACTACTGCAACGAACATGACGTAGCGATGGTATTTACCGGATTAAGACATTTCAAACACTAAGATTATTATGGGTTTGTTTTCATTGACGCAAGAGCTTGCGATCGACTTGGGTACCGCCAACACCATTATTATCAATAATGGGAAGATCGTGGTGGATGAACCCTCTATCGTCGCCTTGGATCAGCACACCGGCAAACTGGTGGCGATCGGTAAACAGGCTCGACAGATGCATGGTAAAACCCACCAGAATATCAAAACGATCCGTCCGCTCAAAGACGGGGTGATCGCCGACTTCAATGCGGCCGAACTGATGTTGCGCGGCTTGATCAAGATGGTCAAGACCTCGGGACGCATGTTCAGCCCGTCGCTCAAGATGGTGATCTGCATTCCTTCGGGGAGTACGAACGTGGAAATCCGTGCTGTGCGTGATTCGGCTGAACATGCCGGCGGACGCGAAGTCTATATGATCTACGAACCGATGGCGGCCGCTTTGGGGGCAGGGCTGGATGTCGAAGCTCCCGAAGGTCATATGGTGGTCGATATCGGTGGGGGTACGACCGAAATCGCCTGCATTTCGTTGGGCGGTATCGTGTGCAGCGAAAGTATCAATGTGGCGGGGGATGTCTTTACGGAAGACATTCAGACCTATGTCCGACAGCAGCATAATATCCGCATCGGCGAACGTACGGCCGAAGATATTAAGATTGCCGTAGGGGCCGCTATGTCGGAATTGGAACACGAACCCGATGATTTCGAGGTAACGGGTCCCAATATTCTGACTTCTCTGCCTTCGGTGATTTCGCTCTCGTACACCGAAATGGCCTATGCGCTGGAAAAATCGCTGGTCAAGGTCGATGCGGCGATTATGAAAGTGCTGGAAATGATTCCCCCCGAACTCTATGCCGATATTGCGAAGAAAGGGGTATATCTGGCCGGCGGTGGAGCGCTGCTCAAAGGGTTGGATCGTCGTCTGTACGAAAAGACCAATATCCCGTTCCATGTAGCTGAGGATCCTTTGCGGGCTGTGGCTCGGGGTACGGGTATCGCCTTGAAGAATATTCACCGCTTCTCATTCCTGATGAGATAGCATGGGGTATCCTTGGGGTGCCCTTAAAACAAAGGTATTGGAATGATAAAGTTGATTTTATTCCTCAAGAAAATTCATTTTTTCTTGTTGTTTATCATTCTCGAAGCGTTGGCCATCCACTATTACGCCAACAGCACCAGCTATACGAAAGTGAAACTTGTGACCGCCTCCAACTATGTTGTAGGCGGTCTTTATGCTCAATTGTCCGGAGTGAGCAGTTACTTTAATCTGCGTCGCGAAAATCGTCGTCTGATCGAAGAACTGGCTCAGCTGCATAATGAATTGGATGCGTTGCGTCGGGATACGACCCGTTATGTGACCTTGCCGTTGAGTACTCAGGATAGTGCGCTGTTGTTGAATCCGGAGGGTGAACGGCGTTTTGAATATTACGACGCTCGTGTGGTGAACAACTCCTTTACCCGCCAGGAAAATTACATCACCCTGAACAAAGGGGCCCTGGACGGCATGAAGCCCAATATGGCGGTGATTGCCGGGGACGGTATAGTGGGGTATGTGTTGAGTTGTTCGGACCATTATTCGGTCTGCATGTCGGTGTTGAACCGTGAGTTCAATACCAGCGGCCGGATCAAAGGGGAAGAGTATTTCGGTTCGATCTATTGGGATGGAGTAAGTTATGAGTACGTTACGCTGACCGAAGTGCCGAAATATGCCCCGATTGAAAAAGGCGATACGATTCTGACGACCGATTATTCGACCATTTTCCCGCCGGATGTGATGATTGGGACGGTGGAAAGTTTTGAATTGCAGAATGCCACTTATTATGAGGTGAAAGTGAAACTGCATGCCGATATTTCCAGCCTGAATTATGTGTTGGCGGTGAACTACATCGATGCCGAGGAGCGTGAAGCTTTGGAGGCCAGTGTGCGTTATTCGGAAGAGGAGTAATTCGCTAATAGTAATTTGAACGATAAGCGATATGCATAAGTTTTTGGAATATGCGGTTTTGTTTGTGACGATGGTGCTGTTGCAGGTTTTCCTGTTCAGCCGGATCGGTATCAGCATGTATGTTCATCCATTGGTCTATATCGCTTTCATTTTGTTGCTGCCGATGGAAATTTCCGGCGGCTGGCTGTTGATGTTGGCGGCTTTGTTGGGAGTCTCGGTCGATTTTTTCATGGGTACGGCCGGGATCAATACCATTGCCATTCTGTTTGTCGCGTTCTGTCGTCCGACCGCCCTGCTGTTGCTGGTGGGCAAAGACGAGGTGAAGGATGGAGGAGTGCCGAATGTCAATCGCTTGGGATTGAAAAAGTTTCTGCGTTATGCGGGGGTGTTGATTTTTCTGCATAGCGTGTTGTTTTTTATGCTGGAAACGCTTTCGTGGCGTTTCTTTTATGTGACGCTTTTGCGGATCGTGCTCAGCGCAGGGGTGACCTTGTTGTTGGTCTATTTTTGCCAGCAACTCTTCTCGGTCAATCGTCCGGGGGGATACCGGAGTGCGGAATGAGACGTTCCGTTCGGCTTGTGTGAAACAGATAGACAGTTTCGAAGTAAATACGAAAACGGAGTGCACCGTTTTGCGAAGAGGCTCTTTCACCAGAGCCAGCCGGTGAAGCCTGCGGAAAAGCGCCGACTTCACGAAGGTAAATGCCCGGAGATACGAATATGGGAACTGGAAGTGCGCGAGTGAGAACATTGAAAGGAGTGGTGGTCGTGATAGCGGCCATCATTTTGTTGCGTTTGTTCTATATTCAGGTGGTGGATACGACCTATAAAACCGATGCAGCGAACAATGTATTGCGTTACATGGTGCAGTATCCGCCTCGGGGTGAGGTGTATGACCGCAATGGAGAGTTCCTGGTGCAGAGCAAGGAAGCCTATGACCTGATGGCGATTCCGCGGGAGGTGAAACCTTTCGATACGATGGAGTTGGCGCGTATTTTGGGCGTTCGGGTCGAACAGGTTCGCAACGAGTTGCGCAAAGCCTCCAATTTTTCGCGTCGTCGGGCTTCGGTGCTTTTCAAACAGTTGCCCAAAGAGGTGAAGGTCCGTCTGGACGAACGCAATTTTCCAGGATTTTTTACGGTTTATCGTACGGTTCGATCCTATCCTACCAAGATGGCCGGCAATTTGTTGGGTTATGTGGGCGAGGTGAACGATCGTATTTTGGAACGCAATCCCTACTACCGCAGCGGTGACTATATCGGCATGAGCGGTATCGAGCAAGCCTATGAAGAGGTATTGCGGGGAGAAAAAGGGGTGAAAATCGAGATGGTGGATGTGCATGGGATTCCCAAAGGCTCTTATGCCGGTGGAATATACGATACGTTGCCATCGCCCGGTATCGCGATTACGTGCACCATTGACGGACGCCTGCAGGCTTTGGCCGAAGAACTGTTGGAGGGCAAGGTGGGCAGTGTGGTGGCCATCGAGCCGGAAACCGGTGAAATTTTGGTGATGGCCAGTAGCCCGACCTATGATCCGGATGAATTGGTGGGACGTCAGCGCGGGAACAATTACATGAAGTTGCTGCGCGACAGTCGTCGTCCGTTGTTCAACCGGGCTGTGATGGCCAGCTATCCTCCGGGATCGACGTTTAAGACGCTCAACGGGTTGATCGGTATGCAGGAAGGGGTGTTGGTGCCCTCACAAACCTATCCTTGTCATGGAGGCTATCCTTATGGCCGGGGGGTGAAATGCCATAATCACTGGTCGCCGATCGATTTGACGGGAGCGGTGCAGACGTCGTGCAATGCTTATTTCTGTTATGTGTTCCGCAATATCATCGAGAATAAAAAATACGGCAGCATCAAAAAAGGGTTTGATGTATGGGCCGATTATGTACGGAGTTTCGGATACGGCCGGAAATTGGATACGGACTTTAATGGTGAACTGAATGGGAATGTCCCTTCGGCTGCATTTTATGACCGGGTGTATCGGGGAAGTTGGAACGGTTTGACGGTGATTTCGTTGTCGATAGGTCAGGGCGAGTTGGGGTGCACCCCTTTACAGATGGCCAATTATGCGGCGACGATTGCCAACCGGGGCTATTATCGTATTCCTCATGTGGTGAAACGGATTCACGATCGGGATTCGATCGATGCCCGTTTTTACGAAAACCACTACACCAAAGTGGAATCCAAATATTTCGATCCGATTGTCGAAGGGATGTATAAGGCGGTGAACGAAGAGGGAGGAACCGGAGGGATTGCCCGGGTGCCGGGATTGGACATCTGTGGTAAAACGGGGACCGCACAGAACCCTCATGGAGCTGACCACAGTACCTTTATGTGTTTTGCCCCGAAAAATCACCCCAAGATTGCCGTGTCGGTGTATGTGGAAAACGGGGGATTCGGAGCGCGTGTAGCTGCGCCGATCGCCAGCTTGGTGACTGAACTCTATCTGACCGATACGATTCAACGTCCCGATCTGGTGCAGTATGTAAAAACGTTACCCATTAACTATCCTTATTATGCAAAGTGATTCGGGCAGTGGATTGACTCTCGGGCGGGTAGACTGGACGGCCGTTCTGGTCTATGTGCTGTTGGTGTTGATGGGATGGATCAATATCTATGCGGCGGTGTATGACGAAAGCCATGCCAGCATCTTCGATCTGACCCAGCGCTACGGGATGCAGTTGGTCTGGATCGGCGTGTCGGTATCGCTGGCCATGGCGATCCTGTTGATCGACGATAAATATTATCACATTTTGGCCTATCCGCTCTATTGGGGGATGCTGTTGGTTTTGCTGGCGGTTTTGTTTTTCGGGAAAGAGGTCAACGGGGCGAAAGCCTGGATTATGATTGGTCCGATTGCCTTCCAGCCCACGGAATTGGCTAAGTTTACGACATCGTTGGCCCTGGCACGCTATATGAGTTCGTACAGTTTTGATATTCACCAGTTCAAGGATCTGTTGCGGGTTTTTGCCATCCTGTTTTTGCCGGTTTCGATCATTATGCTGCAAAACGATACGGGTTCGGCTTTGGTCTATGGCTCCTTCCTGTTCATGCTCTATCGCGAAGGTTTCAACCAATGGGTCTATGTGGCGCTGATTATGGTAATCTCGCTGTTTGTCTTCTCCTTCCTGTTGGAACCGGCAGTCTTGTTGGCCTGTATGGTGTTGGTGTGTGTGGTGGCCGAAGGATTGACTAACGGGGATTGGCGCAGCAAGATTATCTATCTGGCCGGGGTAGCTCTGGCCACTTTGGTGATTTATATCGGAGTTTGGTTGGCATTCGGTCCGGTACTGACACTCTATTGGAGTTTGTTGATTGCCGTGCTGCTCTCGTTGCCTGTCGTGTTTATCTATTCGTATCGCTATAAACTGCGCAACATAGTGTTGTTTGTGTCTCTGTTTTTCGGTTCGTTGCTTTTTACCCATACCATCGATTACGCTTTCGATAACCTGTTGCAGACTCACCAACAAAAACGAATTCTCGATCTGTTGGGCTTGGAATCCGACCTGAAAGGATGGGGCTATAATGTCAATCAGTCGAAAATTGCCATCGGATCGGGCGGTTTTACTGGTAAGGGCTTCCTGGAGGGAACCCAAACCAAATATAACTTTGTTCCGGAACAAAGTACCGACTTTATTTTCTGTACGGTAGGGGAAGAGTGGGGTTTCCTGGGCAGCGCCCTGGTCGTTGTGTTGTTTGCGGTGTTGGTGTTTCGTCTGATCAAAATGGGCGAACGACAAATGGAACCGTTTGGACGGATCTACTGTTATTGTGCGGCCTCGATTTTCCTGTTCCATGTGTTGGTGAACATCGGGATGACCATTGGGATTATGCCCGTGATAGGGATTCCGCTGCCGTTTTTTAGCTATGGCGGATCGTCATTAATTGCATTTACGCTGTTGTTGTTTGTGGCCATCCGACTGGATATGTCCAAACAGGAACAAATGATATTATAAAAAGGAGGGCTCAGCCCGTTTATACGTTGCATTTAACTGAAAAAGAATATTATGGCAAATTCGTTTACCGGATTGACCCGGGAGCAGGTAGAGCAGAGTCGTGCCAAGTACGGCCGTAACCTGCTAACTCCTCCCAAACGCAAGTCGTTGTGGGTGTTGTTTTTCGAAAAATTCAAGGATCCGATTATCCGGATCTTGTTGGTGGCGGCCTGTCTGTCGCTGGTGATCGGTTTCATTCATCATGAATTCGCGGAAACGATCGGGATTTTCTGTGCCATTTTCCTGGCAACCGGCGTGGGCTTCTGGTTCGAGTATGACGCCATGCGGAAGTTCGATGTGCTCAACAGTACCAATGACGATACGCCGGTGACGGTGATTCGGGACGGTGAAGTCTGCGAAATTCCTAAACAGGATGTAGTTGTGGGCGATGTGGTGGTGCTCGAAAGCGGACAGGAAATTCCGGCTGATGGGGTGCTGTTGGAAGCGGTCTCGATGCGGGTCAACGAATCGACCCTGACCGGAGAGCCTCAGATCGATAAGACGACCGATCCGGCCGAATTCCAACCCGATGCGACCTATCCCTCGAATCATGTGATGCGGGGAACGACCGTGATTGAAGGGCATGGTGTGATGCAGGTGGAAGCCGTGGGTGATGCCACCGAATTCGGAAAGGTGGCCGAACAGTCGACTATCGAGAGCGAAGAAGAAACCCCGTTGAATTTGCAGTTGAAGCGCTTGTCGAAGTTGATCGGTCGGGTGGGTACAACCCTGGCGGTATTGACTTTCTGCGCGTTGATCATTAAGGGATTCTTCGTGACGGGCGAATTGCGGAATGCCGATTGGATCACTGTAGCGGGAGAATTGCTGCAATACTTTATGGTGGCGGTGACGTTGATTGTGGTGGCTGTGCCGGAAGGTTTGCCCATGAGTGTGACGCTGAGTCTGGCGGTGAACATGCGTCGGATGTTGAAAACCAATAACCTGGTGCGCAAAATGCACGCCAGCGAAACTATGGGGGCCATTACGGTCATCTGTACCGATAAAACCGGAACCTTGACCTGCAATGAAATGCGGGTGCATGAGATCCGTTCGTATGGGGTGGACGATCAGGCCTTGTTGGACGAAAGCATTGCGGCCAATTCCACGGCTTTTCTGGATGCCCACGGTAAGGTGATCGGCAATCCGACCGAAGGTGCGTTGTTGTTGTGGATGCAGAGCCGCGGGGTCTCTTATCAGACTTTGCGGGAGGAAGCTCCGGTGGTGGATCAGCTGACCTTTACGACCGAACGGAAATTCATGGCTACGCTGGTCGATTCTCCGACCCGGGGGCGTATGCTCTATATAAAAGGTGCCCCGGAAATTATTTTGGGACGTTGCGTGCCTTTTGACCGCAAATCGGAAGTGGAAACCCAATTGACCACCTATCAGAACATGGCGATGCGTACGTTGGGTTTTGCGTATGCGTTCTGTCCGGAAGCCCGGACTTGCGATGAGGCACTGGCTGCGGGTGGTCTGCAATTTTATGGAATTGCCGCGATTTCAGACCCGGTTCGGGAAGATGTGCCGGCAGCTGTGGCTCAGTGTTTGGGTGCCGGGATCGAAGTGAAGATCGTAACGGGCGATACGCCGGCGACCGCTAAGGAGATCGGTCGTCAGATCGGACTCTGGACGCCGGAAGATACCGACTTCAACCACATGACCGGGACGGAATTTGCCGCCATGAGCGATGAAGAGCTGCTGGATCGGGTACAGGCGCTTAAGATCATGTCGCGGGCCCGTCCGTTGGATAAGCAGCGACTGGTTCGTCTGTTGCAGGAAAAAGGTGAAGTGGTGGCCGTGACGGGAGATGGTACCAACGATGCTCCGGCACTCAACTTTGCACATGTTGGGCTGTCGATGGGGACCGGTACCTCGGTGGCCAAGGAGGCCAGTGACATCACCCTGATGGACGATTCCTTTGCGAGCATTGCGACGGCGGTCATGTGGGGCCGTTCGCTCTATAAGAATATTCAGCGTTTCGTGCTCTTCCAGCTGACGATCAATGTGGTGGCGATTGTGATCGTATTCCTGGGTTCGATTTTCGGCAGTCAGTTGCCTTTGACGGTAACCCAGATGCTGTGGGTGAACCTGATTATGGATACGTTTGCCGCTTTGGCGTTGGCTTCGCTGCCGCCCAGCCGGAGCGTGATGGAAGAAAAACCGCGCAAAAATACCGACTTTATCATCACCCCCTCCATGGCTCGTACGATCTTGGGGGTAGGGGTACTCTTTATTGTCGTACTGCTCGGTCTGCTGTATGGATTCGGCGATTCGATTACCGTGTACGAATTGTCGGCCTTCTTTACGGTGTTTGTGATGCTTCAGTTCTGGAATATGTTCAATGCCAAAGGATTCGGATCGTCTCTTCCCTTGTATCGCAGTATCAAAGGATGTGCTCCGTTCTTTTTGGTGTTGTTGATGATTCTGGTGGGGCAATACATCATCGTTACCTGGGGGGGCGAAGTCTTCCGGACCGTGCCTCTGTCGTGGGCGCATTGGGGACTGATTATCGCTGCCACTTCCGTGGTGATGTGGGTCGGCGAAATTGGTCGGGTTATTTCCTATGTACGCAAGAAAGGTCATTTATAAGAGGGGTGACGTGTCAATCTATCTACAAAAAAGAGACTCCCATCGGGAGTCTCTTTTTTGCTTTTATCTCAGGCGTGTGGGTCGATTCATGACCTGTGTTACATTGCCAGGAAACGAAGGAAATAAAATAGCGGGGTACCCTCCAATTTATTTCCTTTTGTAAGGGAATGATGCACCTTGCCGGGAGATCAAAACCGAGGTACAAAAAGAATTTGCAGCGCGATCAGACGCAGCCTATTGGGGTGTGGGTGTGCCTCTTGAGACAGAGTGGAAATAGGTTAAGATTGTTGGGCCATCTCTTCGGCTTCCGCCTGGGCTTTGTGTTTTTCGACCCGACGGGCTACTACAATACTGTATTCATAAAGCCCATACAAGGGGATGACTACCAATATCAGGCTGAACAAATCCGGAGGGGTGATGATGGCGGAAACAATGGCCAGTACGACAATGGCATGCCGGCGGTATCGTTTCAGGAAGGAGGAAGTAATCAACCCCATGCGCGCCAGGAAATAGACCAGTAGCGGCAACTGGAAAACAACGGCACAAGCCAAAGAGACGGTCAGTACCGTGGACAGATACGATTTGACGTCGATCATGTTGGTAATTTCAGGGCTGGCTTGGTAACCGGCCAGGAAGTTGATCGACAGCGGAACAATCAGAAAATAGCCGAAACACAGTCCCGCAAAGAAGCAGAGCGAGACATAGAGTACAAACATGCGGCTTTTGCGGCGTTCGTAGGGGGTCAGAGCCGGGAGTACGAAGCGCCAGATTTCCCACAGCAGATAGGGTACGGCCACGACAATCGCTGTCACCAACGCCACTTGCATGTGCAAGTTGAACTGTCCGGCCAGCGAAGTGTTGACCATGTTGAATTTCACCTGGTTGATGCAGAGCGTATTGTCATTCATCAGCCAATGCGAAATGTCGCACAGCAGCCGGTTGGTGATGAAGTCGGGCGATTGGGGCCCCATCAGGATCAGGTCGATGACGAATTTCTTCCCCAGAAATGCAGCCACCATCACGACCAACAGGGCCATGATGCTGCGCACCAGGTGGGGGCGTAAGGCCTCGACATGTTCAAAAAAAGTCATCTCGGTGTCGGATGACTTTTGTGAGTTTTGTGCCATGGAAAACGTGGAGATTTGTCCCAATTAAGCTTTGGGGGCTTCGTTTTCTTTTTTGGGTTCGGGTTTTACGGTTTCGTTGGTAGCCGTGATGTCTTCCGAGTAGTCTTTATTAACGGCGTCTTTGAACTCTTTGACCCCGCGACCCATACCGCGCATCAGTTCAGGAATTTTTTTACCGCCGAAAAGTACGACGATCAATACGACGATCAGCACGATTTGAGTCGGGCCGATGACGCCCATGGGCAACAGCATTGCTAACGTTGTCATAGTGTTATTGGGTTTAGTGAATTGACTGGTTATAAATCTTTAGGGTTTGTTTTCAGGGACTCGTCGCGAAGATTTCGGGTTCGGGCGTCGGGTCTTATCGGACAAAAATAAGAAAATCCGAGCTAAATCCAATCGTCCACAAGCGGGTCCCCAAATTATTGTCCGACAAATATAGTATAAAAAAGAGAGATAATGCAGGACGCGGGAATAAAAAACGTGCCGGGAATCCTCATTCCCGGCACGTGATGTTCAACAAATGGGGAGCCGTTATCGGGCAGCTGAAGCGAAATGATATTCGCCCGATCCGATTTCCAGGGTCAGGCAGTCGTCAGTCATGTCGACTTGGTGAACGCCTTTGATTTGTTTGATTTGGTTGGCGTCAACACCGAATGCGGCCGGGATACGAACACTGGCGGTGGTGTTGGCCGGAATTTCGATCTTCCAGTCGAATTGGCCGTTCTTGAGCGTCCAGTGACTCTTGATCTCGCCATAGGGCGAATCATAGGAGGCTTTCACCCATTCGAGGCCTTCGGGGAAGGTCGGTGCCATCTGGATTTTCTTGAAGCCGACACCCGAAGGATCGTTCTTGATACCGGCCAGGTTTTCGTAATACCAGATGATCAGGTCGCCCAGCAGCATCACATGGTTGCAGGAGTTCATGTTCGGGGCGGCATAGTCGCCGTTCCACAGTTCCCAGATGGTGGTGGCACCTTTGGTAATCATGTAACCCCAGCTGGGATAGGTTTCGTTAGTGGCGATGGTGTAGGCCAGGTCTTCATGACCGTAGGCGGTCAGACCGCGCATCAGGTGTTGGATGCCCAATACCCCCGTGCTGACATGGCTCTTGTGTTCGCCTTCGGTTTTGGCAACGATGTTGTCCATCACTTTTTCTTCATACCCTTCGGGAACCATACCCAGCATCAGCGATACCAGGTTGGCCGTAACGGTGTTGTTGTCGTACTGGGCCGTTTCGGGGTTGAAGAACGTGGCGTTGTAAGCCATCTTGACACTGTCGGCCATCTGACGGTAGCGGGTGGTGTCGGAAGCGTTGCCGCTCAGTACGGCAAACTCCTGCATCAACTCCATCAGGTAGTGGAAATAGGCCGTGTTGAGCAGTTTGTCGGACGTTTTGCGGGCCGGGTCCTGAGAGTGAATCAGTTCCAGGCTTTCGGGCGGCATGCACCAGTCACCGTATTGTTCTTTTTGATAGACGTAGTCTTTGAGTTGGGTAGCGCTCACGTGGTCAACCCATTTTTTCATCGAAGGATAGTGGCGAACGATCCCGCTGACATCCCCGAATTGACGGTAAAGCATGTCTGCTACCGTGAAGTAGGCGGCCGGCCAGGTGACGTCATCCAGATAGAGCGACCAGGCGCGGGGTGATACATCGGAGATGCTGCCCGCTTCGTTCTGAGAGTCTTCGATGTCCTGCAGCCATTTGTTGTAGAGCAGGGCGTTGCCGAAAATGAAGCTTTCGCCGTACGCGCCGGTGGTACGGTCACCCAGCCATCCCAGTCGTTCGTCTCGTTGCGGACAGTCGGTCGGGAAGCCGCGGTAGTTGCCCCGGATGCCCCAATAGGCGTTTTTATAGACTTGATTGATCACCGGGTTCGAGGTTTCGAATTCCCCGATGGTTTCCATGTCGTCATAAATTACCCGACCGGTGAAGTCTTCCAGTGCCGGTTGTTCGTCCAGTCCCGTGATCTCTACAAAACGGAAACCATGATAGACGAAACGGGGTTCCCATTCAAACGGGCCGTCGGCTGCGGGGGTATAGATATCGGTTACCTTGGCCGAACGCAGGTTGGCCACATAGAGTGTACTGTCGGGTTGAAGCAATTCGGCGAAACGGAAAGTAATGGGCTGATCCTTCTTCCCGTTGAGTTTTACCTTCAGCCAACCGACCATGTTCTGGCCCATGTCGAGGATGTATTTGCCGTCCGGCAGACGGGTAATGCCGATCGGAGTGATCTCTTCCATGACCCGCATGTTGGGGGTGGGCAGGGCCGTGAGGCGGCCGCCCGGAGCCGACATTGTGTCGGGCGTCTGCCAGGCCGAAGCATCGTAGCCGGGGGTGTTCCAACCGGGCAGTTCGAGCCGTGCGTCGTATTCTTCACCGTCGAATTCATTGTTGGCGACGATCGGACCCCGAGCCGTAGCCTGCCAGCTGGGATCGCTGACAACGGTTTCGGTGGTGCCGTCGGTGTATTCGATTTCGAGCTGGGCCAGCAGGCGGGGCAGTCCGTATCCGCGGATGCCCGGATTGCGCATCGGGAAGAAGCGGCCGTTGCCGATCACAACCCCCAAGGCGTTGGCGCCGTTTTGCAACAGTTCGCTGATATCATACGTGCTGTAATAGGTGGTTTTGGGATAGACCCCGGGGATCGGAGCGAATACGTCTTCGCTGACTCGTTCCCCGTTGAGGTATACGTCGGATGAACCCAGACCGGCGATATAGAGCCGTGCCTGTTTGACTTCGCCTTTTACCGGGAATTCTTTGCGCAGATAACGGGCTGCCAGACGGGTGCTGATCCGATCTTTGGCTCCTTCTTTACCCAGTTCTTCGCCCGGGTTGGTAGCCCCTTCGATGCCGATCCACTGGGCACTCCAGTCAGTGGAGTCGAGCAGGGCCATCGACCATTGGGCCGTTTCACTCCAAGGAGTTTCCCCCTGGTTGGTGGTTACTTTGACCCGCCAGTAATAGGTGGCGCGAGAGGTCAATGCGGGTCCTTCATAAGGGATCAACACCGATGTGCCGGAGCTGACATTTCCCGAATCCCATAACAGTTTGCCGGCTTGGAGGTCTTTTTCACTGCCGGCGACTTCGATGCGATAGGCGGTTTGTTGGACATCGTTGCAGTCGGTTTCCAGTTGCCAGGAGAACCGGGGTTGAGCGACTCCGATGGCGATCGGGTCGTCCTGCATTTCCACGCGGAGTTCGTCTACGCGAACCTCGGAGGAACAGGCGGCCATCAGTATCGCGGCGGCCAGAGAGGCCATCAGACGTAATTTATTCATCATTCCACTTGTTTTTAGGGGATTAATCAATCAAAGCTAAGGAAAATCGAAACGAATTCCAAATGCAAAAACAAGAACGGGACTCTGTTGAAGTCCCGTTCTTGAAAAGGTTTTAGAAGCGATGTCGGAAGGGGGTCATGACAAACCGGAATGAATAGTCGCCGTGAGGCAGCCGATATTCTTCCAGCGGGAGCGATCCCCAGGAATCGACACAGCCCAGCCCCATCAGGCGTCCGTCAACCGATACACAGGTCAGATCCCGTTCATGAAGTTCACCGGAGTGGTGTTGATCTTGCTGGTCGCCGTAATCGAGGTATTGCGGGAGGAAGTGCAGGGCCGTGGCCAGGAACGGCTTGTCGGAGCGGAAGCAAATGCCCCGGCCGTCGACATCCTTGATGGCCCACCACCGCAAATCGCTGCGAGCCCCGTTTTCCTGAGGGCGTACGTAAGGATAGAATTGTTCGGATACCGATTGGCGATAATGCCCGATAAAAGTGCTGTTGTTGCGGTCTTCGTAATTTTCGATCGGTCCCCGGCCGTAGTATTCCACCCGGTCGAAGCGGTGGGGCATGACCAGTTGCATGCCGAAGCGGAACAGATCGGGTACGTCGTCAGCCGGTTGGGCGGTCATGGTCTCCTGAACGGCGATGGCACCCTGTCCGTTGATTTCATAGCGCATTTCGAGGCGAGAGGCCACATCGGGTAACTCGTAGGTGGCCGTGACGATGACTCGGCCCTTTTCGGTGGAGGCTTGCAGGTCGGTCAGGTTCATGACCGGTGCACGCCATGCCTTCTGTTTGAGCTGGAGAGAGGCGCCGAAGTCGTTGTCGGTCGGGGCGCGCCAGAAATTGGGCTTGAGAGCGTAACCGTCGAGAATCAGCTCTTTGTTGTCGATCTGCCATTTTTCGATCCAGCCGTTTTTACGGTTGAAGATAACCCGGAAATCGTCCCCCGAAACTTCATAGACCGAGAGATTTTCATAGAACTTGACATTGCCTTGCGGTTCGATCGAAGCATTGAAGTCCGTGTACGGTTGAACTTCGAGTTGTTGGGATGCCAGTTGGGTGCCGGCCGCCAGCAGGGGTTGGGCCCGTTTGAGTTTGTAGGCTACGTTGAGCAGCCATTCTCCGGTGGCGTTCTCCGGCAGAGCATATCCCGTCAGCGTAATCCGGGCGTCGCCCTGAGGTGTGACATTCAGGTTGTTTTCAAAACCTTGGGCCATGGCCGTCCCGTTGCACAACAGGGTCCATTCCAGGTAGTAGTCCTCCAGTGAGGTGAAGAAATTCTCGTTGTGAATCGACAGAATCCCCTTTTGCAGATCCACCGGAGTGGTCCAGATCGACTGATAGTAATATTTCACTTCGTTCATATGGGGGTTCGGACGGCGGTCGGGACTGATCAACCCATTGCAGTTGAAGTTGTTGTCCGAGGGGTCATAGCGGTTGTAATCCCCGCCGTAGGCGTAGAACATATCGCCCTGTTCGTTGTAGGCGCGAAGGCCCTGATCCACAAAATCCCAGATGAAACCGCCTTGCAGATTGGGGTGACGGCGGATCTGATCCCAATATTGGCGGAATCCGCCCATCGAGTTCCCCATGGCGTGGGCGTATTCGCACTGGATCAGCGGACGGGGCAGCCGACGGACGGCATAGGTTTCGACGCTGTCGTACGAGGCGTACATCGGGCAGAAAATATCGGTGTGCGAGGCCAGGTTGGCCCGTTCATACTGCACTGGGCGGGAGAGATCGTAGGCTTTGACCCATTCGTAGCAGGCTACGAAGTTGGGACCGTCTCCGGCTTCGTTGCCCAGAGACCAGGTAACGATGCTGGGATGATTTTTGAAGCATTCGACCATGCGTTGGTTGCGTTCCCAATGGGCTTGGGCGAATTGCGGATTCTTGGCCAGGGTTTTCTCTTCGTAACCCATGCCGTGCGATTCCACGTTGGCTTCACAAATGACATACAGCCCGTATTGATCGCACAGATCGTACCAGATCGGGTCGTCGGGGTAGTGGCAGGTCCTCACCGCATTGATGTTGTTCTCCTTCATGATCCGAATGTCCTGAATCATGCGTTCGCGGCTGACTACATAGCCGCCCAGCGGATCGATTTCGTGGCGGTTTGCCCCCTTGAACAGCACCGGCTGGCCGTTGATCCAGATCTGGCCTTTATCCGGGCGCATCTCGATTTTGCGGAAACCGACCCGTTGGGGAATCGCTTCGATCAACGCTCCTGAGGCATCGCTCAAGGTGAATAGGGCCGTATAAAGATAAGGCGACTCGGCGCTCCATTTTTGAGGGTTGTTCACGCGCAACATGAACTGGCACTCACCTTTGTCGTTGGGCGAGGCGGTTTGGGTGGCGACGGTTTTTCCGTTGGCGTCCATCAGGGCCACTTCCAGCGTCATCCCCTGCGCTTCTCGTGTGGAAGCCAGAACCGTCAGGGTGCCGTTACGGTACGAGGCGTCCAGGTCGGGGGTCAGGAAGAGGTCTTCGATCGCAGCCTGCGGCCGGGCATAGAGGTATACGCCCCGGGCAATGCCGGACAGCCGCCAGAAGTCCTGGCATTCGAGGTACGATCCGTCACACCAGCGATTGATCTGCATGGCGAAGACATTCTTTCCCGGTTTGAGGTAGGGCGTGATGTCGAATTCGGCGCCCATTTTACTGTCCTCGCTGTATCCGACGAATCGGCCGTTGACCCACAGATAGAAGTTGGAGGTTGCCGATCCTACGTGGAAAAATACGCGGTGTCCCTGCCAATCGGCGGGCAATTCGACGGTCCGGCGATAGGAACCGGTATGGTTGTTTTTCTCTTCGACGTAAGGCGGATTGTCGGCGAACTGTTTCGACCAGGCATAGGGCATATTGACATAGAGCGGATCCCCATAGCCGAGGGTTTCCCAGATGCCCGGCACCGGGAAATCGACCCAATGGGCGTCGTCATAGTCGGTCTGGTAAAAATCTTTGGGACGTTGGTCGCGGTCTTTGACCCAGTTGAATTTCCAGTTGCCGTTGAGGCTCAGGTAGAGATCGGATTGTTCCGGAGCGCCGTTCAGGGCCGCTTCGCGCGACTCATAGGCGAAATAGTTGGCATGCATCGGTGCTCGGCCGATGGCGTTGACCTGCGGATCGATCCATTCGGAATCGGGTTGTGCCTGGACCGTGAGCGTCGCTCCGGCCAGTAGCAACGGGTATAACCAATGGTTGATTTTCATATAGAAGGCAGATTAGATACTTGGTCAGTTTCTCGATAACAAATGTAACAATAAATCTCGGGAATAAACAGCAGGCAGGCTGTCCTGTATGGGCGGCCTGCCTGCGTAGAGAAGGTGAGGAAAACGGTTTTAGAGCGTGATGTCGAGAATTTCGAACTGAATGATTCCTGAGGGAACTTTCACATCGACCACTTCACCTTTTTTGTGACCCAGCAGGGCTTGGGCGATAGGGGTGCCGATTGCCAGTTTTCCTTCTTTGAGGTTGGCTTCGCTTTCGGAAACCAAGGTATATTTGACGACTTTTCCGGTCGCTTTGTTTTTCAGGGATACACAGGTGAGGATCTGCACGCAGCTGGTATCGAGGCGGGATTCGTCGATTACCCGGGCATTGGCGATGAGGGTTTCGAGTTTGGAAATACGCATTTCCAGCATTCCCTGAGCCTCTTTGGCGGCGTCATATTCTGCGTTTTCGGACAAATCGCCTTTGTCGCGTGCTTCGGCGATGGCGGCCGAGATCGCCGGGCGTTCCACCGAACGCAGATGATCCAGTTCGTTTTTCAACTTCTGCAAGCCGGCTTCCGTTAAGTGAACCGTGTTTGATGCCATAATGAATTCAAAATTAATGCGGATACGTTTTACATACAAAAGCAAAAAATCCCGGCCCCCGAATGGGGAGCCAGAACTTATTTCCTATGCAACAAAAGTAAGTAAAGTTTTTCGAACCGCCAACTTCTTCGGTGGCTTTTTTCGCAAATCCTGCCGTTCAGATAGGTGTGGAAGGCTTTTCTGAAGGTCGGTTTTTGTGGCGAAAGAGGAAAGGGCTTCCGGGAGGGGGTAGAAAATTCCGAAAGGTTTGTTATTTTTGTAAATGGAGGTAAAAGGCCTATGATCGATACGCTACTTCTTTTTACTATATCGGACTTCAAAACCTTGATGACGATTGCCTATGTCGTTTTCATGGTTCTGATGCTGATCTTTGTCGTGCAGGAAAAACGCGATCCGGTCAAAGCGCTTTCGTGGATTGTGGTGCTGGCCCTGTTGCCGATCGTAGGGTTTATTCTGTATGTCGTTTTCGGACGGAATCATCGGAAAGAGAAGATCTTCAATCGTAAAGAGTTGCGCGACCTGGAACAGTTGGATGAACTCAGCCGTCAGCAGCTTTATCAGATCGGGAATCCGGCTCTGCTGCTCAAGAACGAGATTAAAGATAATCGGGACATTATTACCCTGTTGTTGAACAACAGCAAGGCTCCGTTGACGCTGCACAATCGGATTCAGGTGCTCAATAACGGAGAAGCGACGTTTGTCGAGATCAAAAAGGCATTGCGGGAAGCCCGTTCATCCATCCACCTCGAATATTATATCATCGAAGACGATCCTCTGGGACAGGAGATCGCCGACATCCTGATCGCCAAGGCGAACGAAGGGGTGGAGGTGCGCTTGATTTATGACGATGTGGGTAGTTGGGGGCTCAGTCGTCACTATATTGGACGTTTGCGCAAAGCCGGAATTCAGGTATATCCTTTTATGAAGGTGGTTTTCCCGTGGCTGACCAGCAAGGTCAATTACCG
Source organism: Alistipes sp. (assembly GCA_019422485.1). Lineage (GTDB taxonomy): Bacteria > Bacteroidota > Bacteroidia > Bacteroidales > Rikenellaceae > Alistipes_A. Next base: position 88,949 of record JAHZDG010000002.1, on the reverse strand, counting down.
CAATCACCGAAAAATTCTGGTGGTGGACGGAACGGTGGCTTTTACCGGAGGGATCAATATTGCACAGCGTTATCTGACCGGGACCAAAAAGATGGGGCCCTGGCGCGATACCCACCTTAGACTGGAAGGGGATGCCGCCAATATTCTGCAGACGATTTTCATGACCGACTGGTTTTTCGTGAGCAAGCAGCGGCTGGAAGATCACCGCAAATACCTGCCCCGAACCCGTCTCCGGGAGGAGCATCTGGTGCAGATTGCTGCCTCGGGACCCGATTCGGACTGGGCTTCGATCATGCAGGCATTCTTTTCGGCCATTACGCATGCCCAACACCATATTTATATCTCGTCGCCCTATTTTATGCCCAATGAAGCTATTTTGACGGCAGTCAAGGTGGCGGCACTCAGCGGCATTGATGTGCGGGTGATGATTCCCAGCCGATCCGATTCCAAAATCGTTTATTGGGCGTCGCGTTCCTACATCGGCGAGCTGATCGACGCACAGGTCAAGGTCTATCTTTACCGCAAGGGCTTCAACCACTCGAAGTTGATTATGATCGACAGCCAGTTCTGTTCGGTGGGAACGGCCAATATGGATATACGTAGTTTCGAGGATAATTTCGAGGTGTCGGCCATGATCTACGACAAGGAGGTGACCCGGGAACTCGAACAGGCATTTTTGGAAGACCTGGGGCGTTGCCGGTTGGTGACTCGCGAGTATTGGGAAACCCGTCCGATGCTGCATAGTATTTACGAAGCTATCTCCCGGCTGTTCAGTCCGTTGCTCTAAGAAGTGAAGGTGCCGGAGACTTCTGGGACCGAAAACTTGGAAGGGGATGTGTGATTGCCGTGTTTTTTTTCTACCTTTGGAGGTGATTATTTTTCCACAAAAACACATCGGTATGGTAAAAAAGACGTTGTTTTCACTGGGTTGTTTGTTGGCTGTTCTGGTTTTCGGTGCCTCGGAAGCAAAGGCGCTTAGTCCGATCCAATTCGGGGTGAAAGCCGGGATTCAGGGTCAGGGTATGACGCTCAAATCGAATGATGTACTCAATATGCTGTCGACCGACGGCAATCTGGGGTATAATGTAGGGGTGATGTCCCGGATCTCCATGGGTTTCGCTTATGTGCAGCCGGAACTGGTGTATGGATGGAATCAGTTTCGGATGGAAGGCCCCGAAAATACTTCGGCGAAATTTTCGGTTAAGAATGTTGAGGTGCCTGTTTTGTTAGGCTTCAAGGTGCTTTTTGTGCGCCTGATGTTGGGTCCGACGTTTAATCTGCTCAATGAAACCAAAGTGAAATCGAGCAATCTGCCCTCAGACTTCCATACGGATGTGCATAAACCGACGGTCGGCTTTCAACTGGGGGCCGGTGTCGAATTCGGGGGCTTTAACATCGATATCCGCTACGCCGGGCAGTTCAAACGCTCTTACCAGAATATTGCCTACGGCAACCTGGCGGATCAGGTGAAGACCAGTATCAATGCCTGGCAGATCAACCTGGGTTATTTCTTTTAGTGAAACCGGTCGGAGGGAGGACCTAACGGTGCGCTGTCCGATCTGAAAAATAGGTGGAATCGATTTACATGACAGAAAAGATCATTTTGCTCGAGGGCATCGAACCCGCGGAACTCTATGGAAGCGGGAATACGTTGCTGGGCAGAATCTGTGAAAAATTTCCGAAACTTAAAATTATCGGTCGGGGCTCCTCGCTCAAGGTGATGGGGGAGGCGGACGAGATTGCCCGTTTTGAAAAGAAACTCCATCAACTGATCGACTATTACGACCGCTATGGTCACCTTTCCAAGGAGGTGATCGACCAGATTTTCGACGGAGGGTTGTTGCACGCCGACGAGGCGGTGGACCGGGATGTGATCGTGTTCGGCAACAACGGGTTGATCGTACGGGCGCGGACGGTCAATCAGCAGCGCCTGGTCAAGCTTTACGAAACGAACGATCTGCTGTTTGCGGTGGGACCGGCCGGATCGGGAAAAACCTATACAGCCATTGCCCTGGCTGTGCGCGCCTTGCGGAACAAAGAGGTCAAACGGATCATCCTGACCCGTCCGGCGGTGGAAGCCGGGGAAAAGTTGGGCTTTTTGCCCGGGGACCTCAAGGATAAGCTCGATCCCTATTTGCAACCTTTGTACGATGCCCTGAATGACATGATTCCGGCGGTCAAGTTGAGCCGCTATATCGAAGAGGGAACGGTGCAGATCGCTCCGTTGGCCTATATGCGGGGACGGACTCTGGACAACGCGTTCGTGATTCTGGATGAAGCGCAGAATACGACGGTTTCGCAAATCAAAATGTTCCTGACCCGTATGGGGCGGAATGCCAAGTTTATCGTGACGGGTGATGTCACGCAGATCGACCTGCCGCGTAAGAGCGATTCGGGTCTGGTGCCGGTGATGGAGCTGCTGCGGGAGATCGAAGGCATCGGGATGGTGACGTTCGACAACCGGGACATTATCCGACATCCGTTGGTAGGACATATCGTTCGGGCTTTCGATAAAGCGTCAAAAACAGAAAATCAGTAATTAACACAATAACCGACATGGCAAAAGCAATTCTTAAAACCAATTTCCATTTCGACGGGCAGAAAAGCCTGTACACGGGTAAAGTCCGTGACGTTTACAACATCGACGACCAGTATCTGGTGATGGTGGTCAGCGACCGTATTTCGGCTTTCGATGTGGTATTGCCCAAAGGAATTCCTTATAAAGGACAGGTGTTGAATCAGATTGCCTCCAAATTTTTGGATGCGACGGCCGATATCTGCCCGAACTGGAAAATAGCCTCGCCCGACCCGATGGTGACGGTCGGTCATCGTTGCGAAGGCTTTCCGGTAGAAATGATCGTACGGGCCTACCTGACCGGCAGCTCGTGGCGTGATTACAAAGCCGGTGCCCGTGAAATTTGCGGGGTACCCATTCCCGACGGCATGAAGGAACACCAGAAGTTCCCCACGCCCATCGTGACGCCGACGACCAAAGCCGAAATCGGGGAACACGACCAGAATATTTCGCGTGAAGAGATCATTGCTCGCGGCTTGGTTAGCCGGGAAGATTACGATAAACTGGAACAGTATGCATTGGCCTTGTTCCAGCGCGGGACGGAAATCGCAGCCAAACAGGGTCTTATTCTGGTGGACACCAAATACGAATTCGGGAAAAAGGATGGCGAAATCTATCTGATGGACGAAATTCATACGCCCGACAGTTCTCGTTATTTCTATGCGGACGGTTATCAGGAACGTTTCGATCAGGGGTTGCCGCAGCGTCAGCTCTCCAAAGAGTTTGTTCGCGAATGGCTGATGGAGCATGGTTTCCAGGGTCGTCCCGGGGAACAGGTTCCTGAAATGACCGACGAATTCGTGAACAGCGTCAGCGACCGTTACATCGAGTTGTATGAAAAGATCACCGGTGAAACGTTCGTGAAAGCCGAAGAAGGCGATGTGCTGGAACGTATGGAAAACAATATTAAAAACATGCTGGCCCGGTTGAAATAGACGGCGTGGCTGGATGTAAAGATTTTACGGGTCGGTAGACGGGGACGTCTCCGACTCGTCACATGAAAAAACAGAATACTATGAATAAGAATATTCAGGAGTTGGCTCCTCAGACTTTATGGAAATATTTTGCGGATATCTGTCGGATTCCCCATCCGTCGCATCATGAACAGGCCATTCACGATTATCTGGTGGCTCAAGCTGCCGCCTTGGGGCTCAGCTGCACGACGGATGAGGCCGGTAACGTCATTCTGCGCAAGGCGGCTACGCCGGGCATGGAAAATTGCAAGGGCGTGATCCTGCAGGCCCATATGGATATGGTGCCGCAGAAAAATGGCGATAAGCAGTTCGATTTTACGACCGATTCCATCGAAGCCTATGTGGATGGCGATTGGGTAACGGCCGACGGGACGACGCTGGGTGCTGACAACGGTATCGGGATGGCAGCTATTCTGGCGGTTATGGCCTCGCCGAATGTTCAGCATGGTCCGCTTGAAGCCTTGATTACCTGCTCCGAAGAGGTGGGTATGGACGGGGCTTTCGGTCTGAAGCCGGGCTTGCTGCAGGGCGAAATCCTGATCAATCTGGATTCTGAAACCGAAGGCGAACTCTATGTGGGATGTGCTGGAGGACAGGATGTGAGCGTAACGTTTACCTATAAGGAAGAACCGGTGCCGGCCAACAGTCGGGCCTATCGTCTGGAACTCAAAGGCCTGAAAGGAGGTCACTCGGGGATGGAGATCATTCTCGAACGCGGAAACGCCAACAAGATTATGAATCGTTTCTTGTTGGAAGCGCAGGATCAGTACGGGTTGCGTTTGGCATCTATCGACGGAGGTGGTTTGCGCAATGCCATTCCGCGTGAATCGGTGGCCGTGGTGACGGTCCCCGCAGCTAAAGCCGAAGCGTTTGAAGCGGCGGTGGCTTCTTTCGAACGTTTGATGCAGGCCGAACTGAAAGGGGTGGACGACGGTGTGAGCTTCCGTGCCGTGGCGGTCGATGTACCGGCCAGCCTGATCGATGCCGACACGCAGGATCGCTTGGTGAAGTCGGTATCCGTTTGTCCCAACGGGATTATCCGTATGAGTCCGGCTATTGCCGGATTGGTGCAGACTTCGACCAATTTGGCGCGGGTGGTATCGGCAGAGGGCACCATTCAGCTGCACTGCATGATGCGTAGCTCGGTCGACAGCGAAAAAGATGCGTTGGCAGAGTCGATGAAGGCGTTGTTCTTGTTGGCCGGAGCCCGGACGGAACTCTCCGGAGCTTACAGCGGTTGGAATCCCGATCCGAGCTCGGCTATTCTGAAAACCATGCTGGCCGAATATAAAGCGCTGTATGGTCGGGAACCGGAAGTGAAAGCCATTCACGCCGGATTGGAATGCGGTATTCTGGGCGGAACTTATCCGGGATTGGATATGATCTCGATGGGTCCGACGATTCAGTATCCCCATTCGCCCGATGAAAAGGTGAATATTTCGTCGGTTGGTCGATTCTGGGATTTCCTGTGCCACGTGTTGGCCCATATTCCTACCAAATAGACCTATGGAGACTTCCGAAAAATGGTTTGCCATCGTCAATCCGGTGGCCGGTAGCGGAAAGGGACTGACCGACTGGCCGTTGATCAGCAAATTACTGCGCGATCACGGAATTGTGCCTGAATACGTCTTCACCGAACGTCAATATCACGCCGTGGAATTGGCGGTGGAGGCGGTGAACAAAGGTTTTCGTCAGATTATTGTGGTCGGCGGGGACGGTACGATTCACGAAGTGGTCAACGGTCTGTTTATTCAGAAGGAGGTGGCTCCCCGAGATGTGCTGTTGAGCGTGATTGCCGTGGGGACGGGCAACGACTGGATCCGGATGTTCGGCATTCCGCGCAAATATTCCGAGGCCATTCGGGCCATTGTGCAGGGGCATTCGTTTCTGCAGGATGTGGGGGTCATTACCTATCAGGAGGCTTCTGTCAAACAGAGCCGTTATATGGCCAATGTGGCCGGGGTCGGTTTTGACGCCTATGTCAATCGGAAGTATAACCACCTCAAACAGGAGGGGAAACGAGGCAAGTGGCTCTATTTGTGGAGCACGCTGAAAGCCATCCTGCGCTATAATTCCACCGGGGTCAAAGTGTACGTGGATGGAGAGATGGTGGTCAACGATCTGGTATACAGCGCCACGATTGGGATTGGAAAATACAACGGGGGCGGGATGCTTCAGACCCCTGAAGCCATCGCCGACGACGGACTGTTCGACCTGACGGTCATCCGCCGGATGAATCCCCTTCAGGTGTTGTATCATTTCAAGGTGCTGTTCAACGGACGGATCTATCGTTTGCCGTCGACCAGTCTGAACCGGGGCCGGAAAATCCGCATCGAATCTTCACCGGAAATTGCGGTGGAAGTGGACGGAGAGGCCTTGGGGTATTCACCTTTTGAATTTGAGGTGATCGACCGGGCGATCCGGGTCGTGGTGGCGGAACGTTTCCTGAATGAAAATACCGATTCCCGGCGAGCCGTATCGTAGAGAATCGTTGCGAACAAAAGAAAGCCCGATTGCATCAGCAGCAATCGGGCTTTTCTTATAGAGTTGAAGCAAATGACGAAAAGGGGGCTACAGACCAAAATCACAGGTTCGGTAAGTCTACCTGGAGGTCAAGATCGTCTGTCTGGTCTGAACCGTTTGCCGCTTCATTAGGCGTGCCGGTGGTCTTCGATTTTGCAGTGCCGTTCCGATTTGGCTTTGTAGATGTCCTGAATGGTAATCAGGATGGCGGTCTCTTCCACGTCCCCGAAATCGGGATTTTTGGTAGTGCCGAACACCTTCATCGACGGAGATAGACTCATGTAGGAGTTGATCAGAGGCGGAATGTTTTCCTGATATTTGCGGATCTCCCGACTCAGAATCTTGTAGTCTTCGGCATAGCTGCCGCCCACGAACAGTTCGGCCATGGCGTTGTAGTCGATGTTCAGTTTGATGGGGTGGAGGGGTTCGACCAGATTGTCGCGATCGGGGAAATATTGTTTCAGAAAGTAGATCAGCAGATCGCGGGCTTCTTTTTTGTAGCTGCCGTACATGGTCACCTTGCCGAAGAAGTAACGGATGTCGGGGTTATTGACGACCAAGGCACCCAACCCGTCCCACAAATTGTCCAGTGAGTAGAGACCACGGGGATTGGACCGGGAACCCTGATAAAGGGGTTGGACAAAGGAGCGGCCCAGTTCAATGGTGTAGGGCAGATATTCTTGGCGGAATTTGTCGCTGAAATGGAAATAGTGTTCGGTGGACATGGGCGTGTAGCTGTCGTGACTGACAATGTAGCGGTATCCGCCCACGATTTCTTTGGCTTTGGGGTCCCAAACGAACAGTTGCTGATAGCCATTTTCGGCCAGATCCAGTTCATCGATGTCGACTTCGGCACCGGTGCCGCCGCCTGCGTTGCGGAAGGAGACTTCCCGCAATCGGCCCAATTCCCGCATGATGTTGGGGCTGTTTTGGGCGGTGACGACGTAGATTTCGTTACCTGCGTTAATGGT
>JAHZDG010000002.1:78287-81896 GCA_019422485.1 Alistipes sp. | reverse complement strand
CTTCGGTCAGTTCCTGTTCGATGAGGTGACGGTCGACAGGTTCAATGATCGGTTTCATGAAATTAGGCTTGAAAACACACAAAAGTACGAAACAATTCTGAAAATCCGGAGAAAGGGCGGTGTTATCGATGAGATTTTGTGAAAAAATAATACGGAATGTTCAATAAAATGTCCTCTTTCTGGTGAAAACGTTTAAAAGCCGGGGCTTGTTCAAAACGGCCGGAAGGTATGCCTGCATCTTTTGACCGTACGCAGGGGGAGTGGAAGGGGATAGAAGGTGTGGTCAGGCCGTGAAAAAGGCCGCACCTGGGAATGAATGCGGCCTCGTATGCGGGAAGCGGGTGAGTTATTTTGTTTGAGCCGCCAGAGCGTAGACACGTTGACGCACTTCGTTACACCATTTGCGGGGAGAACCCTCGGCGGCGATCTCTTGCCAGGGAATCGGTTCTCCGAATACAATGTGGAAGTGACGACCCTGTTGTTTGAAAAGTTCGTCGACCAGATAGAACATTTCCAGGTTGGCTTTGATACCGAGGAAAGTACGCAGGTTGGAGAGGTTGTAGAAGAAGTTGGATAAATGACCTTCGAAATAGACCGGAACGATGTCTCGGTGGCTGGAAATGGCGTTTTTGATAAAACTGGGTTTCCAGTCCAGGTCGCAGACCTGCCCCCGGATGCGGCGCGAACACAGACCGGCCGGGAAAGTGGCTACCTGTTCCGGACCCTCCAGTGCCTCGTGCATCATTCGGGCATAGGTGCTGTTTTGCCGTCCGTGCTTATTGATGGGGACGAACAGCGGGGCCAGTGGTTTGATGTTCATCAGCAGGTCGTTGACGATAATGCGGCCTGAGGAGAAGTAGCGGTCGAGTTCGTCCAGCAGCATCAGACCGTCCATGCCGCCGAACGGGTGGTTGGCAGCGAACAGATAACGGCTGGTCGGATCGAGTCGTTCGATGCCCACCGAACTGTAACCGATGCGCAGATCTTGTAACGAGGCTCGTATGAATTCCACGGGCGGCAGTTGGGCATAACTGTGCAGGATGCGGTTGACGTCATCCTGATGGACGATGCGTTTGAGGTAGGCGATTACAAAACGGGGCAACCATCGCGCCAGGGCGGGATTCTTGTCGGCGATGACTTTTTCCAGGTTGACCGTGAGGGTAGCGGGTGTATTCATAATTCAGTATAGCGTGTCACAGAGCGGGTTCGTAGGAGGTGTCAAACCGTAATCGTAAAGTCTGTCGAGCGGATCCAGGTGACGTTCGGGGTGTTCGGAGAAGCGTGTGAACAAGTGCAGCTTGGCCTTCGATCACAGCTTCGACGAGCGGGCTGGCGGAACGTCTTGAAACGGATTCGATCGGAGAGGCTTCGGGGTTAGCGAGTACCTCAAAGGAACGGGCTCTCTTTACAAAGGTAGAATATTCGGTTGGGAACCCCAAACCGCCGCAAAATTTTATACCTTTACCCCAATTTAGACACCGGGCCGGATCGGGTCAAGATGATGATGCGGCTTGAAGATGTCTAAGTAACTGAAAACGAGAAAGACGCAGATGATTCAACCCTACCATGTTCCCGTGTTGCTGAATGAAAGTATCGAGGCCCTCGATATTCGTCCCGAAGGGACGTATGTCGATGTGACTTTTGGCGGGGGCGGCCATTCTCGGGCGATTTTGGAAAGATTGTCGGATCAGGGGCGGTTGGTTGCTTTTGATCAGGACGCCGATGCCCGGGCCAATCGGCCGCATGATAGCCGGTTGTTGTTTGTGGAGAGTAATTTCCGCTTTTTGCGCTCGTGGTTGCGGTATCATGGCATCGAAGCGGTGGATGGGATTTTGGCCGATTTGGGCGTTTCGTCTCACCATTTCGACAGCGAGCAGCGGGGATTCTCGTTCCGTTTTGACGGTCCGCTCGATATGCGCATGAACCAACGGGCACAGATGACGGCGGCTGAACTGGTAAATAGTTACGAACCGGAGGTGTTGACCGCCATTTTTCGTACTTACGGAGAGTTGGATGCCCCGCATCGTATTACCCAATGTATCGAGCGGGCGCGTACGGAAGCTCCGTTGACGACCATCGGAGCCCTGATCGAGGCGGTATCGCCGGTCACTCCCCGAGGGGCTGAGAGCAAGTTCTTGGCTAAGCTGTTCCAGGCTTTGCGTATCGAAGTGAACGGCGAGATGGAGGCCTTGAAGATGATGCTCGAGCAGACCCGGAAAGTGTTGCGGCCGGGCGGACGACTGGTGGTGATCACCTACCATTCGCTGGAAGACCGGCTGGTGAAGAATTTTATGCGCAGCGGCAATTTCGAGGGACGGGCCGAAAAAGACTTCTTCGGACGGGTTCAGACACCTTTCGAGGTGCTGACGCGGAAAGCGGTGGTGCCGACCCCCGAAGAGATCGAACGTAATCCTCGCTCCCGGAGCGCCAAGATGAGGGTGTGTGCATTGAAAGAGCCGGCGGAGTAAACGGCTTGGGGATGGCTCGTTTCCTGATGTGTGTTCGGTCGGGTTCTTATCGAGTTGATGGAAAAGGCGGAGAAGGGGAGACAAAACCGGCAGAGGATCGTAAAGATCGTCGAGTCAGAATGATTGGAAAAGATTTATAAATGTATATTAAACCGATATGAGAGACAAGTTCTTGTTGTGTGCGGTGATGCTGTTAGGCAGCTGGACACTTTCCGCTCAGAGCGGTATTTCGCCCCACGGGGCCGAGTATCACTACAATCGGGGGGTGGAACTCTATGAAAACCAAAAATACGGTTCGGCTCAGGGCGAGTTTCGCAAGGCGGCCGAAGCGTTGGGAACCGACGATCAGGGTTACCGCATGCGGAGCCGCTATTACATTGCGTTGTGTGCGGCCCAGCAGGGACAGAATAACGCCGGAGAGTTGCTGGAACGTTTCGTGGAAGACTACCCGAACTCGATTTACCTGAATGATATCTATTTTGCGCTGGGATTGATCCAGCAAAAGCAGGGTGATTATCAGGCCGCTTATAACAGCTTCCTGACGGTCAATCCCTATGCGTTGAATTTTTCGCGCTTGGATGAATACAACTATCGGACCGGGTATTCGGCTTATCAGATCGGGGAAACAGATAAAGCCTATACCTATTTCCAACAATGTACGACCGATCCGGCCTATATTCCTCATGCCACCTACTACCGCTCGTATATCGACTATTCGCGGGGCGATCTGGATGCGGCCAAGCAGGGCTTCCTTTCGATCGCTTCGGAACCGGCCTATGAACCGATTATTCCGTTCTATCTGTTGCAGATCGAGTTCCAGCAGGGCAACTACGATTATGTGATTACGAACGGGGTGCCGTTGTTGAATCAGGCGGCCGAAAGTCGTCGGGCCGAAATTGCCCGGATGTTGAGCGAGGCTTATTTCCATCAGGGCGACTATGCCGATGCCTTGACCTACATCAAAATGTATGAAGAATTGGGGGCCCCGATGGGTCGCGAAGAGTTGTACCTGGCCGGTTTCTGCAACTACAACCAGTTGTACTTTACGCAGGCGATCAATCAGTTGTCGGCTGTGGCTTCGGCTCAGGACGAATTGGGTCAGAATGCGGCTTTCCATCTGGGCGACGCTTACCTGCAGATG
>JAHZDG010000002.1:71731-78277 GCA_019422485.1 Alistipes sp. | reverse complement strand
ACAAGAAAAAAGCCCTGGCGGCTTTTGCGTTGGCCTCTTCGGCGGATTTTAATCCGAACGTGAAAGAGGAAGCCATGTTCAACTACGGAAAATTGCAGTATGAACAGGGTGGGGGTGCTTTCAATGAAGCGATTACGATTCTGGATAACTATGTAAACAGTTTCCCGAATTCACCCCGTATCGACGAAGCTCGCGAAGTGTTGCTGGCGGCCTATTTCAACTCGCGCAACTATGATGCGGCCTATAAGGCGATCGAAGCGGTGCGCAATCCCAATAATGATATCAAAGCGGCCAAACAGAAAATTGCCTATTTCCGGGGACTGGAGTTCTTTGAACAGGGTGATTATACGCAGGCTCTGGCCTTCTTTGATGTGGCTGATGCAAACCGTTTTAACGCTAAGTATACGGCTCTGACCCGTTTCTGGCGGGCGGAAACCATGGCTCGACAGGAACGTTATGACCGGGCGATTCCGCTTTATCAGGAATATCTCCGTTTGTCGCCCTCGAATGAATATGAAAACAAGGTGGCCAATTATAACCTGGGGTACTGTTATTTCAATACCAAAAATTGGGATAAGGCTGCCTCTTCGTTTAACCGATTTTTATCGGTTTATTCGACGCGTGACAACCTGCGTTCGGATACCTACAACCGTTTGGGCGATATTGCTTTTGCCAAACGTGAGTATGCACAGGCAATTGAAAATTACGATAAAGCCATTCGTTTGTCGGCACCTTCGTCCGATTATGCCCGGTTCCAGCGGGCGGTGATGTTGGGCCTGGACGGGCAACGTGACCGGAAGATCGACGCCCTGTTGTCCATCATTTCGGCCGATCGCGGAGACTATGTGGATGATGCCATGTATGAATTGGGTCGGACCTATGTGCAGGCCGAACGGTTCCGTGAAGGGGCTTCTGCATTGAAAAAGCTGGTGAATCGTTATCCCGATTCGCCTTATTATCTGCCGGCATTGGCCGAACTGGGTCTGACCTACCAGAACCTGGGCGATCAGACCGAGGCCCTGAAGTATTACAAGGCAGTAGTGGATCAGTTCCCCAATTCTCGTCAGGCTAAAGACGCCATGTTGGGGATCCGGAACATCTATGTGGACCGCAACGAGGTGGACACCTATCTCGCATATGCCAAAGAAACCGGTATCGAAACCAATGTAGGTGCCATCGAGCGGGATTCGTTGTCGTTTGCGGCGGCCGATCGGGTATACCAGGAAGGAAATTCGGCCCGGGCATTGAGTCTGATGGATAACTATCTGCGCCAGTTCCCCAAAGGAGTTTACCGGGCGGATGCCCTCTATGCGTTGGGTGACTGCTCGCTCAAGGAAGGAAACCGGGCCGGAGCCTTGGCCGCTTTCGAAGAGGTTGGTTCGATGCCTTCCAACAAATACAAAACCCAGGCCTTGCAACAGGCTGCCCGAATGCGGGCCGAAGATAAGGACCACGTGGCTGCCGCTGCCTTGTATCGGGAGTTGAGTGCGGCGAGCGATCGTTCGCAGGTGATTACCGAAGCTTTGAGCGGTTATTTACGGGAAACGGTTGCGACGGGTGATCAGGCTGCGATGGCCAAAGCAGCCGATGAAGTGTTGGCATCGTCGTTCGTGACGCCGGATCTGACTCGTGAAGCCAATTTCGCGCTGGCCAAGGTGGCGCAGGCTGAGGGTCGAACGGATGCGGCACTCGATCTCTATCGTCAGGTCGCCACGGGTCGTACGCGTGATGCGGCTGAAAGCCGTTACCAGATGGTTTCCATTCTGTTCCGTCAGGGGAAACTGGACGAAGCGGAAAAAGAGGTGTATGCGTTGGCCGAACAGAATCTGCCGTATCAATATTGGGTCGGTAAGGCCTTCCTGATCTTGGGGGACATCTACGTTCAGAAGAACGATGCCTTCCAGGCCAAGGCAACCTACCAGAGTATCATCGACGGTTACACCGACAAAACGGACGGGGTGGTTGCCGCCGCACAGGAAAAAATCAATGCATTGAAGTAAAATCGAAAAAGAACCCTATAAGCCTTATGAAAAAGCTATTCGTATTCGTATCGCTGTTGACGTTGGGCACGTCGGCTGTTCTTCGGGCGCAGACCGGTGAAGAGCTCAATCGTCAAATGGAGGTGACTCGGGCCTATGAACCGACGGTTCGGGAGGCTTCCAAATTGGACATCAAACCCAATATGGTGGATACGGTCAAGCTGCGTCCTGAATTTGAGTACCTGATTAATCCTCAGCCGATCAGTTACGGTTTCCAGGTGACTCCGTTTCGGGCGGCCACGATCGACGTAAATGATTACCAACTCTATACGCCTTTTTATGTAAAGGCCGCTTTGGGGGTTCCCTTCCAGAGTCTGTTGGATTTTTACTACAACACGACCGGCATGGAAAAGGGTTTTGTGTCGGCTTACCTCAATCATTACGGAAGCTGGAGCAAAATCGAAAACGACAACGGGGTGAAAGCGCCGGCATCGACTACCTATAATAAGGTAGGGGCTTTGGGCGAACGCCGTTTCGGTCGTTACAGCCTCAATGGCGAGATCGGTTATGATTACGATTTGGTGAGCCGTTATGGGTACTATACGGCCGGAGAGCCGCTGGCGGCCACTTTCGACTCGACCGCCGATGGGCTGCGTCAATATTTCTCGACCTTGCATGCTCGTGTGGCATTCGGCGATACGTTCGAAGATTTGTCCCACTTTAATTTCCGGATCGGAGCGCACGGAGCCTATTTTACGGATCGGTTCAACTATGATCAGAAAGATTTCGGGGCGAGCCTGGAACTGGGTAAATGCTTTGCCGATCGTCACGAGGTGACCTTGGGTGTGCATTACGATGCTTACCGAGGAAACAACGACTATCAAAACGATCTGGTGACGGTAGCTCCGCTGTATCATCTCAAGACCGGAAAGTTTGATTTTGCCCTCGGGGTTGATTATACGTTCAATCGCATGACCGATCCGACAGACATCGAACGCACCCGGCAGAAAAATTATTTCTTCCCCCGCTTCCAGATGCGTATCGATGTGACCAGCGGTTATTTTGTTCCCTATGTGGAAATCGACGGCCGGGTACGCAGCAACGACTATCGCTCCTTGACCTTGGAAAATCCTTATGTGATGTCGCAGATCGCTCCCAATACCGTTGAGTATAACGGTCGGGTTGGTTTTACAGGAAGTTTCTCGTCTTCGTTCTCCTATAAAGTGTACGGAGGAGCCTCCTTGTATAAAGACTATTTGACGCCGGCCAATTACTATGTGATGTCGACGGCCGAAGAGATCTCCGAAGACCAAACGATTCGCGATTCTTATGGCGAAACTTTCCGTATGTTGTCCGATTCCCTGACTATGTGGACGGTCGGGGCCGATCTGGAAGGTCGTATTTCGGGTTCGTTCGGTTTGGAAGCTTCGGTGCAGTATCGGGGGTTCTCGTCGAGCTCGTATGAACATGTTTCGAGTGTACCTAATCTGACGGCCCGCCTGAATCTGCGTTATAGCTACCAGGATAAATTGATCTTGAACCTGGGCGGAACTTTCCAAAGCAGCCGATACTTTGCGTCGGATGTATATACGGTGACCCAATATATCCCTTCGTTGGGGGTTAGTTTCTGGGAACAGGGATTGATTTATAATAAGGTCAATCCGACGTTCGATCTGTCGTTGAGTGCCGAATATCGCATCTCGCAAATGATCGGGGTCTTTGTTCAGGGCAACAACCTGATCAATCAGAAATTGTATCGTTTCTATCACTATCCGGGCTTGGGCATCAACGTGCTGGCCGGGGTGAAACTGAGTTTTTAGAACGACGAGCGGCCAGTGGAATGAGCCCGTGTAGCAGAACGGTCTTGTCCGCAGGTTCGTGTGAAGGATAAAAAAACGGATACCGATTCGGTATCCGTTTTTTGTGTTACATCTGTCGGGATAACTCCCTTTGGGGTATCGCAGGGAAGGTTATTTGACGAAGGGAACTTTCACCACTACGGCAGCTACCGGTTTCTGACGGATGATAACGTTGATTTCGCTGCCCGGGGTAGCCCATTGGCTGGCAACATAACCCATGCCGATGCCTTTCTTGAGCGAGGGCGACATGGTTCCGGAAGTCACCGTCCCGATGATATTGCCCTCTTTGTCGGCCAGTTCGTAACCGTGGCGCGGAATGCCGCGTTCAACCAACTCGAAACCGACCAGTTTCCGTTTCGGACCTTCGGCTTTGATTTTGGCGTTCGTTTCACGGTCGATGAAATCTTTGCCGTCGACGAATTTGGTGATCCAACCCAGACCGGCTTCGATGGGAGAGGTGGTATCGTCGATATCGTTGCCATAGAGGCAGAAGCCTTTTTCCAGACGCAAGGTGTCGCGGGCACCCAAGCCGATGTTTTTCAGACCAAATTCAGGACCGACTTTCCAGAGCGCTTCCCACAGTTTGTCGGCATCTTCGTTGGCGACGTAGATTTCGCAACCGCCTGCACCGGTGTATCCCGTTGCCGATACGATGGCGTCCTGAATGCCGGCTACTTCGGTTTTGATGAAGGTGTAGTATTCGAGGTTTTCTACATCGGCTTTCGGGCAGAGCTTCTGCACGATTTTCATGGCCAGCGGCCCCTGAATAGCCAGCTGAGCGATCTCGTCCGAAGCGTTGTAGAGTTCTTTGCCGGGGGTGAGACCGAATTTTTCACCGGCAGCGCAGAGATGTTTCCAGTCTTTGTCGACATTGGCGGCATTGACGACCAGCAGATAGGTTTCGGCGTTGATGCGATACACCAGAATATCGTCTACAATACCTCCGCGACCGTTCGGCAGGCAGGAGTATTGGATTTTGCCGTCGTACAGGGCTGCTACGTTGTTGGAGGTAACATACTGCAGAAAATCGAGGGCTTTGGGACCTTTTACCCAGATTTCTCCCATGTGGCTGACGTCGAATACGCCGGCTTTTTCACGGACGGTGAGGTGTTCGTCGTTGATGCCTGAAAATTCGATCGGCATGTTGTAGCCGGCGAATTCAGCCATACGGGCCCCATTGGCCAGATGGTACTTGGTAAATGCGGTTGTTTTCATCGATGAAGTTTTCTATTTAGTTTCGTATGTTTAGTGACCGGATTTTTGTTCCGATTGCGAATTTACGTCAAATAATCCTAATTTTATACCCGAAATTCGAATTTGATCCCCCTTTTTGCTATGTTGACCGCTGTTCTCATCGCTTTGTTGATTTATGTGTTGGTCGTTACCCGCTGGCCGGTTCGGGTGCCTCATCCCGGGATTCAGGCCACGGTGGATGTGCTCAAGGCTGCTGATTTGCGGGACGAGGAGGTGGTGCGCATGGCAGCGGAATATATCCGTTATGCGGATGCCCGCAACGAAGTGGCCTCGGGCGATGATCCTTATGCGCGGCGTCTGGAACGGCTGACCGACCGTTATGAGGCTGTCAATCGGGTTCCGCTCAATTTTAAGGTCTATAAGACGAAGGATGTCAATGCCTTTGCAACGGCCGATGGCAGTATCCGGGTTTTTTCGGGGCTGATGGATCGGATGAACGACGATCAGTTGATGGCGATCATCGGACATGAAATGGGGCATATCCGCAACCGCGACTCGTTGGGGGCCATGCGGAAAGCCTATCTGACATCGGCGGCTCGCGGGGCGTTGAGTGCGGCGGGTGGCGCTTTGGCCGGATTGAGCGCTTCGCAGTTGGGCTCGTTGGCCGAACGATATGCCGGTGCCCGTTTCTCGCAGCAGCAGGAGTATCGGGCTGATGATTTCAGCTTTGGATTTCTGGTGCGTAACGGATACGATCCGCGGGCGATGGGAGAGGCCTTGGAATGTCTGCAAAGCCTGTCGATGAAGGGGCAGGGAAGTATGTCCGAGTTTATGCAACTGTTTTCGACTCATCCCGAGACCGCTCGTCGGGCCGAACGAATGCGTCGTCGGGCCGAAGATTATTTGCGACGCCTGGAACGTTAGATGCCCGATTGCAGGAAGCGAGTCGCGCTGATTCTGAATTAATAAAACCGTTCCCGACCACTCGGAAACGGTTTGTCATTTTCTGATGAGGCGATCTGTCGGGTGAGCGGTTTAGAGATATCCTTGGTCTTTGAGTTGTTGGAGGATCCTTTGGCTGAACTGCATACCCCATTGCTGACCGATGGTTAACATCTCGTCAGAGATATGCGGGCTGACTTCAGCCAACTTGCGGCCGATCGGCGTTTCATAAAATTCGATAATTTCGTCCAATTCTTCCTGTGTCAGGTATTTGCGATAGACGGGAACCATCATGACGGCCAGTTCCTTATTGGCGTTTTGTAAAATCTCTTTTTCGACTGTTTCCCAAAAGATGTCCGGGATTCCTAAACTTTGTTGTTTCAGCATGGATAACAAACGGGGTGCGGTGCTTTGGAGGGTGTGGCCGGCACCGGAGACCTCGATCAGTTTTTCGACGCTTTTCTGATAGTCGTTGGTTTGAGCTGGCGAGAGAAACGGCAGGCAAAGGTATATGCAAAGAATATAGAGGGCTTTTTTCATGAGTGTGAGGATTAAAAGTTTTTTGTCATAGG
>JAHZDG010000002.1:44924-71721 GCA_019422485.1 Alistipes sp. | reverse complement strand
GATAATAAAAAGAATGGAATAGTGGGATAGGAGAGAAGTGTCAGTAGCGAAATGAAGCGGAGACTTGGTATGAACAGTGCAGGGGAAATATGCACAGGGTAATCCGGGGTGAGGATAAGGAAAGTTGTGTTTGGCTCGATGATCGGGTTGGGATATATGGGTGAAAAATTTATCTTTGCAGGAAGCCTTTGAAAATGGGGCGAATTGAAAAATTATAACGAGAAAAGTATGTGGCATCAGTGGATGAAGATGTTGGGTATGTCCGCCGTTTTGTTCGGATTGGGGACAACCTGTTTGCAGGCCGGTGAAGATGTGTTCGCCGACCGTCGGGAGGTTTGGCTCCAGAAGGCCGAGGCAGCAAAGCCTGAACTTCGGGAACGGCACGTGGAACCGATTGGTATGGTTCGTTCGGTCAGTGATTCGACCGCTTTCCAAGGTTGGCGGATGGAGCCCGAAACGAATTTGGATGGGTTTTATGGTACCCTGATCAAAGAACGTATCGGACAGGGAAAGGAAACGATTCTGGATTTCGGGGAACACCTCACCGGATATGTGACCTTTACGCTCCATGCCAATAAGGATGCCGATGGTCCGGTGCGTTTGAAATTGACGTTTGGCGAAGTGCCCGGGGAGCTGAATATTTCCTTTACACAGTATCCGGGCGGCTTGAGTCGTGCTTGGCTGCAGGACGAAATCGTAACCCTGACGGCCTTGCCCGCCACGGTAACCATTCCGAGACGGATGGCTTTCCGTTATGTAAAAGTCGAAGTGTTGGGCTGTTCCGCCTACTACGATATATATTTTACCGATATGCATTGCCAGGCAACGACATCGGCTCCGGATACAGCTCCGGACTTGTCGGAAGGGACCGATCCTCAGATTGCCCGTATTTATGAAGTGGGATTGGCTACCCTGAGCGAATGCATGCAGACGGTCTATGAAGATGGCCCGAAACGCGACCGGCGCTTGTGGATCGGCGATCTTTACCTGGAGTCGATTGCCAATGCTGTTTCGTTCCGAAATCACGAACTGACCAAACGTTGTCTGTATCTGTTGGCGGCCTTGTCCGATGAGAAGGGAATGGTGCGTGCCACGGTGCTCGAACAGCCGAAACCCCATCCTTTGCGCGAAACCTATACGATGGATTATTGCTTGTTGTACGGAACGACCTTGCTGGAGTATCTCAAGGCGACCGGCGATCGTGAAACCGCTGCCGACTTGTGGCCGGTGGTCAAACGTCAGGTTGAAATGGCCCGGGGGTATCTGGATGCCGACGGGGTGTACGATGTGGAAAAGAAACCGAAATATTGGCTGGTGTTTGACTGGAAGGATGGTTACGATCGGGCTGCTTCGATGCAGGGTCTGATGACGTTTGCGGTGGAAGGTTCGTATGAACTGGCACAGATGCTGGGGGTTGAAGACGAGGTGAAGGATTGGCCGGAGCTGATTCGTCAGATGAAAAAATCCGGGCGGGAACGTTATTACGATCGGAAAGCCGGAGTGGTTGTATCGGGTCCGGATCGTCAGATCTCCTATTTGTCGCAGACCTGGATGATTCTCTCCGGTACGCTGACCCCACAGGAGGGAGCCAAAGCCCTGGAACGGGTATTCGCACAGTCGGATGCCGTCTATCCGGGATCGCCTTATGCCTGGCACTATGTGATCGAGGCGCTGATTCGCTGCGGGCTCGAAGATCGGGCACGGGAGACCTTGCTGAACTATTGGGGACAGATGGTCGACAAGGGTGCCGATACGTTCTGGGAAGTGTATGATCCCCAAAATGATCTGCGTTCTCCTTACGGTTTTGCCCCGATGAACAGCTATTGCCACGCCTGGAGTTGCACGCCGGTGTATTTTATCAATCGTTATCCTGCTATATTCCAGAAATAATTTTGTATTTTTGCGATTTACGGATATGGGAACGCGGGTAGTCCGGGTGGAACGACCGTTTGGCCGGAGGTGTTCCTGATCACACAGTGGCAAGAATAAGAAAAGAGATATTATGGCTAAATTCAAAGAGTACAAGGGACTGGATCTGTCCCGGATCAATAAAGAAGTACTGGAGGCGTGGGATCGTGACGATACGTTCCACAAAAGTATCACCTTGCGTGAAGGTCATCCGACGTTTGTCTTTTTCGAAGGGCCTCCCTCGGCCAACGGTACCCCGGGTATTCACCATGTGATGGCCCGTACGATCAAGGATGTATTCTGCCGCTATAAAACCCAAAAAGGGTTCTTGGTGCATCGTAAGGCAGGGTGGGATACCCACGGTCTGCCGGTGGAACTGGGTGTGGAAAAGAAACTCGGGATCACCAAGGAAGATATCGGTTCCAAGATCTCTATCGAAGAGTATAACGACACATGTCGTCGGGAGGTGATGACCTACACCGATCAGTGGAAAAAACTGACACGGGATATGGGTTACTGGATCAACATGGACGATCCGTATATCACCTACGACAATAAGTATATCGAAACGCTGTGGTACCTGCTCAGCGAGCTGTATAAGAAAGGCTTGCTGTATAAGGGCTACACGATTCAGCCCTACTCGCCGGCTGCCGGAACGGGTTTGAGCAACCACGAACTCAACCAGCCGGGTTGCTATCGCGATGTGAAGGATACGACTTGTACGGCTCAGTTCCGGGTGATTCGGGATGCTGCCAGTGAAAAACTGTTCGACGGTGTTGAGGGCGATCTCTATTTTATGGCCTGGACGACGACGCCTTGGACCTTGCCTTCCAACACGGCTTTGGCCGTAGGTCCCGGCATTACCTATGTGAAGGTGCAGTCGTTCAATCCCTATACTGGGCAGCCGATTACGGTGGTGCTGGCCAAGGATCTGATGGCGAATTATTTCCCGAAGAAAAACGCCGAACTGGATATGAATGCCTATTCGGGGGATGGGAAAAACATTCCGTTCCGGGTATTGGCCGAATACCGGGGCGACGAACTGGCCGGTATCCGTTACGAACAGCTGATTCCGTGGATCAAACCCGAAGGCGATGCTTTCCGGGTGATTACGGGCGACTTCGTGACGACCGAAGACGGTACGGGGATCGTACACATTGCTCCCACGTTTGGGGCCGATGACGACCGGGTGGCCAAACAGCAGGGCATTGCCCCGTTGATGGTGGTGGACCAGGCCGGGAAACGCCAGCCGATGGTCGATCGTACCGGGAAATTTTTCCGGATCGAAGATATGGATCCCTCGTTCGCGCAGAACAACGTACAGGTGGATGCCTATGCACCGTATGCGGGTCGTTTTGTAAAGAACGCCTATGATCCGACCCTGACCGACAAGGATGAAACCCTGGATATTACGATCTGCATGATGCTGAAACAGCAGGGACAGGTCTTCCGTATCGAAAAACATACCCACAACTATCCGCATTGCTGGCGGACCGACAAACCGGTGTTGTACTATCCGCTCGACTCGTGGTTCATCAAGACCACGGCCCTGAAGGATCGGTTGATCGCCCTGAATGAAACGATCAACTGGAAACCGGCTTCGACCGGAGCGGGCCGTTTCGGGAAGTGGCTGGAAAATCTGGTGGACTGGAACCTGTCGCGTTCCCGCTATTGGGGAACTCCGCTGCCGATCTGGGCGACGGAAGATCACGGCGAACTGAAGTGTATCTCTTCGGTGGCCGAACTCAAACAGGAGATCGAAAAATCCATTCAGGCGGGCTTCATGACCGAAAATCCCCTGAAGGATTATGTGGAAGGCGATTACAGCGCTGAAAATTATCGCAAGTTCGATCTGCACCGTCCTTATGTGGACAACATCGTGCTGGTATCGTCCAAGGGTGAAAAGATGGTGCGCGAAAGCGACCTGATCGACGTATGGTTCGACTCGGGAGCCATGCCTTACGCTCAGGCCCACTATCCGTTCGAAATTCAGGGTGAGGCTTTCCAGAAAGTCTTTCCGGCCGACTTCATCGCCGAAGGGGTGGACCAGACCCGTGGATGGTTCTTTACGCTGCATGCCCTGGCTACCATGTTGTTCGACAGCGTGGCCTTTAAAAATATCATTTCCAATGGGCTGGTGCTGGACAAGAACGGCAACAAGATGAGTAAACGTCTGGGGAATGCCGTCGATCCGTTCGAAGTAATCGACCGCTATGGGGCCGATGCCGTACGTTGGTACATGATCGTTAACTCGCAGCCGTGGGATAACCTGAAATTCGATGTGGACGGCGTTGATGAAGTGCGTCGCAAATTCTTCGGAACGCTTTACAATACGTACAGCTTCTTTGCGTTATATGCCAATGTGGACGGTTTCACCGGGCGCGAAGCTCAGGTTCCTCTGCAGGAACGTCCCGAAATCGACCGCTGGATCATTTCGCTGCTCAATACCCTGGTGAAGACCGTGACCGATGCGTTGGAAGATTACGATCCCACGCCGGCGGCTCGCGCCATTCAGGAGTTTGTGAATGAAAACCTGTCGAACTGGTATGTGCGTCTGAACCGCAAACGTTTCTGGGGCGGGGGTATGAGCCAGGATAAACTGGCCGCTTACCAGACGTTGTATACCTGCCTGGAAACGGTTTCGCAACTGGCCGCTCCGTTTGCACCGTTCATTACCGAACAGATTTTCCGGGACCTGAACGCCATCAGCGGACATCATAGCGAATCGGTACATCTGGCCGACTTCCCGGTATATGACGCTTCGGCCGTGGATGCTCATCTGGAAGCGATTATGGAGATGGCCCAACGGGTGTCGTCGATGGTGTTGGCATTGCGTCGTAAAGTGAATATCAAAGTGCGTCAGCCGCTTTCGAAGATGGTGATTCCGGTGCTCGATCCGGCCATCAAGGCCAATATCGAAGCGGTTCGCGGGTTGATTCTCAGTGAAGTCAATATCAAGGATATGGAATTCATCGAGGATACCACCGGCGTGATCACCAAACGCATCAAACCCAACTTCAAGACGCTGGGGCCGCGTTATGGCAAACAGATGAAACAGATTGCAGCTTTGGTGGCCGGCTTCTCGCAGGCGGATATTGCCGAAGTGGAACGCACCGATCGTTGGACCGCCGAAATCGACGGGGTGATGATTGAAGCGACGGCAGCCGATTTCGACATTACGTCGGAAGATATGCCGGGCTGGCTGGTTGCCACCGAAGGCAAACTGACCGTGGCCGTCGATATTACGGTGACCGAAGAGTTGCGTCGGGAAGGTTTGGCACGTGAGTTGGTAAACCGTATCCAGAATATCCGTAAGGAAAGCGGATTCGAAGTGACGGATAAAATTCGGGTTCAGATCGCTCGTCAGGGCGAAGTGGACGGAGCCGTCGATTCCTATCGCGATTATATCGCGGGTCAGACTTTGGCGGTAAGTGTTGATTTGGTTGATGCCTTGGATCCGACTCAGGCAATGACCGTCGAACTTGACGAACTGTCCGTTGTGCTGCGTGTAGAGAGAGTCTGAGGAATGGTCGTTTGAATTTAGTGATCTTCGATCCGAAAGACTTGGTATATTCATAAATGTTTTGTATCTTTATATAAGATCGAAGCGGGAAACCCTTCGGTTGAAACGTTAAATTGTAAAGCCATGTCAGAACACGAAAAGACTCGGTACTCGGATGAAGAGTTACTCGAATTCAAGAAGATCATCATGGATAAGTTGGAGAAGGCAAAGGCTGACTATGACTTACTCAGAGCGACCATTACGCATACGGCAAGCAACGATATTGAAGATACGTCGCCTACTTTCAAAGTGTTGGAAGAGGGGGCTGCGACCTTGTCGAAAGAGGAGTCGGGCCGTTTGGCTCAGCGTCAGCTGAAGTTTATCCAACACTTGGAGGCGGCTTTGGTGCGAATTGAGAACAAAACGTATGGAATTTGCCGGGAAACCGGGAAGCTGATTCCGAAAGAACGGCTGCGTATTGTTCCGCATGCGACCTTGTGTATCGAAGCCAAGGATGTAAAAGGCCGGAAATAGAAACGGATACTTAGAAAGGTGGAGGTTGGCTGAAAAGTCATGAAAGCCACACCTGTGTAGATAGCATAATAAAAAAGAGGGCGAGCAACCCTCTTTTTGTTTGACAAGAGCATGGCAGAAATTACAATGTATACCGATGGCGCGGCTCAGGGCAATCCGGGGCCGGGAGGATATGGGGTGGTGTTGATGAGTGGGCCCTATCGGAAAGAACTGAGTGCGGGTTATGCGCATACGACCAACAATCGGATGGAATTGATGGCGGTGATTGTGGGTCTGGAAGCCCTCAAACGGGACGGGGAAGAGGTGACCATTTACAGCGATTCGCGTTATGTGGTGGATGCGGTCCAGAAAGGCTGGGTGTTCGGCTGGGAGAAAAAAGGATTCAAGGAGAAGAAAAATCCCGATTTATGGCGCCGTTTTCTGCAGGTTTATCGTCGTCACCACGTCCGTTTCGTATGGGTGAAAGGACATGCCGAGATTCCGGAGAATGAACGTTGTGATCGCTTGGCGGTTGCGGCGGCTAATTCGGGCCATTTGATCGAAGATACCGGTTATCTGGCCTCGGGCGAGACGTTGGGACTTTGAAAAACGGCTCAGTGAAGAAATGAAGGCTTGAAGAATGCGTAGATCTGCTTGAAAGGGGTTGCAGGGGTGTGTCTGGCGGAGGACGATCTTCTTCGCCAGGGCCGGTCAATAGATTTGTGTCCTATGGAATGAGAGCGTCCTGAGGTCAGTATTCGAACTTCGACAATCCAAATGAAAATGTAGGGATGCCGTTACGGAAGGGAGGCCGCTTGGAAGGGATTCCGTACGGCGTATCCGGCGATTCGTTGGGCTAAGGTCGCTTCTTGTGGGGTAATCTCCTCGGGATGGTAGGGGTTGCCTTCCACCGAACCCAACAGCGTTTCATACCAAGTGCAGGCTGCGAGATAACGCCCCAATCCGTAGCTCAGGTGAAAACCGTCCCGATTCATGCGGTCGCCCATCAGGTTGCGGCCCGTTTGGATGGCGGTACCGGATGGGATGATGATTGGGATGCCTTCTTTTTGGGCTACGATTCTTACGGTGCTGACGATTTTGCGATACATTTCCTCCTGATTACGATGGTAGTAGGCGAACCCGGGATGGTTGGAGTCGCAGGTATAGGCCCAAACCTGATGAATGGCGAAACGTACCTGAGGATTGGGGGTATTTGTTCGCAGATAGTGCAGCAGGTCTGACAGGAAGGGATAGTACGAGTCGGCTAAACCGGACAGTTGACTGACCTGTTGAACGGTGATGTAGTCCCACGGTTCGTCCTGCAGCGCTTCTTGCAGCGAGGTTTTGGGCTTGTTGCTTGGGGTGCCGAATTCGTTTTTGCGATAATCATAAGCGGGCAGTTCTCCTTGAATGTTATTCCAATGTCTTTCCAAGGAACACCCTCCGATGTATAGATTCCCAATGATCAGACGAACTCCGGCCGCTTGAGCCAGTTCGTCCAGGTATTCTACGCCATCGTCCGAGAAACTGTTGCCGATGGCCAGTATTCGGATGATTCTCCCTTCCGAGGCGGTATTTTCTTGTCCGGTTGCCGATACGGAACCGATTATAAACAGCAATAGGATAAAAAGGAATCGTTGGATCTTCTGAGATACGGAGATCGAAGTGAAAGTTGCGTTTAGGCAGAAAAGCATAAGTCAAGGTCGATTTTCTCAAAGATAGCAAAAATGAGGGATTTTGAGCCTGACAACCTTAGCTGTTCTATCCGGAAAAGTCGTATTCCGAGTATGGAATGGAAATTTTTTTCTGAGGGGAAGGGGTTTATTATACCATATCGTCTCCGGCTTTGGTGAATTTCACGCGAATGGTTTTATGGAAGGGAATGAAGCGTGAAATGACGGCAATCACACAAGATACAATAAACAACCAGCCTAGAATTTCTTTGAGCGCCAGTAATAGACTCTGTTGCTGGAGTGTGGTCTGAAGGTTTTGGGTCGCCATCTGCGTGGCTTCTGCATAGCCATGCCCCTGGGCAATCGAGGAGTGTAAGGCCGAAGCGTACTTTTCTGCGGCTAAAGGGTCTACTTCGGTAAAATGTTCCGACAGGGTGTAGAAATATTTTTGTTGGAGACGGTAGAGCAGGTTGCTGTAGAACGATGTTGCCATGATCGGAGCTAATACCGAACGGCTGGCAATGAGGAAAAAAGCATTGTGAATAAGGGATTTGGGGGTTAATTTTTCCACGGCAAACAGGGCAAAGGCTATGATGAGTGTCAACATGCCTACACCTCGGATAAAGATGGGGAAGAACAGGCTTTCGTAGGTGCTGTCAGGGGAAATTCCGAAGTAGAGCATGCCGAAAAAGAGAGCGAAGCAGGCCATCCCGCCGGCAATCAGGAACCGGAAACGCCACCGTTGCCAGCGAAACCACCAGAAGCAGATGAATGCACCGAGGGCATATCCCGGCAGCAGGTAGATGTAAAGGGTGTAGGTGTGGGTGGCGTCCACTTGCAGGATGGAGGTCATGTAATTGGTCAGCAGAGTGGTGGAGGTGCTGAAGAACATGACGATCATCATATAGAGGTAGCCGACGATGGCTTTAGGTTGGTAGAGGGGTGCCAGGTTGACGTAGGGGGTTCGGGAGTGATATTGCGTCCAGATGAAGAAGGCAACCAGCATGGGAGCCAGAACGATGTAGAGACAGATGCGGGGAGAAGCCATCCAGTCCAACACTTTTCCGTAGTTGAGCAGGTACATGAGCATCAACAGTCCGGTCGAGATGACGAACATTTCGCGGATATGGAGTTCTTGAAGTTGGATTTTTCGGATCGGACGGTCGTGACGGAAGCAGATGGTGACGATCAGCAGGGCTACGAGCAGGAGAATCATCATGAAATAATACATGTATTTCCAGTCGTAGTGGTAGGCCAGTTCAGCGGTGATGATCATCGAGAGTTGTCCGCATCCGAATACCAGAGGGTAGAAGTAGGCATAAAATTCGCTTCGGACATCTTTTGGACTGAAGATGGTTTTGATGCGGCGAATGCACCACAACATCAAGAAACCCTTGAGAAATCCGACAAAGAAACTGCACACGATCAGGGTGTCGGCACTTTGGGAACGGGCACAGATCCAGCTTAGCAATAATTGCAGACACAGGTCCGCCATCAGCAGGGCTTTGGAGGAAAAAGCGCCGAGAATTTTAGGAACGATCGGGTAGGCAATGGCCATGCCGGCCGAAGCGGCATAATAGCCCATGGTGATGTCTTCGGTGTTGGTACCCAGTGTATTCGAAACTTCCAGCATGCTTCCGGTGTAGGAGCCGTTAAGCATCGTTACCGGCAGCATGATCGCAAACAGGCAGACGGTTGCCAGCCAATCCGGTACCCATCGGCGAACAGGCAGTTCGAGTTGAGCGGCAGTGATCATCGACGCAAGGCTTCGGTTTCAACCATCATCCCGGCTCTCAACAGGTCCATCTCCTCTTCCGAGATATCTTCCAGATCGATGCGGACCGGAATGCGTTGTTGTACTTTGACGAAGTTGCCGGCCGCATTGTCGGTCGGAACCAGCGAATATTTGGAGCCGGTTGCTTCGGAGATCGCCGTGACGCGTCCCCGGAATTGATGATTGGGGTAGGCGTCCACTTTGATGATGACCTCCTGACCAATGAAGATATGGGCAATTTGCGTCTCTTTGTAGTTGGCAGTGATGTACTTGTCCTGATTGCGGACCAGATAGGAGATGGTCTGTCCCGCCTGGACGAATTGTCCGGGTTCCAGAGTGCGACGCCCGATATATCCGTCGTAAGGAGCCGTCAGTACCGTGTAAGAAAGGTTCAGTCGGGCCATGTCCAGATCGGCTTCCTTGCGTAGAATATTGGCTTGAGCACCGACTTTGCGTTTGTTGGCTTCGGAGTATTGCGACAGGGCGGCGTTTTTCTGCTCTACCAGGGACTGATAGCGGGCTTGTGCCGCTTCATAGGAGGCCTTGGCCTGTTCGTATTGCTGGCCGGGGATCGATTCTTCCCGGAACAGCCGTTCGAAACGGTGATAATCTTGTTCGGCCTGCCATAGTTTGGCTTTTGCTTCGGCGATGTTGGCGTCCTGTATAGCCACGTTGTTCTGCGAGGTGAGAATCCCGGAGTGAACGACGTCCTGAGTCCCGTGTGCGTCCAGCAGAGAGGCTTCGGCCTCTTTGAGTTGGATGCGGTACTCCCGGTCGTCCAGAATAAGCAGGGTGTCGCCCTGATGAACGAATTGGTGTTCCGTAAAGCGCACTTCGCGGATATATCCGGCCACACGGATATTTAGTGGAATGACATATTGATCGACGAATGCGTCATTGGTGACGACATAGTGGACATGCCGCCAGAAATAGTGAACGGTGATCCACAGGCCCGATCCGGCCAGCAGAATACATACCGTGTTCAGCATAATGTTCCGGAGGCGATACTTTCGCAGACTCCGTCGTTTGGTGTGCCAATCTCCCATATCGATCACTCGGTTTTAAAGACGCCCGCAGGCTCTTAACAGTTGGTAATAGGTGTAGATAACGCGTGTGCGTGCGGCGGTCAGCTGCAGTTCGACATCCAGCCGCACGGCGTTGGCATCCAGCAGGTCGGTCAGAATCGCCACTTGGTTCATATAGCGGTTCTGCATGATGCGGTAGTTTTCCTGGGCCTGCTGGGCCGACAGTTGCAGGGCCTCGACCTGGTCGCGGGCTTCCTGATGACGCAGGTAGGCTGTACGCACCTTGAGACGGATGCGTTGTTTCTCCTGCTCTTCGGCATTTTGGCTCAGGGAAACCGCCAGTTGGCTCTGCTTCACTTTGTGGTTGTTTTTGTAGAACGCAAAAAGCGGCAGTGAGAGCGATAGGCCGATGTTCCAGTTGTTGTTATAGAAGTCTTCGAGGGTGCGTGAGATGGGGCGGGCCAACGTATTCGAGGCGTACAGCGAAAGGTTGGGACGCATGGCCGAACGGGCTAATGCAATGTCGTTTTTTGCCAATTCGGTTTTCATACGCAGTTGTTTCATGAAGGGATCGTCCTGATAGGCTTCCTGCACATATTGTTCGTACGCTTCGAGAGAGATCGGGCGATAGAGCAGGGAGGTGTCGGGTTCGATCAGTTGCGACTCATCCAATCCCAATCGGATGTCCAGTCGTTGTGAGGCTAGGATAATGCCGTTTTGGGCCTCTTGCAGCGAGAGTTCGTCGTTGGTCAGTTGCATTTCGCTGCGCAGCACGTCGTTGGTCGTGATGAGGCCCTCCTCCTTCATGCGTCGGATATCCTGCAGGCGACGTTGAGATTCTTCGATATTGCGGGTGAGAACCTGTTGCTGGCGGTAGAGGCTGAACAGCTGCATGTATTCGTCCAGCAGGGTCAGTTTGAGATCGGCTTTGTCGGTAGCGGTTTGCAGCGAACTCAGCGAGCGTTCCATGTTGGCTTTGCGGATGGCATAGCGCAATTTGCCTCCCTGGTAAATCGGTTGGGAGAAATCGAGGGCGTAATTCTGGTTCCAGTCGGGAGCGTCGGGATGATAGGCGTCGCTGAGCCCCTGCCGGAACACGACCGGCTGTCCGACAAAACCTCCTTTCAGCCCCACGGTCAGATCGGGCCATTGCTGGGCCCGGGCCTCTTTTTCGCGTTCCTGAGCGGTGGATTCCTGCAGAGCGTCAGCTTGCAGCTGGAGGCTTTGTTGCACGCCCAGCTCGAAGAGCTGATCGACCGATAGAAACAACGTGTCGTTTTGGGCCTCGGCAGCGAACGGTCCGCAGAATAGACAGACGGCGAAACAGATTATTTTATAGGTTTTCCAGGGCATGTTGAATGTTCGTTAAATCGGCGGACATCTGACGGAAAGAGGATTTTCCGAACGTTTGTTCCATCCGAGCATACAGATGATTGAGTACCGGCCAGATTTGTTGCCAGAAGCGTTCGCCCTCCGGGGTCAGATAGACTCGCTTGTTGCGGCGATCCGCCGGTTCTTCCCGACGTTCGATGTAGCCTCTTTTTTCCAGGTTGTTCATCAGGCTGCTCAGGCAGGCTTTGCTTTTGACGGTACGTTCGGCCAGTCGTTGTTGGGTGGCTCCCTGTTCTCGCCACAGGCAGCTGAGCACTTGCAGCATTTCGAATGTAATGCAGATACCGTGTTGTCTCAGGGTTCGTTGGACGCACTGGCGGAAGGCGATGCGCATGCGGACGATTTGAAGTTGGAACTCCCTGAACTCACATCCTTCGTAGACCATAGTGTGAAAATGTGGGCGCAAAGATAGTGAAATCCCGTGTTTTGGTCAAATATTTGACTAATGGATTTTCTGTTTGGCAAGCGGTTTTGTGCGTGGGAGGGCGTCATGTCGTTGATGACGCTCTTTAGTTTGCTGGGAATGAAAGTGTAAGGGATGGGGTGAAATTGTTGAGGGGAAAAGATGCAGAAGCGTTCTGACAGATGCAGAAAACCGATTTAAATGCTAACTTTGAAATAGAGGCTTATTCGTGTTGTGCTTAAATCGGATTGCTATGGCAGTTCCAATTTCCTCGAAATTGCAGCCACGGAACCGTATTCGTGAGTTTGTGATCAAATTCAGGCATATTCTCGGACCCGTCATCATTTTGTGGTGGCTTGCGGTCTTGATTTATGGGGCATGTTGTTGGGTGTGCATCCATTTCCATCTTCATCTTGTTAAACAGGAGGTCTGGGAAGTATTGTTGCCGTTTATGCTGGCTTTATGGGTTGTGGGGATCATGGGTCCTCGATTGAAAATTCTGCCTGACTCTCATACTATCAGAAGTTGGCGAGATTTTGTCGGTATGCTGATAGGTGTGACGAGTGTGGCCATGATGATCCTTACGCAGGAGGCTCTTTCCCATCATTTGGCGCAAGTTACCAGCCTGACGGCTCCAGATTCTCTTGTTTCTTGTCCTGAAACAGCATATTATCAGTTTGATACGGTAGAAATCGAGAAAGGAAAAATGGGTTATACCGCCAACACTCGTTTGATCGCACGTCGGGCGGGTATGGGTCGGGCCTTCGAATTATATGTGGTTTTTCCTTTCCGAGGCCAGGAAACGGTATGGTATGCATTGTCGTTTAAAGATCGTATCCATCTGACCTTGCTGTCAGAACAAGACGAAGAGGCTCAATATCGTCGCTTTTTGCAGCGTTGTGAACAACGAGTAATGCATTATGATTTCGAAGCTAAACACTTTTTTAAAAGAGTGGCCTTTTCGGAGGATTACGAGGAATTTCGGGATGCGGTGCGACAGGGAATGGGTAGCGAGGGGAAGGATCTGGAACGGCTTGTGTTTTTGGAGCCGATGGATCGACTTCCGCAGGATCGGAGTCGATTGAATCTGATTTGGATCGGAGGATCTTTTCTGATCGGTCTTTTTCTGGTGGGGATTAGTTTGTTTTTCATTCCGGTGGATTTTAATGTGGTGAGGAAAGATGGGCGTTTTCGGAAAAATCAACCGACCAAAAGCGAATTCTGGGCGATGATCCAAGAGGCGATATGGCCGAATCGGACGAATTGGCCTCGTACGATTCTTCCATTTATGTTATTGATCGTCTATGTCGTCATGCTATTGGGCGGAATGGATTTTTTCGCTCCATCGGGACAAGACCTGTTGCGATGGGGAGGCGTACAGCATTCGGCTTTGGCTCAAGGGGAGTGGTGGAGACTGTTTACTTCCGTTTTTGTTCATGGCGGCATGCTGCATGTATTTTCTAATGTGGTGGCTTTGTGTGTGGTTTTATGGATTTGCGTGCCCTTGTTCGGGCCCTATAAGCCGTTGTGGGTGTTTCTGATTTCGGGCGTGGGCAGCACCTGGATTGCTACCTGTTTCTCTCAAAGTATATTTGTCGGGGCCTCGGGCGGAATTATGGGATTGGTTGCTTCTGTGCTGGTGGTTTATGTGTTTTATCCGGCGAAGCGGGTTCCTCGAGAAGGTGGATGGTTGCTGTGGATGATTCTGGGCGGAACTTTATTGATGGGATTGTTTGGTGGGGTCAGTAATGTGGCACATGTGACCGGTTTGGGCATTGGCGCTGTATTTGGAATCTTATTGTTTCGACCGCCGGAGGTGACGGAAAATGTGTCTCGGCGAAATAGACGTTCAAATCATAGATAGGTAGCCATAGAAAATCAGAAAACCGGCATTCTTGGGGAAGGAGTGCCGGTTTTTATTTGATAAGGCTCAATGGTGACTCTCTGGTGCAAAGAGAAGCGTTTGGATTGCAGGAGTACGACCAACAAAAATGACCTGTTCCGAAAAGCCGAGTCCGATGGCACGACCGGATTTTCGGAACAGGCCCAGATTCAAAGAATGTCTGTCTCGAAGTCGATTTTGGCTACGATTCGTATAACGTTAGAACTGGAGCAATTCTTCTTCCGTAATGACGCGCAGATTGTATTTGTGGGCCACTTCACTGACCCGGGTTGGATCGCTCGTGCGGAGAATTACGAAAGCTTTGTCCTGAATCGAAAAACTGTACATGTATTCGATCGAGAGGCCTTCTTGGGCAAAACAGCCTAACTGATCAGCGAATACATTGGCTTTCGACTGACAGCTCAGAGCGATGACGTCGTTTTGTTG
This sequence comes from Alistipes sp., assembly GCA_019422485.1. GTDB lineage: Bacteria > Bacteroidota > Bacteroidia > Bacteroidales > Rikenellaceae > Alistipes_A. Next base: position 57,202 of record JAHZDG010000002.1, on the reverse strand, counting down.
GGCGCTTACGTTGTTGGCTTTGAGAACCTCGTAGGCGCGCACCGTATCGGAGGTGATCAGTCGCAAGATGCCGTATTCGGTGGTGTCGGCCACCATGGCGGCAATGATTCTGACGTCGGCCTTACCCAAAATATGGAGAACTTCGTTCAATCGGCCTGACTTGTTCTCAAGAAATACAGATAATTGCTTAATCGTCATAGTCTCTCGGTTTATTTGTTTTTTCGTAGATCTTTTACGCGGACCGCTTTCCCGGTGGATTGGGGCAGAACTCCCTTGTCGACCAGTTTGATCTTGGGTGTCAGCAGAATTTCGTCTTTCAGTTGTCGGGTGATTTCGCGGGTCAGCCCTTGGAGTTGCGAATAGTCATCGGTAAAGAGGTCGCTCAGTTCGACTTCTACCATCACTTCGTCGTTGTTGTTGATCGTATCTATCGTGATCAGGTAGTTGGTACCCAGTTCTTTGAACTGCATCAAGATCTTTTCGATCTGCATCGGGAAAATGTTGACTCCTTTGACGATGAACATATCGTCGCTACGGCCTTTGAGACGGTCGATACGGCGATGGGTGCGTCCGCAGGGGCATTCACCCGGCAAAATGCGGGTTAAGTCCCGGGTGCGGTAACGGATCAACGGCATGGCATCACGATCCAGGGTAGTCAGTACCAGTTCTCCGATCTCTCCGTCGGGTACCGGTTCCAGGGTTTCGGGGTTGATGATCTCCATGATGAAGCAATCTTCCCATAAGTGGAGCCCGTTCTGCTCCTGGCATTCGAAGGCGACACCCGGTCCGCTCATTTCGGACATTCCGAAGCAGTTGTATGCTTTGACTCCGAGGGATTCTTCGATCTTGCGACGTTGGGCATCGGTGTGAGGTTCGGCACCGATGATCAGGGTGGTCAGTTTGGTGTCGGTCCGGGGATCGATGTTCATTTCCCGCATCACTTCATAGAGTCGGGATACATAACTCGGGATGGCGTGCATGGCGGTCGTCCCGAAGTCACGGATGAACTTGATTTGACGGATGGTGTTGCCGGCTGCGGCCGGGACGGTCAGGGCACCGAGACGTTCGGCTCCATATTGGAAACCCAGTCCTCCGGTAAACATACCGTAGCCGGAGGTGTTCTGAAATACATCGCTGCTGCGCAGCCCGACCATGTAGAGGCATCGTGCCACCCGGTTGGCCCATTGGTCGAGGTCATGTTGAGAGTGGCAGATCACCGTGGGATTTCCGGTCGTTCCGCTGGAAGAGTGAAGACGAACCACTTGTTCCATGGGGGCAGCTACCAATCCGAAAGGATAATGAGTCCGAAGGTCGTTTTTGGTGGTGAAGGGGATTTTTCGCAAATCGTCTAACGTACGGATGCTGTCAGGAGTGATCCCGGCCTCTCCCAGATGTGTCTTGTAAAAGGGACTATGCAGAGCGATTCGAAGGGTTTCTTTGAGTCGTTTTATTTGAAGAGCCTCCAGATCGGCTCGTTTCATGGTCTCGATTTCGGGTTGAAAGTAGTGTTTGTCCATGTCGGTTATAGCGTTAAAAGCAAACAGCGTGAGTCGATTTTGGGCGTCGGAAGTTCGACACCGTCGACGGTCTGGGTGAAAAATAATAAATGAAAATCGTGTTAATAAATTAATAATCTGTTATTTGTTGAACGAATTAGGCGTTTTGATCAACGATAATTGTAAGAAAGTTACAAAAAAATCCGGGAAGTTCGGTCAGTGAAAACGTTTAGAAGAGGTTTTTCATGCATAGGGGAATACCTCGCAATGGTTTAGGTTTGTGGCGAAATAAACCGAAATTGAAGAGGAAATAGAAAAATAAGGAACTTGATGTAATAGAAACCTAATTATTTGTTTGGCAAAGTATGGGAGTTTATAGGATGACTTGATTTGATATAGTTGCATAGGGTATAGAATAAAAATTCCCAGGCTCCATTTGCTGAGTCTGGGAATTTTTTGTTTGTTGATCAGAGGGTTTTATTCTATCGGCATGGTGCTGATCGGATAGATTACTTTTGTCGGTACCCATGAACTCGAGTCCCAATAGGCAGGCCATGCTGTTCGATAAGTATCGACTTGGGCATCAGGGACATAAATTTTGTAATTAGCGGTATAGGAGCCCCAGCTGTCTGAAATGGGGAAAACTTTGCTTCCTAAAGTGGCCGGAGTTTCGTCGGGGCATACGACGATTTCTAAGGCGTAGCATTCATTAAACGCACTGTTTCCTAGGGATTCGAGCTGAGTTCCGAGGGTTACTTTCTTTAAGGCACTACACTGACTGAAAACCTGTTTTTCAATGGTGGTGACGGCATCCGGAATGGTGATTTCTTCCAATGCGCTGCAACGGAGAAAGGCACCATATTTAATCGTTGTAAGGCTTGTCGGTAGATTGATTTCCTGTAAACTATTGCAGTTTTTAAAGGTGTTTAAATCAATGGTTTGAATTTTATTGCCGGCAAAAACGACTTTCTTCAAGGAGGAAAGTTCTGTGTCCGAATATTCAAAGGCTGAACTTTCCAAAACTTCTACATTGGCCGGAATGACAATTTCGCTCAGGTTTGTTTTGGAGAAGGCGTATTGTTCAATTTTTTCGAGGCTTTCGGGGAGAGTGATGGATTCGAGACTGCTGTTGTTGAATGCATTGCTGCCGATATTGGTGATGCCTTCCGGTAAGATGATGCTTTGCAATGTGGTCTCGCCGTTGAATGCACTAAATTCAACTTCAGTAATAGTTCCCGTATAGGCCCATTTCCCTTCTCCGGTGACGGGGTCATATGTACATTGTTCGTCGATGAATTCATAGTCGGGACCCCAGAAACGATCCTGGTAGGAGAGCTCCTGTGAGGCTTTGTAAATAATGAATTTGGGATCTTTTATTTCCACTATGTTTTCGGGGTTGTCAAAGTTTTCATCGATATGGATGGTTACTGACCCTCCGACAGAGAGCAAATTGCCGAGAAGAGTGGTTAAGTAGTTGCGTTGAATGGGAATATCCGTTGTGAAATCCCGATTAATGATCTCGTTGCCGATATGTATGTCGAGACTGAAATGAATGGCAGTCTGTTCCTGCGTGGCGATCAAATAGTCGACGATCAAGGTGCGGTTAGAAGCGCTGGCATCATATCCTTCGGCGTAGAATTTCCCGTTATTTCCATCCGTGGCGAGGGTAGCCGTATATGCGGTTGAAATATCGGCATCGGTTTCACCGATTGCTACACCGCTGATGGCATTCAAGCCGGTGAACCGTTTGCAATCGTGATATTTCACGGTGAAATGATCCGGTTTGACAATGGCATCGTTGTTTTCTTCCCAATCCGTTGTTACGACGCGTATTTTGGCAAAGGGGCGTTTCAGGGTCAACGATTCGTTGAAAGTTTGGGAAATGTCGACGTTTTTGGAGACGAAAAAAGCGTCACGGCTTTCGTCGTTGATGGTTTTATCCCGATCTCCGTCCGTCTTGATCGAGATATTGGAGAAGTCGGCCGTATTATAGTGCAAATCCTCTGTGGTTCCTTGGGTGACGAAGTCGGCCCAAGCCACGAATTTATAGGTTTTGTTAGGGGTCAGCCGGAATTCGAAAGTTGCCGGACTGTACGTATCGTACACTTTTGATTGAGGCGCGATCAGCAGGGTATTGCCGTCACTTGAGTATACCGCAATTTGGTAACGCAAATCGTATGCTGACCAGTTTACGTTGGTCAGACCGCCTTGGGCACTGTTGGTACCGACTACACTGCGAACTTGTTGCAGGGCTTCCGGGGCATTGAGCTGAATGCGGATTACATTGTCCTGAGGATTAGGACTGGGAGGATTTTCGTGTTGAGAGCAAGCTGAGAAGCTTAATCCGGCCAAACATCCCAGCAAAAGCGTGCATAATTTTTTCATGATCGTATTTTTTTAGGTTTATTTCTGTTAGAATTCAGGTTCAATGTGATTAATCAGGAATAACTACGACGATTTCGTCATCGAAGTCATCATCGATGCCAATGTCTCCACTGCCGATTTGTTTGGTGAGGAAGGGCCCTTTGACCACGGTTTCACGGTTTCGTTGCAGTGGAATCGTGACGTCTTGATAATGATTCAATTCGTTCTCGCCTTCATAGATGAAAATGTCGACCAGTACATTGTTTTCCCGGTCGCTGGAGGTCAGAACATAATCGTAAGCCAACAATACGGTGCCATCGCCGGGAAGGGTAGTGGGGGTCGTTTCCATCGTATTCGTTTGCACGAAAAGATTGGGCGTTTGCGTGTCTACATTATACCCGGCACTGACATATTGCTTGTAAATAATCTGGATGCGAAGATCTTCGATGCGATGACCACTCTTTAAAAAGTCTTGTAAGTCTGTGGCCCATAGCTTAAAACGTCCTGAAGGTCGTTCCAGATACAACGGTACAACCGAACTGTTGACTGTTTCGGCTCGGGTGCCATCGAGCAGTCGGGGCTGGCTGTTTCCCTGATTGTCCAGATCGACGGAAAAATTGCAGGATCCGGCTCCGGAACTGGTGTGGTGATTCACCAAGGGTTTGTGGTCGGTTTTGATGCGAATGGCATCGAGACTCGGGGTTTCGAAATGCCAGTCCGTCTGGTTACGAGTGGGAACATAGTCGGCCCAACTCAGAGCTCGATAGGTGCCGGGTGGAACATGGAATTGCAGGGTATCTTGAGGAGCTTCTTTTAGACGGTCGACGGTGATTTCGCGACGTGCCACCAGACTCTCGCTGGCAATGCGTTCGTTGGTGGAGGAGACCTGGTAAAGTTCGGTGATCAGACGCATGCTGAGGCGTTCGTCTGGGACGTATTCATCCGACAGTTCTGTGTCCAAAGCACTTTCAGTATAACCGCCCTGGTTGTCGTAATATACTTCCTTGTAGTAATAGGGCGGCGTCCGATCGACATTCAATTCGATGATGACGACCGTTTCAGGCGTTTCTTCCGGTTCTTCGACACCGGGATACTCATGGATGGTTTTGTCGCAGGCCAATAACAGCAGACTCAGACTGCCGATCAATCCTGTATATAGATAGTGAAGCTTCATGATTGTCAGTTTTTCCGGTTTTTATGTGACAGTAGCCATTTGTAGGAGAGGGTAACGCCTGCACGGGTAATACCCCAATAGTAATCGGATCCTGATTTGAATTTGGGTCCGTTAGGCTCGTTGCGATATGCATCGTATCGATAGTTGGCAAACCCGGCTCCGAGGGTGAATTCCATTCCCCAATGTTTGCTTTCCCCTAAAGACAAAGCGTAACCGTAGCTTAGGCCCATTCCCCAGAGGGCATGATTGGGATCCTGATATCGAGCGTAATCGTTGAGGGCGATGTTGAAACCGAGTACATGGGTGTGCAGACCGATAAAATGGCCTTTCATAGCTTCTTGGGACCACCAGCGGATTTCGGGTTGGATGCCCAGTAAGCGGATGTTGCGTGTCGAGGAGATGTTATAGGGCGAGTACCATACCGGGAGGTCGAGTGACCAATGTTGCCAAGGGCTGATTTCTACGCCGAGGTTGGCGACCAGTAAAGCATCGAATAATAAATTGTTTTTAATGGCAATTTTCCAATTTGATTTTCGGGTTGCTTCGGGATGGTGAATTGGGGTGGATGAAATCAAAATATCCTTTTCGGAATCGAATGGCGTGTTCGAGACCTTCGTTTGCAGAGACTGAGGGGATAGGGTCGAAGTAGTGATGGGAGACAATTTGGGGTAGGTGGAGATGAAAGCCAGACGGGCATTTCTTAACGGAGGGAAGAGTTCGTCAATCATTTTTCGCCAGGTTTTCCCTTGGTCGATCTTTTGGATGGCCTGTTTTCGCCATGTGGCGTCTTGGCTTTCGGAAAGAATCTCCATGATGCGATCCCGGTGCGGAAAATAGGCCTCTTTTTCCAGGGTTTGTTGGAGGGAAAGCCAGTCTTCTCCGATGTTGTGAGTGTGCAGCATATAGGCCGGAAGCTGGGCCTGTGCCGACAGATAATGCGATAAGGCCTCCGCTCGATACCCGCCCAAGGTCTGATTCCAAGTTAGCGAACCATCCGGTGAAGCGCTACCTCCGATCCATATGTAGGACAGGTTGGCTCGTTGTTTTTGAATGGAATCGATGACTGCTTCCAGTTGAGGGGTTTGTTGGATACGGTATTGATTCACTTCGAAAATGACCGGTGTGATGAACTGTCCGATAATCACCTGTACGCTGTCTGCGTGTCGGAGGGTGCTGTCGGGAGAGTAGATGCTGGGAGAGAGGTAGCTCTCAGCATTTTGTTGCGCATGTAGTTGATAGGCGCATAAACAAAAGAGGGTTATGGCAAAGAGTTTTCTCATATTCTTCAAATACACCAATAAGGTAATTTTGAGTGATGTGGATTTTTGATTTATAAGGTCTATTTGAGCAGTAGAAGTCGGATCGAGGTGAAAAGAACAGTTGATCTTGCTGTTAGCAATGAACGGCAGGTATGGCTTTGAGGGTGTGCCGTTTGAGAGCTTTGACCTGTCTGATCGTTTTCGAGAGACTTGGGTAGTTGCCTCGGGTAGCCGTTTTGCGGAGCAATTGTCGGCTACAGACAATTGTATGGGTAGTCGTTTTCAGGTAAGGCTTTTTGATGCAGTTAATTCGATGAGGCTGAATTGTCGTTCGAAAAAGCCAGTGTATGTCAGGCGAGACAGACTCGCAAAGAGGAAATTGAGGAATATAGACAAAGTGAACACTAGGGCAGTTGCTGAGGGTATAAGCGCTTTCTGTTTTGCTTATACCGCAACCTGGCAGGTGGGATATAAGTATTTTCACGACAAAAGAGAGTTGTCTTCTGTCAGCCCCTAATCAGAAAGTTTGCAATAAAAAGAAAGCGTGGGACTGTTCACTTATTTTAAGAGAAAGGCTCTGGTAAACCTGCGCAGTAAAATAAGCAACAGCCCACGCCATAAAAGGATATGACGTGAGAGAGGTCAGCCTATTCTCCTGCTAAAATTTACCAGATTTTATCTCTGAGAATAAAGCGAAACACTTCCTTTGTGTTCAAATATGTCTGTTACCCGTAGTCGTAACGGCAACAAAGATACATAATCTTTGAAAGAATGAAAATGCAGCCTCTCATAAAGGCTGTTGCTGGTATAAAAATAGAATTTAATTTCTGGAAAAACTAATTTATTTCTTATTTTTTGTTGTATTTTTTTTGTGTGAATCGGAATTGTTTCGTTTTAGGTGTTGTTGCTTTGAATGTTTGTCAGCTTTTGAATGTGTACTTGAAGAGTGTTGGTTAATTTATTATTATGTCGAATGATTTTTTGAGGGAATAAAAAGCACTATGTAAGTGGTGATATAGAAGAGAATGCTCGAATTATTGGCATTGTGAATGAATATTTTATTGAAATTTATTTTGTGAAGTGGATTTTATGCTTTTAGAAAAGGTGGGTTGTGGTAATTGCCATTTGGGGCTTTCTGTTTTTTATTATATTTTTGATATAGGGTGTTTTAAGTGGGGAAATATAGCTTTGGTTGATTTGGTGGCCTTTTAATTGATGTACTGGAAACCCAATTAGAGGAAAGAGGGTAGTGTCGCCTTAGGTATTCAAAAAAAAATCTCCTTGGGGGAGGGAGTGTTAGGGTTTTGTGACTGTGAATAGAGAGAAGTTTAACCTTTAAAACTATATGTGATATGAAAAAAGTTATCATGACCCTGTGTTTGTTGATGGGTGTTCTTGTGGTGCAGGCTGCCAAACCTGTTACAATGGTTCAAGGTGATCCGGCTGTATTTATGCAGGAGGAAGTGGCGTATGTGGTGATCGATGACCATACGACGCTGATTGATGGGAAGAATCAGACCGCGGATGTGTATTATGGAAATAAAAGTGAAGAAGAGTATACGAAGTTTAAGGAAGATGTGGATCGTGGACATGAGAGTTTTATTACCTATTTCAATGAGAAGCGTCCGAGTGAAATAAAAATGACATTATCGGGTACGGATGAGAATGCGAAATATGTCTTGAAAGTTTATGTAAGCTCGATGAATGTGGGCAATGCCGGCGGAATGGCCTGGGGAACGGGTCGAAAGGCTGGAGGGGCTTTGATTAATGGTACGATGCAGCTGATCGAACAGGAAACGGGGAATGTGCTGTGTGAGTTTAAGTTTGAAAAGGTGAAAGGGTTGTTGGGACCGCTGTTCCGGGCTCGCGCTATCAGTGTCTATCGTTATTTGGCCGATGGACTGTTGGAAACTTTGAAGTAAGTTGAAGGGAAGATGGTGGAGTTTGTGAAAACTTAGACGTTCGATCCTGAGAGTTGACAGACTCCTTTGTAGGTAAAAAGAAAAAACCTGATAATCACAATTGATTATCAGGTTTTTTCTGTGATCCGTCTGGGGCTCGAACCCAGGACCCCAACATTAAAAGTGTTGTGCTCTACCAGCTGAGCTAACGAATCTCCGTTTTTGGTGGTGCAAAGATAAGTGGTTTTTTGATTCCTCCAAAATAATTTTGCTCTTTTTTTGAATTTTTTTTGCTCTTTTTTCGAGAAATGGTTCGCTTGGAAAGATTGTGTGCTTGGGTTTACAATGTGATTTAATGCCTTTATTTGCTTGATTATTATATTGTTAAGTGTTGATTTGGGTGCTGTTGGAAGTTTTTTTGTATAAATTGGGCTTGTTCTGAGAAAAAAGAGAGGTCAGGATTGAAAAAGGAGAGAATTTAAGCGAAGGGTCTCGATTGGGGTTTAGGAGCGGTAGATTTAGGACCGGAAAAATGAAAAAGGAGGCTGATAAGAGCCTCCTTTGAAAGAAAATGCTCGAGGGCTTTATATCTCCCCGCCTTTTACTAATGTGATTTCTACAATTCCGCCCGTTCCGCGAAAGCCGTACAACGGATCAGCACGTTTAACGGTAATGCTTTTTACTTGTCGGACGTCGACAACTTGATTGGCATGAGTGAAACTGGCCATTGATATTCCATCCACCAGAATGAGCATGGGGGTGGTTTGGTCACTGGTCAGAACCAGGTATTTAGTGTTGTCGCGGTTATTGACTCGAACGAGCAGATTGGGAAATTTGCCCCGAATAAGGTTTTCCAAATCGTTGTATACACTGATGTCGCGTGAAGCGGCGATGTTGTTGGGGTCGAAAGGCGGCAATTTTTCTACCGGGTATTGTTCGCCGGTGGAGGCGTTGCTCAGAAGCCCTTTGTTGAAGACTACGTTCAGCTCGCTGGCGTTGAAGGTGGAGTCGACCGGAACTTTCCCCAAATAATTGCCGGACAGAATGAAAATCGTGTCATGTGGAGTCGGTCGCAGGGTGATGGGTTCTTTGCGGTCGAGGGGTTGTCCGGCGGCGTTGCTGGCTAAAAAGACAAAGGCTTTGGGTCCCAGTGATTTGCCTTTGGTGTTCGTGACGTTTAGGGAGACGGGTTTCTGTGCGGAGAGGGCTCCGGCGTACAAAATAAGGGTTAGGAGAACGGCCAGGTGTTTTTTCATGGGCTGAGAAATTTTGGTGAGAGAGGCATTCGTAATAAAATTAGTGAAAAAAATGATATTCCTGCTATTTTTTTGTTGGATTGTTTGGGGGGATGGGGTACCTTTGTGTCAGGAAATAGACAAACGTACTGTAATTTTAACAATTAGTTGTATGAAGGCAAAAACGAGAGCCGCCGTAGTCGGCTATGGGAATATCGGGAAATATGTGTTGGAAGCTCTGGAAGTAGCTCCGGATTTTGAAATAGCCGGTGTGGTGCGGCGTGATGCCAGTCAGGTACCTGCCGAACTGTCGTCTTATCGGGTGGTGGATTCGATTGATAAATTGGGTCAGGTCGATGTGGCTATTTTGTGTACTCCGTCCCGGAGCGCCGAAGCTTATGCCAAGACGATGCTTTCTCAGGGAATTAATACCGTAGACAGTTTCGATATCCATACGGATATTGCGAAGGTGCGGGGTCACTTGGATGCGATCGCCAAGGAACACGGAACGGTGGCTATTATGTCGGCCGGCTGGGATCCGGGGAGTGACTCGGTGGTACGGGCTTTGTTGGAGGCCTGCGCGCCGAAAGGGATCACCTATACCAACTTCGGTCCGGGAATGAGTATGGGGCATACGGTAGCGGTTAAAGCGGTTCCGGGGGTGAAAGCGGCCTTGTCGATGACGATTCCGACCGGAACAGGCATTCATCGCCGGATGGTTTATGTGGAACTGGAACCGGGTGCTTCGTTTGAACAGGTGGCTCAGGCGATCAAGACCGATGATTATTTTGTGCATGACGAAACGCATGTGCAGCAGGTGCCTTGTGTGCAGGATCTGTTGGATATGGGCCATGGGGTCAATCTGACGCGTAAAGGGGTTTCGGGCAAAACCCAGAACCAGCTCTTCGAATTCAATATGAAGATCAATAATCCGGCCTTGACGGCTCAGATTCTGGTTTCGTCGGCTCGGGCGGCCATGTTGCAACGGCCGGGAGCCTACACCATGATTGAAATCGCTCCGATCGATTATCTGTATGGTGACCGCGAAGAGTTGATCCGTCGCTTGGTCTAAGCAAAACCGCTGGTCGGGCCGGGAATTTTCCCGAGAAGGTTCGGCTCGTTGGTCGGAGGTGTACGGTCGACGAGGAATCTGCAAGGAAAACAGGCCTGACGGGATGAGATAAGTAAAAGGGCTCTTTCTGCTTCCAGAAAGAGCCCTTTGTTATGGGTAAAAGAAGGAGGCGGATGAGTTAATTCATCGCCCGACGGTTCGGTAACTATTGTGCGTTTGCGGCTTTCATTTTGGTGCGTAGGGCCTGTTCTGCTTCCGAAGTCCAATACCCGCAATCCAACTCGATGAAGACCGAAGAATAGGGAATGCGCGATGTGGTTTTCAGAACGAGAACATGGAACAATTTCGAGGCCTGATCGAGTTTGGCAAACACTTCTTCGTGCAGGAAGGTGTGGATTGGATAGGCTTTCAGTACATCGTTCATGTCGGCTCGTGTTGCATCGACGCCCGGGCAGATCGTTTCGTCCAGGTAGTTGAGCTCCAGGTCGGTATAGATGATCGGTTTGATGTGTCCGGCCGAGTCGAGCGTCCGGAACAATTCGCCCAATACCGGTTTGAGGGGCTGCTGGGTGTCAATTACCTCGATGCCGGGGGCGCTTTGCAAAGGAAAGGCCTGGTCGACAACCAGAATCCAGTTACGATGGCCCAGCAGGGGCAGGCGTTGATTGAATACTTTTCTCCACATAATTTTTTCCGTTGTAGATGTTTGATCGCTTGAGGAATGTTGACGGCGTTGGCAGGCGGTCGTCGCCATCAGCAGCGACAGCAGGCAAACGGTCCGTATCAAAAACAGTCGTGTCATGGGACACAGGGTTTAAGCCGTGGCTTCGGCGGGGTCTTTTTTCTGGTGAATCGTGTGGCTGCGGTATCCGTACACGATAATGACCAGAAAACAGATCAGCGGCAATATGAAGGATACATTCACGGCGGGCAGACCCAGAATAGTCCCCTGGTCGATAATGTAGGCTTGCAGGGGCGGCATAACCGAACCTCCGAGAATGGCCATGATCAATCCGGCGGCACCGAATTTCGCATCATCGCCCAGACCCTCGAGGGCAATACCGTAAATGGTGGGGAACATCAGCGACATGCAGGCCGAAACGCCGACCAGGCAATAGAGTCCGGTGATGTCCTGGAATCCGATCACGCCGAGGGTCAGGGCCGATCCGGCGACGGCCAGAATCATCAGCAGACGGCCGGCAGAGATGTATTTCATCAGGAATGTACAGATAAACCGGCTCACACAGAAAATGGCCATGGCGGCGATGTTATATTGTTGGGAGAGCACTTCGGCGGCTTGTTCGTCCATGCCTTGAGCGGTGAAGATGCGGGTGCCGTATTGGATGATGAAGGTCCAGCACATGATCTGTGCTCCGACATAGAAGAACTGGGCCACCACGCCTTCGCGATAACGCGGGATAGCCAGAATGCGTTTGAGGACTTTCCCAAGGTGTAGAGAGTGGTCTTTGTCGCCGTTTTTGGGCATGCGTGTAAACAGGATGATGAAGAACAGGGCCAAAATCACCAAGCCGACGATCACATAGGGGGTGATCAGTACGTCGAGGTCGGCGGCTTTAACTGCTTCGAATTCGGCTTCGGAGAGTTGAGCGCGTTCGGCGGTATCCATGGGGTTGAGACGGGCCTGAATGAAGTTCATGGCGCAGAACATGCCGAGCAGGGATCCGATGGGGTTAAATGCCTGCGACAGGTTGAGGCGTCGGGTGGCGGTGGCTTCGTCGCCCATGCTCAGGAGGGGGGGGGTGGCAATGGTTTCCAG
>JAHZDG010000002.1:39126-44914 GCA_019422485.1 Alistipes sp. | reverse complement strand
CCGCACGTCAGAATGAAATAGGCGATCAGAAACGGGAAATAGAGGCCTGTTTTGCTGGCGGGGATGAACATTAGAGCACCGATGGCATAGAGGGCCAGTCCGACCAGAATCCCCGATTTGTAGGAGTATTTCCGGATGAAAAGGGCGGCCGGGAAAGCCATGGCGAAGTAGCCGCCATAGAAGGCCAGTTGCACAAGCGCACCATCGGTGGTGCTCATGCGGAAAATTTTGGAAAAGGCTTTGACCATGGGGTTGGTGATGTCGTTGGCGAATCCCCAGGCGAAGAACAGGCTGGTCACCAGAATGAACGGTACGAGCACCGAACGAGAAACCAGTTTGGCGTTTGAACTCATAAAAGGAAAATTTAGGTCTTTTTCAGGTTTCAACAAATTTACTCGAAAGCGAGCGGAGTCGCAACTAAATTATTAAAAAATATCAAAAAACGGTGAATTTTTGTGTAGCTTTGTCTGAGAGGTTTGCCGGCCGGCAAACCCTTGAATGAGAAGACCCTCTGCCCATGGAATCCAATCAAGTCTATCAGCCCGTCTCGCGGATCAATTACGCCAGTTTGATGCAGAAACGTATTCGGAAGGTGTTGCTTATCTGCAGCAGCTACGATGCCTATACGTTGGAAGAGGATGGACGCATCGACGGCCAGATCAATCGCGAATATTTCGACCTGAACCTGAGTAATCCGCCTTCGTTCACCCGGGTGAATACCTCGACCGAGGCGTTGGAACTGTTGCGAAATCACGACGATTTCGATCTGGTTATCAGTATGCTCAATGTAGGGGAGTTGGATGTTTTCCACTTTGCCAAACAACTGAAGAATGAACGTCCGGGGATTCCTGTGGTGTTGCTGACCCATTTTACGCGGGATCTCTATCGGCGGCTCGATGCCGAAGACCGTTCGGGGATCGACTACATCTTTAGCTGGCACGGGAATGCCGACCTGATCTTGGCGATCATCAAACTGATCGAAGACCGGATGAATGCCGAGGCAGATATTCTGGGGGTGGGGGTGCAGTCCATTTTGCTGGTTGAGGATTCGATCCGCTATTATTCCACTTATCTGCCGGCCATCTATAAGCTGGTGCTGCAGCAGAGTGCCGAGTTTCGCAAGGAGGCGCTCAACGAACAGCAACAAATGTTGCGGAAACGAGCCCGGCCGAAAATTCTCCTGGCCACTAATTATGAGGAGGCGGTTTCGTTGTACGAACGCTACAAGGAGAACCTGCTGGGGGTGATCTCCGATGTGGGCTTTGTGCTGCATAAGAACGATCCGGCTTCCAGCGAAAAACTCGATGCCGGGATCGATCTGTGCCGGTTGATTAAGAATGACGATCCGAATATGCCCTTTTTGTTGCAGTCTTCTCAGGAGAGCATGCGCCAAAAGGCCGAAGAATTAGGGGTCGGGTTTATCGTGAAGTATTCCAAGACGCTGCTGATGGAGCTGGGGGCTTATATCAGTCAGGAGTTTGCCTTCGGGGACTTTGTGTTCAAGGATCTGCATACGGGAGCCGTGATCGGACGAGCCCGGAATCTGAAAGATATGCAGCATCTGGTGATGGACATTCCGGAGGAGGTGTTGCTTTACAATGCTGAACGTAACCGCTTGTCCAAATGGATGTTTTCCCGTGGGCTGTTCTCGTTGGGGAACCTGCTGCGCAAAACGAGTCACACCCATTTCGATACGACCGACGATCTGCGACGCTTCATTGTCCATGCGATCACCGATTACCGGATTCTGCAAGGACATGGGGTGGTGGCGCGTTTCAATCCCGATACCTACAGCCGCTACATCTGGTTTGCTCGGATCGGAGAGGGGTCGTTGGGTGGCAAAGCTCGAGGATTGGCTTTCGTGAACAACGTTTTGCAGAAATATAACCTGCTGGATAAGTACGAAGGAGTGAAGATCATGTTGCCGCGTACGGTGGTGGTGGCGACCGACTATTTCGATCAGTTCATTCAGGAGAACGGTTTGCAGTATGTCATCGGAGCCGATGTGAGCGACGAGGAGATTCTCTCGGAGTTTGTCAGCTCGCGTTTGCCAGAGGCGTTGGTGTCTGATTTGAGGGCTTACATCCGCCATGCGACGGGCCCCTTGGCCGTGCGATCCAGTTCAAAATTGGAAGATTCACACTATCAGCCGTTTGCGGGGATTTACTCCACCTATATGATTCCGCTGACCGCTAACGAAGACCAAATGCTGCGTCTGTTGGGTAAGGCCATCAAGAGTGTGTATGCTTCGGTGTTTTTCGCGTCGAGCCGAGCCTATATTCAGGCCTCTTCCAACTTGTTGAGCGAGGAGAAGATGGCTGTTATTATTCAGGATGTTTGCGGAAGTGAAGACAGCGGGTATTTCTTTCCGACCATTTCAGGGGTGGCCCGTTCGTTGAACTTCTATCCGATTGGGGATGAACGACCCGAAGACGGTATCGTGAACCTGGCGTTCGGATTGGGTAAAATGGTGGTCGAGGGAGGATTGACCCTGCGTTTTTCGCCCAAACATCCGCAGAGCATTTTGCAACTGTCGACTCCAGAGATGGCGCTGCGAGACACCCAGCGTGAGATGTATGCCTTGAACCTGAAGCCTGAAGAGTTTAAGACCTCATTGGACGACGCGATCAACCTGCAGCGATTCGAAATCAATAAAGTGCGTCATTTCCGGAACCTGCGTTATGTGGCTTCGACTTGGGATATGCAGAACCAGCGTATTTCGGACAGTACTTTCGAGGAGGGGCGTAAGATCATTACCTTCTCTCAGATTCTGAAATACGGGACTTTGCCGTTGGCAGAAATTCTCAGTGATCTGTTGGCGATGGGGGAACAGGAGATGCGTACGCCGGTGGAGATCGAATTTGCGGTCAATATGGATGTGCCTTACGGCGAGGATCGTATCTTCAATTTCCTGCAAATACGCCCCATTGTGAACAGTCAGAACGGATGTTCGCTGGATTGGAATAGTGTCGATACCTCCAAGGCGCTGATCTATGCTGAGAGTGCTTTGGGATTGGGTGCGATCGAGGGGGTCAGCGATATTATCTATGTGCGCCGGGAGGCGTTCGATAAGGCGCAGACCCGTCAGATCGCTTCCGATATCAGCAAACTTAATACCGGACTGCGGGCTGAACAACGCTTGTATGTGTTGGTAGGTCCCGGACGCTGGGGGTCGAGTGATCCCTGGCTGGGGATTCCGGTGCGTTGGACCGATATCTCCGAAGCCCGGGTGATTGTGGAGTGCGGCTTGGAAGATTTTCGGGTTGAACCGAGTCAGGGAACCCACTTTTTCCAGAATCTGATTTCGTTCGGGGCCGGTTATTTGACGCTCAATCCTTTTATGGGGGATGGATATTTCGATCAGGCTCGTCTGGATGCGATGCCGGCCGTGTTTGAAAATGAATATTTGCGTCATGTGCGCTTCCCCGAGCCGTTGTATATCTATATTGATGGTCGTAAAAACAAGGGAATGGTGCGTTAAGAACTGAAATCGCGGCTTTGTAGAAAAATATTTTGAATGCGATCCCCCTGGCCTATTAGGTCAGGGGATCGTTTGTTGGGTTGGGATGTGAACTGTGTATGTAAACTGCTGGAGGATAGTAGGATTTCTGCCAGAAAATGTCTATCTTGATATTGTTGTTGTTTGACGAATAAAAATCCTGCGATGAAAAGATCTGTTTTTCTGTTGTTGGGGGTATTCGTGTGGAGTTTATATGGATATAGCCCGCCCGGGGAGGTGAATGAATTCCCGATAGAAACACCCTATGTTTCGATGGAAGCGGATACTCTTTATGTGGATATTCCGGGAAGTTTGGGGGGATTTGTGTTTCATAAAGATCATTATTATGCATTTTTTCATAGATGGAAGAAAAAGCGGGGATTCTATAAGTGCCTGGATACCAGAATGTATGTTTTAACTCGGGAAGGAAAGATAGTTCGGAAGATTCCTTTGCCGGATAATATCTGCCTGCCGTCAGCCTATTGGATGTATTTAAAGGGGGATAGTATATGTGTGGTTCCGGATAATGAACCTTTTGTACCTTTCTGCTTGGATGAGTCGCAATGGAAATGGCAATTGCTTCCTGAACTCAGGGTTCCCCGTTATGAGGATGAAGATTATGTGGTGACGTCCCGTTGTTGTGGAGAATGGGGTGGCTGCGTTTATTTTATGGATAAACATACGGGGTGTACTTATGAGGGAAAGTCGACCTGTGTGCGGTTGGTGCAGAAAATAGAGGAATCTTATTATGTGACGAATTATCTGGGGCATGACGTTGGATTCTCTAGTGTTGTGAAGATTGATGATCCTCGGGAGATGTCGCTTTATGATTCGTTGGAGAAGAATGAGTACCCGCAGGATGCTTCTTTACAGGGAATGGAAATGTTGGTGGATACGGCTTGTCTCGATATTGCGACTTCTTTTGTTCATAAAGGACGTTTGTTGCATATTTATGAGGATCCTTTGGGTGCTATGCAGATTGGGGTAATCGGAGAGCATGGACTTGAAAGTGTCTGTTCGCTGCAAAATGTGATCGGAGCTTGTATGTTGCAGAATATCCCTTCGGATACGGTGCAATATCTTAGTTTCAGTACGTATGGGGAGTCGAATTACAGGAAACTGAAACTGAATCGATATAGAGATGGTTTTATGATCATAACCCCTTATAAAATTCATTTGCACTATTTGTGGAAACGATAGCGCGTGTCGGAAGAGGGGTAAAAGAAGCGAACTCTTGTTGAATAAAAACAAAAAGCAGTTGTCCAAATGACAACTGCTTTTTTGTTCTGAGCTTCAAGCCGGGCTCGAACCGGCGACCTTTTCATTACGAAGGAATAAGTAAAATATCTGTAATGGATTGATTGTAAAATCAATACACAATACATAAAAATAGCTTCGTAAAACAATCGTAAAAACCACCGTAAAATTCCTCCGAATTCCTGAATAAATATAGAAATAATTCCTGTCAAAACCTGAATCAGGTTATACTGAACACTCACCTAAAATACGGTATTGTTGTTTTCGTTTTTATGCTCTTTGAAAAGTAAGTATCTCTATAAATATAATAGTAAAAATCGTATTATTTATTTGTAATTAATAGTATTTTTACTATCTTTGTAATGTCAAACAACGGAACAAAGCAAAAAGATGAAACGCTACAAAGTATTTGAAATCCTTGAAATGTTAAAGTCGGATGGATGGATAAAAGTATCGCAGAAAGGAAGTCACAGACAGTTTAAACACCCGACAAAAAAGGGGAAAGTAACGATAAATGGTAAGAAAAGCGATACATTGGATCAAGAATTGTTAAATAGTATTTTCAAACAGGCGGGTTGGCGATAAGCCAACCTGTCATCAAATTTTCACTATGGGAAAAGTATTTGTTTTGGTTACATGGGCCGACAATTACGGCGCATGTTGTGATTTAGTCCCAGGTTGTGTTGCGACACATAAAACCCTTGAAGGAGTTAAACAAGCTTTCGAAGAAGCTCTACAAATGCACCTTCAAGCAATGCGGGAGGACGGCGATGAAATCCCCGAAGCGCTGCGAGGCGATTATCAACTTCATTTTAACCTCAATACCAGAGCCATATTGCATTCTACTGAAGGAATAATCACGCGCTCGGCCTTGGCTAAATTTACAGGAATTAATGAACGCCAATTGGGACACTATGCCACAGGAAGAAGTAATCCACGCCCGGCACAACAATATAAAATCGTACAGGGAATACATGATATCTGTCAAGCTCTATCATCCATCGCTTTGTAATGTTGTTTGACAAATTTCAT
>JAHZDG010000002.1:10083-39114 GCA_019422485.1 Alistipes sp. | reverse complement strand
GGCCACCTTTCGGGGTGGCTTTTTTGTAATTAAAATGCAATCAATTGATACTGCACTCCCACCCCCACGTACGGCATCCAATCCCGGCCATTATATCCGAAACCTATCTGCGGGCCGATTCCCCAGCGCTTTGGCTTTTCAGGGACACTCACTCGCTCGAT
Organism: Alistipes sp.; assembly: GCA_019422485.1. Lineage (GTDB taxonomy): Bacteria > Bacteroidota > Bacteroidia > Bacteroidales > Rikenellaceae > Alistipes_A. The sequence continues at coordinate 38,953 of JAHZDG010000002.1, read as the reverse complement.
GATTGTCTGGGTTACGGTTCGAGGGTAGACCTCAATACTTCGGGCCAGGACGTTGTATCCTTCCATTTCAACCCGATAGGTCGAATCGTCCGTAAAGAGGTAGTTGCTGATCGGAACCGGCACATATATCGGCGTGCCGTCGATTGTATCCCTGAGCGTATCTACGCGCACCGTTTCGACATACTTCGGGACAATCAGCGTATCACGGATGGTGTCGATACGGATCACGGGCGGAAGCGTGTCGTACCGTACAATCTCCACGGGGTCGCACTTCTTTGTGAACCGGCCTATAAAGAACATCCCAAAAAATAAAATGGCCAAAAATGTATAAATGCCAAAGTTTTTCATTTTCAGTTACATATAATTAATTGGAAATTGACTTGATCAAAGAACCAAAAAAAAATCTTGTTTTTCTTCGGAAAAGAATATAGATTTGTCTCAACTTTAAAATCCGAGTCTAAAAGCACTCGATCATTTTATTTAAACAGCCTAAAAAGCACAAACCCAGTATCCTACTACTGGGTTTTTGTCTTGCGGTAGGACGCAGGACATTAAACAGGCCATATGGCCAAACAAGAAAGGAGGTGCTTTTAGACATGTCCGATTTTAAAGTTAAAAATGGCAAATTATGTAAATTGGTTTGTTGCCGGTATATCCAAAAAAATGGTAAAAGGATTTATCCTAAAACCGCAAAGGCTTTTTGCTTTTGGATTCCCGTAGACAAAGCATCATAACATAATGCTGTTGGGTGTAGGGTGGTAGGAGGCCCTACACTTTTTATGTCTATTATTTTCCTTCGAATTTGATTGCATTGATCCGATTCTTCCAGCCATTGATAAACCGCTTTTGGCTGGGGTTGTTCCGGACAATCTGATCGACGAAATTCAACCGGGCCTGTCGGATCTGATAGAACAAATCTTCGGCATGCCGATTATTCAGAGCTGCCAGCGTTTTCGGGCCGACAATACCATCGACGGTAACACCGAGGATCCTTTGCGGGATTTTGATCCCGTGCGCACCGGAGGCCCACACCCAATCGACCAGGATATTCGCCAGCGATTGATTGTTGATCTCGTCGGCCCGCCACCGATCCCAATAGTGTGGTTTCAACACCCGCGAAATCACATCGTCGGTGGTTAGCTGCCTGAGATCGTCCACGTCAATATCTCCATCGCCGTCTTTATCGTAGCCTACCTGCTTCCAGGTGGCAATCGTTACTCCCATATTCGTGGCCCCGCCCCGGTCGAGCGGATCATTCACAAATCCGCCCTCCCAGCGCAGAATGAACGGAGCCAGTTTTTGAATGTCTGCCATAGTTATTTCGCTTTTTGTTTCACGGTCTGACTATCCTTGATGGTACGGATGATCTTCTCTGCTTCGTCTGATGTAAGGCACTCGATGATCTTTGTGGCCATATCAATCACCTCGCTGGCTCCGCTCTTTTTGAGTCGGTAATTTTCTTTCATCGACAATCCCTCCCGGACCAGAATGCCGGCCGTCATAACCACGACGCAATAAGGAATGTTGTAGAATGAAAAACAAAGCAACCCAAGCAGATCGATCATCAGGACAAAAAAGATCAGGCGCAAATAGTCGATGATCTTCTGACCGGTTCGCTGCATGGGATGTGAGCTTGGTTTCCCTCCACTTGCTCGCACCGCCTCGATGGCTGTCCACATATCGAAGAACGTGGCTACAATGGTGAACACACAACAGGCAAAGATGATGATGATACCGACCCGAATATCTTGATCCACGAAATAGAATAGTCTGTCCATATATATGTAATTATTTACAGATCATTGAACCCAAAACGATCAGACATAGCAAGTTTTATCATTTGTCTGATTATATTACGCTGCTCTTTACTTACTGCTTGGAATGTAGATCCGGAAACAGGTGCTTTAGGAGTCGATTCATCAGGAAGCCATTCGACAGCATCAAATGAAACCCCATACATTGGAGCAATAAAAGTTTCAAAAAAACATCCTGCCAGGCCATAAATAGGTAATCCGTTATCAGGATGTAAATTGTCACTTGCCAAATCATTCCCAAAATTTAATTCAGGACTTCTTCGCATTGCCCACATTAATGATCCATTGGGAGAGATATTATCAATTCCTGATAAAGACATGAATTTTGAAGTATTAAGAAAATTTAAAAGTTGCCATTGTCGCTGTCCGTCTATATCATTTTCAAAAGGTGCCAAATCTCCATTAATAGAAGGAGCCCATGTTGAATTAAACGCGATTACTGTATCAATCCCACAAGACTGTTTTACATAGCGCAATAATTTGCTCCATTGGTTATTCCAATATTTAGCCCAGTCAATAGATTGATATGCCCCTTGTTGATAAGCTATAATATCCCATCCTTCCAATAAGGTGGTTTTAAAAGGAGCTGTTGTTTGACTCCAATCCGAACCGTTTGTTGATTTCCAGCAATCCACCACACTATCATTATCCCATCTGTTTATCCATTCTGAAAAGTACGCCCCGCCAGTATAAAAGCACGTTAATTCTGCATTAATACCAGCAGATTGGATTATTTTGTTGAGATACCACCATGTATCCATAAACCAGGATGACCCAAAACAAATCATACGCAATGGTGTATCTATCGATTTCCTTCTAATTGGTGAATTAAAAATCTGAGGAATACTTCGAACTTTGTTCAATACAATAGATCCATCTGCCAATCCAGGGAAGAAGTAATTACCAGGGACATTTGAAGCCGGATGGATCCAACCGATCCACATATATTTAGCAAGATTATATGTCTGATTTTTATCGTAAAGAGACGTAACAATACTACCCGAATCAGTGATGTATATATTTGTATACCCATCACTCCCAGGTAAAAGATTATATTTTCCAGGAACAACTGAAATTATGTCGCTTTTTGCAGATATAATTCGAGTCCCTTCAAAAACTGTTAAAGTGAACTCATCGGGATCATAAATAATAGGTGTGTTTGCTAATATTGATTTTGATGAAGATATTTCTCCAACATAATCAATCCCCCGATCCAGCCCTCCGCTCTCCCAATTCCATCCCCAAAAATATACGGAGTTATTTACCTGATCATATTCCCCGATAAGAACTTTATCTCCTCCGTATACAACATTGGTATCTGCTTTTTCATTTGTCGGAGAATAGGTTAATTCTTCCGTGTTTGTATCAAAATAAATTTGGATCAGTCTTGCCCCAGGTGAAACGCTACTTAAGTCCAATTCTGAATTTCGTATTTTTAAAAAAATACCGCCTGACAATAAAATAGTCGTATTGTCAGGAATAGATATTCTTTTTAATTCTTTATCAAACTTAATTTTACCTGTTATTGCCCATAAACCACGCTGAATAAGCGTATTCAGTCCGCAATGTATCTTTTTCACAACACAAGGTTGTATTGCTTGACTGGCTTCAGAATTGAGAATACTTGTAGATAACCCCATTAATGGAGTAGTATCTATATAAACATAAATAAAGAATGTAGGCTCACTCTCTCCTAATGAAACAGGTATTTTCCAAAGTTCTAATTTTCGTTGGTAATTGGTATCATAATCAACACCCCAATTCAAATACTCTTCTGATTGATTTTGTCGAAAATAGAATCTTATTTTAGGTGACCCATAAGTCTCTCCATTGAGCGCGCGTAATTGCGGAGTCCTTTCATCCCACCATGAAGGTTTTCCGTCAGGGAAGGAAAACCAAATATCTTTTATTGATTTGGTCAAAACTCCCAAATCTTGAACAACGTAGTTCGGATCGGTTCCATTTAATTTATCTAACCATATAGATGATGATTGATCCCATCCTGTTTGGGATTCGATGACGTCAACCATTTCTAATAATGTGTTCTGCATCAAAATCCCAGTGATTTCCTGGGAAGCATTCGGTTTTATGTTATTCTTGATGGTCTCTTTTAAACTTTCATAGTTTGCCATATCTGTTGTTTTTTTAGTCCTGAATATTGTAATCGTCGTTATAATCGGCGTTAAATTCGCCTAATAATCTCTCGCTGTTTGCGAAGTTTTGGTCTCTTTCAACTTCCAGTTTATAGACAAACTTAGGGTAGTCTATATGCAGAGATGTAACCTCGGGAACCGAGCTATCCGATCGCACATATTTTATCCCGTCAATCAAGACAAACGATGTCGAGAATATGTAATTCAATTTGTCTGCGACCCAATTCGGAACGCCAAACCCACCACCAATCGTTAACTTCTCTTTTCTGTATGGGAGAGCAAACAACTGCTTATATTTTCCTGTTTGATCCCTGAATCCATCATTATCGACGCCAAAAGACGTGTCAGCAGGTAGGAAACAACCCTCTACCCGGAAATCAAACATCCGGTTATCTGAAAAGATCGTATCAAAATCATTTCTGCGATTTGAATAGGTTATACGCATCAAAGTTCCATCGTCCTCTATCACAGAGAAGAAACTTTTAGCCATAAGAACCTCGTAAGTGTCTATTTGCATATAGATACTTAACATATACAACCCATCAGGTAAAGAGTCGAGCAATAGCTCATACACCTTTCCGGAGTCATTATTTACAGGATTGTCGTAATTTGATATAACCGTAGGATCCAGCGTTTTGACTTGCCCAGAGACTCTATCGGTCAGATACACAATGAATGGATACTTATCGGTTCCGGCGTACTGAGCTCTAATACGATCCAGCCTGGCAAATCGCTGTTCGTAACAGCATGGAGTTTGAAAATCGAGCCTCCAGTTGTTATCAAAATTCAGCGAACTGAGCGGAGACAACTGGAACCCAGAAATAGACGGATATATAGTATCATTTTTGTTCATGCCTCAAAACGTGCAGGGATCATCTTTTTTCAAAGATACCCACCTCTTTGCCTGAGACATAGTTTTCTACCCTTAAACTATTGACATTTTTTAGGGTTACCTAAAAATATAAAGATTGGTTTATTTATATAAATGTAGTAAAAAAACGAATAATAATTTGCAAAGTATTCGTAAAATTACTACATTTGTACTGTATTCAAAAACACAATTATGAGTTACAAATCAGTTAGCGATGTTATTAAGGAGTTAAAAGAAAACGGATTTGTTCTAAAAAGCCAAAAAGGCAGTCACATGAAATTTGAAAAGGATGGAAATACGGTAATTGTTCCAAACCACGGGAAAAAGGGGATTGAAAAAGGAACGTATTACAGTATTATGAGGCAGGCAGGGCTGAAATAGCCCTACCTCCTCCATCAAACAACAACATAAACCAAAACGACCATGAAAACAGTTGAAGTAATCGTTGAACACGCAGGCAACAATTTAAGCGCCTACATCGAAGGGGCTCCTATCATAACAGTTGGAAACGACATCAAGGATATTGAAAAAAACATGAAAGAAGCCATCGATTTATACCTGGAAGACAACTCAAATCCCTGCGAGGTTTTAAAAGGAGAATTTGAATTAAAGTTCAAAATCGATGCCGCTACTTTTATCAATTATTATAGCAACATTTTTACAAAAGCTGCTCTAAGCCGGATAACTGGGATCAATGAACGCCAATTATGGCACTACGCTGCAGGGGTACATAAACCCCGCAAAACCCAACTTGAAAAAATTCAAAAAGGGATCACGTCTCTTGCAAATGAATTATCCTCGATAAATCTTTTGTAATTTATTAGTATCAAACAAGAAAAGCCCGCTTAATTGCGGGCTTTTAAATTGAGACAGAACAACTGATATAACTTAGACCTAAAGTTTAAAAATCGAATCCACTTCTGAACGACTTGTTATTTTACTAAATTGTTCAGGTAACGACATACCTATTTGCTTGTAATAACCATCAAAAACGTTATTCAGGATTATAATTTTGCCACAAAAAATATCATCTCTCAAAAAATTTTCGTATATAAATTTCAATCTAAATATGTATAAATCGGTTAAAATCTCCTTAGCACGCAAATTATCTCCCTTTAATATTGCGTTTCTGATCTCCCATTGAGTATCTGATGGATTATCCCGTTTAGATATGTATTTCTTCATTATTGCATTGACATCGTTTGTCATCCCCCATAATTTGAAGAATAGTATAATTTGAAGGAGTCCAAAAATAAGAATTACAATTCCCAAGATAGTAGTTAGTTCTTCCATGATGTTTAGGTTTTAAAAATTAAGAATGGAATATAGGATAAATTCAGAAAATAAAAAAGAGGCCGAAGCCCCTTTACCTGGATTTCAGCCGAAACGTATTACGGAACGGCCCATAATTCCCATTCATTTTCTTTCTCAGCAGCATAGTTCTTTGTCAATTTCCGGACATAGCCTTTATAGGTAACACCCTCGTAAACGAATTCAACAAGTCCGTTTTCACGATCCGGCAAGTCGAGGAAATTCCCGGTGTTGAATGTATAGGCAACAGGCTTGAAAATACGTGATGAAATATTCAGATCGTTATATAAGGGCATGGAGCCTGACGATACTGATGATGTAATCATTTTGGCCGTATTGCTCATATCTACCGAAGCAAATTTTAACTTTCTGGTAGAGATCCCGATCAATGATGCATTGGCCGAAACCAAAAAAACGGGGCAATATGGCGCATTGAACATTTTTGGGCCCTCTGACACCTCTCCGAACAAATCGAATTTCGTATACTCCAAATCGAAAAGGTATTCATCATAATAGGTATCATATCTTGAACCTGATTGTTTAAGTGCCACACAGAACACATCGTTATCCGAGTCATCATCGGTAGTATTATCTCCACGATTCCAGCACAACAGTTCAAACCCGATTGAATCACCTCGATACGGGCTAATCAATTCCAAAACATTCTCGTCTCGAGACGTGTAGTCAGTATTATATTCAAATGTCCCGTTAGCCTCGAATCGCCCGTTTACACTATCATAATCCTGCTTATCAAAACCAATTTTAACACCCGTAAAAGCGTATTGAGGATCAGCCGTTATCTGCAAACCTGACACCTCGTTTTCTTTCAACGAAAGGGAAATCGTACCGCTCTCGAACATTGCATCCCTGGACTTGAATTGCAGTATATTTCCGTCGATTCCATACTCATAACCGAGGACCCGCATCCACTCGATAAAATCATTCATTGAGGTATGGATTTTCGCCTCATTGAATCCTCGAGCCGTTTCAGCTGCGCACAATCGATGCACATACGACGTTGGCTTCCAATCTATCGAGCAAGTGAACGTTTCAGATCCTGTCATATCTGAAAGCAACCGGTTTGCAAGGGTTTCTGGATTAATTACATCTAAAAATAACTCCGGTCCTTTATCCCAATACGATATTTCGAATGTATTCATCTCTGATATCCAAATTGTCTGACTCTCTGAAAATTCAAAATCTTGAATTATAATGAATGCAAAACGTGTATTTGGCATAAAATTGAGAGTTATTTCTTCTTGTATTTTTACAACTCCTAATGATGGCCTCCATTCATATTTCCTTCCTTCATTTTCATAGATAATAAATGACCTGTCATCACCTGTATTATCTCCTGTCGTAACTAATGCATATCTAAAACTATCAGAAGTACTATGAAATGTTAGATCAATTTTCAACTTAGATTTTCTAACTTCGTTAGTTTCTTTTGCTTGAAAAAAGAATTGATCGGTTTTAAAAATATCTTGATCCGCATCTTTCTCTACATTTGAAACGGATTGATCTTGAAAAATATTAGGCATTCCACCTTTAACCATTTCAGCTTCTCCAACTGACATAAAAAGTGATTTGTGAGACTTAGGGTGTCCGAATTGAATGGTATAATATTCCTTATCTTCTTCACTGCCATCCCAAGTTGGAATAGTCCACGGACAATACGCCATCATCTGCATACGCTGGTAATACCATTTTGTCGTTTCCGTAACATCAAGAACGGGAATATCGTATTTAGTTCTCCCATCCGAAGAAAGAAACGATGCCAACGTGTTGTTGATTCCTTCTATTTCAACCCCTGTACGGCTCTTTTTATAGGTCGAAAAGTCGAGATCAAGCGCCTTTACCAGGGTGTAATCATTCGAATAATCGGCCCTCCGATACACTTTCAAAACTGCTTTACCGTTCATTTCTTTGGCGTTGAAGATGGTATCGAGAACCATTGCTGCATCTTCGTGAAAGTCGACGGGCAACGAGACCTCTGTAATCACCCCTGACGTATCGTCTCGTTCCATTTCAACCTCCAAATCTTTCCAGCTACCCACATACGGAGTTACGTCCGTTTCCTGGCCTGCTTTCAATATTACGCCATCGGTATCCGTTAGCGTGAATTTTACAATCTGTCCAACTATCATTTCCGTATTTTTGGATGAACGATTCTTGATTTCTTGTAATAATACCGCTGCATTTCACGGTCTTTTCTCATATTGAATATGATCTCCTGCAACAGGTGATTTCCTCGCCCTGTAAGGGCCTCGAGCTGTTCAGTTCTAATAACCACCGTTCGGCCTGTTTCGTCGTTTCGTCCGATCATCGGAAGGGCCTGCATGTTTTCGATGGCATCTTTGACTGACGGATAGACAACAGAGTGCGCCGGAAGGTCTACAATAGTACTTGAAGCCGGCGTTTTGAAAAACTCACCTCGAGGGGTCGCAATAATTTCAGATCGTCCACCGTCACCGACAACCGCAAGGCCCCCGGGGTGATTTTCCGTCCCTTCTGCATATTGAGGTATTGGGGTTGCCATAACCGTTCCTAACTGAATAGCACCAAGTGCCGCAATGGTAGCAACAAGTGGAATTGCGGCAGGAAATCCAGGATTGGCCCAAGCTCCGATAATACCCACAGCTGTGCTCAAAATAATGTCGAAAATCGACTGCTGCTTTTTAATCTGAGCCTGTTTTCTTGCCAGTTCTTTTTCTTTTGCTTCTGTGCGATCTCTTACTGCTTTCTTTCTGGCTTCAGCTTGCTCGGAGGAAATAGCTCCAGCTTCTTCAAGGTTTTCGATACGTTCGATTTCTTCGTCATAGCTTTGCTGATTGGCTTCTGCTTCATTTTCCAATTGGCTCAGCCTTGATTCAAACAAAACACTACTTACTTCTTGTGCTGCTCTTAATATCTCCTGAAATATTGCTATTCTTTTTTTTGCCGCTTCGTCTTCTTGCTTGTTTATCTCATCTCCTGTCTTTTCATTGTCAGCCACGATTTGATCGTTTACCCATTTGTTGTATTCGATTCGCTTCTGTCCGATCTTTTCCAAAATCTGGTTACGTACTTCCTGATCAAGGCCTGTGGCATTCATTTGTTCTTCCAACATAGAGATTTCATCGTCAAACCGTTGGTTGGCATACTTCCGGGCGATCTCGGTTTTCCGGGCCTCGTATTCCTCCTGTTTCATTTCGCCACGGGCATAGGCACCGGAAAGATCTCTCAACTCATTCGATTCTTCAATATCGGTATTGTTGACCCTTGCCTGATACACTCGCATGATCTCCCGAATCTGAGCGTCTGCTCTTGACTTTTCGATCTCAACAGCCGTTTTTGCTCCTTCGCTGTCTATTCTTCTGGTTTCGTTACTGGCTTTCTGACGGATCAGCTGGATCTGGTAGGCTAATTCTTTTTCGGCTTCCTCCCTGGTATTGATACCGTTTTCAGCCGATATGGTTTCTTGGATCAAAGCCTCAATCTGGGCATCAGCAGACATCTGAACAGCCTGTTTTTGGTACGAGAGAAAGGAATCGAGCGCTCTTTTTCGAACATCGTAACTCATCGACTCGTCCGATGCGATCGCCTTGTTTACTTCCGCCTGGGCTTCCTGATTGTTCTTTGCGATTTCCAGCGATGCCTTATAGCTTTCAAGGCGAATTTTTGCCAAGGCATTAGCATTACGTTCCGCAATTCTTTCCGCCTCTTTTGCTCGCTTTTCCGCTTCTTTTTCAGCTTGTTTATTTATCTCTTTAAAGCCAGCATTATCGATTCTTTTGCGCTCCTCTTCCGACATTTTGGCTGAAATATCGATATATGCTTGTCCTGCTTTTTCATAGGCTTCTACCTCTTTTGTCATATTCGAAATTTCACGACGGACATCACGAATAAGCTCTTCTCTCTTCATAATAGCACCTTCTCCGGCCGTAGACACTTCGTAATAATCCATTGACTGGCTCATCAGGAATTTTTCTCTTTCTCGCAATTCGTTGAGTTTAGCTTCATTTTCACTCTCAAGCTTTATCGCCTTAGAATATTCCTCCGAAGCCAATTTAACCCCCGCAGCAGCTTTAGCACGCAAGGAGAGCGCCGACAAATAAGCCTCAGAATTATTGACAAACAGATTCTCTGCATCGACGATACCTCGGACAGCGATCCCTGTTTTGTCCAACTCTTCCCGGTTGTCGATCAAAAATTGTTTCTGTTTCTTGACGTCACTACCTAAGGCTACCCATGCCGTTTGCAGCTTTTTGAAATCAGCCGTTTGCCGGCCTAAATCTTCGTAATCCATTGCCTCATTTACCTTGCTCATAGCATCGGCCATAGACAACGCAGATTTGCGCCCCGAAACCAATCCTTTCACCCATTCGCTGATCTCCTTTCCGTATGCTGTCAGTAGCGTAATTCCTACCACCAGCGCCGTCTGCCAAGACAGGATCCCTGAAAGTAATTGTTTCCATACCGGAACCGTCTTTTTACCGTCGGCACGCAACGCAGCATTAGCCTGCTTAACCCGGCCCAATTCATCGGCCAGCATCGGCAAGTTGTTTGAGATAGCCAAAAAGAATTGCTGGGCACTCATTGTGAGCGATGGCAATTCACGGGCGATCTGTTGAACCTGAAACTGCAGAGGATTGAACGCCGAAGCATAATTTCCGACGTTTCGTCCATAGACACCGATCCGGGCTTCATTTTCGAGCAGCTTTTTATTCAAATCTCCGATCTCCTTTTCCAGAAGCTTGAATTTTTCGGTCCCTATCTCTGTTCGGGCCCATTCCGCTTTCAACTTGGACACCCGAATACGCATCTGCTCAATACTATTGGCTGCGGCCAGCGTCTCTTTGGCTAAAATCCGGTTCTCAGCGTTCCGCTGCCTCAGATACTCCGTAACGGCTGCAACCTCCCGGCCCTGCTGGCTTTCGGCATCCGTTATCTTTTTCAATTGGGCCTCCATCTTTTTCTCGATGGCCGTTCGTTGATCTCTGGTGGCGTTCGTCTGTTCAGTAGTCTTTTGCAACTCCTTTTCAAACTGCGCTAAAACCTTTGCACTTAACCCTACCTGACTCAAACCCTCTGCAGTTTTTGACACGGTCTGCAGCAGGCTTTCCATCTTTTGGATCGTCCCATCCATCTGAGTATTCAGGTTCTGCAATTCCTGCAAAGCCTCTTTGGGAACAAGGTCGCTATTTTGTGTTCTTACTGCCATTGTTCAATTCGTTTTTGTAGTCTTTCAAATACCCGGCATATTCAGCCAGCGAAATATCTTTTGTAAGCCTGAATCCAACATGTTTACTCAAAGCAACCATTTGATCGTTGAAATCCTTGATCGTAGCCCGGACTCCTTTGTTTCTATCAACTAATTCCCGTTGTCTCCGAGACTCGTCCCTGATCTTGATTTTCAGCAACCGGATTTTCGACTCGATCTTTCGACCTATCTTCATCCATTCCTGTTCGGTTTCCGGAAAACCTCCAACCCTAACCCCATTGTTATTCAGAAAATCGAAGGCCGCATCGGTTCGACCGAAGGCCAACAGCTCAGCCGCAATGGAGAACCCGAGAATCTGAGCCCGGTATAACTGAATGTTTTTAACCATCGACACCATTGCCGAGCTGTTCCCGTTACCTGATAGCTCATTGAATTCGGAAACCAGGTCGGACCGGCACTCCAACAAGGCAGATTCCGGAGCATTCCCCGAAACAATCAATGCAGACAGATTATCGCTACAAATCACGTCTATATAGACCCGCAGAGGGCATTTGTCGCACGTATCATAAAGCACATACGAGCTCTTTGAACTCGCCCGGACGCCCTGCTTTATCCCAGCAGCTTTTCCGGTCACAGTAGATCTTTCCATCCTCAGAATAAATTACATAATCGACATTCTCTTTACTTGATAGCTTCTCGGCCAGCTTCCGTGTTTTTGAAAGCTCCGATTCGGTTTGTTTGAAACATCCGCACCCCATATCATTTGAATCCTAAATACGCCCGTAGGGCCAACAACAAATAGTTTTTCCAGAAGTATTCCACCGATAGCGGAGCCAACCCAAAGACCTTGAATTTGTACTTCGACTCGATTTCCAACGTGTCCATATACCATGAATCAATCACAAAGCTGTCTGCGATCGTGTAAATCGTCATCATATCATGAAAAGGCCCCGTAACGATCAGATTCGGCGTATTGCGAGGTTTATCCGGATAATTGAGTGTGTTTTCAATTCTCGCCTTATGTTTCCCCTCCAGGTTGTATTTCATGGACGCATAACTTTGCGCCTGGGCCGTCGTTTTGAAATACGGGTCATTCAGATAGTCCGGAGTAAACAGTTCCCCTTCCGAATTACGGCCGAGAAGCATTTGATCCCTGTTCAGAGACAAAAGCACTTGCTTATTCTTTTCCACGACCTCCGAAATGACGGAATCGATATTGTCTATTCTCGATTTCGCCTCCTGCAGTCGCTCCATCATTTTACGAATGCTTACCATATCCAATAACAGAGGGCACGATAGCCCGAAAGCTGCCGTGCCCTCCGGCCTTGATTGATTATGAAAAAATATTGAGAGGTGGGATTACTCTTTCTTTTTCTTAGCCTTGCTGGCATAAGCCGCATCGTAGGCGTCTGAAAACTTCTTTTCCAGCACCTCGGGATCGACTTTGGCCCAGGAGAATGTTTTCTTGGCATACGCCACGAATTCTTCCTTGCTCATCTTGCCGACTTTCTTGTCGTTCATCGCGATGGAATAGTTTCCGATTTTGATTCTCATAGCTACCTCGTTTTAGGTGAGATTTACAAGCTCGTCCACGCCTTCCAGCCCGTCGATGTCAGCACCGGCAAGAACCGAGGCCGAGGCCACGCGATATGAAGCTACCGGGTCGAACGTAATCAATCCCGTGCCTGCATCAAAGGTCGCAGAGGTCGGCGCTTCTCCGGATTCATTCAGGAACAATTCGGCCGCCCATTTGTCGCCATAGTCTGCCGTTACGTCCTCACCGCCGCATACCGTCACAACCGTTGCCGTACCGGTGCCTGTTCCCTTTTTCAGGCGAACGCCGATCAAGCCATCCGGGATCTTGTTCAGCCCAACTTCGAAAGCATTCATATTGATTTCCTCCTGCTCGTTGTTGGCCGTATAGTAGGCCGTGATCGAAAGATTGTAGGCCGTAGATCCGTCCGTCGCTACACGTGAAGCGTACAACGTGGCTTCGAACCCGGCAAAAAACTGCTCGCCGCCCTGTTCGACAACGGTACCGTACACGAATCCTTTGTCATCGACCCGGAAGACACGCATTTTGCGCTGGTTCAACTTCGACAGCTCTTTATACAAGCAATCGCCGGCATCAATCTGATAGGCGACATTCTTTGCATTCAGGCCAATTGGCGACGGGCCACCGTAGTTACCAACTTCCGGGGCATTGATATCCCCGCCGTTGATCGTCGTGCTGACCACGCTTTTGATCGGGAGAATGCGCATCTGGCCAACCACGGTAACATTCTGTTCCAGAGCCGAGATAAACGCATCCTTTTCGATGGGATACATCGCTTTTCTGTCGGTAATCAGCAAGGCTACAACTTTACCTTCCTGTTTCGGACAATTGCCAATCCCCGTCAGCGGGGTTTCCGACGCGCAATTGCCTTGAATCATTCCGCTATACATAATTTTTACTTTAAAATTTCACCGATGTTTTCCGTTACTTTCTGATTGTCCTGCTCAATCTGGCGAAAATCCCTATCACACAAATTCGAAGCAAGAGTCAGTTCCAAATCATGAATCTCGATAGCGTCGATATGATCGCCATACATCGCCATGATTTTCGACTGGTTGCCTCCCGTGGTAAATACCTCGTAATATTGGTGCGATGGGTTTCCGTATCCGATTCTGAAATAGCCGCAGGACACGACTTGTCGCATAAACTCTTCGTATATAGGGCGCAAAACCTTGACAAAAACCTCGGTTTCCCGCGTTTGTGTGGTCCATTCCCGCAGAACAGACCCAACGATTGCAAGGTTGAAATAAATCGTCGTATCGAGCCCCTTTTTGTTCTGTCGTATCGATTGAAAATTCAATACGGACGGAAACTTCAATCGGCCTCCATTTGGGTGTTGGCCCAACTTCAACAGAACCGACGATATCTCGGGCTGCGTCCCCGGGAAATGCCACAACAGGAATTTCCCTCCGACCAAACAATTGGAAGCATAGTAATAGGACGATAAGGCCTCCAGGAAGTGATGATCACTCCCGAGGGCCTGTCTCGTCCGATAGACCAACGCTCCGATAATGCTGTTTGGCGAAATCATATATTCAAAGAGTTGATCGGTTTGAATCTCCTGAACACACAATCAAAGTCTGCAAGATAGTCTTCGTAGTCCGCACGATTATTCTCGATAAAATCGTAAACGACATCAATCATGGGTAACATATCATTCCACGCTTTCACGAGCTTATCGGCATCCCAGGCTATTTTCGCATGATCATCTTCCCCCCGGACTTCTCCATTGATTGAGGTCTGTGTACGACCACGACGGGAAATCCAATAGAACACATAATTGGCCGCCGGTGAAAAACTGAACGATCCGGACTTTTCGTAGATCACATCCTTCAGCTTCATCCAACGATCCTCCGGCAATTCTTCCTTCATGCCGGCAATAAAAGCATCGTATAACGGCTTCCCGAGCAGTCGAACGAGAAATTCCCGTTCATACTTTTCGACAAACCAATCGAGCGTATTCTCCCCGACGCTTTGAATCATGAGTTCAACCCCCGAGGGATTTGCACCGTCATTGCTGGCAGTGCAATCCTTAATCCCGAGGTTCGGAAGGTAGAGGTCTCCTTGAAAGTATGTCTTGTCGAGAAACATTATCCAATGATTTTTGCGACACCTTTCTTTTCGAGCTTCTGGCCCAAATATTTCTGAACCTTTGCCTTGTCACCCTTTTTATGGAAGGACGCTTTTTCGGTATATTCGATGGTTACTTCATCGTCCTTGTATACCTTGAATTCTTTACTTTCGTCAACTTGATTTTTCGTTGCCATAACTTTTAAATTTTAAGGTTGCACAATTACGCTGCGGCCGATTTGAGCGCTTCTTTCACCGTGGCGAATTCGGCTTTGACGAACGATCCGGCATTGTTCGACGGAACGTAAGAGAGGAAAAAGATTTCTCCGACGATCGTCATGCGGTTGTGGATCAGGTCATCGTTTACGAGGCCGGTACGAATTTGTTCCGGTTCACGTTGAACATACCAGGTACCGCTCTCCCCAACAATGAAAGTGCCGGCAGGTACTTTGGTCGTAGTCACAACACGAAGCCCGAGCAAACCAAACTGACCGCCGTTCTGGATATACGGAAGAATCAGCATGCCGTTTTTGGTTTCGGTCATAGCTAACTTCCATTTGTCTGCAGGATTGATGACAAGAACATCCGGCTGGAAGTTCAAGGTCTCACCTTGCAAAATGGATGCGATGACGGCGTCAATATCAGTCGGATTCGCGATGGTGTCGTCGAGCGGAGTGGTGGTGTAGCCAACAGCGTTCGTCAGCATGTCTTCTGTCAGCTTGTCTTCGTAGTCGCGAGCGACTTTATTCTGGAACAACCGCTGAATGTTTGCCCACAACATCGACCGCCATTTCAACATTTCTTCCGTTACTACAATGTAACCGGCCGCTTTCTTTGCATTCGCCTGATTGCGAACCAATGACAGATGAGATTGTGTTTTTACGGCATTTTCCTGAACAACACCAACCGCACCCGTTTCGTCGCCTTCTTCATAGAATACATACACCTCGGGCACTTCATTCACTTGCGTAACAGACGCAATGTCTTCGATGTATTGACGTCCGCGGCGCTTGAAGATCACCTGATCCGAATACTGAACAGATTCAGACAGAATTTCCTCTCCTTCGGAAGTGATGCTGTTTCCGGTAGTCTGAATACTCCCTTCGGTGTGTTCAGTCACGGCCTTGATCGAAAATCCCGATTTTCTTTCTTTGATCGCATTTACCAGGCTTTCGTAATCCTTATAAAAAGCAGATTTCAATCCTCCCATAGAAACATTGAAGGATCGCGTCTGCTCTTTCAAGGCCGACAGTTTATCGCCTTGCGCTTTCAATGATTTTTCCAAGGAAGCCAACTTCTCCCCAGAGATACCATTCTCCGAGGCCCACGATTTCAGCTTCTCGCCCATAGCGTTAATAACTTCATCCCGGGTCATAGCCCCTTTGGCAAACTGCTCAAATTGCTGGGTGAAGTGATTGGCCAACGCAGAGAGTCCCTTTTTCTCGTTTTCAGAGAGTTCAACTCCATCCGGCAGAGTGAATGCCATAGGAGCCACGGCCAGCAATGCGCCGGAGATCATACCGGACACTTCGCCGGAAATCATACACAGGGCGGCCACCGCAAACATCAGGGCCAACCCGATCATTTTCATTCTTGAGTTACGTCGAGCACAAGCGCCCGCAAACCCGCCTTTCTTTTTTGCTTTCATGTTGATTTTGGTTAAAGATTAAATATTTGCGAGTTTGTCAAACAACCCTGCCCCCGAAGTGAGTGGTTGAACCGGCTCGGCTTCCGAGATAAGTTCATCGACAAGTTTTTTGATTTCCAACAGTTCTTTTCTATCCTTTTGAGAGAGGTTTCTCAACGAGCTTTTCAGCGTCGCAGGATCCACCTCGCCCATGTATTCGGTCTGTTCGTTTGCCCCGAAGGTGACCACCGAAATCTCATACAATTTCACCTCCTTGACGATAAACGCATCCAATTCTTCGTCATAGTCCACCTTGTCCCAGACATAGGAAAAGCCGAACGAGAACTGATTCAGCGTTCCATCTTTGAGCTGCGAATAAGCGCGTTTTGCCAGCGGAACGGCATCGAAATCCGACAACTGAATGACTGCATACGCTCCATCTTCCCGTTCCTCGATTTTCAAAGGCCGACCGATAGGCTCGTCTGTTTCGTGCTGCCACAGAAAAACGATCTTCCGGTTCGTGTTCGATTCCGGTCCCCGGTCATTGATAGATTTCGAGAAACAGCCTCTGACCAGCATATCGCGGTCGATGTCTATATTTCCGAACGAAGCAAACTTCACCTCGATAACCTTGCGGTCATCATCGATGGTAATGGATTTCGCGTCGAAACCCTTGTATTTTACGCCATCACATTGGCTGCGCTTCCAGCTAATCTTATCCATTCCTTACTTGTTGTCAGGTTTGTAAATATTCTCATCCATGCCGATCGAAAGACGCCATTCGGCCAGGCTAACCGCCCCAGCTTCATAGGCCACCTTCATAGCTTGGTTTTGCCGTAAAAGACGGGTCGCCTCTTCCGTCTGCGACGTCTTCAGGCATTCAACCTCCGAATAATCCTCGATCACCGAAACGTTTTCGATTCCGAAAAACTTGGTGAGCTTCTGGGCGTATAGCTTTGCGGTAGGAATAATCGAGTCCTGATACATCGACTTCTTGGCCTCGAGCTTGTTTTGGTATGTAGCGCCCGAATTCATTCCCAAAAGATCCACAGGGTAATCAAACGCATCGGCTATCTGACGGATATTGTTCTCGATCCCTTCAAACAGCATCAGGTCTTTCACATTGAAGGTCATCGGCGTCCATTTCATACGGGCGTTCGATAAAATCACCTTCCATTGCGAGGAACGAAGCCCATACATACTGTTGAACTGCTTTTGTAAAGCATCCTTCTCTTCTTCTGTGACCGGAGCGTTCCCGAGCGGGTTATTTTCGTCACTCGACAAAATACCCATAGCCCCACGGTCTTTGTTCAACGCATATATGGCCTCTTCGGCCTGGATGATATTCCGCACCACATTCGAAAGCCCCGTCAGGCGCGATGCGCCTTTCAGGTCGTTACGTGAAAAGCCAAGATTCTGATTCCTGTCGCGAACGTGTAATATCTGACTCGGATCGACCTCCATCCTGGATTTGTAGTCCAGAATCCAAACACGGTCGATGATATCCTCGATGGAACTCTGATTGTATAGCGAACCGCTATATTTGATTTCCACCATATCCGGCCGCAATACCCACATCGAAGAGGCTGATTCATTCCCGAACCCTTCGGGCCGTGAGGCATAGATGAAGAAGTGGCCGAACAGCTGGCGATAAACATCCGCCTGGGCGATAAACTCCGAAAACGTCTGAATCGGATTCGGCTCTTTCAGCAGTCGGTCAATATCCTTGTATTTGTCCGAGACATCGTTGTCCTTATCATCGACCAACCAAAACCGACCTACCGACAAGGCAGCAGCATTCCTATTGACTACCGTTTTGAGCGTAGAACAATGTTCGTAAGCACCTACAATGCCCGAAACATTGGTTAAGTCAACCAATATGGCCGGCGAACATTCGCTGCCGGTAAAATGGAAGAAGTATTGCGGGAAACGAACCTTTGAGAAAAATTGACCGAAAATGCCCATAACATAGCCTTTGCAACAAATTTAACCCCGCTATTTTGCGGGGTGAAATATTTGCGCTTCAAACTATTGACATTTTTACAGCACAAAGAATTTCGGGGCGGAAGCACGGTCGATCCGATCAATAGATAGCGCGTAATAGCGCAAAGCATCCATAATGTGGTTGAATTTGTCGATCGGTGAATCGGTCGGAAGTTTATCCGCATCGAGCCGCCATTTATATTCCTGGTATTCGTTCCAGGCGTTCGTGCTGTTTTCCGTGAAATGAACCTTGTAAGACTTTATTTTGTTGATCCCATAGAGAATAGAACCGCTTCCCTTGATGGCCGGTATTACATTGAAACGCAGATCCTGTTCTCCGGGCCATCCTCGCCTCAATTCGGCGATGCGAAGGTCACCGCCTCCACCTGGGTCCGCAATCACAAGATCGCTTTTTTGAATGCCGAGAGCCCGCATACGTTTTGCCAGTTCCAGGTTGTCGAGTCCGGTTTCGTAGAGCAGCTCTTTTGCATAAAGGCAATTCCCATCCCTTTTCACAGCCACCAGGGCGTTAGGGTCTTCCGAATAGCCAAAGTCCAGCACATAAATCGGATGCCTTTCAATATCTTCATACTGCGCATCCGTGATAGGCTGCCACCCGGAATATATTCGGCCCTTTGATCCTTCGCTAACCAAACCCCGAACTTGATTGTAGTAATACTCCGGATTGCTTTCCTTAAAAGACTCAAATTTCGATACCGTTGACGGGTGAATGTTTTTGATGTTGTCAAGATACGTGCTCCATATTGACAGCACATCCGAATCACTCTTTGCCTGGGCCTGAAAGAATCCCGGCACATCGCTTTCCGTAAGATTGTAATCCCGCCATATCCAATGTCGTTTGGGCGGTGGGTTAAATATCCGGATGATCTGCACCTTCTCGCTCTTCGTAGTACGCAAAGACAGGTCGAGCTGGTCAAAGTCGGATTCGCCCATTTCGTCGGCCTCTTCAATCAATACGTGAGTGGCACCGGCCAAAGATTTCATTTTCGCCGTCCGGCTTCCATCCTTGGCAACCCCTTTCGATAGAATGACATTACCCGTCGGGATGTATGTGATACGCATATCGTTTTCACGAATATGGAAGTCACTCATCCCTAAAGACGGGTTGTCCTCGATTCGGTCTTTTATGTCTCGGAATAGGCTGTCTCGAATATCCGAATAGACTTGCCGGACAAAGTAGCCACGGAAGTATTTCGGACAGGTCAACAGAAAAAGAAAATAGTCGGTTCCGAAGTGAGACCCACCACGGCCACGACCACCGAAAATATCAATATATCGTTTCTGAGAGGAAAAAACCGGCTTGTATATTTCGTTAAAGTTGAAATTAATCATCCCGGTAATTTTCAAAAATCACTTTATGGTCGGCGACCTCAAACCTTCCCTCAATTGGGCCTCCGTCTTTTCCGGAAACCTCTTGCTTTGAAGGTGCATTATATCCGAGCATATTAACGATGCTGTCGAGAGCCTTTTGCTTATCGTACAAAGTCACCTTGACCCATTCATCAATCAATTCATCCCCGTCCGAAGTGATGCGCTTCGTCTGCTTTGTCTCCACAGATTTAATACACGCCCTTTCTTCTGGAGTGAGCGATTCAAAGTCTTTAAGTGACATCCATCCGCTTCGAATGCGAGTTGCATCGGAAAAAGCTATTTTTTGATGCTCGCGGATTATTTGCAATGCCGATATTCCAGCAGCTTCTGCTAAATGGTTTTTCAGGTATTCTATCCTTTGGGTAACCTTTATATTGTCAAGCAACAAAGAAGCACTTGTCCAAACTGAACTATCACTCATATTTGAACAATTATAGGCATAGCGATAAGCCTCGGATGCGTTGCCACATTCGAGGTACTTAAGGCAGAACTTCTCTTGCTTTATTGTCAGATCACTCATAAAGCAAATATACAATTATAAGTATTTGATTTTCTATTCATAAAAGCCTATCTATTGACATTTTACGCCACGTCAGCATAGGCCAAGAATATCGGGTCTTTGATTTCCTCCAATTCTCGAGCTTTGATAATTCCATGAACGATGGTGGCGTGTGATTTTCGATTGAACAACCTGGCTATATCTTTGAGCTTTATTCCTGACTTTGATAATTCAGCCCACAGCATAAATCGGAGTGTGGATATATTCCGCCCCTTGCTGTTTCCAGATAAATCAGACATCACAAACCCGCAATCTTTGGCAACAGCATCGCAGTATTCCAAAATGCCAATATTATCTTCTTTCATGTGTTTTACTTTTGGGGAAGGTTGAACAATAGCGATCGGATGCGGAGCTTTGCGTCGTCCGATACACAGGCCCGCTGGTAGAGTATCCGTATAACCTCGGCCATCCAGTCTGCATCTTGGAAGTAGTCATCGAAAACCTTGTCGTTGTCGAGTAACTCGATGTCCTTTGCGATACGCATAGCCTTATCCCTGAAAGATTCCGCAGCCTTAAAAAGATCGTTGAACCGGCGCTTTGTTTCGTGACGTAAATCCATGCCTCCCCGCTGCATTTGTTCGCATAGTTGGAACATAATCTGATAGATTACATCCGTCAGCAGATAGGCCAGGGACGTTTCTTTGATTTGTTGCTCAGATAGTATTCGATCCAGTCCTTTGTCTTGAATCCCTTCCGGTAGTTTCCGCTCTTTCTTGGCCCGTTGGATGGCTTCCTGGTCGGCCATGAATTGACCGAAGTGCTGGGCAATGGGTGGTAGTTTGTTGCTCATAATCTTTCTCCTTACCGGTTATCCCCATTCCCTTCGATCACGCCTCTTTTCTGACGGCTGGCCAACTTGTCGAGGTTCATTTTGGCAATCGCTTCCAGGTCCCATCCCATAACAGAACAGATACCGGAAAGCTGCCAAAGTATGTCGCCAGCTTCGAGTTGCATTGCTTCTTCGATCTCATCGTCTATATGTCGGGTGGACGGATGGAATATTTGGTTTTCCATAATCTCCACCTCGTCTTTCCTGATCCCTTTTGCCACCTTCGAGGCCAGTTCACCGACCTCTCCGACGAGGTTCAACATCATGTATGAAAAGTTGTTGCAAGACATCATGCAGGTAGTCATTGCTTTTTCTTGGTATTCTTTCAGTTCCATTTCTTTAAAGTTTTTAAAGGATTTTAATGTTTTTTAAAGATTCCGCATACTTAATAATCTCATCAGCTGTCCGAACATAAATCACAGACCCATCCGTTTCATATATTTCTGCATGATTCATTCCGCAATCTGTGTCCCAAATCCACCAATCGAAAAAATCTGTCAATCCTAAAGCGGCATCCAACGCTTTAGTAAAACCACTCCATAGTGGATTACTCATAATAGGTGGATAACAATCCGGAAATACCTTTTCAAAGGCCTCCGTAATGTCTTGCTCATACTTGATCTGAGCCTTGATGATGTCGATGATCTCGGTTAGTTGTTTAGCTGTCATACAATTCAATTGTGGCGAATTTGCCATAATTAAAGAAAAGTCATTATTGAAACATTATCACCTTCCTGACGTCAGGAAAGTGATGTGATACTTTTGAAGTGTTCGATAATCTCATCGGCTGTTGCCTTTCGATAGTCGAAAGAGCTCAAAATATAGTCGTAATCTATACCTGATTTTGAGCAAACCATTTCTGTTTCGAAGCCATCATTTACTATAAACCATTGCTCACGGTCGTTTTCATCATTCATCGCCGCGAGCGATTTGAAAAGCTCGACGTTGGTACCACAATTAAACGGAATACAAGAATATTTGTTTGAAAACACTAACTCGTGGCATGCTGCACAAAATTCTTGGCCAATATCTTCCAGCCATTCGATCAGTTTCTTTCGTTCCGCCGGATCCTCGACTCTGACGAAACACGGTGTTGTGAAACTCATTTCTTTTCAGTTTTTACGATCATCATCAATACATACTTGCACGCAGGATTCTTTGGAGGCTTTCAGGATCGATAGAACATCTTGCATCAAAATCAGCATATCTGGAGGAACTTCACAACGTAGTTTATTGATCAGTACCTCTTGAAAAGTTATCAGTCGATCTATCGAATTGTGGACATCAGCCACGATGTATTTGTCTTTTTTCATCCCTCCATCAGTTTTTGTTTGAACTCATATACTCTACTGCACGAATCACACCGGCCATTTTCAAGGCATATTCCATCAATAGCATACATTTCGCATGATTCAGAAAATACCTGCACTGCCTTCTCGATCATTTCATCCTCGGCAATATCGATGGCCTTGTAAACATCACCCATATAAAAATCACCTGTCGGATATGGAGATCGAATTTTATTTTCCTTAAGGAATTTTTCCGCTTTTTTACTGATCATATCCTTTTGATTTTTCGTTCAAATACTCCATCAACTCATCCTGATTCATAAAAATGAACTCTTTCTTGTCGCTGGGGCGTCTTGACCTTTCGCACCCCATATCCATCGTGTATCCTGGATAATTCTTTTCTTCTGCCATAGCTAATAGTTTAAACCGTAAACAAGCATTGCCGCATCCCTCGCGTGTTCTGAGGTTGTTTTTTTCCAGCCGGTTATGTACCTGAATTGTGCAGTTGTCAGTTTCGTGGTGTTGTTCCTCGGCGGGACCATTTCAAAGTTGATTTCCTTCTCTTTGCAAAAGTCCTCCCAGATCCGCGCATCACGCTTTACTGACCCGGCACCTTGAAGCTTCTCCCGGCCCGCATTGCCGAACCACTTACGAAGCCTGGCGTCCTCGATGTGAAGCATAATTTCCTCGCCCACGGTCAGGCCGATATTACGGTAGACCATAACCAGGTCCATCGCCCGGGTGATTGTCATCGTATCCACTTGGACAAGCGCCCGTTTTTTCGTATCGTAGGCCGCAAATCCGGTCTTAACCCCTGTATCAATTCCAATGTGGATCATTGCTTGTTGTGTAGTAGTTGTTGTTTATTGTTCGCCCTCGTCGTAACACCCCGGAAGCCACCATTGCTTCAAGTTCTCCGCGCAAATCGTCGCCTGAATAGATCTCGGCTATCTCCGTATCTAAAGCTATTTCCGGGTGACGTTTACCATTTCGTTTGCCTTCGATAATGACTTTCACGATGTCGACTACGCTATCCATTTTAGAATAGAGTATATTGCTGTTCTTTTGCATCCATTTTTTTCTCCAACTCCTGGACTGTCATTTTATATTTGAATCCATATGCGCATAGATTGGGTGTAAGACTCAATTCCACAAGCTCTTGCCATAGTTTTGGATGTACACGACGAAGATTTATGAAATACTGCAATCTGCAGTTGGGACAAAACCAGCATCCGCCTCTTGTTGTTATTTCGTAAATTGGAGATAGCAACTTATAATCCATGCAAAGCTGCTTAGCCATATCTTCCGTGTACCCATATTTTGCCAATAGTGAAATTTTGTTTCCTCCCAATTTAGAAAGTCGTACATGCTCATCTGCAGCAATACCGACGTACTGGATAATTCTACTCTTGACATACATTGATCCACCTGCAATTTCAGATAGATATTTCTTAATCGGAGCAACCTTACAAACAGAATTTATATGACACATTCTTCTACCCATAGGGAATCCATAAAACATTCCTTTGTAAGGTCCACTAATACGACGTTTTTTAAAAAAATAGCAGTAATCCTTTTCTGATTTTACTACATCTACGGATACCCCCATATTTCGTAACTTAGGTATAGCGTCATCATATATCCATTTGATGTGTTCTGGAATTTCACCACTAATGCCACGTTTGTGGTCAAACATAACTTCTGAGAACACCACTTTATCAAGAGGTTCATTATGTTGAATAGCAAGTATAATCGTTGCTATACTATCTTTCCCAAAGGAACACGATGCTACATAAATAGGTCTATCTGACATTGGATCTGTATGCTTCATTTCCGTAAACTTTGCCCGTTGAAGGCCACCCGATGGCACAGATACTTCACCCGGTCATATATCCGGTCTCCGTATCTCTCCCGGATCGCATCCCCGTCAAGGTTTGAGGACATCATCAGCATGGTGTCTGGGTTGTCCTGTGCTTTACTGATGGCTTCCACCACAATATTCCGGCGAGTTCCGTATTCTACCCGGTCAACCTCCACGCCGACGTCATCCAAAACGATGAATTTTTTAGCCAAAATTTCGTCGATATTATACTGCTGGCGACCGCAGTCCACAATAGTGAATACTTTTTCAGAAAAGGCCCGAAACAGAGCAGGAATCGCGTATCTTACCAGTAACGACTTCCCGAGTCCGCAGTTCCCGTACAACAAAAGCCCTTTGCCATTATTATCGGAGAGCCATTCGGCCACCCGGTCATACTCAGGAAGCCATACCAGGCGTTCACCCATCGAGGCCAGCACGGAGGCCATAACGTTTCGCAACTCTTCCCTGGCGTTGGGGATCGCAATCCGGAATCGTTGAGCCGGCACCGGGTTGCCTTCGTTTTTAAGCTGTCGTAATATTGCCGAGTAGTCCATCGCTAAAAGTCGTCGTAGTGTTGATCGTTCCGATACTCGGTGGCCGGGTGCTTTGATCCTGAAACCGTCCTATTGCTTCCCGTGACCTCGTATCGTTTTTGTTTGTTTTCCCAAGTCCTAAGCCGTCCGGCCAGGTCCCACGTCTGCTGCAGCTCAAACCGCATCTTTGTACGTGACTTGTTGCGCTCCCTCCAGTAGTCAAAGAAATTGCGAATCATCTTCGGGCCAAAAGTGGCAACCCAGGGGACCAGCTGATCGTAAAACTCTTTTTCTCTTTTGTCGCAACTTTTCTCTTTTTCCTGCTGAGATTGTTTAGGGTCGGATTTAGGCGGAATTTCAACTTGGGGGGGGACTATCTCGTCAGAGATAGTGGGGGTAATATTCTCTTTTATTTCCTTTCCTTTACTTTGTGGGGTTTTTGTCGTCAATAACTCAGCCGCGCCTGTGTTTTGGTCGTCAGGAATCTCTTTTTTGTCGTCAGAAACTCCGTTTTTGATGTCAGAAATCAAAATGTAGCTTTCATCAATCGTATTTCTTCGTCGTGTGATTGAGAAGTATCGCTTCTGAATTCCTCGACTCGTCAGAACCTTCACCGAGTCAAACAGGCCTTCGTCAAAGAAGCCCCACCGGACTAAGCGGTTCACGATTTGGTCTATCAATTCAGGACTCACACCCGGGAGATCGCGGAGCAGTTTGTATTTTAGCGGCTCATTCCACAGTATGAAGTATCCGTTCCGGTATACCGCACAAAGCAGCTTGACAACCGTAATTTCGCCCTTGATCCCAAATTCTCCGGATATGGCTGCGATCTTTTCGTCGGCAAAAAAATCCACATCAAAAGGAAAGTAGTCTAATCCTGTTTTTGTTGGTCTTGCCATATCATTTCTGATGTATCTTTCTATGACAATCGGCACAAAGCGTGATCAACTTGTCTATAAAATCGAATTCTCGGCCCACAATTGAAACACCTTGTTCGTCATAGTACGTTGTGTGATGGACTTCCAGCGAGTATGTTTTACCGCAGACTTGGCAGCGGTGGCCATCACGAATCCTTACGCGTCGGCACACCTCCTGCCATTCTTTCGTCTGCAGCTTCTTCACATAATTACTCTTCCGTCCCGGACGGTGCTGTAGTCTGCTCATAGGACTCGTTCATATCGATACCAAGCACATCCAAGAATGCTTTTTTGTTGGTTTCGAGATTCGCAAACAGATTCTGTTCTTCCCAGGAGGGAATCTTGTCTACCCGGCACAACTGAAATTTCTCGTCGATCCAGGCGTAATACAGGTAATACCCGCACAATGCCATCCGTACCGTTGATTCGCCCGGAAGATCAACTTCTTTTTCGCCCCGTTTTACCTGGTAGACAAGATCACGAATCTGGGTCGTGACGGCTTGCAGCTTGTCTTTGGCTTCTTTGATGATCGCTTTACATTGGGATTCTATATCGGCCAGCGATTCTTCGAGTTTTGGTTGCTCGTCCTCCATCAGCTCGGCATAATTCGCCCGGATTGAGGTGCGTTCGTAGTTGTCGAGCAGTCGTGTTGCCTTGACACTTGGCATACTTTCAGCAATGAATTCACCGGACAAATGCTTGCGGATCTCGTCCATATTCTTCGCCCCTTCGAATATCACTTTCGGGAACGAAACACCTTTGGGTAATTTGAATTCCGGATGTTCCGGAACGTAGTTTTTCAAATCAATCATAATCTTTTTTGTTTGGTTATTCGGGAAGATATTGCGGAAGCAATTCCGCTTTGATGTAATCGGGTAGCTTGCACTGTATGATTCCGTGTGTACCCTCTTCAGCCTTTGCGTCAAACCCAGGCCATGTATCAGAATCCCTGCATTGTTTTACGATATCGAGAGCCTGAGCGTACTTGTACTTTCCAATCTGCAGATCCTCCGCGTCCCAGTAGAATACAGCAACCTGGAAAGGTAAAACCGTCTGCGCCATGACCATCAGCGTAGCTGTGAACTCTCGACCTGTGATCTCGCTGGCAACCTTCAAATACATACCCTCGGCCAGTTCGTAGCGGTACTTAGCGCAGTCTCGCATGAATGCCTCTACGGATGTTGCATTGGTGGTCTTTACGGACAGAATAGCATTTATACCGAAGTTTTCCTCGAGCAACATCCCATCCGGACGTATCTTTACTTTGAGTCCAGTCGACGTATCTCGTCCATACATCGACGTTTCGGTCTTCACATACGGCATGATCCGCGGGAGAATTCCGCCTCCATAGGTGTTGAACGATACCTTCATGGCCCTGATGATGTCGTGATACGTTCGGTCGATCATCGTATACCCGGCCTTTGCACATTGTTCCTCCATATCTGAAGCCATCGACTTCAACGTCGGAAGTTTCCACGTTGGGTCTACCTTGACCTGCTGCACATTCAGGATATCGGAAAAGAAGTGGATCAGTTCAATACAACCGCGGATAGTGCCACGGTCAGCCTTTGGTTTCACAACGACCTTTTCGAAGCGTTTCGGCTCCAATATCGCCTCATGCGAAAACGTACCCAGTTCAAAGTGTTTGCTATCTCTCGGCGCGATTTCTTCATTGCGAGCGATCAAATAATGCCGCGGGGATTTCAAAGCTTCTTTCAGTAGTGAGGAACTTTCGCCGAGAGCTTTGAGATACGTTTCCATTCTATCGTTCGCCACCCGCCCGTTGACCGACAGTGCATAGTTGTATACACGGCGCGGTTTCTCGGGGAGGTGATCGAGACGATGGATGAATTCCTCAAATGGAGTGTACTCCGTCCTGTCGAACTGCAATTGACAAAGTTCCTCGCCCGTAACAGTAGCCTCGGAAAGGTCGTATGTCTGAAACCCTACATCCATGACTATTTTTTCAGAATAAGCCGCTTGACACTCCAGTTGTCTGACTTGTAGCTGTTCGTTGAGTTCTTTTTCTTACCCAGGTAGGTAATTTCGAACGCATCACCAGGATTGATGGTAGTCTGAAAAGACTCAAAGATTCCTACCAGGCGGCGAGATCCGTTTCTTACGGCACGCAACTCACCATTTACGTGTTCTGCAAACTGAGCAACCAAAAGCTCGCGCGTCTCGCCTGACTCCATCTCGACAACAGATTCCATATTTAACCCCACAAAAAACAGACGTCGTGTTTCACCTTCTTTTTCCGGCGTCCAATATTCCCCGGACAGTTCAATGGGTTCAGGTTCTGCCTTCGATAAGTCTGGTAGGTTTCGAAAATCCACTTTTGCTACCATTGATGTGTTTTCCATAACATTGATTTTTAAGTTGCATCAGATTCCGATCTGATTTGCGGGGATGGCAGGACTCGAACCTGCAACGCTTTAATTGTCGATTGACCGGGAAATGACGTTACGTCTCTTGATCTTATTACCCGGTCGGCATCCCTGCCGTGCGGTGTTGGGCGAACGGGCCGAGGGTTTTCAACCTCTTAATTATTTTGCCGTTCCTTTTGCGTCAGACCGCTTCAAATTCCCTGCGTCTACCTTTCCGCCACATCCCCAACCTATTTATTTCATAAACATTTCAATTCTCATTGAATCATCCGCCACGACGATACGGTTCTCGTAAACATAGCGGGCGATGCTCTGATCCTTCACCTTGCATTCTATTGTTGATGTCCGTATAATCATAGTAGAGGTTCCACAGCTCTTGGCGTTGATAGTAGAGGTTCCACAGCTCTCGGCGTTGATAGTAGAGGTTCCCCAGCTCTTGGCGTTGATAGTAGAGGTTTCATAGCTCTTGGCGTTGATAGTAGAGGTTTCATAGCTCTTGGCGTTGATAGTAGAGGT
>JAHZDG010000002.1:8262-9983 GCA_019422485.1 Alistipes sp. | reverse complement strand
GCTCTTGGCGTTGATAGTAGAGGTTTCATAGCTCTTGGCGTTGATAGTAGAGGTTCCCCAGCTCTCGGCGTTGATAGTGCCTTCTGTTGCTAATAGGAATCCTGCACCTTCAATAATTTCTACGTCCTGATTAACCCATATATGATACTCGGCGAACTGCTCTCTGTTAGCCATAATAACGTCGGCAAAGTCACGATACTTGGCGCACCACCAGAAATTTTCCTTAACGATGGAGATTACCTCTTCGATGCTCTCAGCCTTGTAGAGTCGCTGATACTGCCCTACGCAGGCTCCGTTATTCTTTCCAAAGGCCAGAAGGTCGGATTTGATCTTTTCGTAATTTGTATTCATATTTTTAATTTTTAAAATTCCCGGCGGGCCGTCACGGATGGCCGGGAGATACTAACCTAAACTAACTAAACCGATAATCTTACTTATGACGCTTGCTTGTAAAGTCTTATGAATTGATTCGGGTCGAAGTCGTTCGGAACCTCAAAGCCTCCGTCGATGAACGTAGCCAACTCAACGTTGTAGAAGGAATAAGCAATCCCGTATCGTCCCTCGTAGGCTACTGCGCCAACTTTCAGCGTGGCATCCAGCCCGGCATCCCTCACCTCGATTTCGCGTTCGATGTCGTTCACCTCTCCGAAGGTGTCATTGTCGAAGGCGTTGTAAATTGCCTTGTATTGTGGTTCTGTAATGTGGATCATCTTACAATCTCATTAAACATTGCGAACAGCCACGGAAGCCCGATTGTCACGATCACCATCAGGACAAGCCCTTCGATGGCTTCTAACAGATCTTTGGTTTTCATAGTCCACTCGATTTGATTTTAAGTTTGATTTCGTTGGCCGTGATGGCTGCTTCTATTTTCTCCCGCTCGAGCATGATCTTTCCATTGTTCTCTTTATGGACACGAATCGGGGTGATAAACCCTCCATCAATCAACTCCTTGATCAATGGCTTCCCGTACCTTCCCTCGGCCTTATTCCTGGATAGATACTTCGGAAGCTGCCCGTTATCCTCCAGGCATTTGTTGTACCCGGCCACGTATGCCGCCGTGATCTGTTGGGTTATGAATTTGTCGAGTATCGGTTTCATGGCTTAGGCAATTCGGGTGACTTTGTATCTTTTTTTTAGGCTCTGAGTTTTGTAGACGTTTCCTGTTATCTGAGACAACCGGTATAGTGTTGCCCTAACAGAATCAGCCTTTTCGATTTCAAAAAAGAGGGACTGATCGATTTTCATATTCATCAGAATCTGACGTCTGCTTTTGGGTTTGCAATTAGTCATTCCGTTTATTATATTTGGTTCGTTCTTTCGTTTGTTTATGCAAATATAGATATTTACTTGATAATATCAAAATAAAATCAAGGGTGGGTTATGAGAAAAATAGAAAGATTTTTGCAATACCTTGATTATAAAGGCATTACAGAAAATAAAGCTACCGTTGAATGCGGACTGTCACAAGGTTTATTGCATCAAGCCAAATCAGGAAAATCTGATTTAGGATATAAGACCATTGATAAAATCACTGATAAATATCAAGATATAAATAAAGAATGGCTCCTTACCGGAAAAGGAAATATGCTAAAATCGGCATCTGAACCTAAAACGATCCAGATTAAATCAGATAAGAAGGTTCCGTTTTATGATATTGATGTCACCGCGTCAATTGCAGAAAGCTTTCACGACACACCGGAGATACCACAATATTACAT
>JAHZDG010000002.1:0-8252 GCA_019422485.1 Alistipes sp. | reverse complement strand
TGCAGCATTCCCCGTATTTGGAGAAAGTATGGAGCCTGATTTTTTTGCTGGGGAAGTGGTTCTGGTAAAAGAAATAACCAATGTCGATTCAATGCTATGGGGTGAACCACACCTTGTTATCACAAATGCAAATTGCGATAACTTGAGAACCATCAAGAATGTATACCTGTCTGAGGATAGAACGAAGTTTATTTTGCGGGCCACTAATCCTCGATATGCTGGAGATACTATCGTTTCCAGAGATGACGTGCTGAAAATCTTCCTCGTAAAAGGGAAGGTGAGCAGAAGACAGCTATAATAATCATTGAACGGAATATCAAATATGTAAAAATGGGACTTTTTGATTTTCTAAAACATAAGGAATTTGCTGCTATTAAAGAGTTAAACAAACAAATTACTCTTGCTAATTCAGAAATAGAATCATTAAAATCAAAGTTATTGTCCTCAAATGAAGAAAACAACATACTTCAACATAGATATAAAGATGTTATCGATCTAGAAAAAAAGAAAGAGGAAGTTAATACTTCAATAAATGAATTAAAAAATAAATTTAATTCTGAGAAAGAAAGATATGAATCAGAGATTATATCACTAAAAAACAAAATAGATGATTTATCTAAAATTATAGATACAAAGGAAAATCAAATAGTCGAATTAGATGACACTATTTTGTTGCAAGAATTTGGATTGTATTCTCCCATATATGACTTTGCTACATCTGATATCTATAAGGATAAATTACAGCAAATACGCGAGCAACAAAAAGAGCTAATAAGAACCAAAAGAGCGGCTATTTGTCGAACAACTTGGTCTGTTAATGGAAGTAAGGCAGAAGGTAGAACGATGACAAACCAAAATATAAAACAAATTGTAAGATGTTTTAATGATGAATGCGACGTATTAATAAGCAAGGTGAAATTCAACAATATCAATGCTTATATAGAAAAAATTAAAAAATCGGCAGATTTACTCAATAAAATAAATTCAAAAAACGCCATAGAATTAACCACAGAGTACATTGATTTAAAGATTAATGAATTAAATCTAGCATATGAATATGCAGTAAAAAAACAAGAAGAAAAGGAAGAAGCTCGTAGATTGAGGGAAGAATTGCGAGAAGAGGCTCGTTTACAAAAAGAAATAGAAGAAATTCGCAAAGACATAAACAAAGAAAGAATGCATTATGTTAATGCACTATCCAAGTTGAATGATCAACTTAATGAATGCGATGAAATACAAAAGCAATATCTAATAGAGAAAAAATCTACAATTGAAAAATATATTGCAAAATTGGATGAATCATTAAAAGACATAGATTATAGGGAAGCTAACAAAAAAGCAGGATATGTTTACATCATTTCAAATATAGGTTCATTTGGAGAGAATGTATATAAGATAGGAATGACAAGACGACTTAATCCGATGGAACGTGTTGATGAACTAGGCGATGCTTCTGTTCCTTTTAAATTTGATGTACACGCATTAATTTTCTCTGACAATGCTCCTAAATTAGAATCAGCCTTACATCATGCATTTGAATCAAAAAAAGTTAACATGATAAATGGTAGAAGAGAATTTTTCAGGGTAACTCTTGATGAAATTGAGAGAGTGGTAAATGAAAATTACGACAAAACTGTTAATTTCATTAAAGTTCCACAAGCAGAACAATATCGTGAAACTCAGAAAATCATTAATGCACTTACAAAAGAGCACATGCCGTACAGTATTTAAGTACAGTATTTAAGATTATATTATTCAATTTAATAAGGATACTCATTCAATAATCAAATAGAAGCATACACGTAAATTCATATAAAATACAATTCCAATCCATAGAATGGAGAATTTTACCACCATGATTTTATAGATGCAGATCGAAATGGTCGTTCGGCTTCATCGGGTGGTCGGAGTGATTAAACGGAATATCCTGTAAAAAAATCAAAACCTTAATTATGGTGAATTTGTCATAATAAAAAAAAAGAGCGTCGGACCAAACGTCGGACGCTCCTAAATTTTTATATACTTGATTATCACTTAAATATAAGTCAGCATTTAAGAACCGAATTGGAATATATGTTTATGAAGTTATGGATCTAATCTTGCGTATGTTATGTTGTTACAAAGACAATTGTTATTAAGGTCTATTTGAATTAAATAAGGATAGGTATGCTTCGAATACAAATAGTCGATTGCGACTTTGTCCTGTCACTTCTTTCACGATTCCGTCCTCCTGCATCAGTTTGACAAGGTCGTTGGCTGCTTTATAGGAGACTTGACATATATTGGCTGCATGATCGATTGTAATCAATGGATTTTTAAACATAGAGTGCAATAGGATGATTGCGTTAGTACTACGTTTCTTGTAATTATTTCGAATATAGTCTTCTCTGTCAGATTTAAGTTTTAGAATGGATGAAAGAGTTTCAACAGCTTCGTTTGCTGTTTGTTCGATCCCAACAAGAAAATATTTTATCCATTGAACAATGTCATTTTTGGTTCTGATTAAGTTTAAATTGTCATAATAAAGATCTTTTCTTTTTTCGAAATATGTCGATAGATATAGTAAAGGTGCATCTAAAATACGTTCTTTAACAAGAAATAATGTTATCGAAAGACGTCCAATTCGACCGTTCCCGTCTAAAAAAGGGTGAATTGTTTCGAATTGGTAATGAGCGATGGCGATTTTTAAAAGTGATGGAACATTGATTTCATTATTGTTTAGGAACTTTTCTAAATCTCCCATTAATCTATTTACATGATCATGGTGAGGAGGAACAAATTTTGCATCTGCTAAAGAGTTTCCTCCTATCCAATTTTGGCTACGTCGGAATTCTCCAGGTAGTTTATATTCACCTCTGACGCTATCCAATAGTTGTTTGTGTGTGGATTTGATGAGTCGGGATGATATTGGAAGTTTATCTAGTTCTTGTATTGCGTTATTAATGGCAATAATATAATTATTAACTTCTTTCCAATCGTTTCTTCGTTCAGGTAGAACTTCGTTTTCTGGAAGTAGGGCTTCTTCCATGCGGGTTTGTGTACCTTCTATTCGACTGGAGATAACGGCTTCTTTTGTGACATGTAATTGGATGAATAAATCTATATTAGGAACAAGGCGTGAAAATGAATTGAGTGCACCTAATTTCATGGCGGCTTTTTCTAGTAATTTGTTGATTGTCGGATTATTTGTTGTCCATTCTTCGTTAATTTCATTAGGAACAAAAAATTTATATCCATAGCCGGATTCATAATGTCCAGCTTCGAATTTTTCTATGTCTTTCATGTTTGTTCTGCTTTTTATGTTGACTTCACAAAGTAAAATAAAAAAAAACATATTTTACTTTAATCAATTAAAGTAAAATAACGATTTTGTAATTTTACTTTTGTATCATTTTACGTTATATGGCTTTTCTGTGGATAGTGTCATGATAACCTTGTGGTTCGCCCGGTCAATGATCGACCAATCTTTAGCAATGTAGATGTCAGTCACGGCCATATCTTTATCCACGTGATTCAAGGCAAGGTTGATATCGTCTTTACTTACCCCGCAATCATTCCGGGCGATCGTTGCCCAGGAATGGCGTGCCCAATACGAGGTAACGGGAGCCTCCAGCCCAATCGACTCGGCCAGCTGCTTCAATCCGGCGTTCACATTCTTGACAAAATCCGTGTGGCTTCCGTAAAGATTGTGAAAGCAAAGCGCCCGTTCTCCTGTTTTGTCACGATACTTTTCCAACAGTCCTTCCGCCTCCGGTTCCACCTTAATAGATATGTAAGCGCCATCCTCCCGGCGACCGCTCGTCTTGCGGCGGTTGTAGGAGATCCGGCCATCCCGGTACTCGTCGAGGTAATAAAGATCGATCAAGTTTGTACCGACAAGATAGAAAGACAGCATGAAAACGTCACGGGCCAAAATAGCCCGTTTGGTGACCAATTCTTCATCGGTCGCATCTTTAATTCGTCGAATATCCGAAACGCTCAGATTGCGGCTTTTTGATTGAAAACGGGATTTGATTTTCAACTTCCGGAAAGGGTAGTGCGTAATGACCGACACGCCGAAGTCCTCGTCGTTATACTTGTCGATTGCAGCATTGAATAGCGTCCGGATATTGGTCAGGTAATCCGATACTGTTCTTTCGCTGACCTGCCTGTTTTGAACTAGGAAATCTGCAAAACCTTGTAAAGATTTGGCCGTAATTTCCCGGATGTAGATTTGATCCCTTCCGAAATAATCGGTGAGCGCCTTGATTGTCGACCCGATCTTTTGAGCGTATGACTTTCGGTTTTCAGTTTTGGCGATCGATTGTATGTGTTCGTTTGCAAACTCGACAAAGTCAATAGACGTATCGTCCGACGATTGCTTGGTAAGAAAATTTGCCAGCTCCCGAGCGGAATAGTTGCCAACGCTCGCCCCCAGCTTTTGAGCGATCAGCTCTTCGAACTCCTGGATCTTCCGATCAATCGCCCGAGCGATAACCCGATCCTTGACCGTGCTAAAGTCTTTTGAAATCTGGGAACGGGTAGCGTACATCCCCGTGTTCAGATAAACCGATCTTCTGTTGTTTGTGATTCGGATCGAAATGGGGAACCGTCCATCGTCCCGCTGCTGGTGTGCGAAAACGCAAATTTTAAATGTCGCCATCTCTCATCTTTGTAAAACAGTCGTAAAACAAATCTACAAAGATTGCGCAATATTTTGCGTAATATTTGCAAACAAAAAGAGGCTCATCAAACGATGAACCTCTTTAATTTATTGAAAACCTTGATTTTCAGCCTGAGCTTCAAGCCGGGCTCGAACCGGCGACCTTTTCATTACGAATGAAATGCTCTACCAACTGAGCTATTGAAGCTGCTGTAGGAATTGGATTTCCGGCTGCAAATTTCAGAAATATATTTGAATTCGCCAACGTTTCTGTGAAAAAAATGTGGGCGATTCTGCAATTTCTTTGTTTGATGTCGTTTCCTGAGCTTTTTAGAGGCACCTAAAGGCACTGAAGATGAACGTTTTTTACGGCTCGACCCGAAGGTTCGTTGATGCCGCTGAAAGAGGCGTCCCAAGCCAAAGCCTCCGCTGTGCTGCAGGCCACCGAGGGTACGGAAGGTACGGTGCTAGCTGCGGACTGTGACGGGAAGTGCTCTTCGAAAATCGAACGATAGTAATATTCTTCTTTGTTGCGTGGCGGATTGATCGGGAAACGTTCGGGTGCGTGTTTCATCTGTTCATCGGAAACCGCACGGGAGGTCAGCTCTTTGAGCGAGTCGATCCATCCGTACCCGACTCCATCCGAGAATTGTTCTTTTTGGCGCCAGAGAATCGATTCCGGGAGAAGATCTTCACAGGCTTTGCGCAGGATCCATTTTTCCATTTTGCCGTCACGAACCATTTTGGCTTCGGGGTTCAGGCGCATGGCGACATCCAGAAACTCTTTGTCGAGGAACGGAACGCGCCCTTCGACTCCCCAGGCCGACAACGCTTTGTTGGCGCGCAGACAGTCGTACAAATGGAGTTTGCTGAGTTTGCGAACCGTTTCTTCGTGGAAGGCACGGGCATCGGGTGCTTTGTGAAAGTAGAGATACCCGCCGAACACTTCATCAGCGCCTTCCCCGGAAAGCACCATTTTGATCCCCATCGATTTGATCACCCGGGCCAGCAGGTACATGGGCGTAGAGGCCCGCACCGTGGTAACATCATACGTTTCCAGGTAATAGATCACATCGCGCAGGGCGTCTAGTCCCTCCTGAAGGGTGTAGTGAATTTCGTGATGGACGGTGCCAAGGTGTTCGGCGACCCGACGGGCGGCGGCTAAATCCGGGGCTCCTTTCAATCCGATGGCAAAAGAGTGCAGGCGTGGCCACCAGGCATCGCTTTGGCCGTCGGTTTCGATACGTTTGGCGGCAAATTTCTTGGCGATGGCCGAAATGATGGACGAATCGAGACCTCCGGAGAGTAAAACACCATAGGGAACATCGGACATCAGCTGGCGTTGAACGGCGCTTTCGAGAGCGGCTCTCAATATCCGGGGATCGGCTCCGTTGTGTTCAACGGCTTCGTAATGTTCCCAGTCTCGGGAGTACCAGCGTTTGAGTTTTTTCTCCCGGCTGTCGTAATAGTGTCCCGGGGGAAAGCTTTTGACGGTTGTGCAAATCCCTTCGAGGGCTTTGAGTTCTGAAGCAACGTAGAAATGACCCGCTTCGTCCCATCCCATATACAACGGAATGATGCCGATGTGGTCGCGGGCGATCAGATAGCGTTCCTGTTCGGTGTCGTAGAGTGCGAATGCGAAGATACCGTTGAGGTCTTCCAGGAAATCCACGCCTTTTTTGCGATAGAGGGCCAGGATGACTTCGCAGTCCGATCCGGTCAGAAATTCATATTCTTCGGTCAGTTGGGCTCTCAGGTCGCGGTGATTGTATATTTCGCCGTTGACTGACAGAATCAGTTTTCCGTCTTTGCTTTTGAGGGGTTGTCCGCCCGATTCGGGGTCGACGATCGACAGGCGTTCGTGGGCCAGAATGGCGTGAGGACCGCAGTAGATTCCTGACCAGTCGGGGCCGCGATGGCGAATGGTTTTGGCCATTTTGAGCACTTGCGGTCGAAAACTCTCGGTCGAAGTGCTGATTTCAAACATTCCTACAATTCCGCACATATTCGTTGAATTTTATGGGGTGTCACCGACAAATATATGCAAAAAATGAAAAGTTGGTATAGTAAAAATGGGGGTATGTTGAAAAATATGTAAAAATTTTCTGATTTGATAAAAATGGACGGTTGGGAAAATGGCCGGAAACCAGGGGCGCAAGTGGAGGCGAGGAGCTCAAAATGTCCGATTCCCAATAGGGCTCCTCATTTGGCGGAGAAGGGGAGTCAGGGGCTTGGGGTGAGGTGCAAAGATTCCGTGATGGGGTGGGAAAAAGAGAACGCCTTGCAACAGTGCAAGGCGTTCTCGGGGTAATGTGGCGGAAAAATAAGCGGCGTTGTTTAGAAAAGTCCGCTGATTTGTCCTTGATCGTCGATGTCGATATTTTCGGCGGCCGGAGTTTCGGGGAGTCCGGGCATGCGCATGATCTCGCCGGTGATCGGGATTAGGAATCCGGCGCCTGCCGCAATTTCGATGTCGCGTACCGTGATGATGAAATTTTTGGGACGTCCCAACAAAGCCGGATTGTCCGAAAGGGATTTTTGGGTTTTGGCGATACAAACGGCCAGTCCTCCCAAGCCCAAGTCGGCGATTTTACGTAAGGCCGCTTTGGCTTTGGGGGTATAATCCACGGCTTCGGCTCCATAGATTTTCTGGGCGACGGTAGCGATTTTGGTTTCGACCGTTGCGTCCAGCGGATAGAGCGGCTCGAAAGAGTGGCAGCAGTTTTCGGTGGCTTTGACGACTAATTCGGCCAGCTCTTCGGCTCCGGCTCCGCCCGAACCCCATACGTCGGCTACCGCAACCGGAATGCCTTGTTGTTGGCAGTAGTTGCGGACGAAAGCCAGTTCTTCCTCGGAGTCGGTGGCGAAACGGTTGATGGCTACGATCGGCGACAGGTGGAACTGCTGAATGTTCTCCAGGTGTTTCTGCAGGTTGACGATCCCGGCTTCCAGGGCCTTCAGGTCGGGCTGTTTCAGCTCGGCGAGCGCTTGTCCGCCGTGGTATTTCAGGGCGCGGATCGTGGCAACCAGCACAACGGCATTGGGCGAAAGTCCGGCTGCTCGGCATTTGATGTCGAGGAACTTTTCGGCCCCTAGATCGAAACCGAAACCGGCTTCGGTGACGGTGTAGTCGGTCAGTGACATGGCCATTTTCGTGGCAATCACGGTGTTGGTGCCCTGGGCGATGTTGGCGAACGGGCCGCCGTGGATCAGGGCCGGTGTCCCTTCGATGGTTTGTACGAGGTTGGGTTTGATGGCGTCTTTGAGCAGGGCCGCCATGGCCCCTTCGGCCTTCAGATCCCGGGCATAAATCGGCTTTTTGCTATAGGTGAAGCCGACGAAAATATTGCCCAGACGACGTTTTAGATCGCTGAGGTTTTCGGCCAGACACAAAATGGCCATGATTTCCGAAGCCGCCGTAATGTCGAATCCGGTTTCGCGGGGAACCCCCGAAGTGGTGCCTCCCAGACCGGCTACAATGTTGCGCAGGGAGCGGTCGTTCATGTCCATAACCCGTTTCCAGGCGATGGTGCGCGGATCGAGTCCCAGCGAACGGGTTTTGCTTTGGAGGTTGTTGTCGATCAGGGCGGCCAGCAAGTTGTGGGCTTTT
>JAHZDG010000019.1:24483-44292 GCA_019422485.1 Alistipes sp. | reverse complement strand
GAGCCTCCCGAGGCACCAGGATCAGCGGCCGACGCTCTTTGAGCATGACGTCTGCCGCCCGGCTCACCAAATCGTCCGACACCCCGGCCGCCACCCGGCCGGCCATGCCCATCGAACAGGGAATGATCACCATCGCAGCATAATCCGCCGATCCCGAAGCCGGCGGCGCAAACAGATCATCGGGCGCATAGACGGTCATCCGGGGATCGTCCATCCACTCCGCCGAATCCTCAAAGGCGGCCACTTCCCGACCATTGCGTGTCACCAGCAGCGCGATTTCGCCCACCTCTTCGGCTCGGCACAACTCCCGACACAACAGACGGGCATAGATCGACCCACTGGCCCCGGTGACGGCCACAATAAGGTTGCGTTTTTTATCCATCTGACAATTAGAATGAAGCGGTTTTCGAAAAACGACCCGAACGGTCTGACGGGATCACGCCGGTCTGTCTCGAACGATCACAGTTCGAGGGTGACGCACCTGAGGCCCTGATCCTGAATATACTGCAAGGCACGGGGGAGGGCATAGCGCATATTCCGGAACGCTTTGCGCGAATCGTGAAAAACGACGATCGACCCTCCGCGCACATGGTTGGTCACATTGTGCAGACAGGCCCGCGGAGAGACCCACTGACTGTAATCACGCGAGAGCACATCCCACATAATCAGGCTGTAATGTTCGCTCAGACGACGGGCCTGTGCCGGCGTTACCCGACCGTAAGGAGGTCGGAACAGATCGCTTTTCAACAACTGGTTGGCGAACTCCACATCTTCCAGGTAGCGTTCGAGGCTCATACCCCAGCCGTTTTGATGGCTATACGTGTGATTTCCAATCTTATGACCCTGATCTATGATCTGTTGAAACAGCTCGGGATGCATCTCAGCATTTTTCCCCAGGCAAAAAAAAGTCGCTTTGGCCTCGTATTTGGACAAGGTTTCGAGGATCCACTCCGTTACTTCAGGGGTCGGACCATCATCGAAGGTCAAATAGACCTCGTCGCTGATCGGCATATCCCAAATCAGCGAAGGCATCAGGCGACGTAACAGTTTCGGAGGTTTAAAATACATCGGATCGAAACAATTTGGCGCAAAGTAAATTTATTTATCCCTAACCTCAAAATCTCCGGGCAAATAACTACTTTTGTCTATATAAATCTGTCCCTATGGACCATTTTGCATTTAATTGTCATACGTTTATGAAAAGTCTCCGTCGTATTGTCATTGGCTTGCTTCCTCTGCTGGGATTATTGAGTGCCTGCTCCAACAACGGGAACCATAAGGTTTCCTCCACGGGCCGCGCTTTCGAAGTTTTGGTGGTCACACCTACGGCAGTCTGGGAATCCACCGTGGGCGATACCCTGAGAGACATTCTCCTCGAACCCGTTCCGATGCTCAATCAACGCGAACCGCTGATGGACCCGGTAGCCCTGACCCCTCAAGGCTTTACCAGCATCATGGAACGTCACCGCAACGTAATCGCCATCGAAATCGGGCCCGAACATCCACAACCCAGTCTGGAAATGGAACAGGATGTCTACGCGGCACCCCAGCTGATCGTACACATCAGCGGCCCCAACGACAGCACGGTAGCCAACTACATGGGCGAACACCGGACTGAACTGCAACAGATTTTCGCCATGGCCGAACGCGATCGCTTCGTCGCCTATGCCACCTCCCAGACCGAAACGCGGATCCAGGAGGTGATCCGTCAGAAATTCGGCTTCGACATCTCCCTGCCCAAAGGATACACCATCCGGAATCAGGAACCGAATTTTCTATGGACCTCTTTCGAATTGCCGCTGGTCAGCCAGGGGGTCATCATCTACAGCTACCCGTACGTAAACCAAAGCACGTTCAGCCTCGATTCGCTGGTCAATCGCCGCAACCAGTTCACAGCCCTGATTCCGGGGCCGGCCGACGGATCCTACATGTCCACTGTTCCCGAAATCGAACCCGACATTCACTATCGCCGGATCCAAGGACGTCTGTGGGCTGAGATGCGCGGATTCTGGTACGTGGAAGGCGACTTTATGGGCGGTCCGTTCGTCAGCTTCTCGACGCTGGATGCAGCCACCGGGCGGGTCATCTGCATCGACGGCTATGTATTCTCGCCCAAACACCACAAACGCAACTACGTCCGCGAACTCGAAAACCTGATCTATACGGTTCACTTTCCGGGGGACGCACCGGCTCAAACCGCTCCTGCCGAAAAATAATTCCGCATATTCCTCACAAAAAGAGGTCTCTTTCACAGAGACCTCTTTTTTCATGTTTTATATTCCGATGATTTTCACCGCCTCTCGCTTGCTCGGCCGAGGCAGAAACCCTTTTCGTACGCCTTTATCCGCCGATATAGTGATAAATCATTCCGTTCTGGGCAAAATCCTGTCGGTCATAGATGTTGC
This sequence comes from Alistipes sp., assembly GCA_019422485.1. Classification (GTDB taxonomy): domain Bacteria; phylum Bacteroidota; class Bacteroidia; order Bacteroidales; family Rikenellaceae; genus Alistipes_A. The sequence goes on along the minus strand of JAHZDG010000019.1, from coordinate 41,887 downwards.
GGCCGTCAAATACCACCGGAGAACGCATCACCCGTTTGAGCACTTCCAAAGACGGAATCCGGAACTCTTTCCACTCGGTGACCAACAACAGGGCATCGGCATCGATCACCGCCTCGTACATGTCGGCGGCATAACGAACCCGATCGCCCATCACTCTCCGGAAAGAGTCCATCGCCACCGGGTCATATACCGTCACTTCGACCCCGGCCTCGATCAGCAAATTCGCCAGAACCAGTGAAGGCGCCTCCCGAATATCATCCGTATCGGGTTTGAAGGCCACACCCCACATGGCGATCTTCCGTCCGGCCAAATCGCCGTCGAAATAACGTTTCAGCTTCTCGAACAGAATGGCTTTCTGGCGTTCGTTCACCTCTTCGACCGCCTCCAGCACCCGCATCCGATAGCCATGTTCCTGAGCCGTATGAATCAACGCCTTGATATCCTTCGGGAAGCAGGAACCCCCATAACCGGTTCCCGGATAGAGGAATTTACTTCCGATGCGGTTATCCGCCCCGATGCCTTTGCGCACCATGTTCACATCGGCGCCCACCCGTTCACACAGGTTGGCAATGTCGTTCATAAAACTAATGCGGGTGGCCAACATGCTGTTCGCGGCATATTTGGTCATCTCCGACGACAGCACATCCATGAAGATCACCCGAAAGTTATTGAGCAAAAACGGCCGATACAACCGGGTCATCAGTTCGCGGGCCCGCTGACTTTCGACACCTACCACCACACGGTCCGGGCTCATAAAGTCCTTGACGGCCGTACCCTCTTTGAGAAATTCCGGATTCGACGCCACTTCAAAGGGGACCTTCACTCCCCGTCGGGCCAGTTCGCCCTCTACCACGGCCTTTACTTTGGCGGCCGTGCCCACCGGCACCGTACTTTTGGTAACCAACAACGTATATCGGTTCACAGCGGCACCGAATTCACGCGCCACTTCGAGCACCTGTTGCAGATCGGCCGACCCATCGGCTCCCGGAGGCGTTCCCACGGCAATAAACACCATCTCCACCTCATCGAGATGCGTATCCAGACGAACGTCGAAATGGAGGCGACCGGCCTGAACGTTCTTCTGCACGATATCTTCCAGTCCCGGCTCATAAATGGGAATTTCACCTCTCCACAGCCGTTCGATTTTGGCTGTATCCCGGTCGATACAGATCACTTCCACCCCCATTTCCGAGAAACAGGCTCCCGACACCAGACCGACATAACCGGTCCCTACCACGGCAATTTTCATATCGTTTCAATTAAAGTCTTCGTTTCCGTCCGGCATACACGGTCCGAAAACGATACAAGGTAGTGATTTTTTAGAAAACCCTTATTACAAAAGGCCCTTCCTTTTCGTTCTGCGTATGATTTTTCTCGGATTTCACGATCAGGAAATATCCCTCAGCGACAGGGCAATCCGTCCCCGCACCCGATCGACCGAGAGCACTCTGACCTGCACCTGCTGCTGCAGATGAACCACCTCGGCCGGATCGGAAACATAGCGGTCGGCCAGTTGAGAGATATGTACCAACCCATCCTGTTTGACTCCCACATCGACAAAAACCCCGAAGGCCGTCAGGTTGGTCACAATGCCCGGCAGGACCATGCCCTCCCGCAGATCGTCCAACGTATGAACATCCGCAAACGAAAAGGCCTGAATCCGGCTCCGCGGATCACGGCCCGGCTTGGCCAATTCGGCCAAAATATCGGTCAGCGTCGGCAGGCCCACATTCGGAGTGACATAACGGCGGATATCGATCCGATGCCGGGTCGCCTCACTGGCCAACAACTCCCGGAGAGTAACCCCCAGATCCCGGGCCATCTGTTCGACCACCCCATACGATTCGGGATGCACGGCACTGTTGTCCAGCGGATTTTCGGCCTGTGGGATCCGCAGAAACCCGGCACACTGTTCGAAGGCTTTGGCCCCCAACCGCGGCACGTCGAGCAACTGCCGGCGCGAAGTGAAATCACCGTGCGCCGCCCGGTAATCGACGATATTCTGCGCCAGCACCGGCCCCAAACCCGAAACATAGGTCAGCAGGTGTTTCGAGGCCGTATTCAGATTGACCCCCACTTTATTGACACAACTTTCCACCACATCGTCCAACTCATTTTTGAGTTTGGTCTGGTCTACATCGTGCTGATACTGACCCACTCCGATCGACTTAGGGTCAATCTTGACCAGTTCGGCCAGCGGATCGATCAGCCGTCGTCCGATGGAAACCGCACCCCGCACCGTCACATCGTAATCCGGGAACTCTTCCCGGGCCGTCGCCGAAGCCGAATAGACCGACGCCCCGTCCTCACTCACCGAAAAGACCTGTACGCCGGCGGGAAGCTCCATGCCTCGAACCAACTGTTCGGTTTCCCGCCCGGCGGTCCCATTTCCCACCGCCACCGCTTCAATCGTATAGTCTTTCAACAGTTTCGCCAAAGCCTCCACCGCTTCAGCCCGCCGATTCTGAGGCGGGTGGGGATAGATGGTCTCATTATGCAGCAGGTTGCCCTGTCCGTCCAAACAGACAACCTTGCAACCCGTCCGAAATCCGGGATCAATGGCCAGTACCCGTTTGCTGCCCAGCGGAGCCGACAAAAGCAGTTGCCGCAAATTTTCGGCAAATACCCGGATCGAGGTTTCATCGGCCCGTTCTTTGGCCGCCGCCAGCGACTCACTCTCCATGGAGGGGCCCAGCAGACGTTTATAGGCATCCCGTACGGCCGCTTCGACACAAGAGCGTGCCGGAGAAACACCCCGCACGAAAATCCGATTCAACTGCTCCAACGCCCGGGACTCCTCCGGAGCCACCGATAACCGCAGAAATCCTTCGCGCTCGCCCCGGACCATGGCCAACAGCCGATGGGCCGGCAATTTGCTCAACGGCTCCGTCTTGTCGAAATAATCGGCATATTTCGCCCCTTCGGTCTCTTTGCCTTTGACCACCCGGGTCGTCAGATTCCCTTCCCGGGCATAAAGGCGACGCATAGCGCTCCGGCTCCGTTCGTTTTCGCTGATCCATTCGGCCATGATGTCACCGGCTCCGGCCAATGCCTCCTGCCGGTCGGCCACCGCGCCCCGGACAAAACGTCCGGCCAACTCCCGGGGGTCGGCCCCGTCCTGACGCATCAGACAGGCCGCCAGAGGTTCCAAACCCTTTTCACGAGCCATCGTGGCCCGAGTCCGACGTTTGGGTTTATAGGGTAAATAGAGATCTTCGAGCGTTTGGCCTTCGTAACAGGTTTCGATCCGTTCCCGCAACTCAGGGGAGAGCTTTCCCTGCTCTTCAATCGAAGAAAGAATCGTCTGTTTACGCTTTTCCAGTGTCCGGAGCCGCTCCAACTGATCCCGGATCGAGGCGATCTGCACCTCGTCCAGACCCCCTGTCGCCTCCTTGCGGTAACGACTGATGAACGGAACGGTCGCCCCTTCATCCAGCAGACGGACGGTGCCCGAAACCCGGGCCAGCGGCAATTGACACTGCGCAGCGATGACAGAAAGCATCGAAGATTCGGTTTGAGTCATATATTTCGGTTTTGATCCGACAAAGATAACGCAAATCGACGGCAATTTCCCCGCCTGAGAACGCTTCTCTTCGGTCCGAATCCTCCGTCCCTCGGCCTAAAAAGACAATCGGCGAGCGGAAAACCGAATCCCGCTCACCGATCGTCATACCGGTATCCGTATCCGCCGGTTCCATGTCCCCGCATTCTCTACTTCCGATGTCCGGGAGCATGAGGATGAGCAGGGGGTGGGGGCGGAGGCATCGGATGAGCCCGTTTTTTCTTTTTCTTCATCTTTTTTATATGCCCTGGCGGCATAGTTTTGGGGGGTTTATGAGCATGTTGCACCCGCACGGCACATCCACTTTGTCCACACAACAACGCTCCCGCCAACAGCATCATCATTACATGCCTGAATTTCATGGCTTTGAAATTTAAGTGAGGAGTCTGATTTCGCACCGATGACGCACCCTTGCGATCATCCCGCTTACTCAAAGATAGCAATAAAGCGGAGTTCGCGGAAAACCGCCGAAAAATTTCTATTTTTGGGGAATGCTTCACGGGACCTCGGTTCCGGAGGAACAAACGATCAAACAACCATCCTTCTATGTTCGATAAAAACACCTACATAGCCCGGCGCCAGGCGCTCAGGGCACGTTTGGGCAGTGGTTTGGTTCTGCTGCCGGGAAACAGCGAATCACCGTCCAACTATCCCAGCAATACCTATCTGTTCCGTCAGGACAGTACGTTTCTCTACTTTTTCGGGCTCAATCATCCGGACTATGCCGGTCTGATCGACCTGGATTCAGGGGAAGAGATCCTCTACGGAGACGACTATACGATCGACGATATCATCTGGATGGGTCCTCAACCGACCCTGGCCGAACAAGCCGAACGGGTGGGAGTGACCCGCACCGCCCCGTTACAGGCCATTGAAGAACGCCTCAAAAAAGCCATGAACCAAGGCCGCCGCATCCATTTCCTGCCGCCTTACCGCGGAGAAATCACGCTGAGAATGGCCTCCTGGCTCGGTATCCATCCGCAACGACTGAGCGATTATGTTTCGGTCGAACTGGCCGTAGCGGTTGTCGCCCTGCGCGAGATCAAGGATGCGGACGAAATCGCCGAAATGGAACGCGCCTGCGCCATTGCCACCGAAATGCATACCCTGGCCATGGCCATGTGCCGTCCGGGGATCGTCGAACAACAGATTTCCGGCGCCTTGGATGGTGTCGCCCTGCGGTCCGGAGCCGGGGTTTCGTTCCCGTCCATCGTCAGCCAGAACGGCGAAACCCTGCACAACCACTATCACGGCAACACCCTGACAGCCGGTCGTCTGCTGTTGGTGGACGCCGGTGCCGAAACCAACATGAACTATTGCAGCGACTTTACCCGCACGTTCCCCGTGAGCGGCCGCTTCACGACGCGCCAGAAAGAGGTGTACGACATCGTGTTGGCCGCCAATGACCGGGCTTTCGAGCTGGCACGGCCCGACGTATGTTACTGGCAGATCCACAACGCCGCCAGTCTGGTGATCGCCGAAGGGCTCAAGGCGCTGGGGCTGATGCAGGGGGACATGCAAGAAGCCGTAGCGGCCGGTGCTCAGGCGCTGTTCATGCCCCACGGGCTGGGTCATCAACTCGGTCTGGACGTCCACGACATGGAAAACATCGGAGAAAAATACGTGGGTTATGACGAAGAGACGCTGCGCAGTTCGACACCCGGACTCTCGTCTCTGCGCATGGGCAAACGCCTCAAGGCCGGACAGGTCATCACCGTCGAACCGGGGATCTATTTCATCCCGGCACTGGTGGACAAATGGGAAAAAGAGGGCCTGGGCGGCGGTTTCATCAACTATGCCCGGGTACGCGAATACCTCGATTTCGGTGGCATCCGCATCGAAGACGACCTGCTGGTGACTCCCACCGGCAATCGGATGCTGGGCGAACACCGTCCTCCCGTCACCACCGAACAGATCGAAGCCTATATGGCCGAACATCGTCAATAATCCTTTTGAAAATCGCTTTTTGTACGGGCCGCTTTCCGGTGAAAGCGGCCCGTAATATGTTGCGCCAACCCGTCTGCCCCCGCCTCAACACCCCTCTAAATCAACGGACCGATGTCGAATGACACCGGTCCGTTAACAATCAGACAACACTGCATTCACGCTCTCCGAACCCGATAATAATCGGAGAGAATGCCCTCTCCGCCCGGATGACGGAACGGATGCTGCACATAAGGATCCGCCGCAAACAGGGTTTCCAGCTTCTGTTGTTCTTCCGGGGAGTGAATACCCGGCACAATCGTCGTCCGGAACTGGTATTCGATCCCGGACTGCCGGAGCAAAGCGATCGAACGACAGATCCGCTCCATCCCTTCCGGCGTGATATTAGGGGTAATCCGAGCGTAATAATCCAGCTGGGGTAGATGTTTGACATCCATCGCCACCGCATCGATCAGTTTTCGGGCCATGAGCTCCTCCAACAGATCGGGACGCGTTCCGTTGGTATCCAACTTCACCCGATACCCCAAAGCCTTGATTTTTTGCAGAAAATCCACCAGATCGGGCTGCATGGTTGGCTCGCCTCCGGTGACCACCACCCCTTCGAGCCAGTTCCGCCGCAAAGAGAGATAATCCCAGATCTCCTTTTCATTCAGGTCTTCCCGATGATTGAGCAGAATGGGCAATACCAAGGCCGGGTTGTGACAATACCCGCAGCGGAAATTACACCACTTGGTGAAAATGACCGCAGCCAATACTCCTTCCCAATCGATCAGGCTCTGTTTGACAAATCCTCCTATCCGCATTTTCGCTCTTTTGAAATTCGCTATCGCCGGCCAAACCGGACACAACGATCCTCCCGATCAGACCGCCTCGTTCTCCACGATCCGGCGGTCGAACAACTGCCGGTCAGCAAACTCTTCCCGTTTGCCGTCGTTCCACTGGCTCACCGGCCGCATATACCCCACAATCCGGCTGTAGACTTCCGCCTGACTTCCGCAGTGCGGACAGGTAAAATGTTCTCCCGACAGATACCCGTGCGAAGGACAGATGCTGAATGAAGGTGACAGGGTGATGTACGGCAGCCGGAACGTTCCGGTCACTTTGCGGACCATGTTTTTGGCGGCCGCCGACGAAACGGCACTCTCCCCGGTAAAGACATGGAATACCGTTCCTCCGGTATAGAGCGTCTGCAACGGGTCCTGCAACGCCAACGCCTCATACAGATCATCCGTATGATTGACGGGAAGATGCGTTGAGTTGGTATAATAGGGTTTGGCACCCCGTTGACGATAGGCCTCCTGGTTGGCCACGATGATCTCCGGATAGCGTTCCGTATCGAGCAGGGCGAAACGATAGGCGGTGCTTTCGGCCGGCGTAGCCTCCAGGTTGTAGATGTTGCCGGTCTCCTCCTGGAAGAGTGTCATCACCTCCCGCATAAAGAGCATCACCTTCTGGGCGAAAGCACTGCCCTGCGGGGTAGCGATCGACACTCCCAGAAAGTTCAGGCAGCATTCGTTCATGCCGTTGATGCCGATCGTCGAGAAATGGTTTTTCCAATAGCAGCCGAACCGTTTGTAGACATGGCGCAGATAGAATTTCGAGTAGGGATACAGACCCCGTTCGGTATAACGTTCGATCACCTTGCGTTTGGTCTCGAGGCTTTCGCGCGCGAGATCCATCAATCGGCGCAGGCGCTGGAAAAAGTCCGCTTCCGAAGCGGCCTCATACCCCAACCGAGCCATATTGAGGGTCACGACCCCGACCGATCCCGTCAGCGGATTGGCCGCAAACAACCCTCCGCCCCGTTTCATCAGTTCACGTTTGTCGAGCCGCAGCCGGCAGCACATGCTGCGTACATCGTCGGGTTTCATGTCCGAATTGACGAAATTCGAGAAATAGGGAATTCCGTATTTGGCCGTCATCGCCCAGATGCCGTCATAATCGGGGTTCTCCCAGTCGAAATCGGGGGTAATGTTGTAAGTCGGGATCGGGAACGAGAAGAGACTCCCCGCCGCATCGCCTGCACACATCACCTCGGCAAAGGCCCGATTGAGGAGCGTCACCTCAGGCTGGAAATCACCGTATACCGCCTCTTTGATCTCACCGCCGTGCACCACCGGCTCGTTTTTCAGGAAATCGGGCACCACCAGATCCATCGTGATGTTGGTGAACGGCGTCTGGAAGCCCACACGGGTGGGGACGTTCAGGTTGAACAAAAACTCCTGCAAACACTGTTTGACCTGATCGTAATTCAACCCGTCGTAGCGGATATAGGGGGCCAGGAAGGTATCGAAATTGGAGAAGGCCTGTGCTCCGGCCGCTTCGCCCTGCATGGTGTAGAAGAAATTGACAATCTGCCCCAATGCTGTCCGCAGATGTTTGGCCGGGGAACTCTGGGCTTTGCTTTCCACGCCCCGAAATCCGGTCAACAACAGGTCTTTCAGGTCCCATCCCACACAATAGACGCTCAGGAACCCCAGATCGTGGATATGCAGGGCTCCGCTGCGGTGCGCTTCGGCCACCGGTTCGCTATACAGTCGGCTCAACCAATACTGCGACGTGATCTTGGTCGAGATATGCTGGTTGAGACCCTGCAACGAGTAGGAGGAGTTGGCGCTCTCCTTGACCCGCCAGTCCGAACAATCGAGGTAATCGTCAATGACCGCCAGATTGGACAACAACGCTTTGGAATCCCGCAACTGTTCGTGTTTCTTGCGGTAAAGCATATAGCTTTTCAGCAATTCGAAGTGACCGTAATCGTACAACACCCGTTCGACGATATCCTGTACCTGTTCGACATGAGGGGTTGGTTCGGAGGGATCCCGATAGAGAAAGTCGATCACCTCCCAGCAGAGCCGATGTGCCTCCTGGGCATCGAAAAGTCCGACCGACTGCATGGCCTTAAAAATAGCCTGTTCGATTTTTTCAGGTCTGAATTCGACCTTTTGGCCGTTGCGTTTCACGATCTGGCCGAAATGGGTAGTTCCATTCATTCTGACAAATTTTTAATGGTTTATGTTCAGATACAATGGAAAATCCGGGGAAGGAAATAAAAAGAAGATCCGCCCAAGGCGCGGTCATCCGTTCGCTTTTCACCCGAAAGCTCCAGTGGATCGTTACCGGGCAGGTCTTCTGACTTGTTTCGGGCGGTGCGCCTTCCCATTGAGTAGTTCAACAGTGGCCAAGGATGCACGTTCCAGCAAAATGAAACTTACAGCTACGGGGATAGTTCCTGATTTGCACAGGATTCCCTTTTGATCCCTCGGCCCGGCAGGGCTTCGGGAACCCGGTATCCGAAACAAAAGTAAAAAGGATATTCCGCTTCCCGGACAAAACCCTCCGACAGTTGCCAACATTTTACGAACACCCCCTTCCGCAATGAGTTTGGCAAGGATCCGGGACGATTCTGGCCGTTCTCCGACGACAGGCTGGGAGAGGTTTCCATCCCCGGGGAAATAAAACGGGCGCACTCTTCTGTAAAGAATGCGCCCGTAAAAAGCCGACCGTTTTCAGCCGCTATTTTTCCAACAGTATGAACATTCCTTCGCGACCCATGATCTCAAACGGTTTTTCCAGCGAGAAGGGAGCGTTGGCCACACCGTTTCGATCAGAGAAATGGGTTTTCCCCCACTGCAGGTCCCGAACTTCCGGCAGCGTGATCTTCGAGGGAGTGAATCCCAACAGCTTTTCATCCACCAGGATACTCCCCGTCTGAGGCAGATCGGTCCAGTTGGCCACGGCAATCAGCGCTTTGTCCGGCTGCACATAAATCGACGCGATCAATTCCGGGTTATCGGTCTTTACCGGACACTTTTCGTCCCAGAAACCGACCAAGCGGGCATCTTTCATGCCGAAATCATCCCACAGTTTCCACATCGAAACCGGATTACCGCTCCAGGGCAGACGCGGCAACATTCCGAAAATCATGCCCCGATAGGTGTTACGCGCATCCAGCGTTTCGCTCATCAGCCCGAACGGAATACCCGACATCTCAACCAACCAGAAATCCGGGGTATTGTCGGCCGGGAAGCCTTCCCCGATCCAGAGCCGATCCACATAGGGCAACAGATCCATATACAGATGGATGGAGTTGGCATATCCGGCAAAGGGATTCATGTGGTTCCAGGTATGGATGTCGACCACGCGATGTTTGCCGTCCCGATCCAGAACGCGGCGGGCCCGTTGCAGCGTTTTGTGATCCAGCGCACTGTCGTCGATATACATCCCGTCGATCCCCATATGGCGGACCATCCAGTCGAGCCCTTCGAGGTAGTAGTTGTTCCAGCGCGAATCGGGGGTCGTAATGACCGAAATATCCATATCACCCTTGTATTTGCCCTCCTGGAAGGCGCAATACCAGGCCGGAATGAAATGAGCCTTGAGGTTTTCGATCAACCACGGATTGGGGCCGCTCTTGTGGATCATCGTGCGGGTATCCTTACCCGGCCCATCGCAGATCACCTCTCCGCCCAGGCTCCGCAACGCCCACAGTTCCGGCGTCTTGACCGTCAATTCCCGCGTGGTGTAGTAGGGACGGACCATCAGTCCGCGCGCATGCGCTTTCTCTACGAAGGCTTTGAAATCGGCGATCGAATGGTCGTGATAGGGATAATTGATGTAAGGATAGATGTCCTTCTTGTGATGGATATTGATCATCGTGGCCCCGTTCTGAGCCGCAATGTCGATGTAGGGTTCGCTTACGTCGCTGTTCGAGTGGTAAAAATGCTCGGTCGCCATCATCGGCAGATTCAGCGGTTTGAGCGGGGTAATCGTCATATCGAAATCGAACTGCAAGGCTTCACCCTTCTGCATCGAACGCGGACCGCTGAAAGCCCTCAACAATACCTGATCGTTCGCGGCACCGGCAATGTCGATCCCGCCCTGGCCGTCATTCCCCCACGAATCGGGCATTTTCAGTTTCCCCAACGCATAGTAGATATTGACCAACGGCCGACGGTAATTGCTCCCCTTGAACACAAAGTTCAGTCCGGCATTCACGTTCCCCATCCAGATCTTATCCTGGTGTTTCTCCGGGTTCCAGTGCCATACGAAGGCCGAATCGGGACGATATCCGCCCTTGTTGCCCAAGCCCATCCAATACCGGGCCGCATAGCGCGTATAGGGAACCTCCAAACGAATATCTTTGACGTCAACATCGGTCAACGAAGTTACTTCCAGACGATAGGCCACCGTTCCGTCGAATTCGAAGGTCCCGGTGCACAGAACACTGAAACGTTTATTTTTCCGGGTCAGCTGCCAGCTCACCTGCGCGTCGTTCCGAGTCAGGATCCGCAATTTTCCGTCCGAAAGGGTCTCTTCGCCCTCCGCCGTTTCGACCACCAGTCGGATTTCGTCCCCCAAGACCGCATTGCGTACGCTATCCGAGAGCAGGTTGTCCTGTCCGTAACGGGTCACGATCCCGGCCGGCAGCCCGGTCGTCGGAGAGAGATCGAGCGTTCCCCCCAGATAGGAGATCGCATGCCCTTCCAGCCGCACGGGAATATAGGGCCGCGTCACACTGTCCGCCAGTCCGATCTTCGAATCGAGCCATCCCAGGCGGGCTTTCCGCCAAGCTTCGTCGGTTCCATGATTAACGATAGGAGCCCCTTGTACCTCGATCTGTGCATCAATATGGATGGCCGGAGTGTTTTCCGCCTGCACCGTCACCGTCCCCCGGTAGGTGCCTTGGGCCGTCTGCGGAATATCCATCAGAATCCACAACGCCTGCACGGAATCTTTCCCCACCGAGACCGTCTTGCGAAACGCCTTCCCGTCCTTATCTACGCCTCCCAAGTTGATGCATTTCAGGGCGCTTTTCGGGATCCGTTTCCCGTCGGCCGACCGAAAATCCGAAAACTGAACCTTCACGTTCTCCAACGACATATACGGAGCATAGACACCGATCTGCCATGAATAATATTCGCCCGGAGCACAACTACCCTGAAAACGTGTCCGATCTTCCGCCGACCGCGAAACCCAGGGGGCCGGCAGCGCCTCCATCAAACGAATATCGTTCTTGCGATCTTCCGTGAAACAGAAAAAACGGGCAGCCGGTTTTTCCGCCACTATCTTTTGAACGTCAGCCGCCGAAGCCGGATCCTGCATCGGCGAATGCTGTTCGGTAAATTGTCCCTTGACCAACAGATCGAAATAGGAGTTGGTCACCTCCTCTTCCTGGGCCGACAGCGACCCCACACACCAGCCGCTCAATAGCGTCAGTAACCATAGTTTTGTTCTCATACGATGAATTCGGTTATTCGGTTCATGATCTACACAAAGATAACAGTCCGTTTCGAGATAACGAAAAGCCTGAAGGGAGTTCTTTCCGGGCTTTTTTATTTCTATGGGGTGCCGAAAGGATCGAGCTCCGTCTCGGACAAAAGCGGATCGGGATGAGCTTTCCGGAGCGAAGCCGCCAAAACATCCGCCAAGGGAGTCCCCGTCAGACGACTCTGCATCCAGGCCGGGAAGTCACAAACGACCAACAGCGATCGTTCGTAGCGGTCTTCGCGGATCGTCCGGGCCGTCGGTTCGAACCGGTTCCACAAGCGGACACAGGCAGCCCGATCGAACGGCAATGGATAGGCCTGCACAAAACGAAACAGCAGTTTCTCCATGGCATATTGGGGTTGTCCTTTATCGCCACGCATTTCCCGCCGGAAAGAGGCCACCTCATACGCCACCCGATCGTCATCGCCCGACTCGGCCAGCAACAACAGATTGACCAGCCGCGCAGCCCGATAATCCGGGAAGGCATGGAGCAGTTTCCCGGACGACAGGATTTTCCGCATCTGTTTCCGGGCGTCCGACAAGCGTCCGACAAACAGCCACAGGACGGCTTCGTGTAGAAACAACCGAAGCTGCAGCGCTAAACCCAACAAATGCAACTTGCGGAACAGTGTCTCTTCAAAACGGTTCCGCCATTCGACGGCCTCCTCCAGACGTCCGGCATGCACCAGCGCCAACGAGCGGTAGAGATAGACCCGAGCCACATCGTCCAGGGCCACGTCCGGAGCATCGAGCCGTCCGGCCACCAGTTTCGCCGCGAAATAGGGGACCTCATCATAAAGACCGACCGCCAGCAAGGTATCCAAAATACCCTCCAACGCCTGTCGATAGTGCATCGGAGGCCGCTGTCCTTCCGTCCGGTCTTCGTCGAAACGCTGGATCAGCCCCCGGTAGTGTCGCAAAGCCGCCGGATAGTTCCCCACGCTCAGAAAATAGGTCGCCTGGAACAGGGCATGCAGCTCATCGGTTTCAAAATTGCGTCCGGGGCCGTTGGCCACCAGATTCAGTTCATGCAGCAACAGATCGTTGAGTTTCTGCTGATCCCGATCCGAACGGGCATACCCTTTGTGATGGAAACGAAACTTCAGAATATCATACAACTGACTGTGCCAGTGTTTGCTACGGATCCGTTTAATGAGGTCGATGATGCGGATCTGCTTGCCGACCAGGCTCTTCTCGTCCAGCGTACCGAAATTCCGGAAACTCAGGTAACGCAGTTCGGTCTGCCGGATCAGCAAGGCCAAAAGATCCTGATGGTGAAGTTCGGCCTGTTTCTTTGCCCGGCTCAGTTCCCGGAAAGCCTCTTCGTACAGCCCCCGTTCAAACAAAATTGCCGCCGCCGAAATACTCTCAAAAATCCGGTGCTGAATATCTTCGTCGTTTCGCAAATGCAACAGACATTCCAACAAATTGGCATATAAATATTTGACGATGGTATCGGCTTGTGTCCGGGGGTAAATTCGGGCAAACGCCTCCAACGCCTCTTCGATCGAGCCGCAACGATCGAACAAATCGAACAGCGTCGTATACATTTTCGACCCGCCCTGCAACTGAGCATAGAGTCTGAAATGTCGTTTTTCCGCTTTTGTCATGGAACGAACCAACAAAAACGACGAAACTGACTTACTCATACAACCAATTCATTAAAAGCGATTTATCAGAAACACATTCCCATCGGATTCTGTACCCGGAAGGTCTGTCAGCAGATTTTATACTGCATTTGGGTTTATCTAAAATAGGATTTTTTCGCGATGGAATTCCTTCCCAAACTTTTATTTTTGTAAAAAATCACTCCTGAAACTTGTAAAAACCTAAAGAACAACGCCATGAAAAAAGGATTCCTTCTGGCCATGGCTGTCGGGTTATTGGCCTGCGGCCAAAACCGCACCGACAGCGTCCAAATGCCGCAGAGCGTCACCCTGACCCAAGAAGTCCTGCAAGACAAAATCAAAGGGGGCTGGGCCGGCCAAACCATCGGATGCTCTTACGGGAGCATAACCGAATTCCGCTACAACGGAGGACTGATCCCCGCCTACACCCCGATTCCCTGGCCCGACGGCTATATCAAATGGTGGTACGAAAACTCCCCCGGCCTGTACGACGACGTCTACATGGACCTGACTTTCGTCGAAGTGATCGACCGCCTGGGCATCGACGCTCCGGTGGATTCGTTCGCCATGGCTTTCGCCACGGCCGACTACCGGCTCTGGCACGCCAATCAGGCCGCCCGTTACAACATCCTGAACGGCATTATGCCTCCGGCTTCGGGCCACTGGCTCAACAATGCCCATGCCGATGACCTCGACTACCAGATCGAAGCCGACTTCACCGGGCTGATGTGTCCCGGGATGCCCAACAGCGCCTCCGAAATCTCCGACAAAATCGGCCATATCATGTGTTATGGCGACGGTTGGTACGGCGGGGTATACGTCGGAGCGATGTATTCGCTGGCTTTCGTATCCGACGACATGGAATACGTTGTGACCGAAGCCCTGAAAACCATCCCGCAAGAGAGCAAATTCTATCAGTGCATGAGCGATGTCATCCGCTGGTGGAAGCAGTATCCCGACGACTGGCAGCAGACCTGGTTCGAAGTCACCCGCAAATGGAATCAGGATGTGGGGTGCCCCAGCGGCGTCTTCGGGTCGTTCAACATCGATGCGGTGATCAACAGTGCCTACATCGTCATCGGGTTGCTCTACGGCGAAAAGGACTTCTTCAAGACCATGGATATTTCCACCCGCTGCGGATACGATTCGGACTGCAACCCCGCCTCGGCTGCCGGGATTCTGGGTACGATGATCGGCTACAAGAACATCCCCGAATACTGGATGAAAAACCTGCGGGAAGCCGAAGATATGGATTTCGCCTTCACCCACACCTCGCTGAACAAAGTCTATGAAGTCGGCTTCCGCCACGCCCTGCAGATGATCACCCAAAACGGCGGTACGGTAACCGATTCGATCGTTACCATCGCCTGCCAGCAACCGGTTCCGGTACGTTTGGAACAATCTTTCGAAGGACACTATCCGGTTTTGGCCCGTTCGATGACGGTTCCGATGCAGAAACTTGACACGCTGCAGTTCGAAGGAACGGGGGCTGTCTTCCGCGGCAAACTGGAATGCAAAGACGAATCGTACGTAGCCGAAGTGGACTGCTACCTCGACGGGAAGCTGGTCGAAACGGCCAAACTGCCGATCGCCTTCCACGATCGCAAACAGGAAATCTTCTTCCGCTACCAACTGCCTAAGGCCAACCATACGGTTTCATTGAAGTGGAAGAATCCGCGTCCCGACGCCACCTTTGACTTCACCTACATGCTGGTCTATTCCGACGCTCCATATGAACACCCGCATGCCCGTCTGCAAGCCGAAAGCATGTCAACCAAAGCCGTAAATTAATCCCTATGGAGACCAAAATTCCTACTCCCCAACAGATTCTGGTCGTCGGCAGCAGCAATACCGACATGGTGGTCCGCAGCGCCCATCTTCCCCGTCCGGGGGAAACGGTTCTGGGCGGCACGTTCCTGATGAACCCCGGCGGCAAAGGAGCCAACCAGGCCGTTGCCGTCGCCCGACTGGGCGGACAGGTGACCTTCATCTGCAAGGTTGGCAGCGACATTTTCGGCCATCAGGCCCGCCAGCTGTTTGAAGAAGAAGGCATCGACACCTCCTACGTCTGCACCGACACGGAACATCCTTCAGGCGTCGCCCTGATCACCGTGGACGATCGGGCCGAGAACTGCATTGTCGTTGCCTCGGGAGCCAACGCCCACCTGTTGCCGGCCAACCTGACCGGCATCGAAAAGATATTGGACCGGACAGAGATCATGCTCGTACAGCTCGAGATTCCGATCGAAACGGTCGAATATGTAGCCAAACTGGCGCAGCACCACCACAAGAAACTGATTCTCAATCCGGCTCCGGCTCGTCCGCTGTCTCGCGAACTGCTCGAGTGCCTCTACCTGATCACACCGAACGAAACCGAAGCCGAAATGATTTCAGGGGTCAAGATCGTCGACGAAGCCTCCGCGATTCAAGCGGCCGCCCGGATTGCAGAGATGGGTGTGGCACACGTCATCATCACCCTGGGATCCAAAGGCGCCCTGGTTTACTCCGAACAGCAGGCCACGCTGATCCCGGCTTATGAGATCCAAGCCGTCGATACGACTGCCGCCGGCGACGTTTTTAACGGCGCCCTGGCGGTAGCTCTTTCGGAGGGCAACTCCCTGATTCATGCCGCCCGCTTTGCCTGCAAGGCTTCGGCGCTGTCGATCAGCCGGGTAGGGGCTCAAGCCTCTGTTCCTTACCGCAACGAACTCGACATTACAGACCTTCCTCTGAAGGCCTGATCCTCCTCAGACCGTCTCCCCCACGGGGACGGTCTTTTCTTCCCTTTCGGCAAAAGGCTCATCCGGACGGATGGGCTGTTTGTCCAACCACCGAAACCTAACTAACTACTCCTTATGTATATCGTTCACAACTACACGCTTGCGGTGATTTTCTGCTTTATCACCATGTTGTGCTGGGGATCGTGGGGCAACACCCAGAAACTGGCCGCCCGTACCTGGCGCTACGAATTTTTCTATTGGGACTATGTGATCGGCGTGCTGCTCTTTTCGATTCTGGCCGCCTTCACCCTCGGAAGTACCGGCACCGAAGGCCGCAGTTTTATGGCCGATCTGGCGCAAGCCGACCCGGCCAACCTGGGAAAAGCCTTCCTCGGCGGGGTCGTTTTCAATACGGCCAACATTCTGCTCTCGGCCGCCATCGCCCTGTGCGGCATGTCGGTGGCTTTCCCCGTGGGCATCGGTCTGGCCCTGGTATTGGGGGTGCTGATCAACTATTTCGGGGAAGCCAAGGGCGATCCGACCTATATCTTTCTGGGCGTAGTGCTGATCACCATTGCCATTCTTCTCAACGCCATGGCTTATAAAAAAGCGCAAAGCGGTACCCGCCAAGTTTCTCGGAGCGGCATCCTCACCGCCATCGCTGCCGGGGTGATCATGGCTTTCTTCTACCGGTTCGTCGCCGCTTCGATGGATATGAATTTTGCCGCCCCGGCCCCCGGTAAACTGACCCCCTACACCGCACTTTTCATCTTCGCGGTCGGCATTTTCGCCAGCACGTTTATCCTTAACACCATCGCGATGAAAAAACCCATCGAAGGCGAACCCGCCTCAATCCGGGACTACTTCCGCGGAGACCTCAAAACCCACCTGGTCGGCGTATTGGGCGGGGTGATCTGGTGCATCGGACAGTTGTTGAGCCTGATCGCCTCGGGTACGGCCGGAGCCGCCATCTCCTACGGTCTGGGGCAGGGGGCGACACTGGTTTCGGCCCTGTGGGGGATCCTGGTCTGGCATGAATTCCGTCAGGCACCGGCCATCTCCACCAAACTCAACGTCGGGATGTTCATCTTTTTCCTGGCCGGCCTGGGCCTGCTGATCTATGCCGGTGCTTAACTCTTTTCTCATGAAACGACTATTTATTCTGCTGAGTGGCGTCTGGCTGAGCATCGGAAGCTGCTCCTTCCTGCAGGCCCAAACGACTCCGGTCGAACTGCCGCTCTGGCCTCAGGGTCCGACCGAAAGCAACGGTCTTACGGGTC
>JAHZDG010000019.1:2371-24473 GCA_019422485.1 Alistipes sp. | reverse complement strand
TCCCGAAACAATTGTCGGCTCCCGACACTACACCTCGAACGTCAGCGTACCGACCCTGACCTTCTACCCGGCCCGGGCCGACCGCAATACCGGCATCAGCCTCATGCTGGCTCCCGGAGGCGGATACGCCGCACTGGCCCTGCCTCAGGAGGGAGAACCGGTAGCCCGATGGCTGGCTGAGCAGGGCATTTCCGGGCTGGTGCTCAAATACCGCATGCCCAACGGCCATCGACGCGTCCCGCTCGACGACGCCCAACAAGCCATGCGGCTGATTCGCGCTCACGCCCAAGAGTGGGGGCTCGACACCACTCGGATCGGCATCATGGGCTTTTCGGCCGGGGGGCATCTGGCGTCGACCCTGCTGACGCATTATGAAGCGGACACCCGTCCTGCTTTCGGAATTTTGTGTTATCCGGTCATCTCGTTCGCAGACTCGCTGGCACATCGGGGCTCGATGCTCAACCTGTTGGGTGCCGACACCACTGCCGCCTTCAAGGATTACTATTCGAACGAACGGCACGTCACACCCGACACACCTCCGACCCTGTTGCTGCTCTCCAACAACGACGGCACAGTCAAAACCCGCAACTCGACGCTCTTCTACGATGCACTCAAACAGAACCGCGTTCCCGCAGCGTTGTATCTTTTCCCCACGGGAGGACACGGCTGGGGATTCCAGGAAAGTTTTGTCTATCACGAGCTTTTCAAAACGCTTGTGCTGGATTGGATCCGTTTTCTGTATCCCGAAACGACCTTCCCCTGAGACCCTGCAACGCTCCTTGTTATCGACGCCCGGAATTGTAGAGATTCCGGGCGTCGTCATACCTGTACCGGCTCCACGCAACCTCTCCCGTCCCAGACGTTCAAAAAATTTGTTTATCTTTGTTTACAGGGCAGTTCATAACCGTTCCGGTTTACCCGAAATCGGATGGCGAAAAGAGGCAGCATCCTGTCCCGCATCATCCATCGGCTAAACATGAATCGGTTACCCTTTCTGCCTCCGGTTTTGCATAAACCCTCTAACCCCATACGCATGAAACTAAAAACACTGTTCGGCCTGCTATTGGGCCTGTTTCTCACCCAATCGCTGGCGGCTCAGGATTACCTGAAGCTCAGCCAGGAGATTCTCCAGCGAGACCTCGAACACCCTTACCTGGTTTTCGACAACCAGAGCAAACAGGAGATTCTGGACCGGATCGCTACCGATCCCACGCAAGCCCAGATCTTCGACCTGCTGCTGCAACAAGGCCGTCGCCTGATGCTGACCACCGTCGAACCCCAACCCTTCCTGGATAACGACGCCAATGTCTACAACGAGACGTTCGATTTCGAACATTTCGTCGGTTTCTACCGGGAAGGCTCCAAACTGCTGGCCTTTCTGTATCAGATGACCGGCGATGAAGCCTATGCCCAAAAAGCGTTTCATTACGCCGACCGCCTGTGCGAAATGACCTACTGGGTACTGGGCCTGCATCGCTACAAGGTGATTCATAAACGGGTCTGGCCCTGGGGTGCCGGTGACGATCAGGTGGTTTTCACCTTCGACCTGCACACCAGTGAAATTGCACTGGCTCTGGGGCTGGTGTATGACTGGATCTACCCGGCCCTCGACAAAGAACAACGGAACCGCATCCGCAGCGGATTGCTCGAAAACGCCATTCTGCGCGTACGGGGCAACTACGACTACTTCTGGTGGAGTGGGGCTTACCGTTGCAACTGGTCGGGAAGCTGTTACGGCGGGCTGGGGATTGCCGCCCTGTCTCTGCTGACGGAAGATCCCAAACTGGTGGATGTCGTGGCCCGCAGCTGCGAAGGCATGGTGAAGAACCTGGAACAGTACGGCGCCGACAACGGTTGGGCCGAAGGACGCCACTATTCGGTATACGGCCTTCGGGAGACCATCTCCTTCATGGAAGCGATCAAACGCCTGACCGACGGCAAACTGAACATGTTCAAGGCCGAAGGATGGCAGCATCCGGCCGATTTCGGCCTTTACGGCATGACGGGGACGTTCAACGACGGCTTTTCGCCCGGTCCGATCGGCCAATCGTATTTCTACAACAAATTCATTGCGGAAAACCCCGATCCGGCCGCCATGTACTACCTCGAAAACTATCTCAGCGGCAATCGCCGCTCGATGAACTTCTGGGAGCTGATCTGGCCCCGTCCCACGAACGTCAAGGCCGAAAAACCGGCCGTCGCCTCAAAATACTTCCCGAGCATCGACTGGGCCTTCATGCGCAAGGATTTCGGGGATGAAAACCTGCAGGTGGCCATCAAATGCGCCCCGATGAACGATCCTCACCACGGACACCTGGATGCCGGCTCGTTTATCTTGAGCTGGCAGGGGGACATTCTGGTGGGCGAGATGGACCAGAAGGTGTATGACCAGTTCTTCTTCACCGAAGACCGCTGGAAATACCTGCATGTACGGAGTCTTTCGCACAATGTGGTGCATGTCAACGGCGAGGAACAGATCCCCTGCAAACACAAGGATCAGCCCTGGATCGAAGGCCTGGGCGGCAAGATCGACAAGTTCTACACCTCTCCGGATTTCGATTACACGTTGATGGATCCCACGAATGCCTATCCCAAGCAGGAGATGAAAGGCTGGAAACGGGCCATGATTCTCGATAAGCGCACCGATGTGGTGGTTGTGCTCGACCGCGTCAACTGCGAAAAGGGCGCTTCGATCGACCTGCTGTTCCATCCGCGGGTAGAGGTCACGGTCAACGACGGCCAAAGTGCCACGCTGCAAGGCAAACTCGCCGCCATGGAGATGCAGCCGCTGAGCAACTCGCCGTACGAAGTCAGCCTGCAGAAACAATATGTCGTCCGGGTGGTCAAGAACGACCCGATGCAGATCGTTCCCTGCATTTTCACCTCCCTGAAGGCCCCAGCCGACGAAACCGTGGTAGCGACCGTATTCTACCCTTCGGCCCAGAAAGGCTCGGCCAAGGATTTTGTCCTGGATGAAAGCGGCACCCATCCGGTGGTTCGTTACTCCTTGAACGGACAGAACTATGCCTGGGAGATCGCCCCGAACGAAGTGAAGGCGCTGTAACTCTAAAAAGGTTGCAAAAGCCCTCGGGCCCACAAGTCGATACTTTTCTTTCCTGGTTTTCCGAATTTTGTCCACTTTTACGGGGACAAGTGATCTGATCGGGAAATCACGGCAAATTCATCAAAACCCTCATTCAGCAATTGAATGGGGGTTTTTGTTTTTCCCGAAAGCCGCCCGACAAACAGGTCGGCCGTTCCTGCACAATGCGTCCCGGCCAACACTTTATTCCCCCAAAAATAATCCGACCGCAACGGCTCCGACCCACAATAAAAAAGCGGAATCCTAAGAATTCCGCTGATCAATCAGTTAGTCAACAGGGGTGTATGACCAATCCCCGCAGGACCACACGCTATCGAGCCCGACGCTTGAAAACCCATGCATCAGGGAAAGCCTCACTCACCGCCCGACGTTGTTGCTGAGCCTCGGCTTCACTTCCGGCATCGGCCGTATAGACCATGATCTTTCCCGTAGACAACAACAGTTTGCGATAGTTGGGAGTCGGGGCTTTCCGACGGGCCGAAGCAATGAAACGTTCCGCATTCTCGTCCGTACTGTAAGTCCCCACCACGACATAATAACGCATTTCACCCGGTTTGGGCGCTTCTGACGCCTTGACCGAGGAAGATCTCCCCGCCGTGGCTTCCGCTTCGGATTTCGGCCGATTTTGGGCGGTTTGAACCGCCGTAACCGATGAGGAACCGGATCCGGCTGACGAAGATTGAGCCCCCGTACGTCCGGCAGAGTCGCCCGCCACAGCCTGAGCCGCCAGGTCATTTTCCGTCAAAGCCTCCAACGATGGCTCGGCATCGGCCCCTGCAACGGTTCCCCGCAACAAGGTATCGCCGGTCATCACGGATTCCGCCACAGGCGTTCCTTCCGCATACGGGGCATCATACGGCCCCGGACGGCTGTTGAGATAGGTAATCAGTCCGGCCGCCAATCCGCCTCCGACCACCACCGTCGCCCCGACCCAGAAAAAGATCTGACGCAACGAAAACGGACGAGGCAACTGCACCATGAAAGTACCCGAAGGATTCAGTGTTCTCAGCAACTCTTCCGTCGGTTTAAACTGTCCTCCGACAATCTCTCCGATCGAGTTCATCCGGAACCCCTCCTCCGTCTGCACCTCCGACAGCCATGCCTCATAGATTTCCCGACTGCCCGCTTCATCCCGACCGCTGCTTTCGCCGATCAGGCGCAGAATATCGTCATAGCCCGCCATCGGTTCGGTGGTGTAGCGGACACGACTAATGGGAGGGATCAGTTTTCCCCCCTCCTGCATACGAGCCGCTTCCGTAACGACATACAACGAACCAATTCCCGGTAGGGTAACGCCCCGACGCTGCGCCAGTGCGTTAAAGATCAGCATACTGACCGGATCCATAGCTATTTTTTCTTAGGCTTGGGTTTTCCTGAAAAGAAAGTGATGCGTGGCAGCGGAGCCGGATGGAGGGCCGGTTTTCGCCACGCCCACCACAGGATCGCCACACCCACAAGAATGAACGGAATACTGAGTAACTGCCCCATATTCAGGAGCATATTTTCTTCGAAGGCCTCCTGGGGATTTTTCACGAATTCGATCAGGAAGCGCACCCCGAACAACACAATCAAAAAGAACCCGAACATCACGCCGGGACGTCGCCGGGCCATATCTTTCCGGTAGTACATCCACCACAGGATGACGAACAGGATCAGATACGAGAAGGCTTCATAAAGCTGAGTCGGATGTTTCGGCAGGGTTTCGCCGTTGCGGACAAAAATAAAGCCCCACGGCAACGAGGTTTCGACCCCATAGATCTCGGAATTCATCAGGTTTCCCAGCCGCACCAAAGCCCCGGCGATGGCCACGGCAATTCCGATTCGGTCCAACGACCAGATATAGGGCATTTTGTATTTTCGGGAGAAGAGCCACAGACCGATCAGCAACCCTACGGCGGCACCATGACTGGCCATTCCTCCGTCGCGGATATAGAGCATTTCGATCGGATGGGTCAAATAGTAACCCGGCGCATAGAACAGGCAATGCCCCAGGCGCGACCCGATGACCGTCGAGAGAACGCCGTACCAAAAGATCGAATCGAACAGTTTGGGGCTGTAGCCTTCGCGCCGCATCATGAAATTGAACAAATAGGCACTAATGGCCAATCCCACAGCCCAGGTCAGGCCGTAGTAGCGAATATCGAACGTTCCGATCGAGAGAAAGGTAGGATCGGCATTCCAGGTGACAAACAGAGGCAAAAAAGTATGCATAGCCGTTGAGTGTTTCGACAAAGATAGAAATTTTCCCGCAACGGGCGGAAGTCCCTTCGACGGGCAGGAGGGTAGACAAAGGATCAGGCTTCTGCCGGGGGTTTGCTGAGGGTGAATGAGAAGGTACTGCCTTCATTGAGGCGACTGCGCAGATTGAGCGTTTCGCCATGCGCCTCGAGGATATGTTTCACGATGGCCAGCCCCAAGCCGGTTCCGCCCTGTTCCCGGGAACGGCTCTTGTCGACCCGGAAAAAGCGTTCGAAAACCCGAGGCTGATTTTCTTCCGAGATGCCGATCCCGTCATCCTGCACCTCCACCATGATTTTATCAAAGCCGTCGATGAAACTGACGGTAATATTCCCGCCCTGGCGACCATACTTGATGGCATTGCTGATCAGGTTGAGAATCACCTGACTGATCCGTTTCCGATCGGCATAGACGATCACCGGCAGTTCCGATCCGATCCGAATCCGGATCTCCTTCTTGGCGGCCTCCATTTCGAAGGTATCGGTCACCTCGCGCACCAGCTGCACCAGATCAAACGGCTCCTTGTCCATCACCTGCAGGCGGCTTTCATACTGCGAAATATCCTCCAGATCCTGCACGATATTGATCAAACGTTCGATGTTCCGTTCCGTGCGTTCGAGATATTTCTGATTGATGCTGTCGTCTTTGAGCCCCCCGTCCAACAGGGTCAGGATATAACCCTGAATCGAAAACAGCGGGGTTTTAATCTCATGCGACACATTGCCGATATACTGTTTCCGGAAGAGCTCATTCTCCTTGAGGCGGGCAATCTCCTGGGCATTGCGGTCCACCCAATGGGTCAGATCGTCCTGAATCTCCTCGACAATATCGCCTTTCTGAGGCAGTTCCCGGGTCCGCAGGTTTTTCGACAAGAGGATCTGGTAGATCGGTTTGATCCGGTAAAGAACGTATTTGTTGATAAAATAACGGGCAGCCAGAAACGTAACCCCGAACACACAGCCGCAGACCACCCACACCGAAACCAATGTTTCGGCATAAATCGACATACACACCAGCCCCACCAGCGCAGCAGTCAGGCTAATCGCCAGAGCCACGCCATGAATGGTTCTGATCTTGAGTTTCACGGCTTCAACAGATTACTTGGTGTACTGTTTCATCAGGCGGGCAATGTATTTACCCACGATATCGAACTCGAGGTTCACCCGCGTACCGACCTGAAACGTATGGAAATTGGTGTGCTGATAGGTATAGGGGATAATAGCAACCTGGAAAGAGTTCTCACGCGAGTTGACCACCGTCAGACTCACACCGTTAACGGCTACCGAACCCTTTTCTACAGTCACATTGCCCGTCGAGGCATCGTATTCGAAAGTAAAATACCAACTGCCGTCAGCCTCCTCGATGCGGGTACAAACAGCCGTTTGGTCGACATGTCCCTGCACAATATGACCGTCCAGCAGAGCGTCGGGCTTCATGCTGCGTTCCAGATTGACCAGATCGCCCACCTTCAGATCTCCCAAATTGGATTTGAGCAAGGTTTCGGCAATGGCCGTTACCGTATAACGGTCTCCCTGAATGTCCACTACCGTCAGGCAAACGCCATTATGAGCGATGCTCTGATCGATGCGCAGTTCAGAAGTAAAAGGGCATTCCAAGGTAAAGTGTTTATTGCCTTGATCTTCACGGATGGCCACCACGGTGGCGGTCGTTTCTACGATTCCTGAAAACATAATGGATACAAAATTTGGGTATGAATGAATCAGGTATTCTTTTTAATGATGATACCCCGGACCAGAAACAGTTTGCCGAGCTTGGCTTTTTCGATCGTAATGGGGTCATATTCCTGTGTATTGCGGGGCCACAGCACCACTTTTTCCGGATCTTCATCCTGACGGATAATCCGGATGCCGCTAAAGCGAGCCGAATAGATGGCATAAGTTTCCCCGGGGATCAGGGCCGAAAGCGGCACCTGTTTCAACATCAAGACACTGGCCGGCGGAATATCGGGCTGCATGGCGGTCCCCAGACAGATCGCCGCCAGATCACAATCCTCAAACATGGGCAGATTGAGCAAATAAGTCGGTTCAGGCCGTTTATTCCCCAGGCGGATGGTCTCCAACACATCCATCCCAAAAAAAGGGACTCCGGTCGATGCTTTTTGATTCGAGGCAAGAAACATATCTCCTTCCCCGCTCAAAAGCCAGCCCCGGCTGATCGAAGGATACTTTGCTGCAATGAGTTCGGCCAGATCACGACTGATCCCATTGTTGCCCTTTTTGATTTGATAGAGATTTTCGCTGCGCTTCAGACCGATAGTTAGAGCGAAAGAATTCACGGACAAACCTGTCCATTTAATGACTCGTTCCAAACGTTGCCAGTTGTCTAACATGGTCTTTTGTGATTTAATGCAAAAATAGGGATAATTACGGAATGTGCAATCTCTCGAAACAAAACATCGCACTATCCATAAAACTTCGAAACGACGAAATAATTGTATAAAAGCGTTCTATTTTCTTTCTCGACGTGGAGATTAGGGAAATCTTGAGAAAAAATTTGTAATAACCGCGAAAAAATTGCAAATTTGCCTCGGATTTTGTCCTGCCCCTGTAGTTCAATGGATAGAATGACAGATTCCGGTTCTGTTGATATGGGTTCGATTCCCGTCGGGGGTACTTCCGTGTAAAGAGACATCCGAACAAAGGAAAAACGCCGGCTGATTCACAGCCGCTTTACGAAATCTGGAAAAGTTTTCGTTTCCCTTGTTCGGATGTTTTTTGTTGCCTTTTATTGTTATTTTGTGTCTCGAGATTTGGTTGTTCCCATTGAGGGAAGCACCTTTATAGAGAGGATTAAAATTCTGTCTATGAGAACTAAAGGCACCAAGAAAGACAATATTAACCTACGGCAAAAAAGTTAGAAAACGGTTACCTCAGTCTCTATCTTGACATTTACCGAAAAGAAATCCTTTCCTACGAGCATCTGCAACTATAGTCACAAACCACAGGGAATCGAACAGAAATCAGAAAAACGTTGACTTTGACGCTTTCATTTCGCGGATATAACAACACCCGATAGCGGACATTCATCTTCCCTTGGACACGAGTTCTCTGTGAGTATATCTTTTTTTAGCTCAACACACTATTCAAGACAGAGGTTGCTTGGGCAGCGATCCGAGAACACAAAATTTTTAACGAACTCTCAGTGAAGTATGAAATCTCCCCCGGTCATGATAAGACAACGGAGAAAGGAGTTCATTAACCTCGACAGCTACCATCGCAGATATCAAAGAATCGACCGTCAACCACCCTGCAAGCTTGACATACATCCGGCTTTTAAGTAAGAAAACCACGATATCTACTTAAAACCGATGGTAGCACAATTCTCAAGTAAACGAAGGTATTAGACTGTACGAGTGTTGCATAAGTGAATACATCACTAGTAATCCAGAACTATATAGAAGCTAACATTCCCATGTTATCCCTTTCCTCGTTGGCGTACATCGACAAAGAAAAAGAGAATAATGACGGAATGAACAGATTATACTCAAATAACGCTGAACACGACATCTTTTGTCGCCTCTGATAGCTATTTTTGTTAAAAACAGCAGAAAATGGCTAAAATCGAATGGTTACAACGACTGCTATTATTTGTGCATAAACTGGAGAATGGCCCCAAGTATGTCTCCAGCAAAGAACTGCTCCACTATCTCGAAACAAATTTACAACTACGTTATGGAGATATTCCCGGCAATTCGTTACGAACCATACAGCGAGACATCAAGGCAATTGACGAACTTTTTGGAATAGAAATCAAATATCAAAAAGGGTTAGGATATTATATTGCAGAAAGAGATACGTTGTCTGCGGGTCGATGCACTGATCTGTTGTTGAATTTTGATCTACTGTCAGCTCTTCAAGCGGATAGCGATTTGAACCGATATATCCAGGCTGAACACCATCATCCTGTTGACAGTTTACATTTGCCGCTATTGCTCAAGGCCATTCGTACGAAGCATAAGGTCTCTTTTGATTATGCCTATTTTAGAAAGAACCATAGCATCGCTCAAAAAATAGTGTCTCCCTATTTTTTGAAAGAATCCCAGGAACGGTGGTATCTAGTTGCGCAGGATCAAGGGCAAATGAAGTTATTTGGGGTGGAACGTATGTCCCATGTAAATCTTTTGGAAAATGAATCTTTCGTTCGGGATGAATCTATCGACATTCGTCATATGTTCGATGACTGTTTCGGCATTTGGAATCAAACAGACCTGCCGGTAGAAGATATCGAACTATCCTTTAGTGCGCTTGATGGATATTTTCTCAAGACCATGCCTTTGCATCATTCCCAAGTGATTCTGGTAGATACGGACCAGGAATTCCGCATTCATCTTCGACTGCGCATTACCAATGACTTCGTTATGGAGTTATTATCCCGCAGCGCTTCTGTCACCATCATCAAGCCACTCTCCCTGCGCCATAGAATGATAGAAATCTATAAACAGGCTTTACAAAGAAATGAATCCGAATCCATCGATCGTCTAAATAGCCCTACGGAAACCAACTGATCGATAATCACTTTGGACGAAATTACAGTTTCCCTCCATCACTTATAAAACAAGTTGTTATGATAGAAAATCGAGATCTATGGAGATATGTGCGGAAGGGGATAATCAGTTTTATTGCTTTGGTCAGCCTGATGGCAGCCACTTGTTCCATATCGGAACAATCGCGAAAAAAGTCGCGACCTTTTTATCAACCTCCTACATGGAAAGGGTATGACCCTACTCGTCCGGCAACGGATGTAAAATCGTTAGATTATGAAAATAACACGATTACATATCGTACTTATTCCGATTCTGCTTTAGACTCATCCGATCTTCCGGGTCAGTCGCATAAAGGCGTCACTATTACCACCGAAGAAGGACAACGGGTGAATACGGGTTTGACGAATGAAGAACTCTTTGAACAGCTAGATTTGGAGTATGAAGATTTGTATGAATATTATATGGATTAACCCTAAAATATTTCCTGGATATGAACGACATCACCATTTCTCTGAAATCAAATGACATGACAAACAATGCGTTAACATCCAATATTCAAATCTTGTTAGATCCAGAAAAATGCAGGGCCGTTGAGAGTCTGGCTCCTCAAGATATTCCGGAGACTCCAGGTCTATATGCCATCTACATCAAAAACCCTAATATATTACCCGAAATACTCAGGAATGATTTAACTCGCCGAAACGAAACTCTGCTCTATATCGGTAAAACAGAAAAGAGTCTGAGGGAACGTTTATGGGGACAAGAGTTGCATGCACAGCGTCCTGCAACCTTTTTCAGGACAATGGGTGCAATATTGGGATTTCGTCCTGCCAAAGGCTCTTTAAGAAATAAACGTAATCAATGTAACTATCGATTTCCTCCCAAAGATAAAGCCCTGATCATTCAATGGATGGAGCACAATCTTTTAGTGAATTTCATAGCGTACTCCCACAACCTCAGTGAAACAGAAAAAAATCTTATTCAAGAAGTTAAACCGCTTATGAACATACAACACAATCCTCAACCCTGTGAATTTGTCATTCAATCACGCGAGGAATGCAGACGTATCGCTCGATCGCTTTGATACAACCAATATTATAAGTTCGATCTCTCGTATATGAATCAGATGATAGAGTTTCAGAACTTCGAAAGACGAGACTTCTCCGAAGTCATGGTGCTGGGAGTTGGAGGTGCCGGATGCAATGCAGTCAATCATATGATGGGTTTGGGCATTAAAAATATCACTTATATGATCTGCAACACCGACCGGAAAACATTAGCCTTAAGTTCCGCTCCAATCAAACTGCAAATAGGTAACGGGTTGGGAGCTGGCAACAATCCAGAAAAGGCCAGAAATGCAGCCTTAGAACAACTGGATGATATTGTCGAAACGTTTCAGCGAGAACAGATCAAAGTGGTCTTTATTACAGCAGGAATGGGAGGAGGTACCGGAACCGGAGCTGCTCCTGTCATCGCAAAAGCCGCCCACGAATTAGGCATACTCACGATTGCGATTGTTTCGCTGCCATTATTTAACGAAGGGCCTAAAAGAACGCAACAGGCTTTGACCGGATTAGAAGAATTAAAAACTCATGTCGATTCTATCGTCGTCATTCACAACGACAACCTTCCTCAAATATACGGCTCGTTACCGATGCGGGAAGCGATGAAAAAAGCAGACGACGTACTGGCTGCATCAGCCACTAACCTAGCCGAATTAATTACCCGGTACGATGAGATTGCCATAGACCTGGAAGATGTACGTACGGTCATGTTGAATGGAGGTGTTACCCTAATGGGTTCCGCTAGAGCCTCGGGTGAAAATCGCATTGAACATTTGGTCACAGAAGCCCTGAATTCTCCTTTACTCAACTATCAGGATATCCGCGGTGCACAAAAAATCCTGTTACATATTTCCTATGGATCGGAATCGGGATTAACATTAAGTGAAACGACACAAATCTTGTCACTCATCCAACAACGAGTCGGAAAAAACCGAGCCGACATTATTTGGGGCGCAGGAGAAAAAGCCAAATTGGAGGAAGAAATAGCTCTAACCGTTATTGCAACAGGTTTTAAAGAAATTCATTTCGATACATCCTACACCCCGGATACTCTATCAGACCAGCCCGAAACCGCCCCCTTCCCTCCTACAGACAAAGAGAAAAGGAATCGGTTTACAAAATGGTTGGACGAACTCTTTACTGAAACCTCAGACACAACATTCTGATACATTCATGAGCGAAGGTATAGCTCCATAGCCAATAGTAGTGGATGTTGCTTACGAAAATATTCTCCCGTAAAACAGCAATCTTTTTATTTATACATATTTTGAAAAATGGTTAATACGTATCCGGTAAGGATACCTTCGTACCAGGAAACATCCGAACAAAGGAATATAAGTTAGCTGATTAGAAGCCACTTAGTGAAAACTTGAAGCGTTTTCGTTTCCCTTGTTCGGATGTTTTTTATGGATTGAGAGGAAAAATTAAACCCCTCATATCTCCCCCCCAAGCGCTGGCCTTCCTTCTCAAATGCCCATACAATCCCCCAGAACGAAAAGTCTTCTGCACATTCCTCTTCTTTTTAACAAGTTAGCTAATACCTGGCTTTCCGCCTAAAAACGGATTGCCATTCGGACTTACACTTTAGCAGAAAACTCTCCCGAACAGTTTATTGGATTATCTTTTATCAAAACTATTGGCCCCGCCCGGCGGCTGCACGAAATTCGGCCTTCAGCGATTCGATGGTCTCTTTGACGCTGGTGATCTTTTTCGACAGATAGGCGTTTGCTCCGGCAAAAGCATACCCGTTTTTCAAATTCCCCCGGGCCGCATTATAGAGCGCCATGATGATGCAATAGGGACTTTTGGTATAATCGCAGGTCTTGATGCAGTGGAATGCACATTTTCTGGGACGAGTCAGCCCGGCTTTAACCCGCTGGATGAACTCCCCGGCAATGGCACGACCGGGCATCCCTACCGGACTGGAAATGATCTCGATGTCTTTTTCGGAAGAATCGATATAGGTTTGTTTGAAGGCTTCTGCCGCATCACATTCGGTGGTGGTAACGAATCGGCTTCCCAGCTGAACCCCGTCGGCCCCCAAAGACATAATGCGGTAAATGTCCTCCCCGGAATAGAGTCCTCCTCCGGCGATAACCGGGATTTTGTGTCCGTATAAATCTCCAAGACGTTTGGCTTCGGCGACCACTTCCGGAACGATCTGTTCAAGCGAATAGTGCTCGTCTTCAATCTGATTTCTTTTATAGCCGAGATGCCCTCCGGCTTTAGGACCCTCCACCACAAAGGCATCGGGCAGGTAGTCGTAATTGTGTTTCCATTTTTCGCAGATCAGGCGGGCAGCCCGGGCCGAAGAGACAATGGGAACCAGTTTAGTCACACTGTCCGGTTTCAGATAGGAGGGCATATCCAAAGGCATGCCGGCTCCGGAAAAAATAATATCGGCCTTTTCGGCAATGGCCGTTTTGACCATGTCCACGTAATTGCTCAGCGCAACCATGATGTTGACACCGATCACACCACGGGTTTTCTGACGGGCCTTACGGATTTCTTCCTTGAGTCCCAAAATACAGTTCGTGGCATAGTCTTTCGAGAATTTGGAGTACAGCAAACCGATACCGGCACAGGAAATCACGCCTACGCCTCCTTCGTTGGCAACGGCCGAGGCCAGACCCGAGAGGGAAATTCCGACCCCCATACCGCCTTGGATAATGGGAAGCTGGATCGTCAGGTCGCCTATTTTAAAACTTTTCATAGCTTTCATGTTGTTTTTATTCGAGACGGAAGAGCCTGACAGCAAAGACTATCGGGCCCCAGTCTCATCGACGAGGGTTGTCTGAATAGTTTGCAAAGATAATGAATACAACAAACAACCTCTTTGCTTTTTGCTTTAACTACGATGCCTAAAGCAACCGGAACCGTATGATGCGAATACCAAGAACAAGATTACCCCTGACGCTACTTAACATAGAACTCCACGAAACCATCGGAAGATGGATACAAGTTCACTTCCCGAACGACATACATTCTCCTCTAACTATCGGCATACAGGTCCCCGAATATTTCTTATTTTTGTAGGAAGGGGTAGGAGGCCCTGCAAAATCCCTCTTACAAACTACTGATCCGCTATCTGTATTCGTTATGAAAAAAAGATTGTTTACCGCTTGCCTCGGTATTCTGTCCGTATGGACAGGTATTTGCTCATCCCAACCTAAACCGGGTAATCTCTCCGTCCACAAATTAAAAACCGAATATTTAGTCAATCCGGTCGGCATCGACGAAACCGCTCCACGTTTGAGTTGGCAGGTGTCTTCGCCGGTCAATGCGGAAAAACAGACGGCTTATCGCATTTTGGTTGCCTCGTCGGCCGATTCGCTCGATCAGAATCGGGGCGATCTGTGGGACAGCGGCAAAGTCCTGTCCGATCAGACCCTCCATATCGTTTATAACGGCCGGAACCTGACTTCCCGCATGGAAGTATGGTGGAAAGTCATGGTTTGGGACAAGGCCGGGAAACCTTCCGCCTGGAGCGAACCGGCCCGTTGGAGCATGGGATTGCTCCAGGAGCGGGACTGGCAGGCAAAATGGATCGCCGACAGCGCTGCCATGAAAGCCAAAATCGAGCTGATCCCCAAAGTAGACGGATTCTGCAGCCTGGTCGCCCACCGGGCCGATACGACACAACGGGTTACGATCGACCTGGGCGCCCCGAAAACCTTCGATGCGGTCCGGTTATTCCCGGCCCGGCCGTTCGATTATCGGGCCGATGTACCGGGCTTTCTGTTTCCCGTCCGTTTTTTGATCGAAGCGGCCGATCAGGAGGATTTTTCGGATCTGCGCACCATCGCCGATTACACCCAAACGGACATTCCCAATCCGGGAGTAGAACCGCAAACCTATGCTGTTCCGACCACTACCGCCCGGTTTGTCCGCCTGACCGTCACTCGTCTGGCGCTGCGTGACGGCGACAATTACGGTTTCGCGCTGGCCGAAATGCAGGTGCTTTCGGGGAAAGAAAACCTGGCCGAAAAAGCCCCCGTTCTTTCGGACGATGCGATCAAACGCTGGAACTGGAACCCGGTCTATTTGACCGACGGCATTCTGAAATCGACGCCTCTGGGACTCGAAATGTACGGAGCCCTGCCGGCCACCTATGCCCGCAAAACGTTTTCCCTGCAAAAACCCATCCGGAAAGCTACCGTTTACGTAACGGCCAAAGGACTGTATGAATTCCGCATCAACGGACAAAAGCTGGGCAATCAGCGCCTGGCTCCGGAATGGACCGATTACCATAAACGCATCAGCTACCAGACCTACGACATCACCCCCTGGATACAAACCGGCGAAAATACGGCGGCAGCCACCCTGGCCGAAGGTTGGTACGCCGGAGAATTGTGGGGTTCGGGCCGGTTTACCTACGGCAAATACCCCGAACTGATGGCTCAGATCGAGGTCGAATTCACCGACGGCACCCGGCAGGTGATCCCGACGGACGAAAGCTGGCGAACGACCACCCAGGGTCCGGTCACCGCGGCCGGCATCTATCGGGGCGAGATGTACGATGCCCGGCTGGAATTCCCGGGCTGGGATCGTCCCGGTTTCGACGACAGCCATTGGACCCCGGCCGGCGCCTTTGTTCCGAACGCCCTCCAACGGGTGGCTCTGCGCAACGAACCGATTCAGGTCGAACAAGAGATCAAACCCCTCTCGATCACCGAAACCACCCCCGGTGTTTATGTCATCGATTTCGGGCAGAATCTGGTGGGATGCTGCCGTTTCAGACTGAAAGGGAAGGCCGGCAAAACGGTGACCTTCCGCCATGCCGAAGCGGTGTATGACGACGGCACACTGTATACGATCAGCATTCGGCAGGCCCCGCAGATCGACCAATACACTCCGGCCCAGGACGGCGTGTTCGAATACGAACCGACGTTCACCTACCACGGCTTCCGATACGCCGAAGTTTCAGGGGTGGAAGAGGCCCCCACGTCCGACGATATCGTGGTGCGGGTATTCCACTCTTCGGCTCCGTTCACCGGCACCTTCGCCTGCTCCGACGATTCGTTGAACAAGCTGATGAGCAACATTTTGTGGACCCAACGCTCCAACCTGATGAGCACCCCCAACGACTGTCCGCAACGCGACGAACGCATGGGATGGATGGGGGATATCCAGGCCTTCGGACAAACGGCCATCTTCAACATGGATCTGGCCGCCTTCATCACCAAATTCGCGCAGGATATGCGGGACGGTCAGGCGGATGACGGTCGTTTCCCGGACTATGCCCCGCATCCGGGGGCAGTCAACGACCGGCGCAAAGGAGCCCCGGCCTGGGGCGACTGCGGGGTGATGCTCCCCTGGACCGCCTATATCAACTATGCCGACCGGCGCCTGCTCGAAGACCAATTCCCGGCCGCCAAAGCCTGGGTCGATTACATCCACCGCAACAACCCGGATCTGATCTGGCGCAACGGCCGCAACAACGACTACAACGACTGGATGAACGGCGATCAGATCATCACCCCCGGCTGGCCCAGAAAAGGGGCTGAAGTCCCCAATGAGGTGTTTGCTACGGCCTTTTTCGCCCGCTCGACCCAGATCGTAGCGCAGATGGCCGAAGTGATCGGCTATCCGGCCGAAGCGGAACGCTACCGCCAACTGGCCGAAGCGATCAAAAAGGCATTCAATGAAGCCTTTGTGCAGGCCGACGGACATATTCAGGGCGACACGCAGGCGGGATACGCCATTGCCCTGAGTTTCGATCTGCTGCCGGAAGAACTGCGGGCCAAAGCGGCGGCTCTGATGGTCGACAACATCCAGAACAAATACCAGGGACGACTCTCCACCGGCATTCAGACCTCTCACCGCATGATGATAGAACTGGTTCGGGAAGGGTATGCCGACGTGGCCTGGCAGCTGATGACCAGCCAGACGTTCCCCTCGTGGCTCTACATGGTCAACAACGGCGCCACCACGATTTGGGAACGCTGGGACGGCTATGTGAAGGGACGCGGGTTCTACCAGGAAAGCAACACCAATTCGATGAACCACTGGGCTTTCGGATCCGTAGGGGAGTGGATGTGGCGTTACATCGCCGGTCTGAATCCCGACGAGGCCCATCCCGGCTGGGAACACTTCTTCATCACCCCGGTTCCGGGCGGAAAAGTCACCTGGGCCAAAGCCGACTACGAAAGCATCCGGGGCAAGATCTCCAGCCACTGGAAGATCGAGAAGGGTAAGTTCCGACTCGATGTCGAAATTCCGGTCGGCACCTCCGCCACGGTTCGACTGCCGGCAGACCGGGCTACCGGCATCACCTTAAACGGAAAGAAAGTCGAACCGCTCTCTTTCAATAACCGGACGGCTACCATCGAGCTCGAATCGGGCCGCTATCAATTGATTTCTCCTTTCCGGCAGGAGTAATCCATCTCGGCGAGGAAAATCCAAAAATCGGGCTATTTCGAGCCGTTTTGACCTTATCCGGACAGGTCGGTTTCTCCTGAAACCAATTCTCAATAAAAAAGGCTCCTTTGTGGAGCCTTTTTCTATTATGTTTGGATCGATCGAATGCTATTTGATATACGCATTCAGGTGTCCGTTGCGAACCAGGTATTCGGCGATCTGCACGGCATTCAGCGCTGCCCCTTTGCGAATCTGGTCGCTCACGCACCAGAAGGCCAAGCCATTGGGATTCGCCAGATCCTGACGAATACGGCCTACATACACGCTGTCCTGACCGGCCAAAGGCAGCGGCATCGGATAGCGTTGACGCTGAGGATCGTCCATCAGCACCACTCCTTCGGCTCCCGAAAAAGCCTTCCGAGCTTCGTAAACCGAAATCGGACGTTCGGTTTCCACCCACACCGATTCGGAGTGGGCCCGCATCACCGGCACCCGTACACACATGGCGCTCACTTGCATATCCGAATGCATGATTTTGCGGGTTTCGTTATACATTTTCATCTCTTCCTTGGTATAGCCGTTATCCATAAAGACATCCACCTGAGGAATGACGTTGAAAGCCAGTTGGAAAGCGAACTTTTCGACCACCGGTTCTTCGCCCCGGACGATCTGTTCGTGCTGCATGGTGAGTTCCTGCATGGCTGCGGCACCTGCCCCGCTGGCCGACTGATAGGTCGACACATGCACCCGGCGAATCGGCGACAACTGCTGAATCGCCTGCAAAGCCACCACCAGTTGAATGGTCGTACAGTTGGGGTTGGCAATGATGTTGCGAGGAGGATTGATGGCATCCCGAGGATTGACTTCCGGCACCACCAGGGGTACATCGTCATCCATACGGAAAGCGCTCGAATTATCGATCATCAGGGTTCCATAGCGGGTAATGGTTTCGGCAAACTCCTTGGAGGTTCCGGCCCCGGCCGACACGAACGCCAGATCGACGCCTTTAAAATCATCGTTATGCGCCAATTGACGCACCGTGATCTCTTCTTTTTTGAATTTGTACTTCCGACCGGCACTGCGTTCGGAGCCGAAAAGCAACAGTTCGCGAATGGGGAATTCCCGTTGTTCGAGGACCTTCAGAAACTCTTGTCCGACGGCCCCACTGGCACCCACGATGGCAACTCTCATAAGGCGTTAAGATTTGATATTGGGATGACAAAGATACGGCGTGAAAAGCAAAGAAACAACAAATGGCGACGAACTTCTCCCCGGGATTTCCCGGAAAAACACCGCTCTGCCGGCGATTTACCCGCCCAGCCCCGCAGCACACCATTCGGATTGGGCTCAGGAGCCTGACCGACCGACGTTAACCTGAAGGCCAGACCCGACGGCCCGATCTTCTCTACCAAACTACGATCAATCGAAGAATTCGTCCTCATCCTGCACACGGGGTGCAATGCTTTCGCTGCGATCGTCACAATCGTAAATCACAGCTCCTACCGGAATCGGAAAGAGATCCGACTGCGAAATGCCCAGCGAAGGATTGGCATAAACCTGGGTCATGAAATTCCCGTAGATCGGCAAGGCAGAGCGTGCCCCATCGGCTCCCGTAATGAGGTGTACACTGCGGTCTTCAGCACCTACCCAGGCTCCGGCGACGATTTTAGGGGTCACTCCGACAAACCAGGCGTCTGAGTTATTCTGTGAAGTACCGGTTTTTCCGCCCATTTCGCCTTTGAAGTTGTAAATCCAACGCAGACGTCCGGCAGTCCCGTTGAGCACGTTTTTCAACATCCCCAACATGGTATACGCGGTCTGTTCGCTGATCGCATCATGCGAAGCGGGCGTAAAGGTTGCCAACACGTTCCCATGGCGATCCTCGATACGCGTCACGAAAATCGGTTCGATAAACACTCCGCGGTTGGCGAACGTGCCATACGCACCCACCAATTCGAACAGCGAGAAATCAGGGGTTCCCAGACAGAGGGCATACACCGGATCGATGTAGCTGTGGATCCCCATCTTGTGGATATAGTCGGCCACAGCACTCGGATTGCCGGCTTGTTTCATGATCCAGGCCGAATAGTTGTTGCGGCTATTGGCCAACCCCCACTGCAGCTGCCGGGGTTTATCGTCATAGACCACCTTACCAGCCTCTTTGGGCTGCCAGGCATCCCCGGTTTCAGTAGCGATGGTCACCGGACGGTTGGGCACCAGCGTACAGGGCGTACAGTTGAGCTGATCGACGGCAAACGAATAGATAAACGGTTTGATCGTCGATCCCACCTGACGTTTCCCTTGTTTGACCATATCGTATTTGAAATAGCGGTAGTTGGGCCCACCTACATAGGCTTTCACATACCCCGTCGAAGGATCGATCGCTACGAACGACGCCCGCAAATACTGTTTATGATACAGGATCGAATCGTACGGACTCATCACCGTATCGCGTTCTCCCTGGTAGGAGAAGACCTTCATGGGAACCGCCTTTTTGAAATCGGCCATGATTTCGTCCATGGTTTTTCCATCCCCTTTGAGTTCCCGATAACGGTCGGTCTGACGGATGGCGTTGAGCATCACCCGGTCGATTTCCTCTTGTGAAAGGTTATTGAAAAGACGTTTATTACGTTTGACCTGACGGTCCATTTCGGGTTGCAGTTTCTGGCTCAGGTGGCTGTCCAACGCCTCTTCGGCATACTCCTGCATGGTCGCATTAATGGTCGTGTAGATCTTCAGCCCGTCACGATACAGATTATACTCCGAACCGTCCGACTTCTGATTTTTCAGGCACCATCCATACAACGGGTTGTTTTCCCACTGTTCAACGGCCTGTTCGTAGTCCCATTCCTGCAAAAACTGGTTGCGCGTGGGTTTGGGAGAGGTCATCACCAGGCGCAGCATTTCCCGGAAATAGGTACCGGTCCCGGCATTGTGTGAAATCGGCTGATAATCCAATTCGATGGGCAATGCCTGAATGGAATCGCACTGAGCCCGGTTCAGGTAGCCCTTCTGACGCATACGGTCGATCACCAGGTTCCGACGGGCCATCGCCCTTTCGGGGTTGCGCACCGGGCTGTAACGGGTCGGTGCATTGACCACCCCCACCAACATCGCCGCTTCCTGCACATTGAGCTCATCCGGCGTTTTGTTGAAGAAAGTCCGGGCCGCAGACTTGATCCCGAAAGCATTGCTCCCATACTCCATGGTATTGAGGTACATGGTCAGGATCTCTTCCTTGGTGTAGTTATGTTCGAGCATCACCGCCGTGATCCACTCCTTGAGTTTGGAGATCACCAGTTTGGCTTTGCGAGCGAGGGGATTACGGTTAACAGTATCACGCGGATAGAGGTTTTTGGCCACCTGCTGCGAGATGGTACTTCCGCCCCCCTGGCCCTGACCCAAACCAATGGTTCGCACGGCAACACGGGCCAAAGCGACAAAATCGATCCCCGAATGGGAATAAAACCGCACATCTTCGGTAGCCACCAAAGCCGCAACCAGACTGGGGGAAAGGTCTTCATAATCGACATAAGTCCGATTCTGGATGAAGAAACTCCCCAACAGGGCGCCATCTTCGGAGTAGATTTCGGTAGCCAGGTTGCTTTTGGGATTTTCGAGTTCTTCGAAAGTGGGCAGTTTCCCGAAAACGCCCAATCCGATCAGCAACAACAGGAGCAAGATCAGGGCAACCGGTGAAACGATCACAATCCAGAAACATTTGATTGCGGTAGGAGTCTTGAGTTTTTCGATGATTTTCCGAGCCATGGAAGCGGGCATATTTTTCTCGTTACAAAAGTACAACATTTCTCTTAAAATCCTCTGTAGAGGCATTTTTATTGTACGGAGGGTTACAAATTCCCCCTCCGAAACCCCACAGGACTTCCGAGTATCCTTTTCTTTTTACAACGAACTTTTGAAGGCAGATATTTCATCGGCGTTACGTTGCACCCCGATCCCGTATCGATTCACCGCCAAACCGTCCCCGCACAAACCCAGTTCGCAG
The DNA here is from genome assembly GCA_019422485.1 of Alistipes sp. GTDB lineage: Bacteria > Bacteroidota > Bacteroidia > Bacteroidales > Rikenellaceae > Alistipes_A. The sequence goes on along the minus strand of JAHZDG010000019.1, from coordinate 3,198 downwards.
CCTGGCTGCCGTCCCCCATTCTGCACCGTCGCTCATTTTTCCCCGTTGTTCTGCACGGTTTCCAAGGCCACCAAAAACGCCGAAGCCGTCCAACCCAACATCACGCTACACGGGTATTCATAATCGTTAATCTGCCCGTCCCGGGTGTATTTTTCATACAGGAACCCCGGATGGCGTGTTCCATCCCCGTATTTGAACGGACGATGCGTAGCCGGTTGGGGATCCAGGTAGTTGCGGGTGACCGTATTGAGCCATTTGGTAGCGATATTCTTCGCCTCGTCGACGAAACCATAACGCAACATCGACTCGATCCCGATCTGCTGAATCGGAGCCCAAACTGCCGCATCACCCCATTGATAAACAACCTCCTGCGGGCTCACTTCGCAAACCACCAGTCCGCCTTCGCTATCGAACAACGAAAGGTTGCGGCGAACCTGGTCGGCCTTTTCCGGTGAAGCGAATCCGAAATGCAAGGGCATCAGTCCGCTCATCGCAGCTACGGGTGAAAAACGTTGATTGACAAAGTCGTAATCCATATACAGCCCCCGTTCTTCGTTCCAGCAGTAGCGGTCGATTAAGGCAGCACGGTCAGCGGCCCGTTTATCCCAATTGATCGGTCCCCGAATACCCAGTTCCTGTTCATAGAAGGCCAGGTCCTTTTCGTATCCGTACAGATAACAGTTCAGATCCACCGGAATATAATCCATGCATCGTCCCTCGAAGCGAGGCGTAAAATCCATGCTGCTTTCGGCCTCAGCCATCCGATGAGCCGCTACAACGACTTTCTCTTCGGGCGCAGCATCTCCTGACAGCTTGAAGCGTCCCTT
>JAHZDG010000019.1:0-2361 GCA_019422485.1 Alistipes sp. | reverse complement strand
AGCACTTTGTCGTAAAATTCAACCAGTTGCACACTGTCGGAATGGTGTCCATATCGTTGCAACCCCGGAATCGACGTGCCGTGATCCTCGATGACATTGCCATTGGTGTTGGTCCAGAATTCATACTCCTTCAGCACCGCATGATACGCCCGACGCAACCAGGCGGTATCCTTTTCGGGCGCCTTTTCGTAGTAACGACGCACACTCATCGAAAAACAGGGGGTCTGACTGCGATCCTCCCCCCAGCCCGACGCATTGGGGACAAAACCCAACTTCTCGATCTGATAGATCATACAATCGAGATTTCCTTTGGCAATATCCCAATATTCGTGGCGCATCAGGCCCTCGTTATGGAAATAAAGATCCCAATAGTAGAGCGTTCCCGGATTCAACCCATACAGATAGGGGACCGGAAAGTCGGGGTTTTGTTCGGTATATTCGGGCCAGGTTTTCCGGATATAGGCCTCAATCTCTTCCCATTTTTCGGGGTGATAGGGGGTAACACTCGGGGTGTCGGCACAACCGCTCCACAACAAACAGCCCCATACTCCTATCCATATTTGACGCAACAGTCTATTCATTATCTGCTTGTTTTTCTTTACGGGTGACCGCAACGAGCTCTCCGTCCAACCAAACCTGCTTCTATTTACAGGCTCTACAGCTGGAACGTGCTCTCTTTCCGGCCATGCCCCGTTACATTTACACGATTCATCTTTCCGGGCAACAACTCGGGGTCAGTGCCCTCTTGTCGTACCCTCCGACTCTCACAGCCATTACGGTTCCACTTCCCGCAACGCTTTCAGGAAGGTGGCCGCCGTCCATCCCATCATCTCGCTGCAAGGATATTCGGCATCGTTGATCTGTCCCTCCCGGGTATATTTTTCATACAGGAATCCCGGATGACGCGTTCCGTCCCCGTATTTGAAGGCCGGATACGTAGCCGGTTGCGGATCGATGAAATTGCGGGTCACCGTATTGAGCCACCGCAGGGCGATTTCCTGCGTTTCGCGCTGGTATCCATAGTTTTTCATGGCCCCGATAGCGATAAACTGCATGGGGGCCCAAACCGCCGCATCGCCCCACTGATAATGGATTTCCTGCGGCAGGGTTTCGCAATCGACCAACCCACCGGGATATTGGAACAGTGTCAGGTTTTCGCGAACCCGATCGGCCTTTTCTTCCGGAGCGAACTGCCAATACAGAGGCATCAGGGTCGCCAACGAGGCCACAGGCGAAAAGCGCTGGTTCACAAAATCATAATCCATATACAGTCCCCGTTCCTCGTTCCACAGGTATCGGTCGATCAAGGCTGCCCGATCGGCCGCCCGTTTGTCCCAATTAATTGGCCCGCGGATGCCGAGCTCCTGTTCATAAAACGCCAGGTCCTTCTCATACTGATACAAGTTGGCGTTCAGGTCCACCGGGATGAAATCGTTGCAGCGACCCTCGAAACGGGGTGTGAAATCCATCGTTTCCGCCTCGGACAAACGATGGGAAGCCACCCGGACTTTTTCTTCAGGGGTCGCCTCGTCCGACAGTTTGAAACGGTGTTTGAGCACCTTGTCATAGAATTCGATCAGGGCCGCTGTATCGGCATGATTGGAAAAACGCTGAAGACCTTCCACCGGCGTACGATGATCCTCGATGAGGTTTCCTTCCGTATTGGTCCAGAACTCATACTCTTTCAACACGGCATTGTAGGCCTTGCGCAACCAGGCCGTATCCCTTTGCGGGGCTTTTTCCCAATAGCTGCGCACCATCATGTTGAAGTAGGGGGTCTGGCTGCGGTCTTCGCCCCAGCCGTGTGCGTTAGGTACAAAACCGAGTTTTTCGACTTCGAAAATAAAGTTGTCCACGTTGTTGCGGGCCTGATCCCAGAACCCTTCCATCATCAACCCTTCGTTGATGAAATAGAGATCCCAGTAATAGAGCGTTCCCGGGTTCAAGGCAAAACTGTACGGGTTAGGCAGGGCCGAAGTGGTATCGACATAAGTGAGATAATTGTCCCGAATATAGTTTTCGATTTCGGGCCATTTTTCGGGATGTTCCGCCTGAACAGAGGGCGTACAGGCCGTTTGCCAGCACATTCCGGCAACCGCCAGAGCCGACAGACAGGTAGTTAAAAACTTCATGGGTTTCTTCATTTTAATTTGGGTATAAAACAAATATAACCATTTTTTCGATCGAACTTCCCTGTCTGAAACCCAACACAGGCTATTTCGGTCGATTTCCCATACCTGCACAAAAAATGGGGAGGCGACATTCATCGCCTCCCCAACCAACAGAATACACGCCGGTGTTAATAAGCCGGATTTTGCTGAATATCGTGGTTATACAGCGTTTCACACAACGGAATCTGCC
>JAHZDG010000018.1:39246-44763 GCA_019422485.1 Alistipes sp. | reverse complement strand
CCACCAGAGAGATTCCCGGCTTTTCGTTTTCGGAACGGCTCTATTTGTCGGTATATGGGCGCGATTAACTCATAGTTGTCGGCGATCTTTACGTTGAATAGAGCTGCGAAGAACGTCAGGTTTTCTTCGACAGTCAGGTCGGGATAGAGAGAGAATCGTCCCGGCATATAGCCGACGCGTTGACGGATTTGGGGGTAATCCTTTACAATATCCAGACCGTCGACTGAAGCCTCACCCCGATCCGGGTTGATCAGGGTGGTGAGCAGGCGGAACAGAGTGGTTTTTCCGGCTCCGTCAGGTCCGATCAAGCCGAAGAGTTCTCCCGGACGAACGGTGAAAGAAATGTCGTCGAGAGCGGTCAAGGACCCGTAACTTTTGCTCAAACCTCGCACATCAATAGCGGCAGAGGGATCTGTTATGTATTCTTTCATAACTTAACTTCTCCATAGAGACCGAGTTTCAGCTGTCCGTCATTTTCAACGGCAATCTTGACGGCATAGACCAGGTTGGCCCGTGATTGACGGGTTTGGATGCTCTTGGGTGTGAATTCGCTTTCCGATGCGATCCAAACGATTTCTCCTGGGTAATCGATCTGTTCATCTCCGCCAAAATCAGCTGTGACGACCACCTTTTGTCCCAATCGTAAAGACGCCAGTTGCTCCGAAGTGAAATAAGCGCGCAGGTAGATCCGTTGCAGATCGGCTACTTTCATTAACGGGCGACCGGTTGTGGCCAATTCTCCAGCTTCGGCATATTTGGCCAGAACAGTGCCGGTGACGGGTGATACGATCCGGCATTTTTGCAGGCGGTCTTCGATTTGGGCGATTTGTAACTCGATGGCCGATGAATTTTCGTCGATGGAAGCCGTGTTGTTATGCAAGGTTGAGAGCAGAGCTTCCAATTGCCCTTCCGAAATTTTAAGTTGGGCTTCGATATCGTCTCGTTGTTTGGTGGTGGCGGCTCCGTCTTTGAGCAGGTTTTCGATACGACGACGTTCGTTCTGTTGCTGGCGGATTTGTTCGCGCAGGGCGGCGGCTTGCTTTTGAATGTCAGGACGGTTGCTGCGGGTCGAGGCTACCTGTCGTTCCAGTTGCAGTTTTTGCAGATAGAGCTGTACGGTGTCGATGGCACCGACCGTTATTCCCTGCTGAATGAGATCCCCTTCTTCTACATCAAAGAAGAGAATGCGCCCGGCAGCTTCGGCAGAGAGTGTAATTTCGGTCGCTTCAAAAGTGCCTGTCGCATCGAAAGAGGGGTTGTTGCCGCATCCGATCAACGAGAGCGGAAGAAAGAGAAAAATCGATCGTTTCATGGTAGGTCGCATTATCGGTTAATCGTATGTTTGAGTTCATAGATGGTTTGGAGTAGCTCGATTTCGCGGGCTGAACGGGCCGAACGAGCCGTAGCTTCGTCGGTAATTTTTTGGAGCAGATCGTTGGTGTCGATTACGCCGTTCCGGAGTTTTGACTCAGCGGCTTCCCGTACCGATCCCCGTAAAGCGACAATGCGGTCGTCGTCGGCTAAGGTTTGTTGTAGACGAGAAATTTTACCCTCTTCTTCCGCGACCTGGAGTCGACTGTTGAATAGAAAAATGTCGCGGTGCAGGTCAATTTGTTGTCGGGCGATGCGCAGTTTGGAGAGGTTGTTTTTCTTGGTGTAGTACGCGCCGAAGTTCCATGACATTTTGATTCCGATCAGGGCATTCCAGGACCAGTCCGAAGAAAACATGCCTGCAAAATAGTCGAGTCCCGGATAGCCGTAATAACCTTGGGCGAAGAGTCCGAACTTTGGGCGAGTGGATGATTTAATGGCTGACTCTTGAGCCATAAGGCGGTCACTTTGGGCTTGGAAGAGTGCCAATTCCGGACGGGCCGATTCGCGAGAAAGCGGTTCGGAGAGTTGGGGTCGTTGCAATTCGTTGTCTAACGGGCGTCCGATGAAGATTGTTAACATGCGACGGTAGCTCTCTCGAGAGGTTTCGATTTGTGTGCGCTGTTGGCCGACAGCCAGCCATTCTGCTTCGATGGCATCCGCGTCAGTTTGTAAGGCTACCCCATTACGAACCCATGCCCGGATCTTTTCCAGATTGCTTTGCAATAAATCAAGGGTAAGTTCGGTCTGATGAAGTCGTTCGTCGAGGAGTAGAATGCCAAAATACAGATTGTTGATACGTTCTTTGAGGGCGTATAAATCGACAGCAGTTTGTTGTTCTTGTTCGGTAGCCGTTGCCTGGGCCATGCGACGGTTGGCCTTTGACTGTCCTCCGTCCCAAATGGTTTGATTGACTTCCAGGGCAATTTTGTATTGATTTTTGTTGAGGCCTTGCAGCGAAAGATTTTGTTGGGCCAGGATCGCTGAAAATGCATCAGGGAATTCAGGTACCTTATTTTGCCAGGTTGTTTGAGCTGACAGGGAAACCTGCGGTAACCAGGCACGAGCAGCGTTCGAAAGATCGTACTGCTCGGTCAGACGGATCAGGTGATATTGCTGGATTTCGGGATAGTGCTCGCAGGCTAAGCGATGACATTCGTCGAGGGTTTGTCCTTGAAGAGTCCAAACCGTACTCAGCAGGGTGCCTGTCAAAAACAAAAGTCGTTTCATGGGAGCTTATTTTTTAATGCGACGCAGAATGGTTTCGACATTTTCTTGTTTGCGTTGGGCGAGAAAATGTTCTCGACTTTCCGGTGAATATCCGAAGACCGGCTCAATGAGCGGATAGGCCAAAAAGGGGAATATGTTGAGGGAAATAATGTCCAGAATCAGCATACGGGCATCTATTCTCTCCCCTTCTCCGGCATCTGCAGCGGCATCTAATCCGCATTGCAGGTCGGCGATCAGTCGGTCGGCGATCAGAGAAATGCGCTTTTGCATTGTTTCGTAACGTTGAGGGTTGGTAAAAACCTCATTGACAATAAATCGGGGCAGGTCTGGGTTGGCGGCTATGAAATCAAAGTGGCGTTCGATGCTCTCACGAATACGGTCGGCCACCGGCAAGCCCGGTTGTCCGCAGGCAGCTAAAACGGATTCCCCCATGATGCGCATCTTTTCATCCAAAATCCGATTGAAGAGATGTTCTTTGGTTCGGAAATAGTAGTGGAGCATGGCATGGGTGACCCCTGCGGCCTGCGCAATGGCAACCGTTCGTGCTCCGGCAAATCCTTTGGTCAGAAACTCTCGCTCGGCAGCCGCCAGGATGGCCGCTTCTTTATTGTTGATAGGTTGTTCGATTTCTCTTTGCATGTTAACAATTTTATTTAACAGAATTGTTAATACAAACATAAAAAGAATATTTTTCCTGGTCAACCTTTTTGTGCGGTTTTACGGAAAAATAGTTAGAAAAGAATGTTGACCGAGGGCTGTTGCAAAGCTCAAGACTTGGGAAGAAGGTTATAAAAAAGAGCTATAAACCGGATTGTTTATAGCTCTTTATGAAGGTTGGATGGGTGTTTCCTATTTGTATGATTTCATGCAGTGGGCTTTCAACCATGCCTGACTGGCTTCTCGCTGTTCGGGATAGATCCAGTGACCGGAATCGAGGAACAGATGCAGTTCTTTCGGTGCGGTAATGCTGTTGTATGCGGCATACATCGAGGTCGGCGGACAAACCACATCGTTGTATCCCCAGGTGAACCAGCTGGGAACTTTGAGGCGTTTGGCGAAATTGACCACATCGTAATAGGCCAGTGCTTCGACTTCGCCGGGTTTGGGAGCCTCTTCACGGAAGTAGTGAGGCCAACCTCCGGCCCGGTGATTCAGATAGCCTGCAAAATCACATAATGCCGGGTGGTTGAGAGCCAGGAATTGAATCCGGGGATCGAGTGCGGCTGTTACTATCGAAAGCGCTCCACCCTGACTGCCGCCGGTTACACCTAACGTTCCGTTGAATTCGGGCAGTGAGCAGAGAAAATCAAGAGCTCGGATACAACCGATGTATACACGTTTGTAGTAGTGTTTGTCGCGATCGTTGATGTTATTGCGCCAATATCCGCTCAGACCTGCACTACTCAGGTTGCGATAGACTTCTGCGGGCATATCGACCGGAATGCCGTGGATGCCCAATTGCAGGGTGATGATGCGATCCCCCAGGTTATGTCCGACGCGTCCGCCAACACCGGCTCCCGGAACGTTGAGAATGGCCGGATATTTACCCTCTTTCTTGGGTACGATCAGGATGCCGTAGATGAAAGAGTTGGGACGGTCGTTCTGGAAACGAACATGATAGTAATTCTGCGTCGGAGTGCACCGGTCAGGCATCAGGGTCACGAGCGGTTCGAGAGGAGTTTTCCGGGCTTCGGCGATGTTGTTGGCCCAGAATTCATCGAAATCTTCAGGATCCGGTGAGGTCGGTTGGATCTTCTCCGGGCTGAAGGCAACGGTGGCCATGCCGTCATAGCTGTGTCCGTCTTTGTGGGCTTTGACCTTGCAACGGATAAAACCGGGTTCGGTCATTTTAGCCTTCAAGGTCAACTTGCCGTCTTTCAGCGGTACGTTTTCTTTTGTGACGTTCGGGAAGAATTCCGGGCCTAATTCATAATCCACCGTTACATCTTCAACGGGATTGGCCGCTTGGACCACCTGAATCGTGAACGTGGCTTCTTCCCCTACTTCATACTGCCAGTCGGCGTGATCGGGAGAGACGATCACATTGATTAATTTTTGTGCCGGTTGGGCGTTGAGCGGACTGAATACGCCAAACGCACATACCAGGAGTAGGAAACATAGAAGTTTTTTCATGTTGATGATTCTTTGATTGACAGGGTAAAAATACAAAAAAAGCCCATGTCTCAAGTGTTTGCCGGAGAAATTTTTGAGGGTGTGTGAGACAGCGAAAACAGGCCGAATGGTTTATGAGGTCTTGTCTCTGAGTGTAGCGGCATATAGAAAGGGGCTTTGTGAGGGATGGAAACCGATTAATAGTTTAGGAAAAGGTCTGATGGGTTCGATGAGTGTCGGGGAACGACAGGCGGACGGTAATTGGCGGGAAGCATGTCGCCAATTCGTTGCAGAGACATGTCGCCTTCGAAAAAAATGCCCGAATCCGATCCGAAGTTGCCGAAATCATCGAGGAAAAACATCGGTTTCCGGTAGACAATGCCCGATAAAACGCGCTTTTGATAGACGACGAGAAGTTGTCCGTAGATTGGAGTCTTCGGGGGATGCTGCGGATCAATGACGATTCTTTCGGGCGGGAAATGCAGCGTGACGGCGTGCAGATTTAATGAATCGGAAATGTGATGGGTGGCATGGATGCTGATTGGGGAGAGGTCATACCCGTAGACGCGAAATGCCGATAAATGACGCGGGTCGTTGTCGATATCCAGATGAAGCAGGTCGTAAAAGAACGCGGTATAGGAGCGTTGATAGATTTGGGCTCGGCGTTTTTCAGTTTGGTGATCGTTCGGTGCCCGATCGGTGAACATACTGGATCCGTCGATGCGATAGCGAAGCATGTCCCGGTCTTTCAAGCTGGGACGCTTGTATTGAATCAGAAACTCCTGCAGATGATATTGGATCGAG
>JAHZDG010000018.1:5766-39236 GCA_019422485.1 Alistipes sp. | reverse complement strand
TATTGGAGGTATTTGTTGTAGATATAGATGGGACCCCGACAGAAGGCTCGCAGCGTACTGTCCATGGGGTTATAGATGAGTTGGATGGCATTTTCGTTCAGAATCGTGCAGGATCTTCCCGCTCGGGTGTTGCCTAAAAAATGACGGCGGAACACCTTCATTTTCTGTTGACGGGTAAACCGTTCGGAGTGAACGGTGATCGGTAGAATGTTTGTTGCTTTTTCTTCTAGAAAGATAGTGTCCGGAATGTTGGTGTACGGATAGGCATAGGTTTGGAGGTTATAGGAGATATGAGAGACGATGATGGAGGAGTTGATCCGTTGCCGGATGGGTAAACTGAAGCGACCTTGTTCGTCGCTGAATGTATACAGAGAGGTGCCGTTAAAAAAGATCGTGGCGCCGGGGACAGGAAGTTGAGTATGCTGATCGAGAATGATGCCTTGGATCGTTTGGCTATGTGCAGGAATCCAGAGTATGCACCATAAAAATAAGATATAATGTTTCATAACCACCCAAAAAGATCCTATTCAAATATAACAAAAAAACAGAAAATTGTCGACAGAAAAACAGAACTTCTTTGGGGGTGATTTTCGCGGTATGGGAAGCGTGTAGATGCAGGATTTTTCTGAGAGAAACAATCGGTATTTTCGGAGAATATGGATAACTTCGCACAATAATCCCATTATTATATAGTTTATGTTTAATAGATTCTTCTTGTTGTGTGCGGTGGTGTTGGCTGTGTGTGGTTGTAATAAGGTATCGTCTGACCGATTGACGATTCCGGGGGTTAGTCGCGAATTGGCTCAATATCGCGAAGAACATTATCATGACGTCGTATACCATCTGCATTTTTCGATTCCTCAGCAACGCGATCAGTCCGTAGAAGGAGAGGCTGAAATCGTTCTGACGTTGGAAAAACCGCTGCCGCTGATTGCCGACTTCCGGGGGGATTCGTTGTCTATCCAGCAGGTACGGCTCAATGGCCGTGAAGTTACGTATGAATTTCGGGACGAGCATCTGTATGTGGACGCTCGGGAAACCGTTGCCGGGGAAAATCGATTGGCGGTGCGCTTTACCCCGCTTGATCAGTCCTTGAATCGAAGAGAAGATTTCTTATATACCTTGTTGGTTCCGGATCGGGCCCGGACCTTGTTCCCTTGTTTTGATCAGCCCGATCTGAAAGCCCGTTTTGCATTGACGTTGGAGGTGCCTGAAACCTGGACGGCTGTGGCGAACGGTGCGGTTTCTGCCATCGATTCCACTACGCTCTCCGGACGTCGTCGGGTGTCGTTCCGGGAAACGGCGCCGATCCCGACTTATCTGTTTTCGTTTGTGTGCGGCCGATTCTCGCAGTATACGGAACAACGGGACGGACGATCGGTGTCGATGTTTCATCGGGAAACCGATCCCCGGAAGGTGGCTCAGTGTCCGGACGTACTCGACCAGGTCTTTAAAGCCTTGAATTGGGTGGAAGAGTATACCGGTATCCCCTACCCGTTTGAAAAATACGATCTGATCGTTATTCCCGGTTTCCAGTACGGAGGGATGGAACACATGGGGGCAACGCTATACGCCGATCGCTCGATCTTTCTGGAAGAAAACGCTACGATCGACAATTATATGGGACGAGCCGGATTGATTGCTCACGAAACGGCGCACATGTGGTTCGGCGACTTTGTGACCATGAAATGGTTTGATGAAGTGTGGACCAAAGAGGTCTTTGCGACGTTTTTCAGCTCGTTGATCGTACGTCCACTCTATCCGCAGATCGATCACGATCTGAATTTTATCAAAGGCTCTTATCCTGCGGCCTACTCTGAAGACAGGACCGAAGGAAGCATGCCGATCCAGCAGCCGTTGGACAATCTTTCGGACGCCGGGCTGATATACAGCCAGATCGTCTACTCCAAGTCGCCGATCGTGATGAATATGCTGTACCGTAAATTGGGTCCGGAAAAATTCCGGGAAGGCATTCGGGAATACCTGAGTACCTATGCTTACGGTAATGCCACCTGGAACGATCTGATTGCCATTCTCGATCGTCGTTGTGACGAGGATCTGGCCGCCTGGAGCCGGGTGTGGGTGGAAGAAAAAGGCATGCCGACGATTACGGTGTCGATGCAGTCCGATAGTCTGCATATCCGTCAGGAAGATCCGTGGGGACGCGGTTTGGTGTGGGAACAGCCGCTGAGCTTGCTGGCAATCGGCGATCAGCGTAGCGACACCTTGCAGGTGGAGATGGATCGGGCTGAAGTGGCGGTCAAATTGCCCGATTCGACCCGATATGTTCTGCCGAATGCCGATGGGCTGGCCTATGGTTATTTCCCGTTGGACGCTCCGACCGCGGCTTATGTCATGAAACATCTGGCGGATTTTTCCGACACACGGGTGCGGCTCAGTGCTTTGCTGACACTGAATGAAAATTTGCTCAATTTGACGGTGTCGCCGGAAGATTTTCTACAGGCCATGATCGACTATTTGCCGCAGGAAGAGAATCATCAGCTCTTTACCTTGGCTTTGGGATATGCCAGCGGATGTTTCGGTTTGTTTTACGGGGAGAAGCCGTCGGTCGCGTATGAGAAGGCCATGTGGCAGATGGCGGAGACGGATCCGCGTCCCGAACGCCGCAGTCTGGCGGTACGAACCTATTGCGGTATTGCTCGGAGCCCGGAAGCCTTGGATCGTGTATATGCTCTGTGGAACGATGAGGCGTTAGCCAAACGCTACCGACTCAGTGAAGGCGATTTGACCGGATTGGCCTATTCGATGGCCTTGCGTTTCCCGGATCGTGCGAAAGAGATCACAACACGCCAACGTAGCCGGATTACCAATCCGGACCGCTTGGCGCAATACGATTATATTGTTCCGTCGGTGTCGTCCGATGCGACGGTACGGGATTCGGTTTTCCAGAGTCTGTTGGTACCCGAAAACCGACGGATCGAACCTTGGGCTTGTTCAGCCTTGGGACTGCTGAATCATCCTTGTCGAGGGGAAGAGTCGGTTGCCTATATTTTACCCGGATTGGACGAGATGCTTGAAGTACAGCGTACGGGGGACATTTTCTTCCCGCGCCGATGGGCGGCTGCGCTGCTGGGGAATCATCGTTCGGAAAAAGCGGCGGAGGCTGTTGATGCTTTCTGGCGGGAACATCCCGATTATCCGGTTTTATTGGGGAGCAAGATCCGGCAACAGGCCGATCCGCTGTACCGACTGCGGAAGATGAGAGTGAATAAAACGAAAGCGATCGACAGGAGCATGACGGAATAGTACAAAACAGCTTTTGTGGCCGCTGTCCGTTAAGCAGTAATTGTGGCTTTTGACAAAAAGTTTCAGGACTTTATTACTATAAAAACACACGACATGATTATTGCTTATTTGAGAGTGAGTACAGAGAAACAGAATGTGGCAAATCAACAAGATGAGATTCGACGATTTGCCGAAATGCGTCATCTGGAGATTCATCGTTGGGTGACGGAGGTGATTAGCGGCAAAACGGATGTAAAGGAACGAAAATTGCATCGGTTGCTTAAGCGGTTGCATGCCGGGGATGTATTGATTGTGACGGAACTGTCACGATTGAGTCGTACGTTGACGGACATTATGGCCATTATGGGTAGTTGTCTGAAGCGTAAAATTACGATTTACAGTACTAAGGATGGATATGCCTTTGATGATACGATCAAAAGCAAAGTGTTGTGTTTTGCGTTTGGGTTGGTGGCCGAAATCGAGCGTAATTTAATCTCGTTACGGACCAAGGAGGCTTTGGCGCTGCGTCGGGCAGAAGGAATAGTGTTGGGGCGACGCAAAGGAAGCTATACCAAGTTGCAGATTCTGATCGATCATCGTTCGCAAATCATTAAAGCACTGAAAAAAGGGGCCAGTATTATTTCTTTGTGTCATGAATATGCGGTTTCTCGCGATACGTTTGATCGTTTCCGGAAAATGGATCAAAGAGTGGAACGGATTGTGGAAGCACGTAAACAGTACGCTGTGGGAGGATGAACGGAGGCGAGTGTGTGCTGTTACAGCATTGGATGAAAGTGAAATCAGAGGAAAATAGGGCTTGGAATCGTTTACGATAAGAGTAGAATCAGCATGAAAAAGATCTTGGAAGAGTTTAAAACTTTTGCGTTACGAGGCAACGTCATTGATTTGGCCGTAGGGGTTATTATAGGGGCCGCGTTGGGTCAGGTGGTGACTTCGTTGGTGGCCGATGTGATTATGCCTCCGGTCGGCTGGTTGATTGGCGGCGTGAATTTTTCGGATTTGAAATGGGTGCTTAAAGGGGCGGAAACCGGACCCGATGGCGCCTTAATTCCGGCCGTTACGCTCAATTACGGTCATTTCCTGCAAACCGTGTTTGATTTCTTGGTTGTAGCGGTGGTCATTTTCGGGGTGGTTCGCGTGGTCAATCGTTTGCGTCCCCGTTCCGCCGAAAAGCCGCTGCCGAAGGAGTCGGCAGAAGTAGGGCTGTTGAAAGAGATCCGGGATTTGTTGAGGAAAGAACAGTAATCGAATAAATCTCAAAAAAGAAGGGAGTCGTGGTGTACGGCTCCCTTTTTTATGTAGATAGGGCGGTTGGATTTAGAGCATGAAGTGCAGCCGGTTTTGCAGGTTCACTTCCGCCATGCCTCCGTCTATGTCCAGGTAGAGAAGGTCGATGTGAGGGTAGAATTTTTTGAGCCGTTTTTCAATCCCTTTCGCCACGATGTGATTGGCGATGCAGCCGAAAGGTTGCACGCAGACGATCTTGTTAATCCCTTGCCGAGCGAAATGAGCGACCTCGGCCGCTAACATCCATCCCTCTCCGAATTGATTCGACAGATCGAGGATTTCGGCGGCATATTCTGCCTTGGTGAAAATGGAGACGCTGGGCCGGTAATAGCGGAAATTTTGCAGGATGCGTTCGATGCGACGGATGCGAACATTCAGGTAGGTCCAGAAGGCCGAGCGTAACAGGCGGGATGTTATGCCTCCGCGGTCGATTCCGTTGGCTTCGTTGACGGGACTATTGACGAAATATTGCATCAGGAAGTCCAGAATCGGTGGCGTGATGACGTCGATGCCTTTGTCGCGTAGCCATTCGGTCGTGTAAGCCTGTCCGTAATGGTTGTATTTTACGTAGATCTCCCCGATCAGACCGATACAGGGATAGTCGCGATCGTGTACGGGAAGCGCATTGAAATCCTGAACGGCAGATTGCATCAATACCAGCAGTTGAGGGGCTCTGTTAGTCCGTACGGCCTCGATTCCGAGTGCTACGTAGCGGTCGAAAAGGGCTTGGGTGGATCCTTTCTGGCGTTCGCGGACGATGGTCGAGTTATACATCTGCTGCAGGGAGTCCGCGTACAGTAAGGCGTAGGCCGTAATGTTGAGCAGCTTCCGAAGTGGAATTTTAAATCCGGGCTGTTCGTTCTGGAACACGTCCCCGCCGGAAAGGACAATGACTGGAATGTGGGCAAAACCCGCTCCGGCCAGTCCGGCCTTGATTTGTGAAATATAATTGGTGGCCCGACATTGACCGCCGGTCTGGGTGATGGCGACCGCGGTGTTCGACAGATCGTATTGACCCGATTGCAAGGCGGTGATGATGTCGCCCAAAACCAGCGTAGATGGGTAGCAAACCTCGTTGTGCCCATACTTCAGACCGGCTTCGGCAGAGCGTTTCGAAGATGGTGGCAGATTGACGATGTGATAACCGGCCAACTCGCCCAATGCCGGGATGAACGGCGAGATGAAATCAGAAAACCAGGGTGCCAGAATTGTTTTTTGCCGGTCTTCCCGGGTAAAGGCGACCCCTTTGTCCTCGTAGGAAAAGTCGAAGGGTGCAGATGATCGGGGAGCCGTTTTGAGGGATTCGATCAGCGACCGGAGTCTCAGTCGAATCGATCCGGGGCTGGCGATTTCGTCGATCCGTAATACGGTGTGGTTTTTACCTGCTTTGTGGAGTATCGCGTGAGCCTCGTCCATAAAGAAGGAGTCGGGGCCGCAGCCGAATGAATTGAGCTGGATCAGTTGGACGTTTTGGGGTAACCGTGCCACCTCTATGGCGGCCTGGATGACGCGATTCGGATAGGCCCATTGTGAGACGATTTTCAAATCGCTGAATCCGGGATGGTCGGTACGACGGAATACATCGTCTGTAAAGACCTCTACCCCCAGATCGGAGAGAATCTGTCCGACTTTCTGGTTGATCAACGGGTCGGCATGGTAGGGACGTCCCGTAACCACAAACACCGGCCTACCCTCTCCTACGGCTTGTTCAAAGCGTCGTCGTTGATGCAGGATCAGTTCTTTGTTACGTGATTTTCGGATCGCCAGGGCACGGATAAACGCATGCTTGAATGTGGTATGTGAAACATCCAGGGTTTCCAGATAGGCGCGGCAGGCTCGTTCCAAAACCCGGCGGTTGTGGAACGGAATGACCGGTTTGTCGAAAGGAATTCCGAATCGTTCGGCCGGATCCATCGAACTCCGTATGACTTCGGGATAGCCGCTGACCACCGGGCAGTTGTAGCTGTTGGAGGAGTTGGCGAACTCCTTGTCTTCTTTCGGGACGATCGGGTAAAAGATTCGGTCTACTTTCTGGTCGACCAGCGCCAATATGTGACCGTGGGAGATTTTTGCCGGGAAGCAGATGTTGTCGGACATGACGTATCCGGCTCCACGTTGGTATAGCTCATAGTTGGATTCGGGAGAAAGTACGACCCGGAATCTACATTCGGTGAATAAGGTGTGCCAGAACGGATAGTCTTCGAAGAGGTTCAGTACCCGGGGGATGCCGATGACGGTCGGCCGGTCGAGCCATTTCGGACGTTTGGGAAAGTCAAACAGAATGCGATTCTTCTCATCGAAGGCGTTATACCCTTTCTGTCGGGCCGTTCGGGCATTGAAAAAGATCTTTTCGCACTTGTTGCCGGCGTAGGCCGTATTGCCGTTCGGGAAACGGAAACGAAGTACCGAACAACGGTTCGTACACCCTTTGCAATGCAACTCTTTGGTGTCGATCGCCTTTAGGTCCGGCAAGGCTTCCTCTCCGGTGAAAGAGGTCTGAACCGACTCCTGCAACCATCGGCTTCGGGCGTATAATGCGGCTCCGAAAGCCCCCATCAGTTCGGGAGAATCGGTCGAGCTGACGGTTTTTTCGGAAAGCAGTTCCAGCGCCCGATATACGGCGTCGTTGCGGAATGTGCCGCCCTGGACGACAATATGGTCCCCCAGATGGTTCAGATTGGAGATCTTGAGTACTTTATACAGGCAGTTTTTAACGACCGAATAGGCCAATCCGGCGGCAATGTCTCCCAATGAGGCATTTTCGCGCAGGGCTTGTTTGACACGGGAGGTCATGAACACCGTGCACCGGGAACCCAAATCACAAGGCGTTTTTGCTACACATGCGGCCTCGGTGAACGCTTCCATCGAAAGATTCATCGTCGAAGCGAAGTTCTGCAAAAAAGAACCGCAGCCGGATGAGCAGGCTTCATTGAGTTCGATCTGCGAGATGACGCCTTGGTGGGTGAAAATCGATTTGATGTCCTGACCGCCGATGTCCAAAATAAAGGATACTTTCGGGTCGACGTATTGAGCCCCGGTCAGATGGGCCATGGTCTCCACGATGCCGAAATCCAAATTTAAAGCCGAACGGACCAGGTCTTCTCCATAGCCGGAGGCGCAGGAGGCTTTGAAGCGAAATCGGATCGACTGAGCCTGAGCCCAGGCGTAGAATTGTCGCAGTCCTTCGAATACTTTCTGCAGCGGGCTGCCTTCGTTTCGGTCGTAGAAGCGGTAAAGAATACGGGCCTCGGAATCGAGAACCACGATTTTGGTGGTGGTCGATCCGGAGTCGATGCCCAGAAAGCAGTCAACGGTTTTGTCGACAGGTATCGGGGCTTCGGGTAGTGGTTTCAGGTGGCGTTGGGCCTTCCATTGTTCATAGTCTTCCGGACCGGTAAACAATGGCGGTAATCCATCGCTTGCGGTAACGGGTTTGTTGGTTAATTGACGAATCAACTGAGCCAGATCGCATGCCTCTGCATTGTCTTCGATCTGCAGGGCGGCTCCCCAAGCCGGAAAAAACGGACTGTTTTCGGGTAAGATAAATTCGGATTCGTTTAAATGCAGTTGTTCGCGAAAAGCTTGGCGCAAAGCCGGAAGAAAACTGAGTGGCCCCCCGATGCATAAAACAGGCGGACGAATATCGCATCCCCGGGCCAGCGAAGTGATGCTTTGCAGGGCTACCGTATGCAGGATGGACATGGCCAGGTCGGCTGTCGGTACGTTGCGGCTGATCAGATTCTGAACGTCGGTTTTGGCGAAAACACCGCATCGGGAAGCGACCGGGTAGATCTTTTCGTAGCGTAAAGCTTGTTCGCCCAGCTCGTCGATTGAGATGTGCATCAGGTCGGCCATCTGGTCGATGAATGATCCCGTCCCGCCGGCACAGCTGCCGTTCATACGGATATCCGGGTGTCCGTTTTCGTTGAAAAAAACCATTTTGGCGTCTTCGCCCCCCAGATCGATCAGGGTGCGGGTTTGGGGGTAGACGCTCTGAACGACATGGACCGAAGCCACCACTTCCTGGATAAATGGCAACTGGTTTCGTTCGGAGATACCCATGCCCGCAGAACCGGTCATGGCAATGGAAAACGCGGTGTCCGGAAATTGTTGCTCGATGCGTTGTAGTTCATCGCACAGCACTCCGGAGATGTCGGTTTTGTGACGTCGGTACGTATGATAAACCACTCGATGCTCGGCATCGAGGACAATCGCCTTGAGGGTGGTGGAACCGATGTCGATTCCTATTTTATAGTGGGTGTCTTGCATACATCATCCGTCAGCCGGAATGAGTTTCCCGATTCGGTGGAATTTGAAAGCCTGCCTCCCGGAATAACCGATGGGGAGGATGGCTTTGTCAGGGTCGTTGGGTCGGACGTGAAAAGAAGGGCGTTTGAATGAAAATGGCCGTATGGCTGTCCGAATTTCAGACGGTTCCGACAGAGATCCCATCCAGCTTTATATGTCAGCAAAATAAATAAAGAAATTTAAAAACTCCAACTCTTTTGGGGAAAGAAGTGGTTCGATTTTGCGAGAAAATTTTGCGCGGCTAGCCGTTGTGTGAAGAAAAGTTTTATTGCAGATGAAGACAAAAGAAGATGCCCCGAAAATGGAAAGTTGCCATAAATAAAACCACCCTGACCGCTCAACAGGTCAGGGTGGCTGGTTATAAGGCTGGTAAAGCTGTTGTCTGTCCTACTCTTTGGAACGTTTTTGGAAAAACAGGTCGTTTTGTGTGTCCACGTGTTTTTAGAGTGTCATCCTAATGTAGGGGCAAGGGGGAATTTACCGGAACGATCGTTGGTAGATGGCCAACACTTCTGTATCATCCAAAGGTCTGGGGTCCAATTGGAATAGCCCGCCCATGGTTTCTCGGGCATTGCGGGTGAAAACGGGCAGGTCGTCGGGTTGAATCCCCCATTCGGAAAGTTGAATGTCATCTACACCGCAGGCACGTTGCAGTTCTGCTAATGCCGTCAGGAACTCTTTGGGATCCTGGCAAGGTTTGCCGGTCATGGCTTCAGCCATTTTGATGAAGCGTTCCGGAACTGTGTTGATAAAGGTTTCGAAATAAGCCAAGGAGAGGGCGATCAGACCGGCTCCGTGCGGCAATTTCGGATAGTGGGCACTCATGGCGTGTTCCATCGAGTGTTCCGAGGTACAGCTCGAGGTCGACTCGACCATGCCGGCTAGAGTGCTGGCCAAGGCAACCTGACTACGGGCTTCCAGATTGGCTCCGTCTTGTACGGCGGTCGGTAAATATTGGTAGATGAGTTGAATGCTTTTCAATGAGTAAATTTCGCTGATCGGAGTGGCGATGTTGGCGATATAGCCTTCAGCGGCATGGAAGAAGGCGTCGAAACCCTGGTAGGCCGTCAAACGAGGCGGAACCGAGGTCATGAGATTCGGGTCTACGATGGCGATGACCGGGAAAGTATATTGATTGCCGAATCCGATTTTTTCGTTATTGTGTGTGATGACCGTCCAGGGATCCACTTCAGTGCCGGTTCCGGCTGTGGTCGGAATAGCGATTACGGGCAGGGCGCCTCCGCGGGTAGGACGGCCTTTGCCAGACCCTCCGCAGACGTAGTCCCAATAGTCACCCGGATTGCAGGCCATGATGGCAATCGATTTGGCGGAGTCGATGGAGCTGCCACCACCCAGTCCGACGACAAAATCACAGGACTCGCGGCGGCAGATTTCAGCGGCTTCCATCACGTGTTCTTTGGTTGGGTTGGGTAATACCTTGTCGAAAACGATGCTGGATACGTGATTCTTTTGTAAGGCTGAGACAACTTTGTCCAGGTAACCGAATTTACGCATGGAGCTTCCCGAAGAGATGACGATCAGGGCTTTGGTGCCGGGAAGAGACATTTCGGCGAGTTGGTCGACGGTGCCGCATCCAAACAAAAGTTTGGTCGGAATGTATTGATTGAACGTTTTCATGGTAGATGAGATTTGTATAAATATTAACGAATCGAAGGGTTAAAATGTTTCGTTGAAAAGATTTTTTCATGGTTTTTGGAAAAACGGATGGGGTTTTTATTCCTGTGGATGGGCCGCGAACGAATTGAAAATGCGTTAGAAGCCTTTGTGGGGCGTATGTGAGGGGAAAGGTTTGATGCGGGAGAGAATGTATTGTCAGAAAAGGATGTTGAGAAAATTCAACAGCTTGTTATTTTTTCTTTTGCGGAATATTGTGTACCTTTATTGACTCAAAATTTTTGTTACCCTAATTATGAAGGTTTCTTTATTGCAAACCGATATTCGTTGGAAGGATCCGCAAACCAATCGTCAGCGGGCTGAGAAACTGATAGATACTCTCTCGGCTGTCGATCTGATCGTGCTTCCTGAAATGTTTACGACGGGCTTTTGCACCGATCCTGTGGGGGCGGCCGAACCTGCCGACAGCGATACCCTTGAGTGGATGCGTCGTATGGCGGCCTCGAAACAGACTGCAATTGCAGGCAGTGTGGCGACCCAGGCGGAAAATCGGTATTATAATCGTTTCTATTTCGTCAAACCCGACGGTAGCTATGCCGTTTATAATAAACGTCATCTTTTTTCTTTTGCGGGGGAACATGAACGTTATACGCCCGGGGAACAAAGAGTCGTGGTGGAATATAACGGTTGGCGGATTTTGTTGCAGGTTTGTTACGATTTGCGTTTTCCGGTGTTTTCGCGCAACCGGGGGGATTACGATCTGATCCTGTATGTGGCGAATTGGCCGACGGTGCGTATTTCGGCATGGGATACGTTGCTGCGGGCCCGAGCTATTGAAAATCAATGTTATGTGGTGGGCGTAAACCGTACCGGAGACGATCCGGCGTTGAGTTATAACGGTTCCAGTGCGCTGATTGACTATTTGGGTCGTGCGCTGACTCCTGCGGAAACGTCCGAAACCATTCTTTCTGGTGAACTCGATCGGTCGGCCTTAGAGGCTTTCCGTGCCAAATTCCCGGCTGGACGAGACGCCGATACCTTTACTTTAACTGACCTATGAACGAGAAATTATTGATATTGGGCGACCAGGCGGTAGCTTTGGGCGCTCTGCATGCGGGTATTTCGGGGGTATATGCCTATCCCGGTACCCCTTCGACCGAGATTACGGAGTACATTCAACAATCGCCTTTGGCCCGGGAACGAGGAGTCTACAGCGATTGGTGTACCAATGAAAAAACAGCAATGGAAGCAGCCTTGGGGGTTTCCTTTATCGGAAAACGGGCGCTGGTTTGCATGAAACACGTGGGGATGAATGTGGCCGCCGATGCTTTTGTCAATTCGGCCATGACCGGAACCCATGGGGGGTTGGTGGTGCTGGCTGCCGACGACCCGTCGATGCACTCCTCCCAGAATGAACAGGATTCCCGCTTTTATGGGAAATTTGCGCTGGTGCCGATTTTCGAGCCCTCTTCACAGCAGGAAGCCTATGACATGACGTTGGCCGCTTTCGATTTGTCGGAAAAAATCAAATTGCCGGTGTTGATGCGCCTGACGACTCGGATGGCTCACTCGCGGGCTGTGGTGACACTGGGTTCTTCGCGTGAACCCAAGGGAATGAGCTTTTCGGAAGATCGTTCCCGCTGGGTGCTGCTGCCGGTCAATGCCCGTCGTCGTTACATCGAGGTGATCGAGGCTCAGAAAGAGTTGCGCAAACTGTCGGAAACCTCTCCGTTTAACCGCTATTTGCCGGGCGGACGTCGCGGCGTGGTAGCTTGTGGGATCGCCTACAATTACCTGATGGAAAACTATCCGGAAGGTTGTGACCGCACGGTGTTGAAGGTTTCGCAGTATCCGTTGCCGCTGGAACCGCTTCGGAAAATGATGGCCGAATGCGACGAGATTCTGGTGCTGGAAGACGGTCAGCCTTTTGTCGAAGATCAGTTGCGCGGTTTGTTGGACGAAAGCGGTAAGATCAAAGGTCGCATGAGCGGTGAACTGCCGCGGACCGGCGAACTGACTCCCGATAACGTTCGGAAGGCGTTGGGACTGGCGGATGTTACGTTGAACGCTCCTTGCGAATATGTGGTTCCGCGTCCGCCGGCGCTGTGTGCCGGTTGCGGTCACCGCGATGTGTATACCATACTCAACGAAGTGGCCAAAGAGTATGAAAACAGCAAAATATTCAGTGATATCGGTTGTTATACCTTGGGGGCACTGCCTCCGTTCCGGGCGATCGACTCTTGTGTGGATATGGGGGCTTCGATTACCATGGCCAAAGGGGCTGCTGACGGAGGGCTCTTCCCTGCGATTGCCGTGATCGGTGACTCGACCTTTACGCACTCGGGGATTACGGGCCTGTTGGACGCCGTGAATTCGAAAGCCAACATTACGGTGATTATCTCCGATAACCTAACGACGGCCATGACCGGAGGTCAGGATTCGGCCGGAACCGGTAAACTGGAATCCATCTGCCTGGGGGTAGGTGTAGAACGGGAACATGTACGCGTGGTGGTTCCCATGGCCAAAAATTACGACGAGATTCGTCGGGTACTGCGCGAAGAGATCGAATATCCGGGGGTATCGGTGGTGATTCCGCGTCGTGAATGCATCCAGACCCTCAAACGTCACCTCAAGCAAGCAAAATCATGAAAAGAGATATTATTCTGTCAGGCGTAGGAGGTCAGGGTATCCTCTCCATCGCCGCTATTATCGGGGAGGCCGCTTTGCGCAAGGGCTTGTATGTGAAACAGGCCGAAGTACACGGCATGAGTCAGCGTGGCGGAGACGTGCAGTCGAATCTGCGTCTCAGCTCCGAACCTATTCATTCCGACTTGATTCCGAAGGGCGGGACCGATGCCATCATCGCCATGGAGCCTATGGAGGCTCTGCGTTATCTGCCCTATTTGTCTCCGGAAGGGTGGATCGTGACCAATTCGGCCACCTTTGTGAATATCCCCAATTACCCGAATGAAGAACAGTTGCTGGGCGCTTTGCGGGCTCGTTCGCGGGTGATTCTGATCGATGCCGATACCTTGGCCAAAGACAATGGGATGCCTCGTGCCGTGAATATGGTGTTGTTGGGGGCTGCCTCGGCCATTTTGGGATTGGATGCCGATCTGTTGGAAGAGGCAGTTGCCGGATTGTTCGCTGCGAAGGGCGCGGATGTTGTGGATATGAACGTACGGGCTTTCCGTCTCGGACGCGAAGCCGGAACCCAACAGGTAAAGGATTCGGGCCATGCAGAATAATCGGGTATATAGTCAGAAATTGATCGACCGGGTGGTCGACGAATATAAGATTACGGACCTGGAGCATGCGACGATCGGACAGGTGTTGCTGTTGGCATCACGGCTCGAGGAGTTGACCGGGATTCCTTTTATTCGGATGGACCAGGGGGTTCCGGGCCTGGAACCTTGCCGGATCGGGACCGAAGCGGAAAAAAAAGCACTCGATACCAATATCCCGGCCATCTATCCGGCCGCAGAAGGGATTCCTGAACTCAAGGAAGCCGGTTCCCGCTTTGTAAAAGCGTTTCTGGATGTGGATGTTTCGGCTGAAGCCTGTATCCCGGTGACCGGTTCGGTAGCGGGGTCGTTCGGTTCGTTTGTGGCCTGCACGCAGTGCGATCCGCAGAAAAATACGATTTTGTTTATCGACCCAGGGTTCCCGATTCAGAAGTCGCAGCTCAAAATTCTGGGGATTCCTCACGAACAATTCGATATCTATCATTTCCGGGGGGATAAGCTGCGGGATAAACTGGAAAGCTACCTGAAAAAGGGAAACATCGCCGGAATCATCTATTCCAATCCGAATAATCCGGCCTGGATCTCGCTGACGGAACAGGAATTGGCCATCGTGGGTGAATTGGCAACCCGTTACGGTGCGGTGGTGTTGGAAGACCTGGCCTATTTCGGCATGGACTTCCGGACCTATTTCGGCCGTCCGTTTGAACCGCCGTATATCCCGACCGTCGCTCGCTATACCGACAATTATATCCTGATGCTCTCCTCGTCGAAGATATTCAGTTATGCCGGACAGCGTGCCGCCCTGTTGTGTGTGTCGGATTCGTTGTTCCATCGTCGTTTCCCGGCTTTGGGTGAACGGTATGCCGGTGCCGGGATTTTCGGGCCGACGCTCATCGGATCGATTCTCTATATGATCACTTCTGGGATCACCCACTCCACCCAGTTCGGTTATGCAGCCATGTTGCAGGCGGCGACCGAGGGTCGTTTCGATTTTGTGGAAGTGACCTCGGAGTATGCCCGTCGGGCTCACCGCATGAAAGAACTGTTCGAAAAACATGGATTCCATGTGGTGTACGATAAGGATATTGATCGTGCCATTTCGGATGGGTTCTTCTTTACGATCGGTTACGAGGGACTTTCCTGCGGAGAATTGATGCGAGAACTGCGCTATTACGGCATCAGCTCCATCTCTCTGTCGACCACCGGCAGTGAACAGCAGGGTATTCGGGCTTGTTGCTCGCGGATGAGCGACGATCTGTACGAGGTGTTGGATGAACGCTTGCGGGCTTTCCGGCTGGATCATATGCCCGAGTCTGGAAAGTAAACTGATTCCTGCGAATGAAAAATCGAAAACTATGATTTGGAATCCTACCAAAGAATGTATGAGCCGCGAAGATATGCGTCGTCTTCAGGGAGAACGTCTGCATAAACTCGTGGAAAGAGTCTATCATAATACCCCTTTCTATCGACGCAAAATGCAGGAGATGGATGTTACCCCGGATGATATTCGTTCGGTGGATGACATTGTTCGCCTGCCCTTCACGACCAAACAGGATTTGCGGGATAACTATCCGTATGGACTGTTTGCGGTTCCGATGTCGCAGATCGTGCGCCTGCATGCTTCGTCGGGAACGACCGGCTCGCCGACGGTGGTGGGTTATACCCGGCGTGACCTGGCCATCTGGGCAGAGATGACGGCCCGGTGTTTGAGTGCTTTCGGAACGGATTGCAACGATATTTTCTCGGTGGCATATGGTTATGGCTTGTTTACCGGAGGTTTGGGATTGCATTATGGCGTCGAACATTTGGGGGCGACCGTTATCCCGATGTCGAGCGGAAATACCGCCAAACAGATCAAACTGTTGCATGATTTCGGAGCGACGGCCATTGCCTGTACGCCTTCTTATGCGCTCTATCTGGCTGAAGCGATGGCCCAAACGGGAATTCCTCGTGAGGAGTTTCGCTTGAAGACCGGAATCTTCGGTGCCGAACCCTGGACTGAAAACATGCGTCGGGAGATCGAACATAAAATGGGCGTCAATGCCTACAATATCTATGGGTTGAGTGAGGTGATGGGACCCGGTGTGTCACACGAGTGTGAGTACAAAGACGGATCGCATATCATCGAAGACCATTTCCTGCCGGAAATTATTTCTCCGAAGACGCTGGAACCCCTGCCCTACGGAGAACAGGGTGAGTTGGTCTTTACGACGCTGACGAAGGAAGGGATTCCGTTGTTGCGCTATCGGACCAAGGATCTTTGTTCATTGACGGATGAACCTTGTCGTTGCGGACGGACCAACGTACGGATGAGCCGGATTGTGGGACGGAGCGATGATATGTTGATCATTCGTGGGGTCAATGTATTCCCCTCGCAGATCGAGAGCGTGATTCTCGAAATGGAAGAGTTCGAACCGCACTATCTGTTGATTGTCGACCGGGTGCAGAATCTCGATAGCCTTGAGGTTCGTGTCGAAGTGCGCGATGGTTTCTATTCGGACGAAATCAGCAAAATGTTGGCGTTTCGCCAAAAACTGTCGGCCCGTCTGCAGAGTGTATTGGGGATTAAAGCCGATATCAAACTGGTGGAACCGTACAGCATTGAACGGAGCGAAGGGAAAGCCAAACGAGTGATTGACAAACGCGTCTTACAGTAAAGAGACCTCGATCGTAACTTAAATAAAGCAGCCTTATGAAAATCAAACAGCTTTCCGTGTTTGTGGAGAACAAAACGGGACGGATCAATGAGGTGGCCCAGATTTTAGGTCGCCATGGTGTGAATATGACGGCATTCAGTCTGGCTGATAATGCCGATTTCGGGATCCTGCGGATGATCGTTTCGGATGTGGAACGGGCTGAACAGGTGCTTCGGGAGGCGCATTTCGGGGTGAGTGTGACCGAGGTGGTTTGTATTTCGTGTAACAATGTGCCGGGTGCACTTTCTGAAGTATTGGACGGCTTGGCCAAAGAGCAGGTCTTCATCGAATACATGTATGCCTTTTCCGAAGGGGAAACGGCCCGGGTGGTGATTCGTCCGACGGATTTGGATCGTTGTATCGAAATTCTGCAGCGTTGCAGCTGTCATTTAATAAGCAAAAGCAGTCTTTCTCAGTAGATTCTAATTAATTAGCTTAAGTGATAATAAAAGTCAATTCTCTGAATGAGAATCGACTTTTTATTTTGGGGTGATCGGAGTAAAGTAATTGCTGAGAAATTTCGTCCTAATGAGTTGTATTATATGTTTTTGTATCAATTTTTAAAGCTGGTTGTCGAAAGGGTTGTTTTTCCGGTAAGTATTTCCAGAAGCGGCGAGGCATGAGTTGGCGATGCAACTGAGGATGCAGCCGTTCGCGAATGGTTACAGCCTGAAAGTAACTCTTCCACCGCTCCTGAAACAGTTGCTCGTCTGCGGCCCGCAAATCATCCGATAGCCAGCCTTCGAGCAAAGGACCGTCCTCTTCAAGGGTAACTTCCAAGGTTTGATGCAGGTCGTAATAGTATCCGTAGCGTCGTTTGGTGTCGTACAGCAACCAGCGTTGATCGGCGAACCGATCCGTGAAATAGCCGAGACTCAGCGGCAGGACATTGTAAAGCGGTGAAACCGGGGCAAAATAGCTCCCGTCACCGGCCTTTTGGAAACGGACGAACTGGATGAGACGTTCTTTTTCTTTGGCGACTTTTTGGGCGATTTTTTTGACTTGCAGGACGTCGTGATCCGTAAAATCTCCGACGATGGATTCCGTACTGTCGAACGTCTTTCGCATATAACGCAGCAGTAAGGTGTCACTCCCCTCCTCTTCCGATAGCCAGGCGAAAATCAGCATGCGGCGAATCTGCATGCCCAGTTTTCTTTCCAACCCTTTCCAGACGCGTTCCGCCGCTTCGGTTCGGGTCAATACTTCGTGAATCTGCTGGGCAAACAGCGGAATGGGTTCTCCCGGTCCGATCAGTTGTTCGGGAAACGAGTGTCGGGCATAGGCATCGAACAGCGCGCAAAGCAGTCCTTCGAAGGTTTTGTCGTAACGGAAAACTTCCGTCATCGTATACGCGGCATTTTTCATCATTCATTCGGAAAAATAAAGGTCAGTTGGCCGGGGGTATGGCGGCGTTTCGGTTGGGCGGTCAGGCGTTGGCGGACGACGAAAGGATTCAGTTCGTTGATGCCGGCCATGGTAAGTTCCAGGCAGCGCAGAAAGTATTGGGCCCGTTTCATGACAACCCCCATTTTTCGGAGCATGGAGGCGGTAATGCTTCGATAACGACGTGCCGATACAATCAGTTGAGCGGATTTGACACCGATGCCCGGCACGCGCAGAATGAGTTCGTAATCGGCCCGATTGACGTCGACCGGGAAGCATTCGGGATGTCGCAAAGCCCAGGAGAGCTTCGGGTCGATTTCCAGGTCGAGGTTCGGATGGGTTTCGTCGACAATTTCGTTGGAGCGGAAACCGTAAAAGCGCATCAGCCAGTCGGCTTGATAGAGACGGTGTTCTCGGGTCAGGGGCGGTTGTTGGGTTGGCAGGCGCCGATCGTAGTCGTTGACAGGAATATACCCCGAATAGTAGACCCGTTTCATGCTCGGACGGGCGTAAAGCGATGAGGAGAGGGTGAGAATTTCACGGTCGGTTTCATCGCTGGCCCCGACGATCATTTGGGTGCTTTGACCGGCCGGCGCAAAACGTGGAGCATGTTTCAGGTGGCGACGCTCTTCGGCGCTTTCGAGAAATCCCTGAGAGATATACGACATGGGTTGGAAGATGCTGGCGTGATTTTTCTCGGGCGCCAGGCGTTTGAGGTTCTCTTCTTTGGCGATTTCCAAGTTGATGCTGAGTCGGTCGGCATAACGTCCAGCTTCGGCGACCAGTTCCCGACTGGCTCCGGGAATGCTTTTCAGGTGAAGATAACCATTGAATCGTTCGACTTCGCGCAGTTGTCGGGCGACACGCACCAGTCGTTCCATGGTGTAATCGGGGTTTCGGATGACTCCGGAACTCAGAAAAAGCCCTTCAATGTAGTTGCGGCGGTAGAATTCGATGGTCAGTTCGACCAGTTCGGCTACAGTAAAAGTAGCGCGTCGAAGATCATTGCTGCGTCGATTGATGCAATAGGCACAGTCATAAATACAATAATTGGTCAACATGACCTTCAACAGGGAGACACATCGGCCGTCTTCCGTAAAGCTGTGGCAGATACCCCATCCGTGTGCACTGCCGATCTGGCCGTTTCTGTGTTTGCGTGTAGTGCCGCTGGAGGCGCATGAAACATCGTATTTGGCCGATTCGGCCAGGATTTCCAGTTTTTCCCGTATGCTGTCTTTCATGAAAACAAAGAAAAACATTTTTGTGGAAAAAACCTTGAGAAAAATTAAAAAATTGAATTTACTTGTTCAGTTTTTGGGAATATAAAAGGGTGGATGGGTTTTGGCAGGCAGTTGGCTTTGCAGCCAAGGCGGAAAAAGGGTATAAAAAAACAGGGGCCAAACAAAAGCCCCTGTTTGTCGTGAAAGATATTCTGTGATTACAACGGTTGTCCCATAGCATTGATCCACATTTCGGCCATTTTTTCGTGACCGGCAGCCGTAGGATGGATCCCGTCCCACATCCAATAGGTCAGAGAGGGCGTTTGAGGATCTTCGGCCAATTGATCGAACAAATCCTGGAACGGCAGCCATACGGCGTTATATTCCTTAGAAAGTTTGTGTATGACTTCCGACATACGGTCGCACTGTTCGCGCCAATGCGGGTAGTTTTTGAGCCAAATACCGACCGGAAAGATAAACGGTTCACACAACACAATCTTCAGATCGGGATTTTTGCTGCGTGAACGGTCGAGCAATTCGCGATAGTCCCGTTCAAACTGTTCGAAATCCATTTCGGCGTTTTCCCCTTGATTGTAGACGTTGTTCAGGTCGTTGACCCCAATCAGAATGGTGAGAATATCCGGGTCGATCTCAATGGCGTCTTTTTCCCAGCGATTTTTGAGGTCTACGACTTTGTTGCCGCTGAGGCCCCGGTTGTAGAACCGATAGTTTTCCCCTGGATAATTGGCCATGTAGCGTGCTGCACAGATGAACATATAGCCGTGGCCGTAGATGTGATTCATGTCGGTGAGGCTTCGTTCTGTGCCGCCCCAGTTCCCGTCGGTGATGGAGTCGCCGGTAAACAGAATTTTTTTGCCGTCGGCCATGATGTTGGGCGTTAATACCAAAATAGCGAAGACGCAGGCTAACGTTTTTTTGATCCAAGAATTTGTCATAGTAGCGGTTTTATGCAAAAGGTTTAACGATGTGGTCGGTTAAATATGAAGGTGGAACGTGATTTTGCCTGGATCGATTCTGAAAAAAGAAATTCAAGGGGCTTGGAGTGAAGATACAAAATTTATGGCAAAAAATAGCCTCTGAAAGGAATGAATGAAATCGGATGTTCGAAAAATGAAGAGGCTTTTCGAAAATGAGGAAAATGTGAGAAAGGAGGTGGGCCTGAATAAAAGATCTGATGGAAGCTTCTCCTTGGGATCAAGGGGGATAGAGTCCTTCAATCTGATGGCAGAAATTGGCCAATAGATTTGCGTTTAAATCTGCATTGTATCTGAGTGGAATTGAGAAGCTACTTCTCAAAGATGTTGGAGTAAATAATAAAAAAAACCTCAGAATATAAGCTAATTGCTTGATTCTGAGGTTTTGCGGTATGGACGGGACTCGAACCCGCGACCTCCTGCGTGACAGGCAGGCATTCTAACCAGCTGAACTACCACACCGTTTTTTTAGAACTTCTAACCGGTTTTCCCCGATTGCAGTGCAAATATAGAGCTTTTTTTTGAGCCTCCAAAATTTTCCGGCAAAAAAATGAAGTTTTTTTAAAATTTTTCCATTTTCCGGAAAATAGAGAAGTTTACACTACCGTATGTGCGACGTTCATAGAAGTATGGCAAATGGCTGACATCCATATTTTTGGAGTGTTCGAAGACTAGGATTCCCCCCTCCCGTAGCAATTGATGCTGAAAAACTAAATTGGGGATCTCTTCGCTGCCGCTGATGTCGTAAGGAGGGTCTGCAAAAATCAGATCAAAAGTTTTGTTTGCGCTTTTTAAATAGAGGAAGGCATTGGCTTTGATCGGAAAGATTTGTTTGAATCCAAAATTCTGGGCAGTTTGCTGGATAAAACGGAAATGAACGGCGTTGATCTCCACCGAAACCACTGAGGCGGCTCCCCGCGAGGCGCATTCATAACTGATCGATCCGGTGCCGGAGAACAGATCCAATACATCGGCCCCTTCGAAGTCCATCAGGTTTCCCAGTACATTGAACAGGTTTTCTTTGGCAAAGTCGGTCGTTGGTCTGGCACGCAGGTTTTTCGGGGGATGAATAACCCTACCCCGATGTATGCCGCTAATAATTCTCATAAGCTGCTCGAATTAAATTGGCGAATAACGGAATGTCGGCCCCTGTCCATTTAGAGGAAACAGGAAGGTCGAGGATTGTTTTTTTGTAGTAGACGGCTGTCTGTTTCTGAAAAAACTCGGCATTGAGGCCCGAGAATATCAAAGTTGATTTTTGGATCTCCTCTTTATAAGGAATTTCATTCAGCAGGTAGAGTAGGTCGGCCGGAGTCAGACAAGTCAGCGTGTCGGCATAGCGAAGCTCACCGGCTGTATACAGCACTACGTGGATCGTGGACTGGGAAAGGTGAATGTCCGTACAATTTCCTGTCGATGCACGTCTGATACCGATCCACAGCGGATGGAGGTACTCGATCGAGGCTTGAGGAAAACACTCGGCCAGCTCTTGCAGAAAGGACCGGCTGACATGGAGTAACCAAACGAATTGATGGCGACGGATGATTTTCAGTTCGGTGTCGGGGTGCTGCGTGAATCCGTGGGTTTGCATGAACAGCGGAGCGGCCTCTTCGGAAAAATAGGTTTCCGGTATCAGGCAGGACTGATCCGTGTCGATGATTACCCGCAGACGGGGATAGCTTCTTTGTAAAGGTACGAGGGTATGATAACACTCGTTGAGTGTTTTTCCTGTTTCTTTATGGAGCCAGAGAGGTTGTCCGAAACGGCTGACACAAAAAGAAAGTCCATCCAGCGATTGCTGGATGGACAATATGGACTGTGAAGCCAGGGCTTCGGTAATATTATTCCCAGTTACCTGCTTCATTGGTTGCTTCGGTCATAGAACCTACTTTGATACCCGGGTAACGGTTCAGCGTTTTGCTGTCGTCGATCAGGTTAACCAGCAACTGCTGATCTTGGTCGATCAGGAACGATTTGTACGGAGCTTTGCATTCGAATACCGGAACCACCACTTTGGATTCGGTAGCCAAATCGCCGGCCGACATAATGTATTCCTTGCCATCGCCGTAAGGAATGAAACGGAGGTTTTTGATCTGTTCGCGAGTCAGTTTACGATCGCCAAAGATGGTGTCGATAGCGGCAACGTTGAATTTTTCACGTTTAACCAACCCTTTGGCTACGGCAACTGAGTCGTCAGCTGAACCGATGGCTTTTTCGAATACCAGCGAGTCGTTCAGAACGAAGTTGATCAGGGTGTCGAAGCTACCGGTGAAACGTTGGTGAACGGTCTTGTAGGCACGTTGAGCCGTACGGATGTCTTTGATACGTTCGATCACTGCCGCTTCGCGGGCTTTCGTTGTGTTTTGGAAGTCCAGCGGGGTGAGGATGCTGTCTATCAAAATGTAGCCCAACACCACGATTACCAGAAACAGGACAATTTGAATTGCTTTTTTCATTGTTATTTTTGGATTAAGTTTGTAGCAAATTTATGGGCGATACACCCTCCTAAAAAACCTCGCAGAGTATGTTAGCTGAGCATATCAGGTCTCAAATTTACAGAAATTTTGCATTCACGCCAACTTTTGGCCAAAAAAAAATCGTAGAAAGTTTATCTCTCTTTCTGAGTAGGCCTGCTGACGGGAGTATCTTTATTTTGGACGGTTATGCGGGGACCGGGAAGACCTCTCTGATTGCTGCGGTGGTTCGGGCGTTGCGAACCATGAAGATACGTACGATCCTCTTGGCGCCTACGGGGCGTGCGGCCAAGGTGATGTCGCATTATTCCGATCAGAAGGCTTATACCATTCATAAAAAAATCTATCGGCAGAAATCCTTGGCCGATATTGATTCGAAATTTACCCTGGACTTTAATAAGGAAAAGGATGCGGTTTTCATCGTGGATGAAGCTTCCATGTTGGCGGATTATTCGCTCGATGGATCGCAGTTCGGGTCGGGCAGCGTTCTGGATGATTTGATCAGCTACATTCGGCAAGGCAGTCGTTGCCGGCTGATTGTGGTAGGTGACAGTGCTCAGCTGCCGCCGGTGGGACTGGATCGGAGTCCGGCTCTCGATCCTCAGCACATGAGTGTGTACGGCGAGGTGATTTATGAACTTTTGGACGAGGTGGTGCGTCAGGATCAGCAGTCCGGAATTCTGTTTAATGCTACGTTGGTGCGTTGTATGTTGGAAGCCGGCATTGTCGATATTCCGATGTTCGATACCTCGTTCGAAGATGTGGATTCGCTGGAAGGGGGCGAAATCCTGGAGGCGATTCAGGATGCCTATAATAAATATGGTATGGAGCAGACGCTGATCGTGACCCGTTCCAACAAGCGGGCTAATCGCTTTAATGAGGCGATTCGGCGCCATGTGCTCTATGCTGAAGAGGAGATCGGTTCGGGCGACCTGTTGATGATCGTCAAGAACAACTATTATTATACGGAACGGGAAAAGGAGTGTCCGGTGGATTTTATTGCCAACGGAGATACGGCCCTACTCTCTCGGATTCGCCGTTTTGAAGATCTGTACGGATTCCGGTTTGCGGAGGCACGGTTGACCTTTCCGGATTATGAGGATCTGGAGTTGTCGTGTCAGATTCTGCTCGATACCCTGTCGAGCGATACCCCTTCGCTGAGTCGCGAACAAAACAGCCGTTTGTTTTATGCCGTGGCCGAAGACTATGCCGATCTGCCTACCAAGGCCAAACGATATAAAGAGGTGCGGGAGAATCCCTTTTTTAATGCCATGCAGGTGAAGTTCGCTTATGCCGTGACGGCCCACAAGGCACAGGGCGGTCAGTGGAGGTGTGTCTTTATCGACAAGATGTTGTTCGGGGAGGAAGAGATGACGCGAGATCTGATGCAGTGGCTTTATACGGCTATTACCCGAGCGACGGAGCGTCTCTATTTTATCAATTTTGACGAACGCTTCTTCGAAAGGAAATGATCCGGTGCGTTGAAAATCCCGTCGGATCTTTGTATCTTTGAAAGATCATTTTGAAACGATTTCATGAGAGAGAAAAAGAACGGAGCGGACGAGACTGTCTCCGGAAAGAAATATGTCGAAACCCCGCTGATGAAACAGTATTACAGCATCAAGGCGGTACATGCCGATGCGATTCTGTTGTTTCGGGTGGGCGATTTTTATGAGACTTTTGGAGAGGATGCCATCAAGGCTTCCCGTATTTTGGGCATCACCCTGACCAAACGGGCCAATGGGGCTGCCTCTTCGGTCGAGTTGGCCGGCTTCCCCTATCATGCCATCGAAACCTATCTGCCCAAACTGGTGCGGGCCGGAGAGCGCGTAGCGGTGTGTGAGCAGTTGGAAGACCCGAAAACGACCAAAAAGATCGTTAAACGCGGGGTGATCGAATTGGTGACACCGGGGATTTCCTTCAGTGAAAATGTGCTCGATACGAAAGAGAACAACTTCCTGGCATCGGTTTATTTCGGGAAGAAAAAAACGGGGGTGGCCTTTTTGGATGTTTCGACCGGAGAGTTTTATGCCGCAGAGGGGACGAATGCCTATGTGGATAAACTCCTCTCGAATCTTTCCCCCAAAGAGGTGATCTATCCCAAAGGTTACGAAAACGAATTCAAAGAGGCGTTCGGTTCGAAATATTATACGTATCGATTGGATGAGTGGATGTTTACCCTGGAATCCAATCGTGAAAAGTTGCAGACCCAATTCCAGACCGCTTCGCTCAAGGGGTTTGGGATTGCCGATATGCCGGAGGCGATTATTGCCGCCGGGGCGGTGTTGTACTACCTCGAATACACCGAACACCGTCAGACGAAACATATTTCGTCGATTTCGCGCATCGACGAGGACCGATTCGTGTGGATTGATAAATTCTCGATTCGAAATCTGGAACTGTTCTCATCCTCGGGACAGGGTTGTTCATTGGCCGAGGTACTGGATAAGACCTTCTCTCCCATGGGAGCCCGTATGTTGCGGCGTTGGATTTCGTTGCCGCTCAAAAATGTGGCGGATATTCAGGCGCGGCAAGAGGTTGTTTCGTTATTGATGGAAGACGAATCCTTGCGAGAAACCCTCGGAGAGGCGATTGAGCAGGTTGGTGACCTCGAACGAATTATTTCGCGGGTTGCGGTCGGTCGTGTAACTCCCCGGGAGGTGGTGCAGCTCAAACAGGCGCTTTATGCCGTTGAAACCATCAAAACTTCTTTGGAACAATCCCCTCACCTACCCTTGCAAAACCTGGCTCGTCAGTTGGACTTGTGTTTGGAGATGCGTGAGAAGATCGAACGGGAGATCTATCCCGATCCTTCCAATCAGATTCAAAAAGGCGGTGTGATCGCTTCCGGAGTGAGTCTGGAGCTGGATGACTTGCGCAATATCTCTTCGCATGCCAAGGAGATTCTGAACGATATTCAGCGCCGGGAAAGCGAGGCGACGGGGATTCCGTTGAAAATCAGCTTTAACAATGTGTTCGGGTACTATATCGAGGTGCGGAATACGCACAAGGATAAGGTGCCGCCCGAATGGATTCGCAAACAGACCCTGACAGGGGCGGAACGCTATATCACGGCCGAACTGAAAGAGTATGAAGAAAAAATTCTGGGTGCCGAAAGTAAAATTCTGGTGCTCGAACAGGAACTTTATACGGCACTGTTGGCGGAATTGACGCGTTATGCGGCGGCGGTGCAGAGTGATGCCTCGTCGATTGCCCGGCTGGACTGCTTGTTGTCGTTTGCCTTGCAGGCAGTGGATTGGAACTATTGCCGTCCGACCATTACGGATGAGTCGGTGATTGACATCAAGCAGGGACGTCATCCGGTGATCGAAACCCTGATGAAGGTGGGTGAAGAGTATGTGCCCAATGATGTTTATCTCGACGGGCAGACCCAACAGATTATCATCATCACCGGGCCCAATATGTCCGGTAAATCGGCGCTGTTACGACAGACCGCTTTGATCGTTCTGATGGCTCAGATGGGGAGTTACGTCCCGGCCCAGGAGGCAACGATCGGGATTGTGGACAAGATCTTTACCCGGGTGGGCGCTTCGGATAATATCTCGCAAGGCGAGTCGACTTTCATGGTCGAAATGTTGGAGTCGGCCAGTATCCTGAACAATATCTCCGATCGCAGTTTGGTGTTGTTGGACGAGATCGGCCGTGGAACCAGTACGTATGACGGGATTTCGATTGCCTGGGCCATGGTCGAGTATATTCACCAACATCCTACGGCCCGGGCGAAAACCCTGTTTGCCACCCACTATCATGAGCTCAACGAAATGGAAGAACTTTATGAACGGGTGAAAAATTATAACGTTTCGGTGAAGGAGATCAACCGTCAGGTGATTTTCCTGCGTAAGTTGGTGCGTGGTGGCACCGAACACTCGTTTGGGATTCATGTGGCCAAGATGGCCGGGATGCCGACACAGGTGATCGAACGGGCGTCTCGGATTCTGGCCGATATGGAATCGGCGCACCGGAGCAGTATCGGTGACACTTCGCGGAAAGTACCGACCGTTGCCAAGTATGGAGGCGAGAGTGTGCAGTTGAGTATGTTCCAGTTGGACGATCCGGTGCTGAAGCAGATCCGTGATGAGATCAAGGGGTTGGATATTAATAGCCTGACTCCGTTGGAAGCGCTGAATAAACTGAATGAAATCAAGAAGATAACCGGTTTGTAGAAAAGTCCGGGGCGGCTTGGTGGAGCAAGACGCGCGAAACCGGTTGATAAATTCTTAAAAAGCGAGCCTCATTCTTCGAACAGAATGAGGCTCGCTTTTTTGTGGTATTGTTCGTCGATTAAATGTCGATGTTGGCGTATTTGGCGTGACGTTCGATGAATTCGCGACGAGGCGGTACGTCATCCCCCATCAGCATGGAGAAGATGCGGTCGGCTTCGGCGGCGCTTTCGATGGTCACCTGGCGCAAAATGCGGGTCTTCGGAGACATGGTCGTTTCCCAAAGTTGTTCGGCGTTCATTTCCCCCAACCCTTTGTAGCGCTGTACGTGAGCACCTTTGGCCCCAAATTCGGCCAGTGCCGCTTCACGTTCCTCTTCTGTCCAGCAGTAACGGCTGTTTTTACCTTTCTTGACCTGATACAGAGGCGGAGTGGCGATATAAACGTGACCGTTTTGGATTAGGGCGGTCATGTGTCGGAAGAAGAAGGTCAGCATCAGGGTGGCGATGTGGCTACCGTCCACATCGGCATCGGTCATGATCACGACTTTGCCGTAACGCAGTTTTTCCAGACTGACCTGACCGTCTTCTGACGTGTTATCGGCCCCGGGAACAACCCCTAAAGCCTTGAACATATTGCTGATTTCTTCGTTTTCCCATACTTTGTGTTTCATGGCCTTTTCCACATTGAGGATCTTGCCTCGCAGCGGCATGATGGCTTGGAAGGTACGGTCACGGCCCTGTTTGGCAGTACCACCGGCCGAGTCCCCTTCGACGAAGAAGATTTCGGTCTGATCGCGGTCGCGGGACGAACAGTCGGCCAGTTTGCCCGGAAGTCCCGAACCCGAAAGCACCGTTTTGCGCTGTACCATTTCACGGGCTTTGCGTGCTGCGTGACGAGCTGTAGCAGCCAAAATCACTTTATTGACGATACCGCGGGCATCTTTGGGATTTTCTTCGAGGTAGTGGGTCAAGGCTCCGGAAATAGCCTGATCAACCGCTCCGGCCACTTCGCTGTTCCCCAGTTTGGTTTTGGTCTGTCCTTCGAACTGGGGTTCCTGTACTTTTACCGATACGACAGCGGTCAGCCCTTCCCGGAAGTCATCGCCGTTGATGTCGAATTTCAATTTCGAGAGCATGCCCGAATCTTCGGCATATTTTTTCAACGTGCGGGTCAGTGCCCTGCGGAAACCGGTCAGGTGAGTCCCCCCTTCGATGGTGTTGATGTTGTTGACGTAAGAGTGGACGTTTTCCGAGAAACTGGTGTTGTATTGCATGGCCACTTCTACCGGAACACCCTCTTTTTCGGTGTCGATATAGATGACGTTGTCGATCAGCGGTTCACGGGTCGCATCCAGGAATTTGACGAATTCCAACAACCCGCCTTCCGAGTAGAACTCTTCGTGCAGGGGTTGGCCCTGGTCGTCCATTTCCCGTTTGTCGGTAATGCTCAGGTGGATGCCTTTGTTCAGGTAGGCCAATTCGCGCAGACGCGATGCCAGGATCTCGTAGTTGTATTCAACGCTCGTAAAGATCGTATCATCGGGTTTGAACGTGATGGTCGTCCCGTGTTCGTCGGTATCGCCGACGATTTCCATCGGGGCCAGCGGATTCCCTTTGCTGAATTTTTGAACGTGGATCTTTCCGTTACGTTTAACTTCCGCAATCAGCAGGTTCGACAGGGCGTTCACGCAGGAAACCCCTACCCCGTGCAGACCACCGGATACTTTGTAGCTTCCCTTGTCAAACTTACCCCCGGCGTGTAGCACGGTCAATACGACTTCCAAGGCCGATTTCCCCTCTTTTTCATGGAAATCGGTCGGGATCCCACGACCGTTATCCGCTACGGTGATGGAATTATCCTCGTTGATATAAACTTCGATATGGGTACAATATCCGGCCAGCGCTTCGTCGATGGAGTTGTCCACTACTTCATAAACCAAGTGGTGCAACCCTTTGATCCCGATGTCTCCGATATACATCGCAGGACGTTTGCGCACGGCTTCCAAGCCTTCGAGCACCTGGATGCTGGACGCCGAATATTCTTCTTCTGGAGTGTTTTTTTTGATTTCTTCGCTCATAATCGGCTTAAACAATAATCAGACAAAGATAGCTTTTTTTTCGCTAACAACCAAGGATGGAAACGATGTCTATCTCTTCGATTTTCCCGGTATTGAACCGCAAGGTTCGTGAGGGGTACTGTTGGATGTTGCCGATGTTGTGGGTGGCCATCAGTACGGCACAGCCTCGTTCGGCGATGTTGCGGAATAACAGCATGATACCGTCGGCAGCTGCCGGGTCGAGATTGCCGGTCGGTTCGTCGGCCAGAATGACCCGGGGATCATTGAGCAGAGCTCGTGCGATGGAAAGGCGTTGCTGTTCCCCCCCCGAAAGCTGATACGGCATTTTGTATTCTTTGTTGCGCAGGCCCACTTCATGCAATACTTCGGCGATTTTTTCCCGCATGGCGACTTCGCCTTTCCAGCCGGTGGCCCGGAGCACAAACCGCAAATTCTGGTATACGTTGCGGTCGGTCAACAGTTGGTAGTCCTGAAATACGATGCCGATGCGGCGGCGCAGATACGGAATGTCTTTGCGTCGCAGACGTCGCAGATCGAATCCGGCGATCCAACCGTTTCCTTCTTGCAGGGGAAGTTCGCCGTAGAGGGTTTTCAACAGGGAGCTTTTGCCCGACCCTACCCGACCGATCAGGTAGACCAGTTCGCCGGGCATGACCTCCAGGCTGATATCCGACAGGATCAGGTCGTAATCCTGGCGTTTGCTTTTGAGATTCACCTCCCGCAAGGAGTCGCGGGAGTGATAGATAGATACGTTGTGTAAAGCAATTACAGGGTTCTGTTCCATAGATTCACACACCTTATGAATTAGACAAAAATACCTATACTTTCCCGAGTATGCTTACATTGTTAATTAAGTGTTGATAACTTGTTGGTTTTTCCGTTTCATTCGTCATGTCAGATTTTTGTATCTTCGTTTATCTCCAAAAAAACGAACCTATGAAGACTGTCCAGGTGTGTGAAGATGCTTTTGCGGCCGAGTTGCTCAAAGGGCGTTTGCTCAATGAGGGAATCGATGCCGAGGTGATTCATGCCGGGATCGAACAGGTGATCCCCTACTCGTTCGGGATGCCGGACTTGAAGCCCCGGGTGGTGGTTCGGGACGAGGATTATGAGAGGGCTGCCGCTTTGCTTCAGGAAACGAACGAAGTCAGGGAGGAGGCGATTTGTTGTCCTTATTGCGGATCGCAGGAGGTCTCTTACGGGTTGTACGACGGCAGCGTGAAACGCTATCTGACGCGGATCGGGGCGGTTCTGCTATCGCTGCTTACCATGGGGCCGCTGGGCAAAGTTCAGAGTGCCTATTATTGCCGGAATTGCAAGAAACGTTTTTCTTGAGGTATCATGATGTCTGTGCGAAATACGAAACCTCATTACGAAATATTGGACGGATTGCGAGGCGTTGCGGCTTTGATGGTGGTGTGGTTTCATGTCTTTGAGGCCTATGCCACCAGTCACCTGGATCAACGGATCAACCATGGGTATCTGGCGGTCGATTTCTTTTTTATCTTGTCCGGATTCGTGATCGGATACGCCTATGATGACCGATGGGACGCCTTGAAAATCAAGGATTTTTTGAAACGTCGGGTGATCCGGCTGCATCCGATGGTGGTGATGGGCGCCTTGATCGGAGGCGTGATGTTCTATTTTCAGGGATGTTCGGTGTGGGATGTGTCGGCCGTGTCGGTAGCTGCACTTCTGGGGGCCGTTTTGCTCAATGCCCTGTTGATTCCCGCTACGCCCGGCATCGAAATCCGAGGCCTGGGAGAAATGTACCCCTTAAACGGTCCCAGTTGGTCGCTCTTTTTTGAATATATAGGAAATGTGCTGTATGCCATCTGGATACGCCGGTTGTCGATACGGGCTTTGGCCGGCTTGGTGGCGGTTGCGGGAGGTGCATTGGCGGCTTTTGCTATGGCCGGGCCTTACGGCGATGTCTGTGCAGGTTTCCAACTGACCGGACGAGAGTTTACCGCCGGTTTTTTACGGCTTCTGTTTTCGTTCTCGGCCGGATTGTTGCTTTTCCGGCTTTTTAAACCGGTACGGGTCAAAGGGGCCTTCTGGATTTGCAGTGCGGCTTTGATTCTGTGTTTCTCCATTCCTCGTTTGGGGGGTGCGGAACACCTTTGGTTGAATGGGCTCTATGATACCTTGTGCTGTGTAGTGCTGTTCCCGGGCTTGGTCTATCTCGGGGCTTCGGGTCAATGCCTTCATCCGCTGACGATACGGATCTGCCGGTTTATGGGGGCGATCTCTTATCCCTTGTATATGGTGCACTACCCTTTCATTTATCTCTATTACGCCTGGGTGAAAAATGAACAACTTTCCTTTGCCCAATCCTGGCCGGGGGCTCTCGGTGTGGTGGTGGGTAGTTTGCTGCTGGCTTATCTCTGCCTGAAGTTGTACGATTTGCCGGTAAGAAGCTATCTCTCCAAACGTTTTATGTCATCCCCCGAAACGCAGCGTTGAGTGCGGCATAAAATCACGTTTGAGAATGTGGTTACCCGATGATCCATCGGCTGCTCGGGATGAAAGAGATGAGTTTGGTCGATAGGTAACAGCAGACAAAGGTGCTGATTGCGATACAGGGAATCGCGGCAACGGTGGGAAGATCTAATTGGGTTTTGACCAGCAAGACCCAAAACCCGAGCCAGAAAATATGCATGAGATACATTCCATAGCTGAGTTTGGATATATCCGTGAGGAGTTTCGGCGGTCGATTTTGAGGGATGCAGCTAAACAGCAGGAACGTTCCGGTAGTCAGAAGTACGCAGTTGATCGTACAGAAAGCCCACCCGATTTCGAGGACCGGTGTTGAATGTATCACTCCGGGCGTCGCTTGCAGGTAGAAAGACAGAATGGTCCACACCCCGCCAACGAGCATCAGCAGCGAACCGATTACGATGCGTCGGATGCGATTCCATGGGAGATGAACCCGAATGTAGTGGGCCAGCACTAGGTAACCGAGGTAGCCGGAGAAATTCCATAACATATGGTATTCATTCCAGAAACATTGCCCCCAGACCTCTCCGAACCAGCGGTTGAGATAGGGAATGCAGGTGGAAATCAAGAAAAGAAGGATGAAAAACTGTTCTTCCTTGGCGGAAGCCTGTCGCAGCCACGGTGAAATGATCGGGATGAAGAGATATAGGCCGATCAGCGGATACATAAACCACAGATGTCCTGCCAGGGACGGAAAATTCAAACCCATGCGGGACAGGTCGTTGATGGCTGCTTCACCCGTCAATTGTCCCCACAGCAAAGGCAGGGTGCTGTAAAGCAGCATGAAGACAAACATCGGGGGTAAAATGCGTAAAAACCTTTTGCGGTAAAACTGCCAGGTGGTCTCTTCCTTCTTCATGGGAACCAGCAGAAAGGCGGAAACGATCATGAACAACGGTACGGACATGCGGGAAAAACCGTCATAGATCGATACCCACAGTCGATCGGTTTCGTTGGCCAGATAAGCCTGAGGTCCGACCATGTCGGTTGCTCCCGGTCCGGCATAGAAATTTTCGCTGGCATGAACGAGTATCACGAGAAAACAGGCAAATACACGTACGTAGTCTAAAAAAATAATCCGTTGCATGATCTGTGTCTGTGTGCAAAAAGGTTGAAGAGGTCGTTAGAGTGAGGAAACGGGTATTTTCA
The DNA here is from genome assembly GCA_019422485.1 of Alistipes sp. Lineage (GTDB taxonomy): Bacteria > Bacteroidota > Bacteroidia > Bacteroidales > Rikenellaceae > Alistipes_A. The sequence continues at coordinate 6,817 of JAHZDG010000018.1, read as the reverse complement.
GAAATTGATCTTCGGTGATGAGACAGTTGGAAAATTCGAGTTCCTGCTGAGTGTCAGGCAGCGTGATGCGGGTAATCCGACCGGCTTGCAGAATGACGGGCAGATCGTTGATGACCGTTTTGAACGAGATGTCCGAGTCGTTCAGGATGTCGATGGTCGAGGTTTTCCATTGTTCGTCTCGGGAAACGGGAGTAAGGCTCAGGGAGGCTTTGGCCAGTTCGCCAAGGTATTGGGCCGGGCCGATTAACAGGTCGTGGAACACAACGGCGGTCCGGCGGGCGAACATGGCTTCTTTCAGCCCTTCGAGCGAACGTTCTTTGGCGAATACAAGGGTCATGGGTCGGGGCATGCGGGAGGTGCCATATTTGGTGACGATCAATCCATGGGCGTCCGATCCGCACAGATAGGCTAAATTGTGCTCTTTGCACCAGGCAATGGCTTTGGGGTGATATTCGGGACCGTTGATCAATTCGATGCCGTGGATTTTGTGTTCGCGGATGAGCTTTTCATGTTCCTCGTACATGGTGACTTTCCGGTCGGGCCAACCCGGATGGTTCCACATGATGAATGCCCCCTGACTCACGGCGATGTCGATGGCTTTCAAGGAGTCTTGAATATCCAGTGCATTGGCATCCTGCAAGAAAAAGGCATTGAGGTGCCCCAAGGGTTTATAGCGGGAAATCTCACCGCCGGGAATCACCAAAATTCCCATACGGTCACCCTGCGTTTTGGCAATACGGTAGGCCATGTTGTGATCTCCGTAAAGCAGACCGTTCCGAATGTTGGGCCGGTTTTCGATGTGTTCGGTAATGGCGATGGCATCGAGGCCTTCGCTCCAGGCCTCCTCTACCCGTACGGACGGCCAAACCGAACCATCGGAATAGGAGGAATGAATGTGAAGGTCGCATTTGAGGGTCAAATAACCCGGTATGTCAGGTATGCGGATATAATCGCGGACATGGGTGTAGAAGTGGTCGATAAATTCCGGGGTTTCATTGGTGGGTGTAGGGACCGGTTGTGCGGCGAGGGATCCGGCGCTGAAAAGCAGGGC
>JAHZDG010000018.1:1072-5756 GCA_019422485.1 Alistipes sp. | reverse complement strand
AGATTTCTTTTCATGGCAGAGTCAGTGTTTAGGTACAGGTATTTGGTGTTCGTATATAGAAAATGAGTTAGGTTCAGGGTGAGGATTGTTTCGTCTTGGTTGAATCATGGCGACGAACAATCTATTCGTTTATGGGATGATATGGGTCATCGTAGTTGGGGCGTTGTCAAAGTATACGCTGATTGGGTACATTGAAAATAGTAAAAAATAATGAAAACCTCCACTTTGCTTGTAAAGTGACCGTTATTCTAAAGGCCTTTATTTTATAGGGGGAATGGATGTTATGGAAATTATATCCTTCAGAATGAGGTCCTCTTCTGCGTGTTGCGGAGCAAAAACGGCCCTGTTTCTGGAATCGTCGATGGAATCAATACCTTCCCAAGAAGGGATCGGTTAAAGTCGGTGGAGTCCTGTGTTGTTGCAGAAATCAGGGCGTATGTTTAATTTTATGGATTAATTTTAAAAAAATAACTTTTATACAGACGTAATATCATAAGTAGCGCAATGAAAATTTATGGACTTTTACTCACTCTTTTAGGGTTGTGTGCGGGAGGAGGTCAGTCGCTTTCTGCCGCCGAATTTTATCTGTCACCCCAGGGGAATGACCGGAATGCGGGAACGCGCCAATCTCCTTGGAAAACCTGGGAATATGCTCAGGAAAAAGTACGGGCATTGAAACAAACGAACCCGGATGAATCGGTTACGGTGTATTTCCTGGGAGGACACTATGCGATGCAAAAGCCCATCTGTTTGGATGAAGCCGATAGCGGAACGCCTGAGGCACCGGTGGTATATGCCGCAGCGCCCGGAGAAAAACCGATCTTTACCGGTTCGGTTGCGATTACGGATTGGAAACGTCCGGATCAGGTTTCGTTGGATCGGGATTTTATGATCCTGCGTTTCCCGAATGAGCATAAAGAGCATATTTATGTAGCCGATCTGAACAAGGCCGGTATTACGGATTTTGGGGATCCTACAGAATTGGGACAGCGTCCCGAATTGTTCTGTGACGGAGCCTTGCAAACCTTGGCGCGTTGGCCGAATCGGGGCATGGTTCGGGCAGGACGAGCTATGGGATCGACTCCGACGCCTCCCAACTGGGCCGGGTTTAAGGGTTATCAGGAAGGTGTGTTTGAATATGTGGGCGGTCATCCCGGACGATGGTTCTATGAACCGGATGTGCGTTTGGGCGGTTATTGGTTTTGGGATTGGCGAGAAGAGTTTCAGCGTGTGCAGCGGGTAGATCCCTCTGCCCGGCTTCTCTATACGCAGCCTCCTTATCACCGGTCGGGGTATCGGGATTCGCTGCGCTATTTTGCGTTGAATGCATTGTGTGAACTGGATACTGTGGGAGAATGGTATCTGGATCGGGACAAGGGGTTGTTGTTTTGGTATCCTCCTGTGGAGCTGACCCAAAATACGGAGGTGACCCTTTCGCTCCTCGATGCCCCCTATATGTTGGAATTGAACGGGTGTAAAAATGTGGTGATCCAGGGACTTTCGTTCCAGGAGAGCCGAGGCAGCGGTATTTTGGTCAAGGACGGAGAGAATTGCCGGATTGAGGCGTGCCGGGTGGAACGTATGGGTCGCAACGGTATCGAAGTGAGTGGCGGACGTCATCATGGCATCTCCGGCTGTCTGCTGAGAACGTTAGGCTGTTCCGGCGTGCGGATGATTGGCGGCGATCGGCGGACGCTGACTCCGGCTGAACACTTTGTCGAAAATACGGTGGTCGAGTATTTCTCCCTGTTCAAACGGACCTATGAGCCGGCCCTGTATGCGGAGGGTTGTGGAATCCGGGCTTCTCATAATCGGTTTTGGTACTCGTCTTCGTCAGCTATGCGGCTCGAAGGAAATGATATTCTGATCGAATACAATGACATAGGGCGCGTGGTGGATGAGTCGGACGATCAGGGCGGTCTCGATATCTGGTACAATCCATCCTATCAGGGAATTGTCATTCGCTATAATCGCTGGCGAGATATTCTGGGCGGAACGCACTGTGGAGCGGCCGGTATTCGTCTGGACGATATGATCTCGGGCGTGCATATTTACGGGAATGTGCTGGAAAATTGCGGATCGCATCATTTTGGGGCTATTCAAATCAACGGCGGGAAGGATAATCTGGTGGAAAACAATCTTTTCTGGAAAACACCGGCCGCTGTCAGCTTTTATGAACGTCCTTGGTCGCAACAGCGTTGGGATGAAACGATGGCTCGGCCCGAAGTTCAACGAAAAATCTATGAAGAGGTGGATATCCGTTCGGAGCTCTATCTGAGCCGTTATCCCAAGCTGGCTCATTTGGCGGAAAACGCCTGCACCAATGAGATTCGCAACAACCTGTTGGTGGATGCCCCAGCCCTGTTGATCGCCGGGGATGCTCGCCAGAAAACCGAAGGAAACCATTTGATCCGCTCTGAAGGGCGTACTTTGGAGTCGGTTTGTGAGGCCGGTTTTTTGAAACAATACGGTTTGGAGCCGATTCCATTATCGGAGATGGGACCTCAGAACAATCCCTGGTTGCCGTAAAGGAAAAGATAAAACCTGGCTGGATCCCTGAAATCAAAAAAGGCTTGTCCGGTTCAGGAAATACTTAATAAAGTCGTCCTGAAAAGGGTCCTACATACGGTTTTACAAAATAAAAATAGCGCTGAACATCAGCGCTATTTTTATGCCCTTTGTGGAGCTGGAGGGAATCGAACCCTCGTCCAAACAAGGAACCCGAGAGCTTTCTACATGCTTATCCTCCGGTTAATCCTCCTGTCATGGCCTGGCCGGAGGCGGCCCAACCATAACCCCAGTCTGTTTATTTCGCCGTCCGTTCCAGACTGACGGACCGCTATTCCAGTTCTGATGATACCCCATATGCCGCTGGACTACCGGACGAAGTCTTTGGCGAGGTACTCGTTCCACAGCCTCCTTGGGTTGCGGAATTAAGCCATTTTACCTGGTAAAATTAAGCAGCGAGTTGATAGCTATTATTGCCATTTGTAGTTTGAGCATTCACTTTTACGAGCCTCTGCACAACGCTCGGCATGCTTACCGTCAGACTCTACCTGCTGTCAAAACCGGTCAGCCCCGATAATCTGTCGCTGCAAAGATAACGGATTTTTCGGAATCCGATTGTGTGAAAGAGCGATTCTTTTTGCATCGGGCACAAAGACGGGAAAGTATCTTGTTTGTTTTCTGGGATTTTGCGATATTTGATAGGAATTCGCTGTGAGGTGACGATGCTCCTCGGGTGATTTTTCTCATCAGGGTATGGGTGCCTGTAAAACAACGCCGGGAAGAGGTTCTTTGGCAGGATAATTGAATGAAATCAGCAAAACTTTTATGCATATGAAAATGAAATATTGGACGCTGCTGGGGTGTTTGGCCTTAGGAGCTTGGGGATGGGGAAAATCCGTTCAGGCATGTACGGGGATTTCGTTGACGGCCAAGGATGGCAGTCACGTGCTGGCACGTACGATTGAATGGGGTGGTAGCAATCTTCATAGTTGTTATGTGATTGTTCCTCGGGGTTATGTCCTGCAATCTTATACCCCTGACGGGGAAAAGAACGGTATGACTTTTACGGCTCGTTATGGTTTTGTGGGGCTGGCTGTGGAACGGGAAGATTTTGTGGTGGAAGGATTGAACGAAAAAGGCTTGTCGGCCGGTTTGTTCTATTTTCCCAATTACGGCGCTTACCCACCCTATGACGCGAAGCAAAAGGATTGCAACATTGCCGACATGCAATTGGTGCCGTTGATTCTGAGCAGTTGCCAGAATGTGGATGAGGTCAAAGAATTGCTGCAAAAGGTTCGGGTGACAGCCATCGATCCGCGGGCTTCGACCGTACACTGGCGTTTTGCAGAACCTTCCGGTCGTCAGGTGGTGTTGGAGGTTGTCAATGGCGAAGCCCGGTTTTATGAAAATAAATTGGGCGTTCTGACCAATTCTCCGGGCTTTGAATGGCAGCTGACGAACCTGAATAATTATGTGAATCTTTATGCCGGCTCGGCAGCGACCCGATCGTTTGGGAATATAGAGCTGAAATCTTTCGGGGCCGGGAGTGCTATGTTGGGCTTGCCGGGTGATGTGACCCCTCCTTCCCGGTTTGTTCGGGCTGCCTTCTATCAAACGACCGCTCCGAAGGTGGATTCGGCACATCAGGCTGTTCTGCAAGGATTTCAGATCTTGAATAATTTCGATATTCCGATCGGGGCGGAATTTGCAGCCGGAGAAACCATACCCGATATTCCCAGTGCCACTCAGTGGACCTCTGCCACCGATTTGCAAAACCTGAAAATCTACTATCGGACCATGTATAACAGCGCCATCCGCTGCATCGAGCTTCGGACGATCGATTTTGCGCAGGTTCGCTATCAGACGGCACCGTTGGATCAGGTGACCGAACAACCCGTGACCGTCGTGCCCATACAGTAAACGTCCGGGGAGAATGATATTTGCTTTTGATTGTTTACCCTCTTAATTCTATTGCTATGAAAACTATGAATAACATGACCGTACGCATCGTTTTTGCGTTGCTGCTGGGTTTGGTGTTGATCATTTGGCCGGAAAGTGCATTGCTCTATATGGTGGTGACTATCGGTATTCTGTTCCTGATTGCAGGATTGATCTCGTTGGCCTCCTATTTCGCACGGGATAAACGGCTGTATCCTTCGGCCCGATTCCCGTTGGA
>JAHZDG010000018.1:0-1062 GCA_019422485.1 Alistipes sp. | reverse complement strand
GTTCGGTTTGGTACTGATCGTCATTCCGGGTTTCTTTGTTCATGTACTGATGTACCTGCTGGGTGTACTGCTGATGTTGGCCGGGATTACCCAGGTGTCCGCACTGGTGTCGGCGCGGAAATGGACAGAGGTGCCCTTTGGTTTTTACATCGTGCCGATCCTGATTCTGTTGGCAGGACTGGTCGTTTTGTTCAATCCCTTTACGGTGGCCTCGACAGCCTTCATGTTGCTGGGAATCACCAGTATGGTGTATGGTCTTGCTGAGTTTGTCAATTATATGAAATTCCGACAGAAATAGGTGTCCGTTTACGGACAGAAAAAGATGCCGACTTGTCAAAAAGCCGGCATTTTTTCTGTCAAAATGACGTTTTTTTGCGCTGGCACGTATTTTGAAAACTTATAGGTCAAAATTTAAAGTATAAATTAAAACTAAGGAGGACACGACTATGTTACCGATGAGAAGAAGTCAAAATTGGTTGCCGAGCAGTTTGTTCAATGATTTTTGGGGCAATGAATGGATGGAACATTTCCACACGGGGACCCCGGCCATCAACATCCGTGAAACGGATAAGGATTATGAAGTGGAAATCGCTGCCCCGGGTCTTTCCAAGGATGATTTTTCAATCAAAGTAAATGATGAAAATCAGCTGGTGATCAGCATGGAAAAGAAAGAAGAAAAGAAGGACGAACAAGACAAAGGAAAATACCTGCGTCAGGAATTCTCCTATTCACACTTCCGTCAGACCATGCTGTTGCCTGAAAACGTGGAACGCGACAAAATTGCGGCAACGATGGAAAACGGGGTATTGAATATCTCGATTCCTAAAACCGATCCCGTTCAACAAACGCCCAAAGAACGTCTGATCGAAATCCAATAAGGCGTCATTGAATAGCTTGTAAAAAAAGCGGTAGCATATGCTGCCGCTTTTTTTTGTGGGATTTTCTATGCGATTTAGCCGAGGGCTTGGAAATGGAGTGTTTCTGTCGAGGTGGTTAATCGCCTGCAGGATCCGTCAGAAAAAGGTTTGTTCAGATGGATAAACGAGGGATCAGGGGTAAAGG
>JAHZDG010000017.1:17340-46925 GCA_019422485.1 Alistipes sp. | reverse complement strand
CGTAACGTTTCATTCACGATACGCAGAGGCAATGGACGTCCTCCGAGATTTTCCACCTCATAGCCGTCCGCCTGCAACATCGGCAACACCGCATTTTTTCCTAAATCCTGCACATCGCTCGCCAACGAAGGAAGCATCACCCGACCTTTCACCGACGGAGTCTGCCCGATCCGGCGGGACAACAGTCCCGAAATTCTTTGCACCATTTTCGCACTGCGCACACCCTGCGGCACAAACAGTTCCCCACTTTCAAACAGGGTATATAATCGTTTGACGGCTCCGTTCCAGGGACCATCGAGCCAGTCGCCGGGTTCTCCCAAATCGGCGCACAACGCATCCAACAAAGCCTGCGGATCTTCCGTCCGAGCCCGCACAATGGCATGAATCAACCGGGCTGGAGACTCCTCTTCCTCGGAGAGCGTTGCAAAACCCGTTTCGGAGGCAGCTACCTCCGACCATACTTTCAAGCGCGACGGAGCATCTTCTCGACGACCCTGCACCAAATCTTCGCAACGTTCCCGCAGATCGGGATCCATCTCCGTATATACGAGCGTCAGAGCCGCCGGATCCACCCATCCCAAGGTCAATCCTGCCGGCACCGCATGATACAACCACACGGAACAGAGGCCGGCTTTGATCCGAGGATCTTCCGCATAAGGCTCCGTAAAGGTTTCCAAATCCACGAACAAACGGGCCGCCGGGCAATGGGTTCTCACCCACCGACAAGCCTCGATGCAATCGCCGCTCTGTTTGACCGCCGGTCCATTTCCGACGGCTGCCGGCGGCAAAACCGGATCGAACACAATCTCTTCGGGACGAATGCCGGCACCGGTCAGCAAACCATACATGCGTCCGGCTATACCGATGCGTCGTTCATAACTGTCGGCCTCACCCTGTTCATCGGCCAGCCGCAAAACGGGCAGAGCCCCATAACGCAACACCTCTTGCACCTCGCCCAACAACACACGATCGCCCTGGGCAAGCGAGAACGAGCCCGAACGCACCAACGACTTTCCTTGGACACATTGCAAATCGGTTTGCCAAACTTCCTTCTGATCGGAAGCGATGAGCCACGGCACCCGAGCCACTCCCGGATCGGACATGGCCAGATTCAGAAACGCCCGCATGGCCGCTACGCCGTCCACCTCTTCAGTATCCAGAGACAGCCCCATGATTTGCGCCCCTTCATTCACCTGACCCGACACCATGCCCAACGCACTTTCGTATTGTCCGGCACGAATCTTTTCCAGAAAAGCGGTACGCTTCGAGCGAGCGCCAGCTCCTATGACCATCAACGGCGCATCGTCTTCCCAGGAGAGATCTTCCAGACCGCTCAAACGCGTCACCCGGGAAGGAGCCGGAATCGGACGGGGTGCATAACGGGCTGCCACCGCCGCTACGGCTTCAATATGAGCCGGCGTCGTTCCGCAGCATCCTCCCACAATATTCAAAAGGCCCTGTTGCAGATAATGTTCTATAGCAGCTGCCATGCTTTCCGGCGTCTCCGCATAACCGCCATTACCGTCCGGCAATCCGGCATTGGGATGTACTGATACTGCACAATCAGCCACTCGGGCAATCCGTTCCACGAACGGCAACATCTGTTCGGCTCCCAAACCGCAGTTCAAACCGACCGACAGGGTATTTTCCCGACGCACCGATGCATAGAAAGCCTCCAGGGTTTGTCCGGCCAGCGTCCGTCCGCTGGCATCGGTCAAGGTCCCCGACACCATGGCCGGGATACGACCTTCATGGGTCGCATTCACTTCATCCAACGCATACAACGCCGCTTTGGCATTGAGAGCATCGAAAAAGGTTTCGATCAGAATCACATCCACGCCTCCATCGACCAATCCCCGGATCTGCTCACGATAGGTCTGCGCCAGCTCGGCAAAGGTCACCGAACGTGCCGCCGGATCATACAAATCGGGGGAAAGCGAAGCCGTCCGATTGGTCGGCCCGACCGATCCCGCCACAAAACGCGGTTTCGAAGGATTCTGAGCCGTATAACGATCGGCCAACGTCCGTGCCAGAGAGGCCGCCTGACGATTAAGCTCATACACGAATTCGGTCAGCGCATAATCGGCCAACGAAATGGCATTCGCATTAAACGTATCGGTAGTGATGATATCGGCCCCGGCCTGCAGATAAGCCTCGTGCACCTGAGCCACCACCTCGGGACGCGTCAATACCAGCAAATCGTTGCAACCCTTGAGAGGAACCGACCATTGGGCAAATCGCTCGCCCCGATAATCGGCCTCCTCCAGGCCATAACGCTGAATCATGGTTCCCAGTCCGCCGTCCAATACCAACAGGCGACGGGAAAGTTCGTCGTACATAGAAAATGGAGACATACCTTCACGTATTACCCGGAGAAGAGCTCCGGAGGGTCAAACAGATAGCTCGCGGACGCCCCGATCCTACTTTTCGAAAATTTCCACTTCGAAAAGCTTACCCCAATTCTTGCCGGTCACAAAAATGCGTCGGCGCTGGGCGTCATAGGCGATTCCATTGAACACATCGGTCTCGGGACCGATATCTGCGGGAGAGAGCAGACCACTCATGTCGATCACCCCGGTAACGGCTCCCGTCAGGGGGTCGATGCGGACGATCTTGTCGGTCGTGTAGACATTAGCCCACAATTCACCGTCAATCCACTCCATCTCATTCAAGTATACTATTTTACTCTGATCCGTATAGACTTCCAGGGTCCGAATCGGCTTGAAGGTTTCCGGATCACGAACCTGAATCTTTTCCGAGCCGTCGCTCATATACAACCACCGACCGTCGGTAGCCAAGCCCCAGCCCTCTCCGGCATAATTGAACTCGCCCACCTTCTCAAAGGTCGACTGATTGTATACCAGCGCCTTGTTGTTCTGCCAGGTCAACTGATACAATTTATCCCCGATCAATTCCAAGCCTTCCCCGAAATAGTCGCGGGGCAGATTGAGGTTTTGCAGAACCACGCCCGTCGTCAGGTCTACTTTCCGCAGGGAAGACTGCCCCTGTATGCCGGTACTTTCATACAAAGCCCCCTTATACCACAACAATCCCTGCGTATAAGCCGTCTTGTCATGCGGATAGGCACGCTTCACCTTGTGCCCGTACAACACCGGAGGTTCGGCCGCCAACACCGTAAACTCCCCGACCCTGTCTTCCGACGCTCCATCCTGATAAGCCGTCAGGGTATAGATCAAACGGCCCGTCGGATGATTCCGGCGAACGATATAGGTATAACCCGTCGAGTCCACCTGCCGCAAACGCTGTCCCTTGACCGAAAGCACCACGCTGTCGACCGGCGTATCCGGCTTCAAGGTATAGGTAATCCGAATCGTATCTCCTTGTTGCACCTGAGTCCCGTAAACCGGCCACACCGAAGCGATCAAATGCAGCGGTTCCTTTTGTGTCGTGGTTTCGGCAGACGAACGTCCTCCGCCACACGACAACATCACGCCCATGGTCATCACCAGGGCCGTTACCCATCCGAGTCCTCCGTTTCTTCGCATTTCAAGGAATTTAGATTTACACAAAGGTAGTAAAAAATAGCCTCCCGCCCGTCTCTCTGTACGATTCCCTCCATTTTTCTTGACAGAACGTCGCCACCACCCCGCACAGAAAAAGTTCCTTTGAAAGATTAAACGTACGAAATGACCGATTTAGTGAGTTTCTTTATATCTTTGTCGCATAGATTAAATGAACGAATCAAATTTTCAGTCATGCTTACACTCAAGCAACTTCGTGAAAATCGTGCCTACGCGCTCGAACGCCTGGCCGTAAAAGGCGTGGATGCTGCCGCCACCCTGGACAAAATCGAACAACTGGACGACACCCGCAAGGCTCTCCAGGGAAAGTTGGACGCCAACCTCGCCCAGCAAAACGCCGTAGCCAAACAGGTAGGCATGCTGTTCAAGGCCGGCAAGCAGGATGAAGCCAATGCCGCCAAAGCAACGACCGCCGAACTTAAAGAGGAATCGAAAAACCTGGAAGCTCAGTTGCGCCAGACCGAAGCCCAACTGAACGAAGCCATTGTTACGCTTCCCAACTTCCCGCACGTATCGGTACCCAAAGGTCTGACGGCTGCTGACAACGAAATCGTCCGCACCGGTGGCGAAATGCCCAACCTGCCGGCTGATGCCAAACCCCACTGGGAACTGGCCAGCCAATATGGCATCATCGATTTCGAATTGGGCGTCAAACTGACCGGAGCCGGATTCCCGGTCTACAAAGGACAAGGTTCGGCCCTGCAACGCGCCCTGATCTCGTTCTTCCTGGACTGCAACACCGCTGCCGGTTATACGGAAGTGATGCCGCCGCTGATGGTCAACGAAGCTTCGGGTTTCGGTACGGGTCAGCTGCCCGACAAAGAAGGCCAGATGTACCACGTCAATCTCGATAACTTCTATCTGATTCCGACGGCCGAAGTACCCGTAACGAATATCTATCGCGACGTGATCCTCAACGAAAGCGATTTTCCCGTCAAATTAACTGCCTATACACCCTGTTTCCGTCGGGAAGCCGGTTCGTATGGCAAAGATGTTCGCGGTCTGAACCGTCTTCACCAGTTCGACAAGGTGGAAATCGTACAAATCAGCCATCCGGACGTTTCCTATCAAGCCTTGGACGGCATGGTAGCCCACGTGGAAAGCATTGTGAAAAAACTCGAACTGCCCTACCGGATCGTGCGTCTGTGCGGCGGCGACATGAGTTTTACCTCGGCCCTGACTTTCGACTTCGAAGTCTATTCAGCCGCTCAGGATCGTTGGTTGGAAGTTTCGTCGGTATCCAACTTCGAATCGTTCCAGGCCAACCGTCTGAAACTGCGTTGGAAAGACAGCAACAAAAAGACCCATCTGGCCCACACGCTCAACGGCAGCTCGCTGGCATTGCCGCGCATCGTGGCCGCCTTGCTGGAAAACAACCAAACGCCCGAAGGTATTCGGATCCCCAAAGCGCTGGCACCTTACACCCGCTTCGACATGATCAAATAACGTTTTTCAAAACGTTCTGCATAAGCCGCTTCCTTCGAAGCGGCTTTTTTATGCCTTCGTCAAAAAGGGAAGTTTTCTTTTCGGTCCCATTCCGACGAAATCCCGACCAGAAAAGCCTACCACTGGGCTTTGTGGTCCGCAAAAGTATCGCTACCTTTGAAGAAAGGTTGAGCCCTTTTCTGTTTTCAATCACATCATTATGAAAATCTACCTACCTAAACTTCACATCTTGTATCGTCAAGCGCTTCTGTCTTTAGTGCTACTCGGAGGTGCGGCCTGCCATCCAACCTCTTCCGGTACCCCTGAAACACTGCCCCCTCAATGCAGTGTCACCGAAGCCCGTAACCTGAAGATGCTTTCCGAAAACTTCCTCCAACCCGGCACCGAAAACCAGGCCTGGGTCTATTGGTTCGTCATGGACGGCAACCTCTCCCGCGAAGGCATCAAAGCCGACCTGGAAGCCATGAAACGGGCCGGAATCGGAGGCGTCATTTTTCTGGAAGTAAACGTCGGCATACCCCGAGGTTCGGTCAACTTTATGAGCCCCGAATGGATCGAGCTGTTCAAATACGCTTGTGAAGAGTCCGAGCGTCTGGGACTGTCGCTCTCGCTGATTACGGGCCCCGGCTGGACCGGCAGCGGCGGACCCTGGGTCAAACCCGAAGACGCCATGCACTTTATCGTAGCCGATACGCTGACCGTACAGGGGGGACAATCTCTCCGGGTACAGCTACCCCGGCCTCAGCCCCGCACGCCCTACTTCGGCATCAACAACCTGACCGACAGCATGAAGCTCCAACGGGAGGCATATTATAAAGATCTTTTCGTGCTGGCCTATCCGAAAACCCAACCCGGAGACCAGATTGACGACATCGACCGAAAAGCATTTTATGTCCGCCACCCCTACTCTTCCTCTCCGCTGGCAAAACCCTATCTGCCCGTTAAGGCGGAATATCCGGCCCTGCCGGAAGGCGTAGCCTTGCGAACCGATCAGTGCATCGACCTGAGTGACCGGGTTTCTGCAGACGGCGTACTTCAATGGGAGGCTCCGGCCGGCGAATGGATCATCTATCGGTTCGGCCAGACCCTGACCGGCGCCAATACCCGGCCGGCACCCCATGCCGGAGTCGGTTTCGAATGCAGCAAAATGGACACCACCGCCCTCAACCACCATCTGGACGCCTACATCGGCGCCCTGATGCAAGCCGTGGGCAAACAACCTGGCCATCAAACCAGTGGCTGGAACATGCTGCACATCGACAGCTGGGAAATGGGCCCTGAAAACTGGAGCGACAACTTCTATACGGAATTCCAACACCGACGCGGTTACGATCCCCGACCCTACCTGCCCACCGTTACCGGACAAGCCGTTGAAAACACCGAAATTTCAGAACGTTTTCTGTGGGACCTGCGCCAGACGGTTCAAGAATTGATGCTGGAAAACCACGCCGAACACCTGCGTCGTTATGCTCACAAGTACGGGTTCGGCTTGTCAATCGAACCCTACGACATGAGCCCCAACAATGACATCGCTCTGGGCAGCATCGCCGATGTACCCATGTGTGAAACCTGGGAAAAAGACGACCTGTTCAATACGGCATTCAGTTGTATCGAAGCCGTTTCGGCGGCCAATCTGTACGGCCGCCCCATTGTCGGCGCCGAGGCCTTCACCAGCCACAACAAAAAATTCTGGAGAGTCCACCCGGGCAACATGAAAGATCAAACCGACTGGGCATTCTGCATCGGCATCAACCGGCTGGTTTTCCATCGCTATGCCCACCAACCCTGGACCGACCGCTACCCGGGAATGACCATGGGCCCCTACGGCATGAACTATGAACGCACCCAAACATGGTGGGAACTTTCCCAAAGCTGGCACACCTACCTCGCCCGCTGTCAATACCTGCTACGACAAGGCCGGGGTGTAGCCGACATTCTGTTCCTGACGCCGGAAGGTGCTCCGATGGCATTCATGCCTCCCGAAAGCGCCTTGTCCGGACACAAACGCCTGCCCAACAAAAAGGGCTACAACTTCGATGGTTGCGACCCGAAGACCCTGCTCAGCGCACAGGTTCGTGACGGCAAAATCGTATTCCCCAGCGGGATGGAATACCGCATTTTGGTTTTGCCCACCGAAGAGACCATGACTCCGGCCTTGTTGGCCAAGATCGAAAGCCTGGTACGCGACGGAGCGACCGTCATGGGCTTCGCTCCTCAGAAGTCGCCCAGTCTGAGCAACTATCCTCAAGCCGACCAGAAGGTAAAACACCTCACCGAACAGCTTTGGGGTGACAGTCAGCCGGGTTCCACCCGTCAGATCGGGAAAGGACGGCTGATCCACAGTGCGCCCTCGGACACAACGGGCAATCAACCCACCGTCCGGGGTTACCTGCCTCCCTATGTGCGCTATGAAGTGATCGCCCAGGCGCTTGCCGAACAAGGCATCCGCCCCGACTTCGAATCCGACGACACCCTGCGATACATCCACCGCACCCTCCCGTCCATGGATATTTACATGGTGTCGAATCCCGATACGGCCGCTCGTTTCGAAGGCTCGGCCACGTTCCGCATTGAGGGCAAAAAGGCTTCGTTGTGGGACGCCTCCAGCGGACAGATCGCTCCGACTCGCGTCGAAACGACACCTGACGGACGCTCGAGAATTGCCCTTTCACTGGAACCGAGCGGCTCGGTGTTCGTCATCTTCAGCGACGAAGATCCCGCCGCCATCTGCAACACCCCAACGCTTTGGCCGACATGGCAAGCAGTCAAGACTCTCGAAGGCCCCTGGCAGGTAACCTTCCAAGCCGGACGCAAAGCACCCGAACAGGCGACCTTCGACACCTTAAGCGACTGGAGTCTTAATGCCGATCCCGGCATTCGCTACTTCAGCGGCATCGCTGACTATACCCTCACCTTCGCCCTGACCGAAGAGGAACGCTCCTCCTTCCCGATCTGGGGATTGGATTTGGGACAGGTCGCCGTCATCGCCCGGGTCGAACTCAACGGCCAATCCATTACCGAATTGTGGAAAGCGCCCTACCGGTGCAATGTCACCCCCTACCTGAAAGCCGGAGAAAACACCCTGCGGATTTCCGTCGCCAATGAATGGCCCAACCGCCTGGCTGGCGATCAACGCCTGCCCGAATCCGAGCGGGTTACCTTCGCCACGTACTCGCCCATCACCCGAGATTTTGCTCTGTTACCCTCGGGTCTGCTCGGGCCGGTCACACTTTGCGGGGCGCAATAAACTCCTTCCGACTGAAACAAAATGAAGCGGCGTCTTTCGAAAAAGACGCCGCTTCATTTTATATTCCCATCCCAATTATCCTCCGATTTCGAAACGACTGAACTGCAAGGTACCTCCATCCACCAGCAACAACACGCCTTCCAGCTGTGAATGTCCCGTTGTCAGCCACTTCAACGTCTCCAAGGCCTGCAATGACCCAATAATACCGACCATCGGAGGGAAAACTCCGACCGCCTCTTTCGAACTCATCGGTTGGGAATATAAGGCCCGGTAACTACCCGAATACTTAGTATGAAAAACAGAGACCTGGCCTCCCATCTGTTCGGCCGTTCCATATACCATCGGCAGCGCAAGCTCTCCACAAAGATCATCAATCAGGTAACGGGTCTCATAATTATCCGTACAATCGACCACCACATCGTGTCCGGCCAAGATTTCCCGTCCGTTTTCGGCCGTCAGCCGTCGATCCTCCACCCGAATCTCACACCCCGGATGCAAGCGGGACAAACGCATGGCCGCCACCTCTGCTTTGGGCTCTCCCAAATCCGCCGTTGTATACAAGATCTGACGCTGGAGGTTACTGAGCGACACACGGTCGAACTCCACCAGCGTCACATGTCCCACACCGGCGGCCACCAGATAACTCAGTGCGGCAGATCCCAGTCCTCCGGCACCCACCACCACCACTCGACTCTGCAATAAGCGTTGCTGGTCGGCAGGGCCAAACCCCTCGACCTTCAAACTCCGTTGGAAACGTTCTATCTGTTCCTGAGTCAATTCCATACTTTTCCCATTTTCACCTTACTCCTACCGAGGAGAGTTCTCTGTTCCAAAGCCTCCCCTCAGATAAAAATTCCCGTTTGCCTGCGCAAACGGGAACCTCTATACGTTATCCCGCCAGCGGGTTATTGGAGATGCGACGAGTGATTCTTTTTCGTATACAAAAATCGTTTGATCTTATGGGTCGGGGTCTTTTCGAAATCTTCGCTTCGCTCTTCGACCACCGAAATGCGAGAGAATTTGCTGACCTTGGAATTGACATACTTCATCAAATCCTGTTTGATGACATCCATCTTCTGTTCCAGCTCCTCACGTACCGCATGGTACTTGCGTTCCAACGCATCCCGATCGAAATGAACAATCGCCACCAGTTTTCCCATATCCTCTTTCACCAACGAATCGCTCACCAAAGCGTGACCGTTGATCACATTCTCGATCTCTTCCGGATAGATATTTTCTCCGCTGGGACCCAGAATCATATTTCCCAGACGTCCTTTGATATACAGATAACCGTCCTGATCGAACACCCCCAGATCTTTGGTCCGGAACCAGCCGTCTTCGGTAAACGATTCCGCCGTAGCCTCCGGGTTTTTATAATAGCCCATCATCACATTGGGACCCTTGACCACAATTTCGCCTTCTCCCGAAATCGGATTCACATGATCCAAGCGGGCTTCCACCCCCTGCAACATCGGACCGGTCGACTGGTGGCGGACCATCGTCGGATTGACCCCGGCCAAAACCGGAGCCGTTTCGGTCAACCCATAGCCGATGGCATACGGGAATTTGGCCTCCATCAGAAACTGTTCGACACGCGGATCGAGCTTGGCTCCACCGATGCCGAAAAAGCGAAGCCGACCTCCGAACATTTCGCTCAATCGTTTTCCCACCTTGCGGTTCATAAAGCGACGACCGACCGGAATCCGATACAAATGTGACAAAAACCAGTTTTTCTGGATCTGAGGCAGGATCTTATTCTTGTAGATTTTTTCGATAATCAGCGGCACGCTCAACATAATGGTCGGCCGGACATTTTTCAAAACCGGCAACAGCACCGAAGCCGTAGGCGGCTTGTCGATATACACAACCGACGCCCCCCACATCACCGGCAGCAACATGCCCAGGGAACATTCATACGTATGGGCCAGCGGAAGAATCGACAGGAAGATATCTTCGGCATAAACCGGCTGCAGGATACTGACCATTGCCAATTCGCTGCACAGATTCCGGTGAGAAAGCATGACGCCTTTGGGTTGCGAGGTGGTTCCCGAGGTGTAGATAATCGCCGCCAAATCTTCCGGAGCCGGTTCACGGATCACTCCCGGAGCGCTCTCTTTATGAGCAATGACCCCCAGGTTTTTGCTCCGGATCACCAATTGCATTTGATCGAGTGTCGTCCGGGAAATCTTCCCATACAATTTATCGGACACCACCAGCGCCTTGGCTTCGCTGTGTATGATAATCTTATCGAGTTCGGATCCTGAAAAATCGGGCAAAATCGGCACAATCACCATGCCCGAAATCGTGGCTGCGAAATAGGTGACCCCCCAGTTGGGCATATTGTTACTCAGCAGGGCAATCTTATCGCCGCTACTCAAGCCCGCATGGACAAACGTTTCCACCAGAGCCTCTACCCTCGCTGCAAAATCAGCATAGGTCAGCGTTTCACCTTCATACATCGAGAAACAACAGTTATCCCGAAACGTTTCAATACTGTGCTGATAGATTTCACGTAGTGTTTGAAATGCCATAACGAAGGAATTAACGGTTCCTGAAGAAGCCGATCGTCGGATCAACCGCCCACTGTCAAACCGAAAAAGTTCGCAACAGGCAACTCTTCAGGTGCTACAAAGTTAATTTTATTCTGAATAATTCATACATTTGAGGGGGTAATATTTTCATGGACCGATCTTTCTCCATACACCAGAGAGCCCTCGAGTTGGGATTTGACGACTGCCGCATCGCCCGCAGCCGGGCGCTTTCCGAACAACGCGAACGGCTGTCGGAATGGCTCTCCTCCGGACGACACGGAGGGCTGAACTACATGCAACGCAACTTTGACAAACGGCTCGACCCCGGGCTTCTGGTCGAAGGGACCCGCAGCGTAATTGTCTGTACAATCGGCTACAAACGCCCTTCCGTATCCCATCCGCTATTGACGCACATCGCCTCTTATGCCTGGGGAAAGGATTACCACCTGGTGATCCGCGAAAAGCTGAAAGCCCTGTTTCAATCCCTCCAAACCGCTTATCCCGGTTGTTCCGGACGAGTGTTTGTCGATACAGCCCCGCTGCTCGAAAAAGCCTGGGCCGTCGAAGCCGGCCTGGGGTGGATTGGTCGGAATTCCCTGTTGATTCATCCCGTTTTGGGCTCCTATCTGCACCTGGGCATTATTCTTACCGACGTCGAGCTGACGCCCGACTCGCCGGTCAGCGGCGGATGCGGCGCCTGTCACCGGTGTCTGGATGCCTGTCCGACCGGAGCTTTAGGTGAAGACCGGATGTTGGATGCCCGACGCTGCATCGCCCGCCGGACCATCGAAGAGGGCACTCCCGGTGAAGAAGGTGATCTGCACGGATGGATTTTCGGATGCGATGTCTGCCAGCGCAGCTGCCCCTACAACCGGCAAGCCCCCGAAAGCCGCCACCCGGAGTTGGCCCCTTTCCCGGATCTGGTCAATCTGACCCCTCAAGAGTGGCTGACGATGGACGAGGAGAATTTTCAAGCCCGTTTTCACGACAGTCCGCTGGCGCGATGCGGATTGCAGCGTTTACAACACCGCATCCGCACCCACCTCCACCTCCAACCCTCCGAAGCGTCCCAGATCAACCAACCCGACGATTCAACGCCTCCGCATATCGAGGAATAACTCCGTCCTAAAGCAGTTTTTCCCGTTTTTCGTCCCTAACCTGTTTGCCCCGCCCCGACCAAACAAAAAGGGCGGATACTTTGCAGCATCCGCCCTTCCGGAACATATAACGTGCTATTACAGTACGTTGATTTCTTTCAGTACAGCGTTGGTCTTGCGAACCGCTTCGGCACTCTTGGCAAAGAGTGCTTTTTCTTCTTCGGTCAGTTTGATTTCGAGCACTTTTTCGGCCCCGTTTTTCCCGATCACGGTCGGTACACCGATGCAGATATCGCTCTGACCATATTCACCGTCCAAAGCTACGCACGAAGCGATCACTTTCTTCTGGTCGCGGATGATGGATTCTACCACGTAAGCGGCAGCAGCACCCGGAGCATACCATGCAGAAGTACCCAACAGTTTGGTCAACGTAGCACCACCAACCATCGTGTCGGCTACCACCTTGTCGATTTCTTCCTTGCTCAGCAGATCGGCAACCGGAATCCCTTTATAGGTAGCTTTCGACCACAAAGGAATCATCGTCGTGTCACCGTGACCGCCGATAACCATCCCTTCCACTTCGTTCGAGTTAGCCCCGAGCGCTTTGGCCAGATAGCATTTGAAACGCGAAGAGTCGAGGTTACCACCCATACCGAAGATCTGGTTTTTAGGAAGACCGCTTTTCTTCAGTGCCAGATAGGTCATCGTATCCATCGGGTTGGAAACGATCAGGATAATGGCTTTGGGCGAATATTTCAGTACGCTCGATACCACGTTGGCAACGATCCCGGCATTCACCCCGATCAGTTCTTCGCGGGTCATACCCGGTTTGCGGGGCATCCCCGAGGTAATCACAACCACATCCGAATTGGCCGTAGCGGCATAATCGTTGGTAACGCCCACCAGTTTGGTATCGAAATCCAACAGGGTAGCCGTTTGATAGATATCCAACATTTTACCTTCAGACACCCCTTCTTTGATGTCCAGCAGCACCAGTTCGTCTGCGATTTCGCGGGTAGCAATCACGTTGGCACAGGTAGCACCTACGTTGCCTGCACCCACTACAGTAACTTTACTCATAACTTTTCTCCTTTACTTGACAAATTAACCGATCAACTTAGCATAATCATCGGCCGACAACAGGCTGTCGAGTTCAGCCGGGTCGGTCATTTTGATTTTGACCATCCAGCCTTCCCCATAAGGATCTTTATTGACCTGATCCGGAGCATCGTTGAGCGCTTCGTTGAATTCCAGCACTTCGCCGCCTACCGGCAAAAAGGCATCGGAAACCGTTTTCACCGCTTCAACCGTCCCGAAAACTTCGCCCTGTGCGAGCGTTTCGCCTACGGTGGTAACGTCTACGAAAACGATATCGCCCAATTGGCTCTGGGCAAAATCGGTAATCCCTACATAGGCTTCATTGCCTTCGACCCGAATCCATTCGTGATCTTTCGAGTACTTCAAGTTGGATGGAATGTTCATCAGTTTATGGTTTTAGAATTTTTATGATAGATTAACTTTTCTTCTAGCAGAGTCGTACCCTTTGCGTACGGCCGTTCAAAGGTAGCCTTTTTTGGGGATTAAAAAAAGGTTTGTGATTTTTTTCACACAAAATAAAACCGACTCCTTCCCTAACGGGAAACCGGACAAACCCGTAACAGAACCGGATTGTGATCACTGGAGGCAAAAGCTTCCGGCAGCGTCTGGATGGAGAGCACCTGCCAGCGGTCGGAGAGCAGGAAAAAGTCCGTAAGAGTAGTCAGCGATTCGGGACCGTAGGGACGATCCAGGTAACGCAGCGACGGCGACAGGGTGTCGTACACGAATCGGGCCCACGGTTCGAAGCCCCGGGCATCAATTCCTTCCGGTTGAAAATAGGGATTGCTCAACTCTTCGGGGCGAGGCACATACCCCGGAGGATACTGATTCCAGTCCCCTCCGACCACGAACGCCTGTCCGTTCCGGTCCATCCCGGCCAGCCAGTCGCGCAGAAAATTCATCTCTTGGGTTCGCATACCGCCCGTATCGTAAGCCGTATTGTGTGTATCGGCCAACATCAGCGTATCGCCCCGGACCGACAGAAAGGAAGCCGCCAGCAAACAGCGTTTCAGATTAAACATTCTCTCCGGGAAGGGGAAAGCCGAAGGATATTGATACCGCACCGCCTCGATCGGTTTGACGCGGGAGAGCATCACCAGTCCGCTCTCGACCCGGCCCATGGGGCGCCCCACAGGAATCGGCACCCACCGTGCCTTATAATTATAGGCAAATGTCAGCGTATAGTCCGGGAAGGCCGCCTGCAGACGATCGACCTCCGAAATGTAGTAGGTCCGTTTGGAACAACGGTCGACCTCCTGCAAAAACATCACATCGGCATCCGTTGCCTGCAATACGGCGATAATATGTTCGAGATTGGCTTCGGTGCGCTCCCGGGAATCCCTCACCCGGGTTCCCCCGTCATAGAAAAAGTCCATGTTGTCGCCCAGACCGGCATAACCGATATTCCAACTCAGGAGGGTCAACGTATCGGGCAAATGTCCCGGTTCCTCGCTCTGATACACCACCTCCTGCTCCGCCGGCCGGTATTCCAACACCCAAGCCCCCCCGAAAAACAGCAGCACCACGCCCAGGAGTCCCCCGAGAAGGCCCCAAACTATTTTCCGCAAGGATCGGTTCTTTTTCATGATTCGAACATTCAGGCGTTACTCCCTGTCGCCTTCGGCACTACTCTTCCGGACAGGCTATTCCTAACTTTCGGCACACCTTTTCGACCACCATTTGGGGTCTCAGGTTCATCATACAGGGATATTCATCGAAAGCACAAGGCTTATTCCCGTAAATAGAGCACGGCCGGCACCACATATCGAGCTGAACGGCATCTTTCGGATCCTGCCCCAGTCCATAAAACCCGGCATAAGGATGGGTTGCTCCCCAGATGGAGACCACCGGCACCCCGACCAGCGAGGCCATATGCATGCCCGAAGAGTCCATGCTGACCATCAAATCCAACTGAGAAATAAGCTCCATCTCCTGGCGCAGTCGAATACGTCCGATCACCGATACCACATGAGGATACGTCGCCTGCATCCGTTCGGCATAGGCCTGTTCCGTAGGGCCACCTCCGAAAATAAACAAACGGGTTTCGGGCAAACGGGACAAGCGAGCAATAACCTGCTCCATCTGATCCAACGGATAGATTTTTCCTCGGTGCTGCGCAAAAGGACTGATCCCGATCCAATGACGGGTTCGTTCCCCCGCCAACGCACGGACCTCTTCATTCAGTTCATAACGCAACCGGGCCGGCGCTTCAACCGGAGGCAGATCGAACCCCAACGAACGGAAAACATCCCGATAACGTTCCACGGTCGTTTTCAACTGACGTTTGACCTTCTCTTCCAACGACACCAGGGCTTTTTTCTCCTCCCGGCCTTTATCGATATAGGCGATCCGAGCGCCCCGACGTTCCATAATTCGACGCAACATCTTGGAGCGAATCACATTATGCAGGTCGGCCACCATATCGAACGTACCTAAATCGCGACTCAAACGCCAAATACCAGGCAAGCCCTTATGTCGTTTTTTGAAATCGGGAGCAAAAAATTCGAGACCCTCTATCTCCCGAAAGAACGGCTGTAAAAAAGAGGGAGTCAACATCACAATCCGAGCCCCCGGCGCCACCTTCCGCAACGCCGCCACCACCGGCACGGTCATCGCCACATCGCCCATGGCAGAAAGGCGTATCACCAAAATACGCAATGGTTCAGAATCCGTATTCACCGACATACCCCTATTTGGATGCGTACAAAACCGGATTGAGTTCGGGATCGTTGTACATTTTCATCTGTTTGTACACCTTCATGTACTTCCGACCGGCCGCCATGTCGTCCAACAACTCTTCAATGGCCGTCGACAGGTCTTCCCGCTGCTGCAACAGAATCGCCAACTTGCGCTCGCATTCGTCGCGATGCGTCTGAGAAACATCCTGGCGTTCCGTCTCTCTTTTCATATGATAGATCTTCAGGGCCAGAATCGACAAGCGGTCGATCGCCCAAGCCGGACTTTCGGTATTGATACGGGCATCGGGTTGAGGAGTCACCTCTTTGAATTTATCCAGGAACCAACTGTCAATATACTCCACCAAATCGGTCCGCTCCTGATTGGAGGCATCGATCCGACGCTTGAGAGCCAGTGCGGCTACCGGATCGATCTGCGGATCCCGGATGATGTCCTCCAGGTGCCACTGCACCGTATCGATCCAGTTTTTCCAATAGAGCAGATATTCGATCGACCCCTTTTCATAAGGATTTTCCAGCGGTTGATCTACATGGTCGAAACGGTGATAGGTATCGATCACCTCAACAAAGATTCGATTACAAAGTGTCGTAAACATAAAAAAAGGAGGAATTAAGCGGTATCAACCGTCAGGTTATTGTACAAAGCTAAAGATTTTTGTTCAATTTCCAATAAAATACTACATTTGCCCCAAAGCGATTAGAACCCTTCGACATTATGAAATGGAATCGGATTGTAGGGCTGGTATTGGCTCTCGGACTTGGTTGTGCCACCTGGAGCTCGGCTCAAGAACGCATGACCCGCGAAGAATATATCCAAAAATACAAGAAACTGGCCGTCGAACAGATGGAGATTTACGGTATTCCGGCCAGTATCAAACTGGCTCAGGCCCTGCACGAATCCGATAACGGGAACAGCCGGCTGGCGCGTCTGGCCAACAACCACTTCGGCATCAAATGCAAAAGCACCTGGACCGGCCCGACCATCGAACACGATGACGATGCTCCGGGGGAATGTTTCCGCAAATACGGCTCTGCCGAAGAGTCTTACCTGGACCATTCGGAATTTCTCGACAAATCGGCCCGGTATCAGGACCTGTTCAAACTCGATCCTAAAGATTACAAGGGATGGGCATACGGTTTGCGCAAAGCCGGTTACGCCACCAACCCCAAATACGCCGAAATTCTGATCAAAATCATCGAAGAAAACCGGCTTTACCTGCTTGACGAAGGCAAGGACATCAACGCGCCGCTGTTGGCGGAAGAAAAACCCCAACCGCAACAACCCGTTCCTGTCCGCCAGCCGGAACCCAAGCCTCAGGAAACGCAACCTCAACCGCAAGCTCCGATGGTCGATATCGACAACTACTCCGTATCGGTCAGCGGACGCGGGGGCAACCATACCGTTTATCACAACAACGGCAGCGAATTCATTCTGACCGCCGCCGGCGACACCTATGCCTCCATCGCTTCGGAATTCGGACTGACCGTCTCCAAACTAATCAAATACAACGATTTGGACGGAGCCGGTGATCTGCGTCCGGGCACTATGCTCTACCTGAAGACCAAAGCAAAACGGAGCGAAAACGGCAAATTGATCCACATTGCCAAAGAGGGTGAAACCATGCACAGCATTTCGCAGGCCTACGGCATCCGACTGAAAAACCTGTGCAACATCAACCGCAGAAGCAAAGACAGTGCCGTCAAAGCCGGACAACAGATCCGACTGATGTAATCACGGCACATTCATGTATAACCTTAAATATCAACTATGGACGGCGACCCTTCCACCACGGTGCGCGAAGGCATCGTAAACAAACTGAGCGCTAAATCGGCGCTGACCCAAACTGTATTCAACAACACTTTTACCGTATTCGGTCAGCTCAAGGAGCTGTTGCACGAACTGTCTTCCGAGCTGGATGACGCCCTCGAAGGACGCGGACAGGAAGATGTACGGATCGAATACCGCGACCGCGGAAAATTCGAAGCGCAACTGCATGTAGCCGACGACATTCTGATCTTCAGCATGCACTCCAACGTATTCGAATTCAACCGCGAACACATCATCTGGCAGAACTCTTACGTAGCAAAGGACAAGGCCAACTCCTATTGCGGGATGATCAACATCTACAACTTCCTGGCCGATTCGTTCAAATACAACCGGAGCGCCGACGAGGGCTATCTGATCGGACGTATTTTCGTCAACCGCGAGATGCAATACTTCGTGGAAGGGAAACGCCAGATCAGCATGCGCCACAACAATTTCGGCACCCAGACGATCAACAAGGAAGCCTTGTGCAATATTGTGGAAACAGCCATCGACTACACGATCGACTTCGACCTGCTGGTTCCGCCCTATGACACGGCCAAGATCGTTACGGTCGATCAGCTCAACACCAAGATCGAAAACTCCAAACTGCAAACCGGGAAACGCCTCGGCTACAAATTCAATTCAGACGACATTTAATCCCGATCACCGGGGCAGTCTCTGCCGACAGCCAGGTTTTCACGCACAAAAACACCATACGCCCGCTCCTTGACCGAAGGAACGGGCGTTTTCTGTAAACCGCCGACATAAGGCGTACTCCAAAATTTCACCAAGGCGTTCCCGCTGTTCTTTTGTTCATTCAACACTCGGCATATGCAGCCCCGCCTCAAAAAAGTTCGGGCGCATCATCAACTGACGCGCCCGAACAACTTTCATTAAAAATTTTCGACTATTTCTGAATGTTAGGCAATTCCAGTCCGTATCCCTTGCGGGCGTCTTCACGACGCAGCAAGTAGGCAAACACAATCGCCAGAATACCCAAAGCGGCAAAAATCAACATCGGGATCGTATAATCATAAGCTACCCGCGTAGCCGTTTCCACCCCGACCATACCGGTAATATCTTCGGTTACCGACTGGCTGTTGTCGATCACACAATAGGTATCCAACACCTTCCCGATCAGATAAGGAACCCCCATCAAGCCCCAGTTCTGAATCCAGAAAATCAAGGCATAGGCGGTTCCCAATTTGTTTTCCGGAATAATCTTGGGCACCGAAGGCCACATGGCCGAAGGCACCAGCGAGAAGGCAATCCCCAATAGCAGGATCAGTACCAGCGCCAAAACCCAGTTGGTCAGGGCCGGCACCGCAAACAACAGATGCACAATAACGATCATCACCGACCCCAGCAACATGATCGAAGCGCCTTTCCCGCGACGGTCATACAGGTTACCGAAAAACGGCGTCAACAGAATGGTTCCGAACGGCAACAACGAAGGAATGATGCCCGACAGTTTTTCAGAGATGCCGAATTTGTTAAACATCAGATCCGGTGCATATTTCAGGAAAGGGAAAACCGCCGAATAGAACAGCACACACAAAATGGCAATATACCAAAACCCTTTCAAGCGAATGATTTCGAAAATATCGCGGGCCCGAAACGGTTCCTCCTTCTGCTGGGATTCCTGCAGTTCCCGGTCGCGACGCGAGTCCATCACCACAAAGACCAGAAACGACACCAACCCGATGCACAACAGAGCCAAGCCCAGCAACACCGGCGCACTGACCGACTTACCGAACGCATCGCTGATCATCGGAGTTACGGCCAAAGCCAATGCCGTCCCGATACGCGCACAAGCCATTTCGAGACCCATGGCCAAAGCCAACTCACGGCCTTTGAACCATTTGACGATAATTTTCGAAACGGTGATTCCGGCGATTTCGATCCCCACCCCGAAGATGGCATATCCGATCGACGCCCAGAGCACCTGGGTCGAAATCACTGCGCCGAAAATCGAAACGCTGGCTCCTCCGAAGTCACTCGACACGGCCCAATATTTAATGGCGACACCGATCACCATGATGCCGGCGGCCATCACGCCGGTAAAGCGGACCCCCATTTTGTCGAGGATCATCCCGCCGAAGATCAACATCAACAAGAAGACGTTGAACCAACCGTAAGCACTGGTGAAAAAGCCATAGTCACTACTGCTCCATCCCAACTGAGATTCGAGCAGCGATTTGAGCGGCGCCATCACATCCGTGATGAAATAGCCGCACAACATCGTGAAAGCGACCAATGCCAACACCATCCAGCGGGCTACGGCCGATTCACTGATTTTCTTTTGTAAAGCTGCTACCATGATATAGATTTAATATAACGATTTTCGGTTATTCCAATCCATGATCATACCGTTTCAACACCTCGTATGCTTCACGGATCCCCAACTCACCCGCCTTGCTCACATCGAGACACCCTTTGCGGGTATCTTTCAGGAAGATCTGCAACAGACCCCGGTTAAAATAGGCCTCTCCGAACGACGGATTGAGTTCGATGGCCCGGGTATAGTCTTCCAACGCCTCGGGCATCATCCCCGAACGGCAATAAAGATTGGCCCGGTTATAATAGATATAGGCAAAGTTCGGCAAAAGTTTGGCCGCCTTGTTCAGATCGGCAATTGCCTCATCATAATCGTATGTCCGATTCGTGGTGTGTTTCAGAAGGCTGGCCGGATCGCTGTCGATGGTGATCCGCTGATAACCATTATCGATCGACGAAATGAAGTCGATCATCTCACTCTGGGTCGTACTCCGGTTCAGATACAAAAACGGATTGGAAGGATCCCGGTCGATGGCCGCCGTGTATGAGGCGATCGAACTGGTGTATTGGCGGATCAGCGATTGAGTCACCCCGCGTTTGAACAACATCTGCCAGGTAGCGACCCCGACACGCAACGAATCTTCCAGGCGGGCATCCATACTGAAGAGCGAATCGGCCGGCAGATCGCAATCACGATTGACTAACTGCAAATAAGGCATCGACACCTCCTGCATGAAATCGGTCATCTCCTGCACATAGTAACGATAGGGATTGACCACCGTCTGCACCGAATCCGGTTTGACCAGCGAGAACTTGAACATCGGCAGCAAGGTGATTTCAGATCCGGTCGTCGCCATCCGTTCGGTTTCGGACATGCTGCCTTCCGTAGCTTCGAACGAGAGCAGCTGATTGAAGCGCTTGCTGGTATCGGCATAGATCGAGAAGGTGCTGTCGTTCAATTTGGCGCGATATTCGGCAATTTTCTGATCGGCAATCTGTTTATCCTCACGGGAGCCGTCCAGATCCCGCAGCATATAACGCAACGACGAACGTCTCAAATAGGCATTGGCAAAATCGGGATACAAATTGATGGCCGTACTGTAATCCCGCACCGCCGATTCGAGATCCCCCAACTGGGCATACAAACCGCCCCGATTATAGTAGAGCAGCACATTGTTCGGCGAATAGAATTCCACCCGATCATAGTCTTCTAGCGCCTTATTATAATCTCCGATCTGGGTCCGCAGAATAGCTCGGTTGAAATAGGTCTGCGCGCTGGTCGTATCCAGTTTCAACACCCGGGAAAAATCATCGATCGCCGCCAATGGCCGATTGGTCGAGGCGTAGACCAACGCCCGATTGAAATAAGAGGGGATGTACGTGGAGTCGCAGTCAATAGACTTGTCGAAATCGGCCAAGGCCAAATCGTAATTTTTCTGCTGCATATAGACCGCACCCCGACGGGCATAACTGTCGGGACGTTCCCGGTTGGTTCGGATGGCCTGCTCCAAATCTTCCATCCCGCGGACGGTGTCCTTCATCATCAGATAGGCTGCCCCCCGGTTCAGATAGGCATCCGGCACCTTTTTCTCATACCGCAAAAAGGTCGTAAAGTCGGCCACCGCCTTCTCCGGCTGCTCGCTCAGCAAAAAAGTGACCCCCCGGCTGAAATAAGGGCCCGGCAGATCGGGGCGCAAATCGATCGCCTCCTGAAAATCTTTCAGGGCATCGTCGTAATTCCCCAGCCGAGAGCGCGTAATGGCCCGATATTGATAGGCTTGTGTAAAAACAGGATTGGTTTCGATGGCCCGGGTAAAATCCTGTTCGGCCCCCAACAGATCATCCAGATTGTATTTGGCAATCCCTCGCAGGAAATAACCTTCATGGGCCTTTTCATCGACCTTCAACAGAATATTGAGGGTTTCGATGGCATCCTGATATTTGTCTTCGATGATAAATCCCCGGCCTACCCAGAAAAAATACGCTTTGTCAAGCTGCGCCACAGCCCGATTCCCCAGCGACAAGCACAGCATCGCAATCAGCAAAATCCATTTACGCATCCGGGAGAATTTTCTGTCAATCAATTAAACACCACAAACAACGACACTTCCCACCGAGGCAGGATCGTGCGCGCGATTTTCGAGGTGCAAGATACGCATTCTCGCGCAGATTTTCCCCCTCCACGCCCCTAAAAAATCGTTGACAAAGTCCATTCTTCCCTTTTCCATGGCATTTTGTCCGCAAAAAACAGCCCGGAAGCTTCCGCTTTAAGAAAAAGTTATGTACCTTTGAAAGCAATTTTGCGCTGAACTTTTTATCTCAGACATGAAAAAAGTAGATGTCGTTTTAGGTTTACAATGGGGCGATGAAGGCAAAGGCAAAGTCGTGGACGTACTGACGCCGAACTACCAGGTAATCGCACGATTCCAAGGCGGACCCAACGCCGGTCACTCGTTGCATTTCGAAGGCAAAAAATACGTCCTGCACACCATCCCCTCCGGTATCTTCCGCCCGGGAACGATCAACATCATCGGTAACGGCGTGGTCATCGACCCGGTGATCCTGGCCGAAGAGATCAAAAAACTGGAAGCAGATGGCGTAGACGTACGCAGCAAACTCCAAATTTCGAAAAAAGCACACCTGATCCTGCCGACTCACCGCATCATCGATGCCGCTTCGGAAGCCGCCAAAGGCGCCAGCAAAATCGGTTCAACCCTCAAAGGCATCGGCCCGACCTATATGGACAAAACCGGTCGGAACGGTTTGCGAGTAGGTGATATTCTGTCCAGTCACTTCCTCGAACGCTACGAAAGCCTCAAAGCTAAACACATCGAACAACTGAAAGCCTACAACTTCGAATACGATATCGCATCTTACGAAAAAGAATGGTTTGCCGGGATCGAAGTGCTCAAAAACTGCCCGATTATCGAAAGCGAACACGCCATCAACCGTTTCGTCAACGAAGGCAAAGCCATTTTGGCCGAAGGAGCCCAAGGCTCGATGCTGGATATCGACTTCGGAACCTATCCGTTCGTCACCTCTTCGTCGACCCTCTGCGCCGGCGTATGTACCGGTCTGGGAGTAGCACCTAACCGCATCGGCGACGTATTCGGTATCTTCAAGGCCTATTGCACCCGCGTCGGCAGCGGTCCTTTCCCGACCGAACTGTTCGACGAAGACGGCGAAAAAATGCGTCAGATCGGTATGGAATTCGGCGCCACCACCGGCCGACCCCGTCGTTGCGGATGGCTCGACATGGTCGCTCTGAAATACGCCGTGATGATGAATGGCGTCACCCAGCTCATCATGATGAAAGCCGACGTGCTGAACGACTTCCCGACCTTGAAAGTAGCCGTAGCCTACAAGGTCAACGGTCAGGAAACCACGGAACTGCCGTTCGAAACCAATGACGAAATCGTACCGGTATACCGGGAATTCAAAGGCTGGCAATGCAACATCAACGATGTCCGCACCTATGACGAGTTCCCCGCCGAACTGAAAGAATACATCGAGTTTATCGAAGAACAAACGGGCGTTCCCGTGAAGATCGTCTCCGTAGGCCCCGATCGGGAAGCTACCGTATTGCGATAAACCTCCTTTCCGTAGGTATCCCTACCAACAGACCGCCCTGGGGCGGTCTGTTTGCATTAAAAAGCAACGTTTCCCAGGCTTTTCCCTTCGGGAAATCACTTTTGGATTTTCAAAAAAAATCTTAATTTTGTCAAGATATGCGACTTTCGTGCCGCCATGTCTTGCGACTCAGACAAACTTTAACCGATACCGAAACGAGGCGGCGTGTCCGACCTCTCACAACGTTCGAAGTATCACACCTAAAATACACAATCAATAATGAAGAAAACGTTGAAAATCGTCGTGCTGGCCAAACAGGTGCCCGATACCCGCAATGTGGGTAAAGACGCCATGAAAGCCGACGGCACCGTAAACCGGGCCGCCCTGCCCGCTATCTTCAACCCTGAAGACCTCAACGCCCTGGAACAAGCCCTGGTTCTCAAAGACATGTTCCCCGGCAGCGAAGTGACCTTGCTGACCATGGGTCCCGGCCGTGCAGCCGAAATCATCCGCGAAGCCATGTTCCGCGGGGCTGACGGCGGTGTCCTGCTCTCGGACCGCAAATTCGCCGGTTCGGATACTTTGGCCACCTCCTATGCCCTTTCCCGCGCTATCCTCAAACTCAATCCCGACATCATCGTGGCCGGCCGTCAGGCCATCGACGGGGATACCGCTCAGGTAGGCCCGCAAGTCGCTGAAAAACTGGGTTGGCCCCAAATCACCTATGCCGAAGAGATCGTCGGCACGGAAGGGGACGAACTGATCATCAAACGCCGCCTGGAACACGGGGTCGAAACCGTTGCCTGCACGCTGCCGTTGTTGATGACCGTCAATGCTTCGGCTCCCGAATGCCGTCCGCGCCACGCCAAACGCGTGATGAAATACAAATATGCCAAAACCGCCAGTGAAGCTCAGGATGCCTCGACCGATTACGACGACACGCTGCGCAAGGAACGTCCCTACCTCAACATCACCGAATGGAGTGTAGCCGACGTGGATGCAGATGATGCACAACTGGGTCTGGCCGGCTCACCCACCAAGGTGAAGAAGATCGAAAACGTTGTTTTTGCCGCCAAAGAAGCCAAACGCCTCACCGCAGCCGACAGCGACATCGATGCGCTGATGAAAGAGTTGATCGCCAGCCATACGCTGGGATAGTCGACCCGACGGATCCGTTTTCAAACGACGGATCTGCCCGCAACACCGGGCGCCATGCCCGGAACCACAGAAATTAAAAAACCGAAAAACACATGAATAACGTATTCGTATATTGCGAAATCGAGAGCGGGAAAGTGGCCGACGTATCACTGGAACTGCTCACCAAAGGTCGGGTGCTGGCCAACACGCTGGGTTGCGACCTGGAAGCGGTGGCCATCGGCCATCAGCTGGACGGCATCGAAAAGGAATTGGCCCTCTATGGCGCCGACACCATCCACGTAGCCGATGCTCCGGAACTCGCCCCGTTCCGCACCCTGCCTCATGCCGCCATCATCTGCGGCCTGTTCAAAGAAGAAAAACCGCAAATTGCCCTGTTCGGCGCCTCTCCGGTAGGCCGTGACCTGGCTCCGCGTGTCAGCTCGGCTCTGCACAGCGGTCTGACGGCCGACTGCACCAGCCTCGAAATCGGGGACCATACCGATGCAAAAAGCGGCACCACCTACACCAACCTGCTCTACCAGATTCGTCCCGCCTTCGGGGGGAACATCATCGCCACGATCATCAACCCGGACCACCGTCCCCAAATGGCTACGGTTCGCGAAGGCGTCATGAAAAAAGAAGTGGCCCAAACGCCGGGTAAAGGCATCGTCAAAAAAATCGACGCTTCGAAATACCTCTCCGATACCGATTTCGTCGTGCGGATCATCGACCGCCAGATCGAAGATCGCAAGATCAACATCAAAAACGCTCCGGTCATCGTAGCCGGGGGATACGGTATGGGCAGCAAGGAAAACTTTGCCATCCTGCATGAACTGGCCGAAGTGCTCGGCGGGGAAGTCGGCGCTTCGCGTGCGGCTGTCGATGCCGGGATGACCGACCATGCCCGTCAGGTAGGTCAGACCGGGGTAACGGTTCGTCCGAAACTCTATATCGCCTGCGGGATCTCCGGTCAGATCCAGCACACCGCCGGGATGGACGGGTCGTCGATGGTCATCTCGATCAACACCGACCCCAACGCCCCGATCAACAAGATCGCCGATTATGCCATCGTGGGTGACGTTATGGAAATCGTTCCCAAGATGATCAAATATTACAAACAAAATTCGAAATAGCCGTCCTCGCACCGACGGTCGCAAACAACCCCGCGTTGTAACGACCTCACGGACCGGAAAGAATCGAAAAAAACAACGAAATTATGGCAAATTTCTTTTCAGATAATAAAGACCTCCAGTTCCACCTGAACCATCCGCTGATGAAAAAAATCGTGGAACTCAAGGAACGGGGGTATGCCGACAAAGGCAAATATGATTATGCCCCGCTGGATTTCGAAGATGCGATGGACAGCTATCGTCGCGTAATGGAAATTACCGGGGAAATCTGTGGCGACGTCATCGCCCCCAACGCCGAAGGTGTCGACCACGAAGGGCCCAAAGTGGTGAACGACCACGTGGTTTATGCGCCGGGAACCGCTCAGAATATCGACGTTCTGAACAAAGCCGGCCTGTTTGGCCTGACTCTTCCGCGGAAATACAACGGGCTGAACTTCCCGCTGCCCCTTTTTGTCATGGCCAATGAAATGGTCGCTCGGGCCGATGCCGGCTTCGAAAACATCTGGGGTCTGCAGGACTGCGCCGAAACCCTCCACGAATTCGCTTCCGAAGAGATCAAAGACAAATACCTGCCCCGCGTGTCGGCCGGCGAAACCTGCGCTATGGACCTGACCGAACCCGATGCCGGTAGCGACCTGCAGGCCGTTATGCTCAAGGCTCACTGGGACGAAGCCAAAGGAACCTGGCTGCTCAACGGCGTGAAACGCTTCATCACCAACGGGGACGGTCACATCTCACTGGTACTGGCCCGTTCGGAAGAAGGCACGACCGATGCCCGCGGGTTGTCGATGTTCGTCTATGACCGCTCCAGCATGGCTGTCAAAGTTCGCCGTATCGAAAACAAATTGGGGATCAAAGGTTCACCCACCTGCGAACTGGTCTTCACCAACGCTCCGGCCGAATTGGTCGGCGACCGCAAGATGGGCCTGATCAAATACGTGATGTCGCTGATGAACGCAGCCCGTCTGGGGATCGGGGCTCAATCTACCGGTCTGTCGGAAGCCGCCTATCGCGAAGCCCTCAAATACGCCAACGAACGTCAACAGTTCGGTAAACCGATTATCGAATTCCCGGCCATCTACGAAATGCTTTCCAACATGAAAGCCAAACTGTATGGTTCTCGGGCCATGCTGTATGAAACCACCCGTTTCGTCAGCATCTATAAAGAATACCAGCACATTGCCAAAGAACGTTCGCTCACCGGCGAAGAACGCGCCGAAATGAAACTCTACAGCAAACTGGCCGATGCCTTCACGCCGCTGTTGAAACTCATGTCGAGCGAATATTGCAACCAGCTGGCTTACGACGCCATCCAGATCTTCGGTGGATCGGGCTACATGAAAGACTACCCCATCGAACGTATCTATCGTGACGCCCGTATCACCAACATCTATGAAGGAACCTCTCAGTTACAGGTTGTAGCCGCCATCCGCCACGTGACCACCGGCACCTACCTGAACAAGATCAAAGAGTACGAAACGCTGGAATATGCACCGGAAATGGAAAACACCTACAAACGATTGGTGTCCATGCGTGAAGCCTTCGAAAAGTCTGTCGAAAAAGTAACGGCTACCGGCGACAACGATGTCATCGACTTCCATGCACGCCGTATGGTAGAAATGGCCGGGCACATCATCCTGGGACACCTGCTGTTGCAACAGGCCATGGTGGATGAAGAAGCTTACCGCAGCTCCGCTGAAATTTACGTAAAATACGGTCAGGCTCAAATCGCTGCCGCTGCCACCTACATCGATGGCTCGTGCGTAGCCGACATCGGACTGTTCAAAGCCGTACAAGACGAAAAGTACGACTAAAAACATCTACCTATTATAAAATAAGGGGTTCAGCCGCAGCTGAACCCCTTATTTTTCCTGAGCGAATAACCGGAAGGTATGTAAAAACTCAAAGTCAATCGGGCTGTACTTTTCTCCTGTACCCTCTCCCGGTTTCGTATCCCCGTAGCCTATATACCGTGTCAGCGATATTTGCGGAACACTTCGCTCAACAAGGTATCGACCAGCAACAATTCCTCATCCTCTCCGATAACCTCTTGCTCAAACAGTTCCTGATCCTCACGCCGGGTCACGTCGTCAGTTTCCTCATCTTGGTAATAATCCTCCATAGGCTACTTTTCACTAACGTTTACATCCTTTAAACGTCTCCCCGAAAAGAATTATTGCCTCCAGAGAAAGAAATATGGCCTATTGACTCAGAATTAATTGATTTTCGTGAATCAACTTGCGCAGATTGATCAGCGCATACCGCATCCGACCCAGAGCGGTATTGATACTTACATCGGTCTGATCGGCAATTTCCTTGAAAGTCAGCCCCATATAGTACCGCATCATGACCACGTCTTTCTGCTCCTGCGGCAGATATTCGATCAGCTTGCGGACATCGGACTCGATTTGTTGCGTAACCAAATCCTCTTCGACCGTCGGTTCGGAAAATTTTTTATTGTTCAGCAAGTCGTAACCCGCTTCACTTTCCGAAACATTATTCTGTTGCTTTTTCTGTCTGAAATGATCGATCACCTGATTGTGGGCGATGCGCAGAACCCATGACAAAAACCGTCCATTTTCCGTATAGCGGCCCTCTTTCAGGAAACGCACCACTTTAATCAGGGTTTCCTGGAAAATATCATCCGCCGTATCCGCATCCTTGACCATCATACGAATATAGTCCAGAATACGTTTATGATGACGATTAATAAGATCGGTGATGGCATGTTCGTCGCCCGAAAGGTAATTAGTCAGCAACTGGTGATCGCTTAACTGATTCCGATTCATAATCCTACTCCTTCTGTTGGTTTGAGTAGATTTTTCTCGATAGGCTAACAAACATTAAGGTTGGACAATTGGACGCAAGATAGAGATATTTTTCAAAAAATCAAATCTCCGCCCCGAAAAATTTTTACTTTTTTATTTCTTTCTGTTTTTTTTCCTTTGCTTTCTCTTCGTTTTTATTCAATAAATGTGCCATTTTCTATCCTTTTCCCGGAACGGCGGCCTCACAAAAGAATAAAAAATTGCGGCTCAAGGTATTAAATACCTCAAGCCGCTCAAAATTTTTATCTGACACTCTGTCAGTATCGCGTCTCAGTGATATACTGAACCGATATTTTACTGTTGATCGTTGTCCAGGTCGCTCGACATCAGAATACGAGCGCAGTATTAACAAACGATCACTTTCTTATTGGTGCGAATATCCAACTGTCTCTGGGGCGGGATCCGGTTGAAGCACCCCCCGCAGGCGTCACGTTTCACCGTTACAACAGCCAAACCGTTGCGAACATTATGGCGGATCCGATTATAAGCCGCCAGTAAACGTTCATCGATCTTGGCCGCAGCTGCCGTTGATTGAGCTTGCAGAGCTTCCAGTTCTTTCGCCGTTTCCTGATCGATGCTATCCAACTCGGCGCGTTTCGCTTCCAGATCGACTTTCCGATCGGCGATCATGGCTTCGTTGTCCTCGATCATTTTCTTTTTCACCTTCACCTCGGCCGTAGCTTCCTTGATCTTCTTCTCATACAGCTCGATCTCCAACTTCTGATATTCGATCTCTTTGGTCAGCGCATCGAACTCGCGATTGTTGCGGACATTGTCCAACTGTGCTTCATATTTGGCAATGAGCGCTTTGGCCTTTTCAATCTCGTCCTTGTTGTTCTTAATACCTGCGGTCAGTTCGTCCGCCTCAGCCGAAATATTGGCCATGCGGGTTTCTAGTCCGGCAATTTCGTCCTCCAGGTCCTGCACCTCGAGAGGCAACTCGCCTTTGAGTTTATTGATCTCATCGATTTTGGAATCGATTTTCTGAAGCTCATACAACGTAATGATCTTCTCCTCCATGGAGAAATCCGCTTCGTTGCTCTTTCTGCTTGATATTGCCATAAGGTTACACTAAATAATTGACAGGGTTGATCGAATACTCACTTTTGTGAACTGCAAAAGTAGCGATTTTTTTTGTAATAATTGCATACAACAGGTCGATTGCACAATATTCACTCT